>JBGVKZ010000033.1:0-23260 GCA_045124055.1 Lachnospiraceae bacterium | reverse complement strand
CCTTCGCTTCATAAATGACTGCCTTGTAATTCACCTATATTTTGTCCATTTCCTTTATCCCCCTTGATTACACCTTTTACGCTGTGTATTATACACTTTTTTCTAAGGGGTGTCACGTTGTTTTTTACCCTTGTTACATTTCCTATTTTATAGTTTCGCTGTTATTTAAAACCATTGTGCTATACAAAAATAGCACGTCTTTTTCCTTAAAGTCCACATAATTTTTCAGGACTCCCGGCTGAATATAACGAATATCTATAAGAGTCACCTTTTTGTAACCCTCGGCAAGTAAAGGAGCAATACTGCTGCCAAAGGAATCCCGGAAAATAATCAATTCCTCCTCATTAGTTGCCATTTGGTTCTCAATCGTCACAAGAGAAATCGGTCCCCCTAAAAAAAGTTCATAAGGGTCATCTTGTTCCATTTGAGTTAAGTCGTATACGGGAATTTCCTGATTATTTTCATAATCGTATACCTTGTAACTTTCTATGGTTCTATTGGTCAAATATGAGATTTCGTCCGGCTCCAAAGGAAGTGCCGCTTGCCCATAATACACACCATAAAAGTCTCCAGGTGCCTTGACAACCTCGTAAGTATATTCTCCCCCATTTCCCATAGAAAAAAGTAACCTATCTGCCACCTCAGTCAAATTCTCCTGTTTCCAATGAGTATCAGTTTTGTAATAGTCCTCCTCTGATAACAAAGGAAAAATATCAATATACGTCATATAAGAATTATCTTCTACTAAGGTAGAAACCATTTCTTCGTAGTCTAGCGACAAATATCCGTTATCCTTGGCAAAAAAATAATTTTTATCTGGAACAATAGATAAATACACATTACTACCACTATCCTTTAAATACATTTCATAAACATTTCGGAATTTCTTACTGGCATAAACTAAAGACTCCTCGTTCAAAGGATATTCCATAGACACAATACTACCATCTACCACATAAAGTCCCTGGTTATCTCGTTTCAAAGAAGTCTGTGCCCTAAGACTTCTGAAGGCTTGACGAAAAGGAAATTGGTCTAAACTATATGTCTCAAACTCGGTCATAAATTTTCCGGACAAAATTCTTTCCATCGAAATTTCAGGCACCTTATTCAATTTTCGCCTCTCAACCCTTGAATACTCTGTGTCCGGTTTGAACCAAACCATTGCACAGAGAAGAAAAAAGAGGCCTACCACTATTCCTAGAAAAATGCGATTTCTATTTTTTATCATAGCAAGCCTCCTTTAAAATCGAAAATACAAAAATGGATTAAAAGAACCCTCTATCAAATAAGCTGTAGAAAGCAATAATGCCCCGAAAATTAACACAGGTTCTAATACAACCAAACTTTTCTCTACCATATGACTACCCTTTAATTTTTCATATAGCTTCTTAGGCAAATTAGTTGCACCAAATATTCCAATAATAATCATTCCACTAAAACTTCTTAAATAATAAAAGGCTTCCTTGGATACGATTGGACTCTTTCCGAGGAAAAACATATTTTGCAGATATTCCCCAATCTCTGTCAAACTATCAGCATTAAAAATCACAAAGCTAATCAAAATAAAAAATAGTGTATATATATGACTAAAAATAGGATGTTTCTTTAGTTTCTCCATTAACCAAAGCTTTTCCACAACTAAAATCAGGGCAAAATAAAATCCCCAAAGGATAAAGTTCCACTCAGCTCCGTGCCAAAATCCCGTACAGAACCATACCACCAAAATATGAAATATCTGTCTTTTTTTCCCTTTCCTATTGCCACCAAGTGGAATATACACATAATCTCGGAACCATGTTCCAAGTGAAATATGCCATCTTCTCCAAAACTCAGTAATACTTCTGCTCATATAAGGATAGGTAAAGTTTTCCGGGAAAGAAAAACCAAATATTTTTCCAAGACCGATTGCCATATCACTATATCCGCTAAAATCAAAATAGATTTGTAGCATTGCAGCTAAAGCATATAACCAATAAAACAACACGGATTTTTCAGTGGAATCTCTGAAAATCTGACATAATTCACCAAACTCATTTGCCAGCAGCACCTTTTTTGTAAGCCCTATCACAAAACGTTTGATACCCTCTGTGATATTTTCTATTTGATGATTTCTATTACTTAACTGCTGATTTATCGTTTCATAACGAACAATAGGACCTGCCACCAACTGTGGAAACATTGTAATATAAGTAGCCAGATACAAAATATTTTTCTGCACTTTCACTTTGTCATAATAAACGTCCAAAATGTAACTGATAATCTGGAATGTATAAAAACTAATCCCTATCGGCATAACTACCTTTAATAATGGTATCTGCGTCTTAAGAAGATAATTCAAATTAGTAAAGAAAAAATTAGCATACTTAAAATAGACTAAAAAGCCAAGGCATAGGATAACTGCCACTATCATAACTGGCCTTTTCGGGAATTTTTCCATTAAAATTCCAGCCAAATAGCCGATTCCCACGGAAAGCAACATTAAAACCACATACTTCGGCTCACCCCAAGCATAAAAAATCAAACTTGCTAAAAATAGCACTAGATTTTTTATTTTTTTCGGTGCTATAAAATATAAAATAAGTACAATCGGTAAAAAATAATACAAAAATGTTATGCTGGAAAACAACATATCCCAATTTCTCCTTTACTTTTCTAACAATGCTTTTCCAGACTACATAAAAAGTCCTACTCATTTGATAGAATAGGACTTGTCTTTGTTACAAACTTTCTTCGTAAAGAACATTTACATTTTCAAAAGCTGTTGTTGTTTTGTTTTTAAAGGTTTCAATTAATTCCCCATTACCAAAGGCTGATAATACATAGTTGTCATCTACAACTACAATAATCATAGTTTCCGGAAATCCGCATATCCATTGTCTATTCATAATATTATCTTTTAATGCATCTGCTACCTGAGACACGTTATCTGAATCAGTTACGTGGAAAGCACCACAAGTAAAAGTATTGGCATTCATCATATGCATAAGAGATGCTGCTTCATCAATTCTATCCATATAATCTACCGGAAATCCTAAAGTTGCATCTAATTCTTCCGAATTCGTTACATCAAATGCCCCCGGCTCGTCCATTACCATATTATGAGAATCTCCGCCACCTGCCGAAAATTTGTTTTCCTCCTCGTAGCTTGACCATATAGTCTGTAAGATGCCTAAAGCACCTTCTTCTGTCTGATGATTATCTCCAACTGTATTGTCAGCAGTATTATCTCCTGCCGTATTTTCCACATTCTGACCATTATTTGCAGCATTATTGCTATTCGTGTTGTTCTTTTCTCCACAACCTACCAAAGATATGGTCATTACTGTAAGTAACAATAGTGCAATCTTTTTTTTCATAAAATATCTCCTCATTGAAAAACATTCTTTGTAACAGATATAGTATACCCTAAAAAAACAAGAAACACAACGTCAAAATGCAAATTGGATAAAATTGGATAAAATTTCATAAAATATTAAGAAATAAAAAAACGCTAAAACCATATCAGTTCTAGCGTTCTAATTTTCGTAATGCAGAAGATGGGACTTGAACCCACACAGTATTGCTACCACATGGACCTGAACCATGCGCGTCTGCCATTCCGCCACTTCTGCGTACAACGTACAAAAGCAATTTTAACGTTTTTGGCTTAGACTGTCAAGTTCCCTTTTTCATATCCTATCTTTTTTCATTTACTTTTTCATATATTTTGCTTCAAATTCTGCGATTGGCAATGGTCTGTCGTGATAATAGCCTTGCACGTAATCACAACCACATTGCTGAATAGTCTTTTCTTCTTCTGCAGTTTCTACACCTTCGCAGATAACTTCCAAATTGATTTTATTAAAAATATCTACAAGACCAGACATAATTTCCAGACCTTTTTGAGTATTGATACTGTTTTGCACAAATCCTCTGTCAAATTTAATAATATCAATGGGCATAAGACCAACCGTATTTAATGAACTATATCCTGAACCAAAGTCATCCATACTTACCTTATGTCCTTTGGCTCTTAACTGACGTAATTTATTGATAATAAACTCTACGTCATCATAGAAAATTGTCTCCGTTACTTCAAATTCCAAATATTCTCTTGGAATATTGAATCTCTCTATCTTTTCAAGCATCTGTTCCCAAGAACCATCTTCCAGGAAATCAAAACGAGACAAATTCACACTGATTCTAATAGGTTCAATGTCCTCTTTCAACCATTTTTTAATCAATTCGCAAACTTGGTCTAATACACAGAAATCTAATTCAATAATCATTCCGGTGCGTTCCAAAATCGGAATAAAAGACATTGGCGGTACAATCTTACCATTATCATCTAACATACGCACCAAAGCTTCTGCACCTATAACCTGTCCAGATTCAATGGCTACTTTTGGCTGTAAATATACTAAAATTCGATTATCTTTCAGGGCACGTTCAAACATTGGAATGATTTCTCGTTCCATTCTGGCTTTTTCTTCGATTTTCTCATCATAGAAAACCAAGGAAGTCAAGTAATTATCTTTGGCACTCTTACGGGCTGTTTCTGCCTTATCTACAATCTCAGACACACTAAAATCGCCATCTTCAATCATATAAGCACCACAATTCAAATGGATATTAACAAGCGGAAATTCCGGTGCAATCATCTCTTTAAACTTGTCTGTCAATTTCTGCAACTCTGTTGTAATCTTCTCCTCAGTTGCAGTATGAATCTCCACAAGACCTAAAAATCTGTCAGAATGCATTCTACACCCTAAAAGACAATCTTCATGGTCAAGAATAAAGAAATCTGCTAAGGCCTTCAGTAGTCTGTCGCCCTTCTCATATCCATAAATATTATTAATATACTTAAAATTACTGATATTACCAGACATCAGCATAAATTTTTTGCTATGGTCTGCAATCAATTTTGCAACTTCTTCCTTGAAGTCATCATAAAATAGCAAGTTTGTTAATTTATCGTTAGCCATAGTACCCCCGAGTATCTTCCTTGACTTGTCATTTATCCAAGATTATAGTACCACATTTTTCCAAGCAAAAATACCGTGTCATTAGTCCTATTTCTACTTCAAAATAGAGCCTACATCCCTGATAATTATGGATATTTTTCCACTATCGTCCTGAACATATTCAAATACATCATTATTTTGTAAATATTCGATTGGTACGATAATTTCAATTCCGCTTTCTGTCACAATTTTTTGCTTTTTATTAAGTTGACGTTCCATTTTTTTACTAATCGTAATAGGTCTTTCTGTCAGTTCTTCTTCCCTTGCCTTCTCTAAACACTGTTCCTTAGCCTTTTCGTTGTCCGCAAAGAAAACCTGGCTGAACTCTTCTACATCAATATTTCCTTTTTCCTGTACGATTTCTGCCACCGTCTGTCTGTATTCCATCAATTTCTGTGGTACTTCCTGATAAGTTTCCTTAACTGTTTCCTGCACCACATTTTCAAAGGTTTCTACCATTTCTTTTTCCGATTTTCCAACGGATAGTTTCAACACATGGTCTGCTAAATAATTACAGCTATGGCCATCTACAAAGTTTTCACAATCTGACACCCTTATATAACCATTTGACAAGTTTAAATAGAAATATTCTGTAACCTTTTGACTGGCGGAAGGCAAAATTTTATTATTTCGCTTCCATTCCACAAGTCCTGCTTCATCAATACTACATATAAATTTAGTCTGATAGTTCAATTTGAAAAATACAATATATTCCTGCTCATCCATATTTGCCTTAATGAAAATACCATTTCCCGCCTGCACGTCCGGGTTAGACTTTAAGATTGCATGTATTTCATTAGCTACATATTCAACGACAGCGGCAAAGGGTGACTCACCTCGTTCCATCACTTCTGTCATATAGTCGTTTGGTCTAATTCTGGCTTTACGGCTGGTTACCTCATAAAAGTATTTTGTCAAAAGGGAATAGACATATTTTCCTTCCGCATCTTCTGTTCCCAAATTCACTTGTGTTGCATTGACAAACGGTAAATTTATATCAAAAATACAAAATACTGCTTCTTCAATTAAAATATCCTTACTTCTCATTTTTTATCCTCTCTGCTAAATCTTCCAGATAAAGCCACCTATCCATTTTTTCACTCAATTTTTCTGTAAGGCTGTCTTTTTCCTTCGTCAATTCATTTAACTTCACAAAATCTCTGGAATTTTTTTCAATCTGTTTTTCAAGGTCAGCAATCTTGTCCTCCAAAGCTGCAATATCATTTTCTATGGTCGCATATTCTTTTTCTTCCATATAAGTAAATTTCAGTTTTTTCTCTCGCATTTTAGAAGGATTATATTTCTCTTTGGTAGTTTCTTCGCTATCGTTCTTCCTTCCGGCATCCGCTATGTCTAATCCAGAATCGATTTCCCTTTTTAGCATATATTCGGTATAACCGCCTTCGTATTGCTTCAAAATACCATTTTCCTCAAAAGAAAAAATGCGTCTTACCACACGGTCTAAAAAATATCTATCGTGAGAAACCGTAATAACAATTCCATGAAATCTATCCAGATAATCTTCCAAAATCGTCAAAGTGGCAATATCCAAATCATTGGTTGGTTCGTCTAATATGAGCACATTTGGTGCACTCATCAACACACGACAAAGGTAGAGCCTTCTGCGTTCGCCTCCCGATAATTTTCCAATAGGACTATATTGCATCGTGGAATTGAATAAAAATTGCTCTAAAAGCATTGTCGCACTAATTTGTCCGTCAGAAGTTTTCACATATTCTGCTACTTCTTTAATATAGTCAATGACTCTTTGGTTTTTATCCATTTCTTTTTCGATTTCCTGAGCAAAATAGCCAATCTGTACAGTCTGACCAATAATAATTTCACCGCTATCGGCTTTTTCTTCCTGCATAATCATCTTAAGTAATGTGGTTTTTCCTGCACCATTTTTTCCCACAAAACCAATTCTATCGTTCTTTAAAAAGGTATAGGAAAAATCTTTCATCAGCACTTTTTCGCCATAGGATTTGCTTAAATTATGAAGCTCCACGGTAGTTTTTCCAAGTCTGGTTTCAATGCTATCCATAGAAACATTTCCATCCACTACCGGTGCTTTTTGATTTTTTAATTCCTCATACCTTTGTAACCTGCTTTTTTGCTTCGTCGAACGAGCTCTAGCCCCTCGCATTACCCAAGCCAATTCCGTCCGTAAAATAGACTGGCGTTTTCTTTCACTGGCACGCTCTATTTCTTCACGTTCTGCTTTTCTTTGCAGATAGCCGGAATAATTTTCTTCATAGGAGTAAATTTTTCCTTTATCCAGTTCTACAATACGATTGCAAACGCTATCTAAGAAATATCTATCGTGGGTTACCATAATCAGTGATTTTTTTGAGCGTTTTAAATAATCTTCCAGCCAGTCTGCCATTTCCTGATCCAAGTGGTTTGTTGGTTCATCCAGTAACAAAATGTCCGCTGGTGCTAACAAAGCACCCACAAGGGCAATTCTTTTTCTCTGTCCGCCTGATAATTCTCCCATTTTTTGTGTAAAATTGGTGATTCCAAGAGTGGTAAGCATAGTCTTGGCATCACTTTCTTTATTCCAAAGTTCCGTCTGGTCTCGATTGTCGTATAAAACGCTTTCGATAACAGTTTTTTCCGGTTCAAATTCAGGTATTTGGGATAAATAGCGGATTACTTTGCCTGTGGCTCTTATCACTTTACCTTCATCTACTTCCTCGAAGCCTGCAATCACTTTTAACAAGGTAGATTTCCCCGTGCCATTAATCCCAATGACACCTACTTTTTCCCCTTCTTCCATATAAAAAGAAGTTTCGTCAAACACTTTTCTTTCTGTAAAAACTTTCGATATATTTTCCAGTGTGAGTATATTCAAAATCTTTTCTCCCGCCTATTTTTTATAACTGTACTATTTTATCACAAAGATGCCCTCTTTGAAAGATAATCGACATTTTTCTTGACTTTTATGTCCTATCATAATACTCTTTTAAGTATAGAGAATTATTGTAATGTTGGCATAGAAGGTACGCTTTAGCGTATCCTTTTTTTATGTCACCTAATGTACTTATGGGAAAGGAAAAACAAATGAAAAGTAACAAAAAAATCTTAATTGCTCTAATCAGTGCAATCGCTATTTCTCTGGTAGCTTATGGGTGCTTTCGCTCTATGCCGGAAGTGGCTGTCAACGCCGAAAGTCCAAGTAAAATGTACGCAACCTATTGGTCTTTAATTCCACCAGTGGTTGCCATTGTTCTGGCATTGATTACAAAAGAAGTTTACAGTTCTTTATTTATCGGTATTATTGCTGGTGCTCTGTTCTATTCCAATTTTAATTTAGAAGTTGCTTATACAACTATGTTTACGGAGGGTATCATTGCTTCTTTATCTAGTTCTGGGAATGTGGGTATTTTAATCTTCTTGGTGGTTCTTGGTACGATTGTTATTCTTATGAACAAAGCAGGCGGTAGTGCGGCTTATGGAAGATGGGCCGTTAACCGAATTAAAAATAGAAAAGGTGCTTTGCTTTCTACTTTTGCCTTAGGCTGTTTGATTTTTGTAGATGACTATTTTAACTGTTTAACCGTTGGTAGTGTTATGAAGCCGATTACGGATAAGCATAAGATTTCCCGTGCAAAACTGGCTTATATCATTGATGCTACGGCTGCACCTATTTGTATGATTGCTCCTATTTCTTCTTGGGCAGCAGCAGTTACCGGTGTCGTAGAAGGTTACGACGGATTCACCTTGTTTCTTCAAGCAATTCCTTATAACCTCTATTCTTTACTGACTATTTTTATGATTCTATTTATTTCTGTCATTGGTTTGGATTTTGGCCCAATGAAAACACACGAAGACAATGCTTTGAAGGGCAATTTGTTTACAACTCCTGACAGACCATATGAAGAAACCGAAGTTTCAGAATCCAAAGGTAAGGTTTGTGACCTTGTCATTCCAGTAGTGATTTTAATTATAAGTTGTATTGTTGGTATGATTTATACAGGTGGTTTCTTTAGTGGAACAAACTTTATTGATGCATTTGCAGACTGTGATTCTTCTCTTGGACTTTCCCTTGGTTCTGTATTTGCCCTACTAATCATTATGGTTTACTTTATTTGCCGTAAAGTATTGAATTTTGAAGAATGTATGGCTGCAATTCCAGAGGGATTCAAAGCTATGGTTCCTGCTATTTTGATTTTAACTTTTGCTTGGACTTTAAGCGGTTTGACAGGACTCCTTGGTGCAGATGTATTTGTAAGTAGTCTTTTTAAAAGTGGTGCAGAGAGTCTTACTTTATTCTTACCTGCTATCGTGTTCTTCGTTGCTGTATTTCTTGCTTTTGCAACAGGAACTTCCTGGGGTACTTTTGGTATCTTATTACCTATCGTTGTAGGCGTTGGTTTAGATGAGAAACTTTTGATTATCTCCATTTCTGCCTGTCTTGCAGGTGCTGTTTGTGGGGACCATTGCTCACCAATTTCTGATACCACCATTATGGCAAGTACCGGTGCTCAATGTAATCACATTGCTCACGTATCTACACAGTTACCTTATGCTATTACTGTTGCAGTGGTTTCTTTCGTTGGATACATTCTCGCGGGATTTGTGCAACGTGCTTGGGTTGTGCTATTGGTGTCTATGGTAATCTTAGCGATTGTCTTATTGGTAATTCGAGCATTTACGACAAAGAAGACGACATAAATGGAAACACCCCTGTCAGTTTGAGGTCACCTCAGTTTGACAGGGGTATTTTTGACACCACTTTTACTTAAGTACAATGTTATAGTCCGGAAGTTCTCCTTTGATTTTCGATTATTTCTTCTTCCTCCACCTTTTTTAATGCCCTTTCAATCACCTTATCCATATCATAATACTGATACTCGCCAAGTCTTCCACCGAAAATAACCTTGTCTTCTTTTTGCGAAAGAGCTTTATATTTTTCATATAAAGTATTATTTTTTTCGTCATTTATTGGGTAATAAGGCTCATTACCTTTTTGCCAGTTAGTGCTGTATTCTCGACTGATAACGGTTTTATCCAAGTCATTACCTTTATCATCTTTTCCAAACTGAAACCACTTGTGTTCAATAATGCGAGTCCACAATGTATCTCTATCGGTATAGTTAACTACCGCATTTCTCTGAAAATCGGGGATATCCAAAACCTCTGTTTCAAAGGATACTTCCCGGTACTCCAGTGTCCCAAAACAATAATGAAAATAAGCATCTATCTGCCCAGTGTATACCACCTTTTTCGCCTGTTTATCCCATATTTCTTTGTTAGCAAGATAATCTACACCGAGTTTTACCTCAATGCCCTCTAACATCTTTTCTACCATCTGAGTGTATCCACCCACTGGAATACCTTGATAACGTGCATCGAAATAGTTGTTATCATAAGTAAATCTTACAGGTATACGTTTTATGATAAAAGCAGGTAAATCCTTACAGGCTCTGCCCCATTGCTTTTCCGTGTACCCTTGAATCAGCTTTTCGTAAATGTCTTTTCCCACTAGAAAAATTGCTTGTTCTTCAAGATTACAGGGCTCTTTGACGCCCGCCCCTTCTCTTTGCTTATCAAGGATTTCCTTTGCTTCTTCTGGCAACGTCACTCCCCACATTTTTTGAAAAGTGTACATATTAAAAGGTAAGGGATATAACTCACCTTTATAATTTGCCACGGGAGAATTTATATAATGATTAAACTGGGCAAATTGATTGACATAATCCCACACTTCTTTATTATTGGTGTGAAAAATATGAGCACCATATTTATGAATATGTATTCCCTCTTTTTTTTCGGTATATACATTTCCAGCAATATGGTGCCTTTTATCAATGACTAATATGGATTTTCCTCTTTTCTTTGCCTCTCTGGCAAATACAGCACCATAAAGCCCTGCACCTACCACTAAATAGTCGTACATTTTATTGTCCTCTTATTGTAAATTTGTTTCTATGTATCATTATATAGCAATTCTTACAATTTCTAAAGTAAAATCATCACCATTTCTTCTTTTACCTGCTATTTATTTCTTAATTCATACAAGTTTTTCCCCTTATCAAAAAATCACATTATTATTTTCAAATAATGTGATTTTTTATTATTACTTATTTGCTTTTATCATACTCTCATAAGTAGCACTTTCTACCGGTTTTGAGAAGTAATAGCCCTGTGCATAATAGCTTCCAATTCCTCGTAGAAACTCTACTTGAACTTTTGTCTCTACACCTTCCACTACTACTAGAAGTTGCATATTCTGTGCAAGACTGATTAAAGTCTGTAAAATATAATGACTCTTTTCTTCATTATCTCCACCATCTAAAAACTTTAAGTCCATTTTGATAATATCAAGAGGCATCTCTTTTAACATATTCAAAGAAGAATATCCGGAACCAAAATCGTCCATAGCCACTTTAAAACCTGCTGCCTGTAACTGACGGACTTTAGAATAGATAATTTCCGGGTCTTCCGCACAAATCGTTTCAGTAATTTCCAATTCCAATTCATCTGGAGCAATGTCATACTTTGCTATCAGTTCATCTAGCTTTTCCCGTAAACCATTTCCATAAAAATGTGCTCTGGAGACATTAATCGAAATTGGATATCCTCCATAACCTTCTTTTTTCAATTTAGAAAGAAGTTTACAAGTTTCTTCCCACACAAAATAGTCAAGTTTTATAATAAATCCGTTTTTCTCAAATACGCCGATAAATTCGCCCGGCGGTATCATACCTTTTTGTGGGTGTTTCCAACGAACCAGTGCCTCACCACCTACAATTTTTTCACGGTTCAAATCATATTTGGGCTGAACATAAACACAAAACTGTCTTTCGTCCAGTGCCTTTTCCATTTCGTTTTCGATTTCCTGCTCTTTTAAAATCTTCGTACGTTCATCATCACTGTAAAATTTAATGTAATCCATACGTTTATTGCCTTCATTGTGAGAAGCAAGACTTGCTCTATCACACATAATGTTGATTGGCAAATCTTTTTGGTCTTCTACCATAAAGACACCATAGTTAACATTGACATCCATATTCCCTAAATAAGTCTTGAACTTTTTCGGAAATGTAATGGTTTCAAAATCTTTCTTTGTCATACACATATAGAAATGGTCGCCACTGAATCTTGCAACAATAAACTCCTTGCCCTGTCCCAGTTTTTCCAGTTCTCTGGCAATTTCGCTTAACAACCTGTCTCCATTTGCCATCCCATATAAATCATTGACAACTTTAAAATTCACAATGTCCAGCATCATAATGCACATTTCTTCTGTGGCATTTTCTATCATTTCTTTTGCCTTTTCGTAGAAATATGCCCGATTATATGCCTTAGAAACAGGGTCATACTGGACTTTTTCTTTCAACATTTCAGACTCTTTTTTCTGAATCTGCAATGTTGTCATTCTTTTCATTAACGATGTATAAACTAATAATCCTGCAAGACCTAATATAGCTATCAACACAAGTGTTAACCAATACTGATACAAGATATCCCCGATACCTTGTTCATATGGATTCATCAAAAGCTCCATCGTCACAATGCTTTCCTGTTCCTCCGATGTGATATGATGAATGGTTTTATTTAAAATACTAATTAACTGAGCATCATCTTCTGAAGCAATCAGGCACATGCCATTATAAAAATCTTTGCCTGGGCACTCAACTAACTTATCTGCATACTTTGGTTTTTGTAAAAGATAAGTTATCATATAGGAATCCTGGATAGCCACATCTACCTCATGGTCATAGACAGCTTCCAGACACTCTGCTGCATTGTCGTAATATTTTATCTCATAATTTGGATTTGTTTCTTTTAAGAGCTCTACCAGATATCCCATTTCGCCTGTAATCGCAAATACCATATCTTCTTTTTCACTATCTTCCATCTCATCGCGACGTTTTACATAGGATAACTGTGTACTAAACAGAGTGTTTGTACTAATTAACTGACCATTGGCTTCGCTATTTAATAACGCCCGTTTTGCACGCAACATAATATAATCTTCTTGGATAATCTGAGTAGTCTGTTGCTCCATCGTCATCGCTGTAGTTTCTAATTCTATTTCAAATTCAATTCCACTCTTTTTAGAAAGTAATTTTAAATACTCTACAAAAATACCTGCGGGCTCTCCGTCTTCCATATAACTTAAAGGTTTTGCACCCAGCATCAGTTTTACGGTAACAGGCTCGGCATTTTCAATATATTCATTTTCTTCTTTTGTAAATAATGGTGTACTGGAAATTCTACCATCACTATAATATTTAGAAGAAAGTTCTGTTTCCAAGTCCGGACATTCAATTTTAATCTGTTCTAACGCCGCATTAATTTCTTCCATTAATTCTGCGTTCTGCATGCCCGTAATGCAATAGAATGGACTTGCCCCATATCTACCTACTGCCTTTACATTGGAATTTCCATAGAGACTTCCCACTGCTGCCAGTCCTATTTCGCCATTTCTTAAAGCCTCCATTATTTCGTCTTCTGTTTCAAAATAAACCGCTTCATATTCTAAATTTTGTTCTTTCGCAATATCCATAAAAGCGTCGGAATGGTAGCTACCTTCTAACATACCAACTTTTAATCCATTCATTGCGTCATAGTCTTCAAAATAAATCTCACTATCTTCTTTGGCATATAAAATTGTAAAATCATATCCAAGTGGTATCTTTGAGTAGAGAAACTTTTCCGCTCTATCTTCTGTATACTGTGCCATACAGATTAAATCAATTTCGCCACTTTCTACCTTAGCAAGACAATTCTCCCAAGTATCCAACACGTATTCATACTGAAAGCCGGTATACTCAGCAATTTTATCCAAGTATTCCACGCCATAGCCACTGTAAGTTCCATAGTTATTCTCAATAAAATTACCCTGCTCTATGTAGCCAACTTTAATCGTTTTTTCACTGGCCTCTACCGTCATTGGATTCTTTATCCAAATAATCAGTGCAAAAAATACGAAAAGACAGGACAGCACTAACGCACTGCCTGTCTTCCTATTTTTATTTATATTCTTTATTCTATCCATAAGAACACCCCCTGTTCTTTTAGGAACCTTCCTCATAAACCGTAATTCAGTACCATAGCACTATTTTATCTTCTTTCAAACTATTTGTATAGTACTTTTTAACGTTTTTGTATAGTACTTTTAACGTTTTTTTAAGGTTACAAGGGTTTCTACATTGGCTGTCCAAGGAAATTGGTCTATACAGGTGGCTTTTTCCACTACATAGCCTTTTTCCAACAGGATTTCCAAGTCCCTTACCAGACTGGTTATCTTGCAGGAAATATAAATCATTCTATCTACACCATAATCAATGATTTTGTGAATTGCCTTTGGGTGAATGCCGTCTCGTGGGGGGTCTAAAATAATGTAATCTGGTTTTTCCAAAATCTCATCTAATACTTTCAGCACGTCTCCTGCAATAAATTCACAGTTTGTGAGTCCATTTAGCTTTGCATTTTCTCTGGCCGCCATAACTGCTTCTTCTACAATTTCTACTCCAATTACTTTTTTGGATACTGGAGCCATTAACTGTGCAATCGTACCGGTTCCACTATATAAGTCATAGACAACTTTATCTGGCTTTTCACCACCTGATAAATCTCCAATATAATCTCTGGCAGTCTGATATAATACTTCTGCTCCAAAACTATTGGTCTGGAAAAAAGAAAACTCTGAAATCTTGAATTTCAGCCCCAACAATTCTTCATAAAAGTAGTCCTGTCCATAAAGTGTTACTGTCTCATCACTTTGCACCACATCTGCCAGGGAATCATTTTTCGTGTGCAAAATTCCTACAATCTTGCCCTCTAACTCCAACGAAAGAAGTGCCTTTACAAAGTCACTTAAATCATAAGTTTCCTGCGTTGTTGTCACAAGGGCAATTAAAATTTCTCCTGTTTTAGAGGCTTTTCTTACTAATAGATGTCTTAAATACCCTTCGTGACGAAGTCTATGATAAAAACTGGCTTTCAACCCATCAAAATAATCCAGAGTAGTTGTTAATATTTTGCGGTAATCTTCGTCCACTATTTGACAATTATCTACTTTTACCACATCGTAAAAACTACCTCTTTTATGCATACCAAGGGACAATGGTCCGTCTTTCACTTCATCACCAAAAGAAAATTCCATTTTATTTCGATAGCCGTATTCTCTTGGACTTGGCTTAATACTTTCAAAGACATATGGGGATTCTTGTTTCTTTAATACAGAGTCCAACAAATCTTTTACCTGCTTTTCCTTAATAGCAAGTTGTTCTTCATAAGGCAGTGAGATATAAGTACAGCCGCCACAGATTCCAAAATGTTTGCAAACCCCTTCCTTTTTTTCCATTGGGGACTTTTCTACCACCTCTAATAGTCTTCCTTCTGCTTTTCCTTTTCGAAGCTTATTGACTACAAATCGTATTTTTTGTCCCGGCAAGGCATTCTTGACTACACATTTAGAATCTTCTTTTCCTTCTTCTTTAACGCAAACGATTGCCTTGTTTGGAAAATCAATATGGGATACGATTCCTTCATATACTTGTCCTTTTTTCATACATTTCCTCTTTCTGATATATCAAAATGGTATAAATATGCGTATTTTCCTATACTCTAAAAACGGGGTGTACGCTTAGGTACACCCCGCTAAATCCCTGGTACTTATTCTTCTGTTGATTCTTCGTCTTCAAAGAAATCATCATCGAAATCTTCGTCATCTAATTCTTCATATTCTTCATATACATCTGGTGTGAAGTAACGATATACTGCATATGCAATTCCTGCAACGGCTGCTACTGCACCGATAATAGCCAATACCCAAAGTACTGGGTGACCTTTCTTTTCTTCCTTTTTACCGATGGATTCTATCATATCTTTTAATTCTTCGATTTTATTACTCATACTTATCACCTTCTGCTTTCTTAAAAATGGTTACTTATAGGTTTATCATACCACTAAATTTTAGTTTTTACTATCCTTTTTTTCAATTTCTTGAAAGTAGTTATAGCTTTTGAAGTTTTGCAAATGCCGCGTACATAATCTTTTGTCCTGCTCCGTCAAATTCTATGGTAACTTCATAGTCTCTGGCACCTTTTGTCATCGCCTTTACAGTGCCTTCGCCATATTTTATATGCTTTACTCTATCTCCGATATCATAAGCAGGTTTTTCTCCGGCTGCCAAAACTCCCTTGGTAAGTCCTGATAAGCCAGTTGCTTTGGCAATATAAGGTTTCGCAGTATCCGGTGCACTCTTTGGTTTTGCTACTGCCTTTGGTTTAGCAAAATAGCTTCCCGAAGCACTTCCGCCATAACTTGTAGTAGCCGCACTATTTCCCATACTTCCATAAGCACTACGTCCACCACTTGTGTTTCCTATGTTGTAAGCACTACGACCACTTTGCATAGAAGAATAGCTACTGCCTCCTGACATTCCGTAAGGTTTTGCCTTAAAAGTGTTTCTCTCATAGGAATCATCATCGTAATCATTTAAATCGTATTTTTTATAAACTGGAAGTCTTGTATCCAACAAATTAGCTGGAATTTCTTTCACAAAGCGGCTCACAGGATTATACTGGGTCTCACCATTTATCATACGCTGTTTTGCACATAAAATGTGCAAGTCCTCTTTGGCTCTTGTAATTCCTACATAGGCAAGACGTCTTTCTTCTTCCATTTCATCAGGGTCATCGGAAGTAATGGTTCGATAACTTGGGAAAACGCCATCCTCCACACCAGCCATATAAACAACTGGAAATTCAAGACCTTTGGCACTATGCAAGGTCATAAGAAGTACTTTATCATCACTTTCTTCCACTTTATCGATGTCGGCAACCAATGCAACTTCCTCTAAAAAACCACTTAATGTCGCCTTCATTCCGGTTTCTTCTTCTACTTTTTCTTCATAGGCTACTACTTTACTAATTAATTCGTTGATATTAGAAATTCGGTCTCTAATTTCTTCTGTGTCAGCATCAGATTCCTCAATTTCTTTTACATAGCCTGTGGTTTCAATAATATCTCGGAGTAATTCCTCCAAAGTATAAATTTCCATTTTACTTCTGAAAGCCTGTATCATCGTCACAAAAGGTTCTAATTTTACATAGCTTTTTCCAATGGTCATAATCTGATTGGCTTCTTTCAACCCTTCATAAAAACTGATGTTTCTGCTATCGGCATATTCTTGTACCCTGGCAATCGTTGTTGCACCAATACCACGTTTTGGTACATTAATAATACGTTTGCAAGCCATATCATCTTTTCCATTATCAATGGTTTTTAAATATGCCAGCAAATCCTTGATTTCCTTTCTGGCATAGAAGTTAATGCCTCCCACCACATTATAGGGCATTCCGGCAATTACTAATTTTTCTTCTATCATACGAGATTGTGCATTGGTTCTATATAACACCGCACAATCTTTGTATTCTCTACCTTCTCTGACTTTAGAACGAATATCAGAAACGATATATTCTGCTTCTTCATAAGCTGTGTCAAATTGACGAAAATGCAATAGGTTTCCACTTTCCTGATCTGTCCATAATTGTTTTGACTTACGTTTTGTGTTATTACGAATCACACTATTGGCTGCATCCAGAATATTCTGGCTGGAACGGTAGTTTTTTTCCAACTTGATTACGGTAGCATCCGGATAAACCTGTTCAAAATCCAAAATATTGCGGATATTTGCTCCACGGAATTTGTAAATTGACTGGTCATCATCACCTACTACACACAGATTTCTGTTTTTCTTGGCTAATAATCGAATCAGCTCAAACTGGGCAGTGTTGGTATCCTGATACTCGTCCACCATAATGTATAAAAATCTATCCTGATAATATTCTAAAATCTCCGGACAAAGTTTAAAGAGTTCTACTGTTTTTGCCAACAAATCATCAAAATCCATCGCATTATTTTTTTTAAGTGCTTTTTGATATTCGTTATAAACATCACCATATACTTTTTTAGAAAAATCGCCCATATTTTTAAGCACATATTCTTCTGGTGAAATCAGTTCATCTTTCGCAGCGGAGATAGCTCCCATTAAGGCACGTTCTTTGATATTTTTGGTGTCAATTTGTAATCGTTTACATATATCCTTAATTACTGCCTTCTGGTCGTCTGTATCATAAATTACAAAATGATTATCAAAACCAATTTTGTCTGCATATCGCCTTAAAATACGCACACAAGTGGAGTGAAAGGTGGATACCCAAATGCTTTCTGCACCAAATCCAACAATTTTATCAACTCTTTCTCGCATTTCTCCTGCGGCTTTATTGGTAAATGTAATGGCTAAAATATTCCACGGATTCACACCATTTTCATCAATCATATATGCAATTCTATGGGTTAGGGTACGGGTCTTACCTGAGCCTGCTCCTGCTAAAATCAGCACAGGTCCTTCCGTTTGAAAAACCGCTTTTTTCTGCTCTTCGTTTAATGTATCATAAATACTCATAAGTTTCCTCTTGTCTACAATTCTTTTATGGCACTAAATGACCACACGCGGATATTGTACTCCACAATCGGAGTTCCGCAATATATACATTTTTTTGAGCCCATATGCTGAATCGGGCCGCCACAATTTGGGCAATTCAGACTTTCCGCACCATCTAAATCATTTTCTACAATACTTCTATCCTGAATATATATTAATTCCACATTATATCGGCTCTGTTCTATAACAGAATTGCTTCCTTTTATCACATTCCCATTCATATCCATTATATAGTGCAAATATTGAATGGAGGATTGGAAAACAATGGTACATCTTCCGTTGCCTTTGTAATAACCTGCAAGCTCTGTACGATGAATTTTGGCATCATCAAAATATTCCTGTCTATTGGATGTTTCTAACATGTTAATATGATTTTCTAACTGATTTTTCAGTTCACTATTTCCATCTTTCAAATATGCTGTACTTCTCTGTGAAACACCCATCAAATAGGACAAAAGCACATTCTGAGCTCTTCCCTTCATTTCCTCATAGTTAAATTGAGGAAAATCCTTTGTAATCTGTGGTAAGCAAAGACTTGTCATAGCAGAAATACTCTTTGGAGTTGCAGCGTATTCATTTTCTACCTTTTTAATGCCCTGTCTGATGTCACTTGTTCCGAACAAATCTCTGGAAAACTGGCGAACCTTTCTTTTTATTTTCTTTACCGTAGAATAGATAATTCCGAAAATCACTAAAATAAGTACTAAAATAATTATAATTAAAATGTATTTAAGTTCCATAATTTTCCCTTACTTTTTTCTGAAAAAGAGAGTGTCCCGTCTACCAAGCCTTCGCTTATAGTTTTGGGACACCCTCCCGTAAATTCACTAATTATGCATTCTGTCTAGCTTATGACTGAATATCGCCATCATCAAAAGGATCGCCACATTCTGGACAGAATTTAGGTGGATTCTTTGGATCTTCTGGTTCCCAGCCACATTTATCACATTTATAAAGTGGTGCATCTGCCGGCTTCTTTGTACCACATTCTACACAGAACTTACCTGTATTTACTGCACCGCAAGAACAAGTCCAGCCAACTTCTGGCTCAACTCTCTTGGTACCACATTCTTTACAGAATTTACCTGTGTTACCTGTCATACCACAACTACAAGTCCAGCCTGCTGCTACTCCCTGTGAAGCCTGCTGAGGCTGTGGAGCACTCTGTGGAGCTGCCTGATTCATTGGCTGCTGGTTCATAGCCTGCTGATTCATCTGATTTTGCTGACCCATAGCAAATAACTGGCCAGCGTTCATTCCACCTGCCTGTTGTGCCATATTCATACCTGCAAATGCCATCATAGGACCTGTAGATTTATTAGCTGCTGCTGCTTCCATAGCTCTTGACTGGCTCTGAACAAGTGATGCTGCTGCCATATTCGGGTCACGAAGCATAGCCATCTGCTGATACTGCTTGATAACTGCCGCATCTTCTTCTGACAAAGTCATAGGACTTAATGCGATAGATACAATCGTAAGACCTCTCTTTGCTGTCCATTCTGGTGAAAGCACATCATTTAAAGCTGCTTTTACATCATTTGGATAGTTCGAAATCTGGCTATAACGAATACCCTGTTCTGAAATTTTACCAAGGGCTGGTGTCATAGCATCTACTAATTCTAATTTCATCTGTTCTGCAACTAAATCAACCGTATATGTATCTTTTACGTTACCAGCTACATGTGTGTAGAATAAAATTGGGTCAATAATTTTAAATGAATATTTACCGTGACAACGAAGTGCAACGTCCATATCCAATCCAATGTTTTTATCTACAACTCTGAATGGAATTGGCTGTGCTGTGCCAAATGGATTGTTCATAATTTCTTTTGTATTGAAATAATAAACATGCTGGATTCTGGCTGTATCTCCACCAAAGGTAAAACGTCTACCAAAAGTTGCAAAACTCTTACTGATGTTTTCACCCAAATTACCATATAATAAAGATGGTTCTGTTGATGTATCATATACGAATTCGCCAGCTTCTGCACAAAATTCTACGATTTTACCATTGTCAACAATAATCATACACTGACCTTCATTTACTGCAATGATAGAACCATTAGAAATAATATTATCTTCACCTTTTGTGTTACTTGACTGTCTTGTATTGCTTGTGCGTTTCTTACCTTTTGTAAGTAAAACATTATTTGGAATAGAATCGCAGTAGAAATATTCACGCCACTGGTCTCCTACCTGTCCACCCAACGCATTTTTAAACGCTTGAATTAAACCCATTCCTTTTGTCCTCCCTTAATTTGACCTACATAATTGTCTTTTGCATGCTTGCCGCATAAAAGAATTATATCACATTTTTTGACAAAATCTACTATCACTTATAAATAAATATTCTAAAAATCATCTTATCTGGATTCATTTACATAGATATTCACTCTACTCTGAATAATACCAGCTACTTCTTCTGCAGATTTCTGTCCTGCAAAGAATGGCTCTACTTCTTCTGAAATAATACTAAAAATTCCTTCTTCCTGACTTGCTAAAGTATCCGCACCTTCTACCAAAGCTGTATATTCAGCAATATCTTCTTCTGTTGCATGGTATACAGATGTTTCAAAATCCTCCCAACCATATGTCATATGCGGAGCTTCTATTTCTTCTCCATCATCGTTTTTATACGTAGTAATCTCAGCCGCCTGTTCCATATTTTCTGCAAAGGCTGCTTTATGAATTGGGTTATACCAATTAATATAATTACACTGATATTCTTCAGAAATCATATATTTTATAAATTCCCATGCAGCATCTTTGTATTCACTATCTTCAGAAATTGCAATGAGATTGTCTGCACCATTAATTAAAGTTCCACTTCCTGTGGCATCTGGATAGCCTAAGAAAGCAACATCTTCACCAAAAACAGCCTTTGTTACCTGATAATCGGTAATACTGTTGAAATATTCACCATTTAATAATAATTTGCCTGCCTGAATTTTCTTTGGAGCACTAACATCTCCTTCTTCCCAGTTACTTTCCGCTGGAAGAAGATTTGCTAATTCCAAAACAGCAATAAATTCCTCTGAGTCAAATGAACACTCTCCCGTCTCCCAGTTAATATATCGATTCATACTACCCTGCAAGGAGAGATTCAGCCAATCCGATTTTGTGCCATAGTTAATCAGTTCTGCATCATCACCAGCTTTTTTAACTACCTCTGAAATCTTTTGTGTCGTCAATGTTTGTGTATCACCCCAAATAGAGCTTTTTCCTGCCAAAGTAGACAGACTAAAAGAAGTTGGCATAGCGTATAATTTTCCATCTATTTCAAAAGCATTTAAAACATTTTCAAAATAGTCTTCTCTGTTAATATCACTATCCTCATCTATTAAAGTATTCAAATCGACATAAAGTCCTTTACTCGCATAGGTATTATAATTGTCCCATGAGACATTAATAAGGTCTGCATATTCACCATTTAATAATGCTTCATTAAAAGCATCTAATCCAGCTTCATAATCTTCGCTATCATAGTAATCTACCACTTCAATACGATAATCCTCACTGTTTTTGTTAAAACGAATAATCGCATCAGTAATCTGAGAATCTGTACCAAAGGTTGCATAAGTCAGCACTGTTTTTGCCTCTAATGGTTCATCTGTTTCAGTTAACGTTATAATTTCATAAGTGGTTTTCTCTTCATCATAGCTTTCACAATATGCTAAAATTCTTCCATCTTCCAATTCTGTTACAATATAAACATTGTCTCCATTAATGTCATAATCCAACCAGTTGAGAATATCCGTAGTTTCCTGACTCACTAAATCATATAACTGTAAGCCATTGCTATCATTGGTCACATAAACCTGATTATCCTCGTTAATGTAAAGGTTTGTATTGTAATTGTTTTCGGGCAATTTTCCTAAGGAATCCCCTAATTTTCCATTTTCCACATCTACTTTTACAAGATTTTCTTCCCAGTTTACTTCGTCCATATAGTTGTAATAAACGCTACCATCAGCCGTTGTAACTAAGCCACTTCCCCAGCCTTCTACATCAATATTGGAAAGAAGGTTGCCTTCCTTATCATAAACGGCAATATAGCTTTGATTATCTGCAACATAGATATTTCCGTCTTTGTCTAATGTGATATCAGACATGTAAGTTCCAATTTCTTCTGTTGTTCTTGCCATCATATCCTCTGTCAAGTCGATACTTTCCAAAGCATTGCCCTCTAAGTCGCAGTGCCAAATTTGATATTGTGCCTGTAACATTTTTGTAAAATCAGAATTCCATTCAATTAACTGAGCTGCTATGTAAATACCATCTGCTGTCACATACATATCCATAACATAAAAATCTTCTGTGGCAGAAAATGGAATGTCCGTAACGGAGAAATCGTTCAAATTAACTTTCTCAAAAGAATAGGTCATTTCTTCTGTTGCTTCAATCCAATTTCCCTTGCAAAAATATAAGTCCTCACCATATAACTGTACGCAGTTCATATATTCGTTTTCTTCTAATTGCAACTCATAGTATTTAGTTTGATACCACGGTCCTTCATCTTGTGTGGTATCATTCTTTTTGGCATTTTTATCCTTTCCACAACCCACAAACAAAGTAGAAAGAATCAATACTCCTACTAAAAGTATTCTCAGTAATTTATTTTTCATTTTTTATCCTCCTTTTTAAAAGCGGTAGTGTCAAATTTACTACCTATTTTTTATTTAAAAACCTTTATTTTCGGGAGTTTGCAAATAAAAAGAGCAATGACCTCCCTTTTTGAAGTATAATGAATTCACCACAAACCATTACCAACAAAGGAAACATTGCTCAT
>JBGVKZ010000032.1:0-51363 GCA_045124055.1 Lachnospiraceae bacterium | reverse complement strand
ACATATCTGTCATTCTGAAGTGCTGAATGAATAACTCTTCTCTCAAATGGATTCATTGGCTCCAATGAAACCGGTCTCTTGGTTCTCTTTACCTTAAATGCAATATTCTTAGCAAGTCCTTCCAAAGTTTCTTTTCTTCTCTGTCTATAATTTTCAGTATCAACAGTTACACGAATAAATTTATCTGTGTTTTTGTTAACTACTAATTTTACAAGACATTGGATAGAATCAAGTGTCTGACCTCTTTTACCAATTAAAGCACCCATTTCATCGCCACTTAATTCAATTTTCATTGTTCCTTCTTCTTCATTGTAATCAATATTAATTACAACATTGTAGTTCATTTTTTCAAATAATTCATTTAAAAAATCTTTTGCAATATCATCAATAGAAGATTTTACTTTTGCTTTAATAATAGCTGGTTTTGCATTAAAACCTAAAAATCCTGATGAACCATGTTCTACAACAACATATTCTAATCTGTCACTTGAAACAGTAAGTTTACGACAAGCTTCTGTAATAGCATCATCTACTGTTTTTGCAGATACTTCAATAAATTCCATTATCTTTCCTCCATATGAATAAAAAAACCCTATTTGTTATTTTTTTCATTAAACTGTTTTACTAAATTTGCTTTTGCAGCAAGGCTGTTTGAATCACTTACATTAGAATTATTACTATAATCTACTTCTTTATCACTTGTAATATTCTTTGTTCTCATATTGGCGTATTTATTCATTGAATTCAAATCGTAACCGCCTTTTTCAGCCATTTTTTCACGCTGTTTTTCGTACTTTTCTTTATTTTTTTCTACGATTTTATCAAAATCCATTTTATCAATGTGTTTATTGATAACAATCTGCTGAATTGTACGAACTACAGAACCGGCAATCCAGTAAATACCCATACCAGCTGGTAATGTAAAACAGAAAATTGCTGAAGTAATAGGCATCATATAGTTCATCATTTTCATAGAACCCATCATAGCTGCCTGTTGTTCATTCTGATTTTTTGCATCATTATTTGCTGAATTTGGCATAAGCTTAACATTAATCAATTGAGTTAATGCTGCTAATACAGGTACTAAAATTGCACCAATCAATAATAACCACTGACCATTATCAAAAGCCTGACCAATAGTAAATGATGGTGAGTTAGCAATATTTAAACCTAAGAAATTATTATAAGTATCCAGATTATCAGTTATATAAGAGACATCTTCAGCTAAAGATGGATACTCTGTTGCAATACTCTGCCACTCAGCTGTACTTGCTTTATTTAAAATATCAATAAATGTATTTTCAGTTGTAAATTTTTCATTTCCAAACTGTTTTGTATACATTGCTGCATTTTTAAATGTAGAGATAAATTCCTGACTACCATCTTGATTCATTAAATTTGTAATGAAATCATTATGTGTAAATACATCTTTTACTCTACCAACATAAGCTGGAATTGCATAAATAACACGATATAAAGCAAATAAAATTGGCATCTGAATCAGTAACTGTAAACAAGTACCTGATGCTGAAACACCATATTTTGAATATACAGCTTTTTGTTCTTCATTCATAGCAAGCATAGCTGCCTGATCGTTCTTTTTATCCTTATATTTATTCTGGATAGCTTGAAGTTCAGGAGCCATTTTTGCAGAAAGTTTTGAGAATTTCTGCTGTCTGATTGTTAATGGCATTAATAATAAATAAATAACAATCGTAAAAAGAATAATTGCTAAACCAATATTAGGAATTTTAATAAGGTTTAAAAATTCGAAAATTGCATTCATAATAAAGCCTAATAATTTAGCAACAGGCCCTATAATAAATGTAGAGTTTTGAGTTAATAACATTTAAGTCCTCCTATACGGTTAAGGAACCGGGTCATATCCTCCCTTTGAAAAAGGGTTACATCTTAAAATTCTCCAAATAGCCAAAGCACCACCTTTTATTGCACCATATTTTTGAATGGCTTCTAACCCATATTGCGAACAACATGGATAATAAGGACATTTTGTACTTTTCAATGGAGAAATATTTTTTTGATAAAATTTTATAATGATAATAAATATTTTCTTCATAAAATTCTAAACCACTTCCTACATATTTATTATGTGGTGAAGTTTTCCTAAATGTAAAAATGCACTTTCTATCTTAGCATAGGTCATCAAAGCTGCATCTTTTCTTATAACAACTACAATATCTAAACCACTATTAAATATTTTTTCATGTAGTCTATAACTTTCTCGGACAAGTCTGGTAAGCCTATGTCTCACCACACTGTTACCTACTTTTTTACTTACACTAATTCCAACTCTATTAATGGATAAGTCATTTTTCAACACATACATCACTAAATACTTGTTACCATAAGATTTTCCATTATTATATACATTTTGAAATTGGTAAGTATTTTTTAATGATTCTGAATTAGCCCAATACTTCATAATTTCTCCTTATATTTTAAAAAAAGAGAAAAAAAGGCCACATCTCTGCGGCCTAAGCTGATAACTGCTTTCTTCCTTTTGCTCTTCTAGAAGCTAAAACTTTTCTTCCACCTGGAGTACTCATTCTTGCTCTAAATCCATGAACTTTTGATCTCTGTCTCTTTTTTGGTTGAAATGTCATTTTCATTACACTCGCACCTCCTTTTCAAATTTACATAAAAATGCATTGTGTTGAAAAATACCTTTACAATTATATTAGAAGAATTATTTATCGTCAAGTAAAATAATCTTTTTTCGTTTATATAAAATGTACCGAAAAATGCCCAAAAAATCGTGATTTTGACGAATTCTACATATTGTGATTTTTCAAATTTTAAAACCACAATATCTTGTACCAAAAAAAGTTATCCACAATGAAAATTTTTTGTTATGCTTTACATAAATCTTTCCACAAAATGTGTAAAACCTGTGGAAAACTTGTTACTTTTATCGTGAATTATTGTTTAAAACTTAAATTTTCGTGATAAAACAAGACTTTTTCAGCAAATTTACTTATTCACAATAAAAAAAATTTATTACAAAATATGTTAACTTTTATAAAAAAGTTTTCCACTTATGTGGATAACTATGTGTGGATAATAATTTCATTTGAATTATTATTTTTTTTATATTACTATAATTTATAATGTTTATTTATTTATATATTGGAGGAAGTTATGCACGAAATAGAACAAAGATGGAATGAAATCAAAGAAGCAGTTAGGAATGAACGTGAACTTTCCGACGTTGCTTACAATACATGGATTGCACCTCTTGAAATTTTTAAGGTTGAAAATGATGTAGTCACAGTTCTTATTCCTTCTTACCAGGTTCATTCATTGGACTATATTAGTAAAAAGTTTAAATTAGATTTCAAAGTAGCTGTTTCTGAAATGATGAATCACGAATATGAAATTGAATTTATTTTAGAAAATGAAAAGACAAAAAATGAAATCTTTAAAGAAACAAGCCCTGTTTATAATTTTAATTATGAAAATGCAAAATTAAATCCAAAATACACCTTTGATACTTTTGTAGTTGGTAGCAACAACAAGTTCGCACACTCAGCTTCACTTGCAGTTGCTGAATCACCAGGTATTACATACAACCCACTCTTTTTATATGGTGGACCTGGTCTTGGTAAAACACACTTAATGCAGGCTATCGGTAATTTTATATTAAAAGAAAATCCTGATACAAAAGTTTTATATGTAAGTAGTGAAGATTTTACCAATGAAGTTATTGAATCCATTCGTTCTGGTAATGCTGCAAAAATGTCAAAATTGAGAGATAAATATAGAACTGTTGATGTTCTTATGGTAGATGATGTTCAGTTCATTATTGGTAAAGAAAGTACACAGGAGGAATTTTTCCACACTTTTAATGCTCTTTATTCACAAGGTAAGCAAATTATTTTATCTTCTGACAGACCACCAAAAGAAATGGAAACATTAGAAGAAAGATTTCGTTCCAGATTTGAATGTGGTATTAAAGCAGATATCCAGTCTCCTGATTTTGAGACTAGAATGGCCATTTTACAGAAAAAAGCTGAACTTGAAACTTATGCAAAAAATATAGATATCGAAATTATTAAATATATTGCAACAAATATTAAATCAAATATTAGAGAATTAGAAGGTGCTTTTAATAAGGTAATTGCTTTTTCTAAGCTTAATAAAGCAGAGCTTACATTATCTTTAGCAGAAGAAGCCATTAAGGATATGATTTATCCGGACAAGCCAAAAGAAATAACTCCTTCTTTAATCATTAATGTAGTAGCTGAACATTTTGGTGTTTCTATTGAAGATATTGTTTCCAAAAAAAGAAATAGTGAAATTGCCTTGCCAAGACAGGTATATATGTACCTTTGTAGAGAATTAACAGATGTTTCTTTAGATAATATAGGAAGTAATGTTGGTGGTAGAGACCACTCCACTGTTATGCACGGTGTTGATAAAATTAAAGAAGATATTAAAAATAATGAAGAACTTCGCAATAAAATTACAATTATTAAAAAGAAGATAATACCTTCTTAATAAGATTATTCCTTTATAAATAAAATAGTTTTGTTTAAAAGAGGTGCATAATTCACTTTTTGTTGTGGGTAAATTGTTGAAAGTTTTCTAAACAATTTTTTCTATTTAAAAAAAAAAAAAGAACCGTTGTTTATAACTTCAAATTTATCCTGAAGTTTCAAAAAGTTTTTCACAAGGAATTGTTTATTTTTTTCCTTAAAAATAGTATAATAATATAGGTTATCCACAAATCAACATTCCTTATTATAAATATTATTAAAAAATATATTTATTTATTTGTTTTGCGGACATAAATTTTTTTCACAATTTGAACCGAAGGGAGTTTTACACAAATGAAATTTGTATGTTCTAAATCTAATTTATTAACAGGTGTACAAACTGTATCCAAAGCAGTACCTAGTAAAACAACAATGTCTATACTTGAATGTATATTGATAGATACAACTAAAGGAAATATTACTTTAACAGCAAATGATATGGAACTTGGTATCGAAACAGTTATTGAAGGTAATATCATTGAAAAAGGTATCATTGCTTTAGATGCTAAAATTTTCTTAGATATTGTTCGTAAACTTCCTGATAGCGATATTACTGTTGAAGTTGATAATTCTTACAAAACAACAATTACTTGTGAAAAAGCAAAATTTAATATCATTGGTAAATCAGGAGAAGATTTTTCTTATTTACCACAGATTGAAAGAAATGAATCTGTTATGGTTTCTCAGTATACTTTGAAAGAAGTTATTAGACAGACTATTTTTTCAATCGCTGATAATGATAATAATAAAATTATGAGTGGTGAACTTTTTGAAATTAATGAAAATGAGTTAAAAGTAGTTTCATTAGATGGCCATAGAATTTCTATTAGAAAAATTGATTTAAAAAATTCTTATCCACATAAAAAGGTTATTGTACCTGGAAAAACATTAAATGAAATCAGCAAAATTTTAAGTGGTGATGCTGATAAAGATGTTACTATGAGCTTTACTTCAAAACATGTTGTGTTTGAATTTGATAATACTACTGTTGTTTCAAGACTCATTGAAGGGGAATATTTCAAAATCGACCAGATGCTTTCAAGCGACTATGAAACAAAAGTAAAAATTAATAAAAGAGAATTTTTAGATTGTATTGATAGAGCAACCCTTCTTGTAAAAGAAGGCGATAAAAAGCCTATTATTATTAATATCACTGACGATAATATGGAATTAAAAATCAATTCTACAGTTGGTAGTATGAATGAAAATATCGATATTACGAAATCAGGTAAAGATTTAATGATTGGATTTAATCCTAAATTCTTAATTGATGCTTTAAAAGTTATTGATGATGAAGAAATTGAAATTTATCTTGTAAATCCAAAGGCACCTTGTTTTATTAAAGATGCAGCAGAAAAATATATTTATTTAATTTTACCGGTTAATTTTACAACCGTATCATAAAAATAATTCATATTTTGATTAAAAAAGGAAAACTATGGAAAAAATAAAATTAAGAGATGAATATATTAAACTTGGACAGGCACTTAAAGCTGTCAATTTAGTAGAATCAGGTGTTGATGCTAAGTTTGTTATTCAAGATGGATTTGTAAAAGTAAATGGTGAAGTTTGTTATCAGCGTGGCAAAAAATTAGTAGCTGGTGATGTAGTGGAATTCGATGGGGAAAAAATAATAATCGAAGAATAGTTAGGTAAAAAGATGATTATCAAATCAATAGAACTTTCAAATTTTAGAAATTATGAATCTTTAAATTTGGAATTTGATAGAGGTACAAATATTTTGTATGGAGATAATGCTCAGGGAAAGACAAACGTTTTAGAGGCAATTTATTTATCTTCCATCACAAAATCTCACAAAGGTTCAAAAGACCAAGACATTATTAAATTTGGCGAAAATGAAGCACATCTTAGAACTTATCTTGAAAAAGATGGAGATACCTACAAAGTGGATATGCATCTTAGAAAAAATAGTTCAAAAGTAATTGCTGTAAATGGGCAAAAGTTAAAAAAGGCAGCAGGTTTACTTGGTTTATTAAATGTTGTTTTCTTTTCACCTGAAGATTTAAGTATCATTAAAAATGGACCTTCT
Organism: Lachnospiraceae bacterium; assembly: GCA_045124055.1. Taxonomy (GTDB): domain Bacteria; phylum Bacillota; class Clostridia; order Lachnospirales; family Lachnospiraceae; genus CALZKI01. The sequence goes on along the minus strand of JBGVKZ010000032.1, from coordinate 44,757 downwards.
GAAAGAAGACGTTTTATTGATATGGAATTGTGTCAGTTAGATAGTTTTTATTTATATAACTTAAATAATTACAACAAAATAGTAAATCAAAGAAATAAGCTGTTAAAAGATATTTATACAAACTATTCTTTAAAGGATACTTTGGATATATGGGATTCGCAGCTTATTTCCTATGGAAGTAAAATTATTGAAAGAAGAATTTCTTTTATCAATCAATTAAATGAAATTATTTATGATATACATAAAAAATTATCCGGTGATAAAGAAGAAATTTTAATAAAATATGAACCAAATGTTTTTATTGAAGATTTTGAAAATAAATTAAAACAAAATCAGGAAAAAGACATAAAGCTTAAAATGACTACAGTTGGCCCACATAGAGATGATATTTGTCTTGATGTGAATGGAATTGATATTAGAAAATTTGGTTCTCAAGGACAACAAAGAACAGCAGCTTTATCTTTAAAATTATCTGAAATTGAATTAGTAAAAAAATTCACAAAAGATACCCCTGTTTTATTACTTGATGATGTTTTGTCAGAGCTGGATAGTAATAGGCAAAAATATTTATTGGATAGTATAGGAAATATACAAACGATTATTACATGCACAGGTTTAGATGATTTTGTAAATGACCGTTTTGAAATAAACAAAGTATTTAAAGTATCGAATGGCACAATAGTTGGAGGTAATGATGAGTAATACTAATAACGTTGAATATGGTGCAGATCAAATTCAAATATTAGAGGGTCTTGAAGCAGTAAGAAAAAGACCAGGTATGTATATAGGTAGTACTTCTTCAAGAGGTTTACATCACCTTGTTTATGAAATTGTAGATAACTCTGTTGATGAAGCATTGGCAGGATATTGTAATACCATAGAAGTAACAATTAATCCGGATAATTCTATTACAGTTGTAGACAATGGTCGTGGTATTCCAACAGGAATTAACCACAAAGCAGGAAAACCTGCGGTAGAAGTTGTATTTACAGTACTTCATGCCGGTGGTAAATTTGGCGGCGGAGGATATAAAGTATCCGGTGGTCTTCATGGTGTTGGTGCTTCTGTTGTTAATGCTCTTTCTGATTGGCTTGAGGTAGAAATTCGTCAAAATGGAAAAGTGTATAATCAACGTTATGAAAGAGGAAATGTTTGTTTTCCATTAAAAGAAATTGGTACTTGTGATTTAGAGCATACAGGTACAAAAGTAACTTTCAAACCTGATGCAACTATTTTTACAGAAACAACAGTATATGATTATAAAATTTTAGAAGAAAGACTTCGTGAAACTGCTTTCTTAACAAAAGGATTATGTATAATTTTACGTGATACAAGAGAAGAAGTAGTAAAAGAAAAAACTTTCCACTATGAAGGCGGTATTAAAGAATTTGTTACTTACTTAAATAATAGTAAAGAACCTTTATATCCAAATATTTTATATTTTGAAGGAAAAAAGAATGGCGTTTATGTAGAAGTTGCCTTCCAGCATAATGATTCCTATAACGAAAGTGTTTATTCTTTTGTTAATAATATCAATACACCAGAAGGTGGTACGCATTTAGTTGGTTTTAGAAATGCAGTAACAAAAACTTTTAATGATTATGCTAGAACTAATAAGCTGTTGAAAGAAAGTGAACCAAACTTATCAGGTGAAGATATTAGAGAAGGTTTAACAGCTATTGTTAGTATTAAAATTGAAGACCCTCAGTTTGAAGGTCAGACAAAACAAAAACTTGGTAACTCAGAAGCAAGAGGAGCTGTGGATAATATTGTAAGTGAACAGCTCACATATTTCCTTGAACAAAATCCGCAGGTCGCAAAAATTATTTGTGAAAAATCTGTACTTGCTCAGCGTGCCAGAGAAGCAGCTAGAAAAGCTAGAGATTTGACAAGAAGAAAAACCGCTTTAGATAGTACTTCTATGCCGGGAAAATTAGCAGATTGTTCTGATAAAGACCCGAAAAACTGTGAAATTTATATCGTAGAAGGTGACTCTGCTGGTGGTTCTGCCAAAACAGCCAGAAGCAGAGCAACTCAGGCTATTTTGCCACTTCGTGGTAAAATTTTGAATGTTGAAAAGGCAAGATTAGATAAAATTTATGCAAATGCTGAAATAAAAGCTATGATTACAGCTTTTGGTACAGGTATTCATGATGATTTTGATATTAGTAAACTTCGTTATCACAAAATTATCATTATGACTGATGCCGATGTGGATGGTGCACATATTGCAACATTGCTTCTTACATTTATTTATAGATTTATGCCTGAACTAATTAAACAAGGTTATGTATATTTAGCACAGCCACCACTTTATAAGTTAGAAAAAAATAAAAAAGTGTGGTATGCATACAGTGACGAAGAACTGAACAATATTTTGGAAGAAGTTGGTCGTGACCAATCTAATAAAATTCAGCGTTATAAAGGTCTTGGTGAAATGGATGCAGAACAGCTTTGGGATACAACTATGGACCCTGAAAAACGTATTTTATTACGTGTTTCTATGAATGAAGAAACTGAAGCTGAAGTAGATTTAACTTTCACAACATTAATGGGTGATAAAGTTGAACCACGTAGAATTTTTATTGAAGAAAATGCAAAATATGTAAAGAATCTTGATATTTAATGGAGAAATAGAATGGACGATCAAATTTTTGATAAGATTCAAGAAGTCGATTTGAAAAAAACGATGGAAAATTCTTACATAGATTATGCTATGAGTGTTATTGCAAGTAGAGCATTACCTGATGTAAGAGATGGTTTAAAACCTGTTCAACGTAGAGTTTTATATTCTATGATTGAATTAAATAATGGCCCTGACAAGCCACATAGAAAAAGTGCTCGTATCGTCGGTGATACTATGGGTAAATATCACCCACATGGCGATAGTTCTATTTATGGTGCTTTAGTAAATATGGCTCAGGAATGGTCCACAAGGTATCCACTTGTAGATGGACATGGTAACTTCGGAAGTGTGGATGGAGATGGTGCTGCTGCGATGCGTTATACAGAAGCAAGATTATCCAAAATTTCTATGGAATTGCTTGCTGATATTAACAAAGATACAGTAGATTTTGCTCCAAACTTTGATGAAACAGAAAAAGAACCGGTTGTATTACCAAGCCGTTATCCAAATCTTTTGGTAAATGGTACTTCTGGTATTGCAGTTGGTATGGCAACTAATATTCCACCTCATAATTTACGTGAAGTAATTAATGCCGTAGTAAAAATCATTGATAACCAAGTCGAAGAAGATAGAGAAACAGATATTGATGAAATTTTACAGATTGTTAAAGGTCCTGATTTTCCAACAGGTGGTGTAATGCTTGGCACAAAAGGTGCAGAAGAAGCTTATAGAACAGGTCGTGGAAAAGTAAGAGTTCGTGCCGTTACGAATATGGAGACTTTACCAAATGGCCGAACAAGAATTATTGTTACGGAATTACCATATATGGTAAATAAGGCAAACCTTGTTTTAAAAATTGCAGAACTTCATAAAAATAAGAAAATTGATGGTCTTGTAGATTTACGTGATGAATCCAGCCGTGAAGGTATGCGAGTAGTAATTGAACTTCGTAAAGATGTAAATGCAAATATTGTTTTAAATCAGCTTTATAAACATACTCAGTTGCAGGATACTTTTGGTGTAATTATGCTTGCTTTGGTAAATAATGAGCCAAAAGTAATGAATCTTCTTGATATGCTTACTCATTACTTGAATCATCAAAAAGAAGTAGTCACAAGAAGAACTAAGTATGATTTGAGAAAAGCAGAAGAAAGAGACCATATTTTACAAGGTTTATTGATAGCACTTGATAATATTGATGAAGTAATCAACATTATTAGAAGTAGCCAGAATACACAGATTGCTAAAGAAAGACTTATGGAACGTTTTGGTTTATCCGAAGTTCAGTCTCAAGCAATCGTTGATATGAGACTTCGTGCATTAACAGGTTTGGAAAGAGAAAAACTGGAAAATGAACACGAAGAATTAGTAAAGAAAATTGCTGAATTAAAGGCAATTTTGGCCGATGAAAAATTACTTCTTGGGGTTATCAAAACTGAAATTACTCAAATTTCAGAAAAATATGGTGATGACAGAAGAACAAAAATCGGCTTTGATGAATATGATATTTCTATGGAAGATATGATTCCGAATGAAAATACAGTTGTTGCTATGACAAATTTAGGTTATATAAAACGTATGACCGTTGATAATTTTAAAGCTCAGAATCGTGGCGGCAAAGGTATTAAAGGAATGCAGACCATAGAAGATGACTTTATTGAAGATTTGTTGATGACAACTACCCATAATTATATTATGTTCTTTACAAATTTAGGTAGAGTTTACAGATTAAAAGCTTATGAAATACCGGAAGCAGGAAGAACAGCAAGAGGTACAGCAATTATCAATTTACTTCAATTAAGTCCTGGAGAAAAAATTTCCGCTATCATTCCAATTAAAGACTATGAAGAAGAAAGAAACTTATTTATGGTTACAAAGAATGGTATCGTAAAGAAAACTTCTCTAAAGGAATATAGTAATGTTCGTAAAAATGGTTTGATAGCTATTAATTTAAGAGAAGATGATGAATTAATAGAAGTAAAAACAACAGATAAAGATACAGATATTTTCCTTGTAACAAAACAGGGTATGTGTATCAGATTTAAAGAAACTGATGTAAGAAAAACAGGACGTTCCTCAATCGGTGTAATCGGTATGAATTTGAATCTTGATGATGAAATTGTTGGTATGCAGCTTGACCATCAAGGTGATTCCTTATTAATTGTTTCTGAGAATGGTATGGGAAAACGTACTTATCTTGATGAATTCCACGTTCAAAATCGTGGTGGTAAGGGTGTAAAATGTTATAAGATTACCGAAAAAACAGGTGACGTAATTGGTGTTAAGGCTGTAACAGATGAACATGAAATTATGATGATTACAGACGAAGGAATTATTATACAGCTTCGTATGGAAGATATTCCGACACACGGTAGAATTACATCAGGAGTTAAGATGATAAATCTTGATGAAGAAGTAAAAGTTGCTAAAATTGCAAAAGTTAGAGAAAAAGTTACTGAAGATGGTGAAGAAATTGATTTAAATGATGAATCAGAAAATATCATAGAAAACGTAACTGATACAGATAACGAGTAATTTTTAAGAAACCTTGATAAATTTCAAGGTTTCTTTTGCATTTTCTTAAGATTATGATAAAATTGATTTTTGGTAAACATATATATAAGTTTATTAAAATATATGAGTAAAGAAGGAAGAAAAAATGGCATACGAAGTTTTAAAGGATTTAGCAATTATCATTATTTTTGCAAAATTTTTCGGATTACTTGCAAGAAAGTGTAAAGCACCACAGGTAGTTGGAGAAATTATTGCAGGTTTACTGATTGGACCATGTTTACTTGGAATTGTGCAGCAAACTGATTTTTTAACACAGATGGCAGAAATCGGTGTAATTTTATTGATGTTTTCAGCAGGTCTTGAAACGGATTTAAAAGAATTATTAAAAACCGGACCTATTGCACTTTTAATTGCTTGTGCAGGTGTATTTGTACCTCTTGTCGGTGGAACACTTTTATATATGGCATTTTATGGTTATGACGGAATTGGAACAGAACATTTTTATAAAGCATTGTTTATTGGAACAATAATGACAGCGACCAGTGTTAGTATTACAGTGCAGTCTTTACGCGAAATGGGAAAATTAAAAGGAAAAGTAGGAACGACTATTTTAAGTGCTGCAATTATCGATGATGTTATTGGTATTATCGTACTTACCTTTGTAATTGGATTTAAAAATCCGGATTCTAACCCGGGAGATGTTATTTTATCTACAATATTGTTCTTTATTTTGGCAGTTGGTGTAGGTTTTATTTCTTATAAAGTATTCAAATGGGTAGATAAAAAATATCCTCATACAAGGAGAATTCCGATTGCTGGATTAGCATATTGTTTTGCTTTTGCATATATAGCCGAACATTATTTTGGAATTGCAGATATTACAGGTGCATATGTAGCTGGAATTATTTTATGCTCTATTAAAGACTCTGAATATATTGCAGAAAAAATGGATATTAACTCATATATGTTATTTGGTCCAGTTTTCTTTGCAAGTATTGGTTTAAAAACAAATATTACAGGAATAACTGGAGAAATCTTATTATTTTCTTTAGGATTTGTACTTGTTGCTTTAATTACAAAAATTATAGGTTGTTCCCTTATGGCGAAAGTTTGTAGATTTAGTTGGGGTGACTCTATAAAAATAGGTGTGGGAATGATGACGAGGGGTGAAGTAGCCTTAATTGTTGCACAAAAAGGTTTAGCCGTTGGGCTTATGACAGATGTTTATTTTACAGCTGTTATTTTCCTAATTATTATTTCATCAATTTCGACTCCAATCATTTTAAAACTTTTATATGCAAGGAATAAAGAACCGGAAGGAATGGTTGAATGCAAAAATTAAGTCAAGAAGAAAAAGTAACTTATATGACTACGGAAAAAGTGTCAAAATTGATTTGTTCCTTGGCCGTACCTACTATTATAAGCATGTTAGTAACCACATTTTATAATATGGTAGATACTTTTTTTGTTGGAAAAATCAATAACCAGGCAACAGCTGCTGTTGGTGTTGTTTTTTCGGTTATGACATTAATTCAGGCATTAGGTTTCTTTTTTGGTCATGGCTCAGGTAACTATATTTCAAGAAAAATGGGAGAAAGAGATTATAAAGATGCAGAAAAAATGGCTTCTTTTAGCTTCTTTATATCCTTTTTCGCCGGAATTTTAGTTTCCGTATTTGGTATTATTTTTATGGAGCCTTTGGCAATTTGGCTAGGTAGTACTAGAACAATACTTCCATATACCATAGAGTATATGAGAATTATATTGATTGGTTCTCCTTTTATTATGTCTTCATTTGTCCTGAATAATCAGCTTCGTTACCAGGGTAGTGCAATGTATGCAATGGTAGGAATTGTACTTGGGGCGATTATTAATATTGCATTGGACCCAATTCTTATGTTTTTATTTGATTTAGGAATTGCAGGTGCGGCTTATGCAACGGTAATCAGCCAGATTGCCAGTTTTGTATTATTAATTGTAGCATGTAATAAAGGGGAAAATATTCATATTAGTATTAAAAATTTCAAGTTTCAATTTCGATATTTCAAAGAAATTGTGCGTGGTGGTTCTCCATCTTTATTTAGACAGGGTTTAGTAAGTATTGCATCTATTTCTTTAAATAATATTGCTGGAAATTATGGTGATGCGGCAGTAGCGGCCATGTCAGTTGTATCCAGAATTACAATGTTTGCCAATTCCGCATTAATTGGTTTTGGTCAAGGATATCAACCGGTTTGTGGTATGAATTATGGTGCAAAATTGTATAAAAGAGTAAGAGAAGGTTTTTGGTTTTGTGTAAAGTATGCAACCATCTTTTTAATTTTTATGTCTTTACTTGCCTATATTTTTGCTCCGGGACTTGTAAGTCTTTTTCGAGATGATATGGAAGTTGTAAGAATTGGCACAGAGGTTTTAAGATATCAATGTATTGTATTTCCTTTAAATTCTGTTATTGTACTTACTAATATGATGCTTCAATCTACCGGAAAAGGAATTTGGGCAACCATAGTTGCTTCAGCAAGACAAGGATTTTTCTTTATTCCGATAGTTATTGTAATGTCAAAAATGTTTGGATTAATAGGACTTGAAATTAGTCAGACAATCGCTGATGTATTTGCGTTTATTCTGGCATTACCTGTGGCACTTTATTATATGAATCAGTTTAAGAAAGGAAATTAGATTTTAATATGAAAAAAGTATTGGTTCTGGATATTGATGGAACACTTACAAATTCTCAGAAAATTATTACGGGAAATACAAAAAAAGCAATTATTGATGCTATGAAACGTGGTCATAAAGTGATGCTTGCATCTGGTAGACCAACTCCTGGTATGAAAAGATATGCCGAGGAATTGGAACTTAGTCACTATGATGGATATTTGCTTTCCTTTAATGGTGGTAAAATTATTCATTGCAAAACCGGTGAAATTATTTTCCAGAAGGTTTTGCCTTCGGTTGTAATAAGCAGTCTTTATAAATTTGCAATAGATAATAATTGCGGTTTGATTACCTATCTTGGTGATGATATTATTTTGGCTACCGAAAAAGATGAGTATATAGAAATCGAATCCAAAATTAACGGTATGGAATGTAAAAAAGTAAATCATTTCGTGGAATACGTATCTGATTATAACTTAAATAAAATGTTGATGATGGCACCACCTGAAAAAGCAGCAGTTTTGGTAGAAGAACTTCAGGAAAAATATAAAGACGTACTCAGCATCTATCGTTCAGAGCCGTTTTTTATAGAAATTATGCCAAAAAATGTAGATAAAGCTACTTCTCTTGACATAATGCTTACCAGTCTTGGAATGACAAAGGATAATGCAATCTGTTGTGGCGACGGATTTAATGACAAATCTATGATTGAATATGCCGGAGTAGGTGTGGCTATGGAAAATGCCCAGCCTGCGGTAAAAGAAGTTGCAGACTATATAACCAAATCAAATGATGAAGATGGAATTGTAGATGTCATTGATAAATTCATCTTATAGTATTTTATAATTTTTTAAAACTCAATATATAGTGTTCAAATTGAAAGTCAATAATATTTTATCGAAAAACGATAAATATTTATTGACTTTTGTTTTTTTGGGTGCTATATTGATAAAAAATACAAGGAGAGAAATTATGAAAGATAGTTTAACGCGTTTTACAAAATTGATTTTGGATTTTATGTATTTTTCGGGTATCTTTGTGACAGCTACATTGCCTATTAGTATTCACTTTTTAGGTAATTACATTGAATTTTATAAAAAATATTATTATCAGCAGTTAGTAATATTTTTTATTGCCGGAATACTTGCAGTATTGATTATAGGGGAACTTAGAAAGATGTTTCAAAGTGTTTTAGCAGATGATTGTTTTGTAAATGAAAATGTAGTAAGTCTTAGAAAAATGGGTACATACAGTTTACTAATTGCTCTTGTATGTTTAGTGAGAGCCTGCATTCACTTTACTTTGGCAATTTGTGTAATTATTTTAGTTTTTATTATTGCAGGGCTGTTTAGTAAAGTACTTTCAAACGTATTTGACAAAGCGGTAACTTATAAATTGGAAAATGATTTAACGATTTAGGAGGGAAGCAATGTCAATTATTATTAACTTAGATGTGGTTATGGCAAAAAGAAAAATTGGTCTAACCGAATTAGCAAACGAAGTAGACATTACCTTGGCGAACTTGTCTATTTTGAAAAACAACAAAGCAAAAGCAGTTCGCCTATCTACATTAGATTCAATTTGTAAGGCTTTGAACTGTCAGCCTGGAGATATTTTAGAATATGTAGATGATGATGAGGAAAATTCTATATCTCCAGAATAAGAAGGGAGTCATCATGAATGAAAAAGAATTTAAAATGATTAAAGATTTTCCATTTTTTTTATGGGCAACTTTAGTGTATGCACTTTTTTATGTAGTTTGTCTTTACAAAAATGGTTCCGGTATTACTTTCCCGTTTTTTACAGTTGGTACTGTGACTTATTTTATATTGTGCATGAAAAAATTAGAGGCAAAAATGAAGCCATATAGTATTTTTTATATGTCTTGCATCCTCTTACTTGGTTTATCTACCTGTCTGACAGATAGTTGGATTATTATATTCTTTAATAAAATAACAATCTTTTTCCTAATAGTTCTATTTTTATTACATAGCTTTTATGAGGATAAAAATTGGAAATTTACGGGTTTTTTGAAGGCCTATTTTATTACAGTATTTGTCCCCATTGCATATGTGTATAAACCATTTTCACATCTCATTCATTATAGAAAAATGAGAAAAGAAATAGGAATAGAGAACAAGAATAAAAATAAGAATGCACTCTATGTTTTTGTAGGAATCCTTATTTCCATTCCCTTGTTATGTGTAATTTTATCACTTTTAATTAGTTCGGATATGATATTTGAAAATATGTTTAAACGTATGTATTTTGAAATCTTATTTTCCTCTTTAATCGTAGATGGATTTTTCACATCGATTTTATTTGTGGTTGTCTTTTTATGTGCTTATATGTTGGTTAGTTTTCTAAGTAATTATAGAATGGATAATATGGAAAAAGAAGAAAAAAAGGGAGAACCAATTTTAGCCATAACAATTAGTTCAATTTTATCAGTAGTTTATATTATTTTTTGTAGTATTCAGGTGATTTATTTATTTTTGGGAAGAAGTACAGGGTTATCTTTACCAGATGGAATGATTTATTCTGAATATGCAAGAGAGGGTTTTTTTCAATTATTGTTTGTATGTATTATCAACTTAGTTTTAGTGCTTTTGGGTATCTATTTATTTAGAGAAAGCAAAGTTTTAAAGACATTTTTATGTATTATAACTTCTTGTACTTTTATTATGATAGTATCCAGTGCCTTAAGAATGATTTTATATATTCAGCATCAGTACTTGACCTTTTTGAGAGTATTTGTTTTATGGGCGTTACTTGTGATTTTATTAGTTATGATAGGAGTAATGATAGCAATATTTAAAAAGGATTTTCCTTTATTTCGATATTCTACAACCTTATTTATAATCCTATATTTATTTTTATCTTTTGGAAAAGTTGATTATTTTGTGGCAAAAGTAAATGTAGATAATATGCGTTTAGAAACGCAGTATGAATTTTTCAAAGGTACAGAATTATACGATGATGAGGATTACCTTATGAGAAATTTAAGCTTAGATGCAGCTAAAGTTATTATTGATTATAAAGAAGAAGAAGTAAAAGGTGAAACTTCATACTATAACCAGAGACGAGAAGATTATATAAGTTATATTCTATATGAAACAAATGATATGGAAATTAGAAATTTGAATGTTTCAAGGTATATTGCAAGAGAGAAAGCCGAGCTTAATTCTAAATAGGAACTCTAGGTTGGATATTGAATAAAAATAAAAAGTGATGTAAAATGATATAAAAATTTACATTATTGGAGGATTCAATATGAAGACAAAACTTGGTGTTTCAGTTGGTGTATTAGCTGCCGCTACTTATTTTCTTGGATTATTTGGCGGATATACAGCATTAGTGGTTCTTGTAGGATATGTTCTTTTATTTGAACAGGATTCTTGGTTAAGAAAATCAGCAGTAAAAGCATTTGCCCTTGCTGTAATTTTTTCAATTATTTATGCTGTAATCGGCTTTATCCCTGATTTAATGGGTATGGTAGATGATGTATTTGGTATCTTTGGAGGAGATTTCAACATTAACTTTATCAACTACATAGTATACTTCTTACAGGACGCTGTAAATGTTTTAGAAAAAATTGTATTCTTAATTTTAGGTTTAATGGCTTTCCGTCAGAATACAATTCATATGGGCTCAATCGATAAGCTCGTAGACTAATAAAAGAAAACTTATGCTGTGAAAATTTTGAATAAAAAAATTATATAAGCATAGAAAAATGGCGACAGAGTTTTCATACCCTGTCGCTTTTTTTAGCACCTATCTGGAAATAGGAGGAATAGAGTTGATAAAAATTCTTATAGCAGAGGATGAAAACGATTTAAGAAAGTTGTTGTATGACCAGTTAACAGAAGCAGGATATTCTGTTATAGAAGCAGCTAATGGAAAAGAAGCGTATGATGCATTTAAAAATGAAAATCCTGATATGGCGATAATTGATATTATGATGCCTCTTATGGATGGGCTGTCATTATTGGCTAAAATACGTGAGACATCAAATATGCCTGTTATTCTATTGACAGCTAGAGGTGATGAAATTGATAAAGTAAGTGGACTTAGATTAGGTGCGGATGATTATATTGTAAAGCCATGGGGAATGAATGAACTTTTGGCAAGGATAGAAGTTCAAAAGCGACATCTTAATATTGAAAATGAAAAACAAACCGTAATTGTAACGGGAAATTTGTGGATGGATTTTTTAAATGGTGTTGTAAAAAATAATGATAAAATCATCAATTTGAATGCAAAGGAATACTTAATGCTAGAATTTTTTGCTCAGAATATGGGAAAGGTTTTAACCAAAAAGCAGATATATAAGGAAGTATGGAAAGATGAATATATGTATGATGATAATACAATAATGGTGCAGATATCACATTTACGAGCAAAGATAAACGACGAGGAACACAAACATATTGAAACATTAATAGGTATAGGATATAGATTTAGGTAAAAGAGATGAGAAGGAAAATTAGCGGTTTAACGACACGAAACTATTTACGGCGTAAGTTTATACACGTTATTTTAGCCACATTAGGTTTTATGTTACTACCTTTTTTCTTATTGGTTATTGTGCAAGGGGTGAGTAATAAAGTAAATACAGAATATATTCCTGCTGAAGATAGATTACAAACTACATACAGCGATATTTGGATTGATGATGTTGTTGAGTGTGGTGGTGGAGCCATGGTTGTAAATAATCAGTATGAAGTGATAGAACTTGGAGGAAAACCTGTTTGTGATAAGAAATCTTTTTCGCAAAAAGAATGGACAGAGTTTTTATTAAGTTCTGGAAATCCTTCAAAATACCAATATGATATTGCATATGATGAGGATGGAGAATATTGGTTGGTGTTACGGATTCCTTATGCAATAAGGTTCTTTTTTCTATTTGATCATAATCCAGAAGCAACTAATTATAAAACCACAACGGGAGTATTTTTCCTTATTTGTTCGGTGTATTTTATAGCACTTATTGGGTTTGTGATATTTTATTCAAAAAAAGAATCTGCAAAAATTACAAAATCTATTGAAGAAATTTCTGTTTATGCGGAGGAACTGGAAGACGGTAATTATAGTGCAAAGTTGAATGTAGGTGGAACACTTGAAATTAACCGATTGAAAGAAATTATGATGCATTTGGCAGAGGAACTAAATAGTAAGGAAGAAATACAAAAAAATGAGGAAGCAAAAAGAATGCTTCTTGTATCGGAAATATCTCATGACTTAAAGAATCCATTGGCAAGTGTGCAGGGGTATAGTGAGATGTTATGCAATGGTGGTGAATCAGTCTTGGCAAAACAAAAAGAATATGCACAAATGATTCATAGCAATTCTGTAAGAGCAAATGATTTATTACAGTCACTTTTTACCTATTCAAAACTTGGAAGTGCAGGATATAAACCGGAACTTAAAAAGATAGATATCTGTGAATACACAAGACTCAAATTTTCAGAATATATTCCGAGATTGGAAGATGCAGGGTTTAAGTATGAACTAAATATTCCAGAAGATGAAATTTATGTAGAAATAGATAAGGATTTATTTAGTCGTGTCTATGATAATCTTGTAGATAATTCAATCAAATATAATGAAAAAGGAACTATGATAAAGATAAGTATATATAAAACTGAGTCAGTTAAGATAAATATTGGGGATAATGGGATTGGAATTAAAGATAAGTTTGCAGATAAAATTTTTGAACCATTTTTCAGGGTGGATGGAGATGTAAGGAATTCTCAAAGAGGAGGAAGTGGACTAGGACTAGCAATCGTGAAAGAGGTTGTTATGTTGCATAATGGTCACATAGAATATTTACGTGAACAAAAAACAGGATGTGGATTTCGGATTACATTGCCTTTATAAATAAAATTTAATGCGGATTTAAGATTGATTTATGCTATTTAAAAGACTCCTTTGATATGATTTGTAAAAATATCAAAGGAGATTTTTTATGGAACATAAGATGAAAACTAAAAAGAAAAAATATGCACCTTATATCGTTTTGTGGATATTATTTGGGGTAATTGTGTTTTGGGAGGAAGCATTTAGAACTAATATAGAGATATTGTCTATAATATCCGTCGTTATGTCTATTGTAATATTAGTAAAAAATAAAATGCCTTCAAAAAAATATATAATTATGTCCATTATATTTATGGTGCTTTCTATGATTGCATACTTAGGTATTTCTTTACAGGCAGTAGTGATATGGGGACTTATAGCAGGAGTTCCGACGTTACTTTCTTCCCTTGCAGTATTTTCAGTTATGGATAATTATGGTGGATATTTGATGGTTTCAAAGAAGAATAAGTATTCACTTTTAGTAAGTATCCTTATTGGGATGATATCTGGTGCTATTTTGTCCGTGATTAATACTTTTTTGGGATTTATGTCTGGTGATGAAATTGCATTTAATTTTTCATTTATGAAATTGTTGGTGTGTCTTAATCCGGCAATATATGAAGAAATGGCAGCACGTGCCATTTTTATGGCTTACTGTATTTATTATACAGATAATAAGAAAATGAATTGGTTTGAAATATTTACTATGTATTTTATGATGATTATACCTCACTCATTGGCACATGGTTATGGTTGGTTTGCGACGATTCTACTTGGGGTACTTTTTGGAATTCCGTTTGCTATTTTACAGAGAAAAAGAGATATAGCCAGTGCTATGATAAGTCATGGATTTGTGGATGCTGTAAGATTTACCTTGTTTGGATTATAAAAATTCAAATTCTATAAGAGCGTTACTTAAATATGGAATAATGATTGCCGTTTAGACACGAAAAACTACCGATGAGACAAAAAATCAGATTTTTGTGAATTAAAAATATATAATTATAATTACAAATTTGATATATGGAGGGAACGTAGTATGGAAGCTATTAAGACAGTTAACCTGACAAAAAAATATAAAAATACCATAGCAGTAGATAATTTGAATTTACAAATCAAACAAGGAGAATTGTTTTCTTTGCTTGGTGTTAATGGTGCAGGTAAAACAACAACAATAAAAATGCTTTCTTGTCTTACAAAACCGACAAGTGGAGATGCATTATTGAATGGCAACAGTATTATAGATAAAGAAGCCAATGTAAAAAGTATTATTGGTGTTTCACCACAAGAAACAGCAGTTGCTCCTAATTTATCAGTTAAAGAAAATTTGGAACTTATGTGTGGTATTCATTGCTTTTCAAAAGAAAAAAGACAAGCAAAAATCAAAGAGCTTTCCGAACAGTTTGGTTTAGAAAGTGTACTTGGCAAGAAAGCTTGCAAGCTTTCTGGAGGTTGGCAACGTAGAGTCAGTATTGCTATGGCCCTTATCAGTGAACCTTCAATATTGTTTTTGGACGAACCTACGTTGGGACTTGATGTACTTGCAAGAAGTGAGCTTTGGGACATAGTTCGTTCTTTGAAAGGAAAAGTGACTATTATACTTACAACACACTATATGGAAGAAGCTGAAGCACTTTCTGACCGCATAGGTATTATGAAAAATGGTAAACTGTTAGCACTTGGAACAGCCAATGAACTTATGGAAAAAACTTCTACGGATAAATTTGAAAACGCTTTTATTTCAATAGTAAAGGAGGCAGCAAAATGAGAATAATGACATTTGCCAAAAGATGTACCAAGGAAATTTTGCGTGACCCACTTAATATAATGTTTGGATTAGGTTTTCCAATTATTTTACTTCTGCTATTAAGTGCAATACAATCTAATATTCCAGTGAGTTTATTTAAAATTGAAAGTTTAACACCTGGTATCACAGTATTTGGACTTTCATTTATGACACTTTTTTCTGCTACATTAGTTGCAAAAGATAGAGAAAGTGCATTATTGCAGAGATTATATACTTCACCACTAAAATCTTTTGATTTTATTATTGGGTATATGTTGCCTATCATTCCAATAGCGATAGCACAAACAATCATTTGTTATCTTGTAGCAATTATTCTTGGCTTACCTATTACGATAAATATTTTATATGCTATATTAATGATTATTCCTTTTGCAATTTTCCAGATAGCACTTGGACTTTTATGTGGAAGTGTCTTTAATGCGAAGCAAGTCGGAGGTATTTGTGGTGCTTTATTTACGAATTTATCGGCTTGGCTTTCGGGAGTTTGGTTTGACCTTGACCTTGTAGGTGGTGTATTTGGAAAAATAGCAAACTTATTGCCATATGTTCATGCAGTAGAGCTTGAAAGAGCTATGATAAATGGAAATTTTAAAGAAATAGCGATACATATTTATTTTGTTGTTGGATATGCAATTATTATAACAATTTGTGCTATCTTACTGTTTTTACGACAAATGAAAAAACAATAAATGAAAAAACAACAAATTAAAAGCCGCCTATGTCCTTTCATTTTTGGTGAAAGGGACAAAAGCGGCTTTTTTTATTCCCAAACTTCTTCTACTAAATTATTTAAAGCTTCAAGAGAAAAATCTGAATCTTGAGATACAATGTCATTTTCTTTTGCCATATCTTCTGTATAATCGGATAAATAATAAACGGTATAATTTGTTTTCTCATCTATGTGGCAAACAACAGGAATAACATCATATTCTTTAACATAGACTTCTTTATTTTCATTAAGAGAAATTGTAACATCTGCAATTCCACCGAGCATACGATTGGTTGTACCAAAACCTGTTCCACTTGTACCATTGACAAAATTACCAATGGAATAATAAACAAGCATTTCATTTCCATTTTCGTCAGTCAACATTTCGATAGGTTCAATTACGTGTGGGTGTGTGCCGATTACCAGGTCAGCACCATTTTCCATAAATAGTCTTGCCCAGTTTTTCTGAGAATCTGTGGCTGTTAAAACATATTCTGTTCCCCAGTGTGGACATACAATCGTAAAATCTGCATTTTCTTCGGCATAAGCCAAATCCTGAATCACTTTTTCTTCATCCAAATAATTGACGATATATGGCATATCAGAAGGAGGATTTATACCATTAGTTCCATAGGTGTAATTCAAAATGGCAATCTTTATTCCTTCTTGCTCATAAATAAAAATATTAGTATTCCATTCTTCTTGGGACTTATTGATGCCTAAATAAGTAATGTTTGGATAGTTATTATCCCAGAAATTCATACAATTCAAAACACCGGTTTTTCCTTTATCAAGGGTATGATTAGTAGCATGTAAAATAACATCAAATCCTGCATTTACTAAAGAATCGCCTAATTCATAAGGGGAATTAAAAGCAGGATAACCACTTAAACCTAATTCACTACCACCTAAAATAGTTTCCTGATTAACAATGGCTAAGTCGGCATTCTCAATGGTGTCTTTTACATTGACAAAAATATGGTCAAAATTGTATGTTCCATCTTCTAAAAGTCCCGATTCCATCACACGCTCATGCATTAACATATCGCCCACCATAATAATCTGAATGGAAGGAGCTTCTTCTAAAGAAGAATCATTTTCTACAATTACAGTTTCTGGTATAGGTTCAGTTGATATGCTTTTTTCTGTTGTATCTTCCTTAGAATTAAGAGAAGATGGATTATCTGGAGTCGATTTTATGATTATAAATGATACTATCAGTAAAACGATTCCAATAAAAGCAAATAAGCAAATTCGTTTTTTCATAACGTATCCTCAAAAGAAAACAAATGGATTAAAACAGTTTTGTAGTCCATTTTCTACAATCCCAAACATCAGTTGCAAGACCTTCGTAAAATTCAGGTTCATGGCAAACCATTAAAATACTTCCTTTATATTCTTTTAAGGCACGTTTCAATTCTTCTTTCGCGTCTACATCTAAATGGTTTGTTGGTTCGTCAAGAAGTAAAATATTAGTTTCCCTGTTGATTAGCTTACAAAGTCTTACTTTTGCCTGTTCACCACCACTTAAAACCTTAACTTTGCTTTCAATATGTTTGGTGGTTAAGCCGCATTTTGCAAGGGCAGAACGCACTTCATATTGAGAATATCCAGGAAACTCATTCCAAATTTCTTCAAGGCAGGTGGTTGTTATATCAGGGCTCATTTCCTGTTCAAAATATCCAATGTGCAAATAATCCCCCTGTTCCACTGTACCGGAAAGCGGTTTAATAAGACCCAAAATACTTTTTAAGAGGGTTGTTTTACCAATACCGTTTGAACCGATTAGAGCAATTTTTTGTCCTCTTTCCATTGACAAATTTAGAGGAGAAGATAAAGGTTCATCATACCCAATTACTAAATCCTTGGTTGTGAAAATATATCTTCCAGGAGTTCTTGCTTCCTTAAAATTGAATTCCGGCTTTGGTTTTTCCTGAGCTAGTTCAATCATATCCATTTTGTCTAGCTTTTTCTGTCTACTCATTGCCATATTACGGGTTGCAACTCTGGCTTTATTTCTGGCAACAAAATCTTTCAGGTCAGCAATTTCTTTTTGCTGTTTATTGTAAGCTGCCTCTAATTGAGATTTTTTCATCTCATATACTTCCATAAATTTATCATAGTCACCCACATAACGATTTAACTGTTGGTTATCCATATGATAAATTAGGTTAATAACGCTATTTAAAAATGGTATATCGTGAGAAATCAAAATAAAGGCATTTTCATATTCATTTAAGTAACGTTTTAACCATTCAATATGCTCTGCGTCTAAGTAGTTGGTAGGTTCATCAAGAAGTAAAATGTCTGGTTTTTCCAGTAACAATTTAGCAAGTAAAACCTTTGTTCTTTGACCACCACTTAAATCCGTAACATCTCTATCTAGTCCTAAGTCTGAAAGACCAAAAGCACGGGCGATTTCCTCTACTTTGGAATCAATCATATAAAAATCGTGCATAGTAAGCATATCCTGAATCGTTCCAAGTTCTTCCATATATTCTTCCATCTGTTTTTCGTCGGCATCAGCCATTTTGTCACAGATTTCATTCATTCTTGTTTCCATTTCAAAAAGAAAGGAAAAAGCGGAAGATAATACATCGCGAATAGTCATACCTGGTTCTAAAACAGTATGCTGGTCAAGATAGCCTACACGTACATTTTTTGCCCACTCTACTTTTCCTTCGTCAGGCATTAATTTTCCGGTAATAATATTCATAAAAGTTGATTTACCTTCGCCATTAGCACCAATTAAACCAATATGCTCACCTTTTAAAAGGCGAAAAGATACGTCTTGAAAAATGGCTCTATCGCCAAAACCGTGAGATAAATTTTCAACATTTAAAATACTCATAAATTTCTCCTATAAAAATATTACTTTGCCTAGGTGAGTATATCATAAAATATCAGGTTTTGGAAATATTAAAAGAAAAGGAGTAAAAGGAAATATGAAAAAGGGAATTATTATTTTAGTACTAATTATGGGGTTGTATTTGATTGGTTGTACCAAGGAAGAAGATGTTAGTTCCTTAAACGAATATGATATGGTTCAATTAGAAGAAAAAGACTGCCAAAACACCTAATAAGAGTTTTTGGCAGTCGAAAAAATCTTTATTTTGTTAAAAAGATTAAGCAATTTGAGGAAGCATATGCTCAATAAGTTTTGCACAATGAATGGCGGCTTCTCTTTCAAAGGTTGGATAATCCATTTCCGCTGAATTATCAGCTTTATCTGAAATAGCACGGATAACAACAAAAGGAATTTTATTTAAAAAAGCACCATGGGCAATAGCAGCTCCTTCCATCTCCGTACAAAGAGCATTAAAATTATTTACAATTACATTTTTTGCATCTTCTGAACAAATGAACTGGTCTCCACTTACAACTCTACCTTTGAATACATGAATTGTAGGGTTCACAGTTTCGCAAGTATTTTTTGCTAATTCAACCAAAGCTTCATCTGCCACAAATTCTGTCGTTCCAAGTTGTGGAACTTCACCAAGCTTATAACCAAAAATAGTTACATCCATATCGTGATAAGTTGCTGCCGTGGAAATGACAATATCGCCAATATCTATTTTAGCATCTAAAGAACCAGCAACGCCGGTGTTAATAATATGGGTTACTTCAAAATTATCTGCTAAAATCTGTGCACAGATTCCGGCATTTACTTTACCAATACCACATTTTACTAATACAATTTTTGTACCGTTTAAAGTTCCTTCAAAAAAGTTCATATTGGCTTTGGTAATTGTATTTTCAATGTTCATTTTGTTTTTCAAAGTTTCGATTTCAAGGTCCATTGCACCGATAATACCTATTTTACTCATATGGTTTCTCCTAATCATTTTAATGTTTTATTGTGGATAAATTAAATGTGCTTCATCAATATGATAAAGTACATTTTCAAGGTAACGATTTGCCAAGTAGTTAGCCATATTCAAATTCATATCTAAATAATTGCCACAATCTTTGGCACTTGCACCTGGAACTTCACCCCTAAAATCTCGAATAAATTCATACATTTCAATCATCAGTGGAACAATGTCTTTAGATTCCAAATCTCCGGCTAAGAGAAGATAAAAACCTGTTCGACAGCCCATTGGTCCAAAATAAATAGTTTTATCTTTATAATCTTTATGATTTCTAAGAAATGTAGCTGCCAGATGTTCAATAGTATGCATTTCTGCTGTATTCATAACAGGTTCATCATTAGGGGAAGTCATACGGAGGTCAAAAGTTGTAATTACTTCGCTTCCAATGAAATCCTTTCTTGATACATAAATACCGGGCTCTAACTTAATATGGTCAATAGTAAAGCTTGCGATTTTTTCCATAAGTCCTCCAAAAAAAATTATTTACAAGAAAACACTACAAGAAGAAAAGAGAAAAGTCAAGATATTCGTAGATGGTTTGCTTTGAATAAAAATGAAAAAGGCTGATGCGGGGAGGCACCAACCTTTTTCATATTCTTATGAGGAAGAAAACAAACTACGTTGTTTAGGATCACTGATAATTGGGGAATCAGTGTTTATCCATGACTATAATATACTAAAGGCAAGACGTTTTTTCAATTAAGATGAAATTAACAATTTATAAAGAAAATATAAAATTGAATTAACAAGATATTAATCCATATTTTTACAATATAATTCCATAGAACCATTGTATCGGTTACTAACATCATAATGAACCACTTCCAGATTTTCCGCTCTTAAGAAAGGTAATAAACTTTCGTAAGAAAAATAAGTAAAATGATTTTTTTGATTCCACATTGCATCAGAAAAACCCATTAATCTAGTAAAACCGCTATTGTAGTTTGGAGTAGATATCCACAAAATACCATTTTTATTAAGAAGGGATTTGGCTTTTTTAATAGCATATACAGGGTCTGAAATATGTTCCAAAACATCTCCCATTATAATTACATCATATTTCTTTTCTGTTTGGTAATCTAAGAAATCACACCATTTAATGTCAACATCTAAAACGGCAGATATTTTTTCACAGTCTTCTTTACAAATTTCCACAGCGTCAACATCATAACCCATCTCTAAGGCAGTAGCTAGCATTTCACCGCGACCTACACCAATCTCTAAATATTTATTGCCATTTGTATATTGTTTACATTGATTAAAAATATCGGAATAAATGCGTAGAGGATTTACCGGTTCAATTTTTTTATAAGAATGATTTTTTGTATAGTGTCCATTAATTTTTGCCATTTGGGAAACAGGAAAATTGTGGGCAAAAATCGTATTACAATTTGAACATTTTTTCCAGAGTTTAACGGGAGAAAACATTGCATTTTTTCCCGCTGCTACATATTGAGGAACACAATAATGTGGCTTATTATTTTCAGATTTACAAACAGGACAACTATCATAATAGGTATCGGTTATTTTTGTTTTATCATATGTGTAGTCGTAGCCCAGTATTTGAGCAAGAGATGGATAAATGGAAAAAGCAGACGTCTGTTTATCATAGCAAAACATAGGATTTGATTGATTTTGAGTGTTTGCTATACCATAGATTCCTAATGCTTTAATAGAATTTTCCAGGTTAGATTGTTCAAATAAAGTTATCCATTGTTTTGCGGTTTCATATTCCATTTCGTTTTCTTCTAAAACAGAAATTGCTACTTGCATAAGACACAAAGATTTGGATAAGTTTATCCATTGCTTCATATGATGCATATAAGAGATATTATCCATATTAGAAAAAGGAATATTTAAAAATAATTGGGAAAGTTGCTCGGAATATGAGTCCGAGTATTGCATAACAACTTGATTAAAGGCTTCGAAATCTTTTGCTGGAATCTGTGAAAGTGTATCCTTAGATAAGGTTTCCAGTTCACAAAAAATATCATAGGTTTGCATAACATCATATACATTAAATTTGGAGTTACTCATAAAATTTTCCTTTCCTATTTTTCTATAATAAAAATAAATTTTATTTACTATAAAATCGAGAAAATATAGTATATAATGAATATAACATTTATAAATTTTAAAAGGAAGTTGTTTATGGAAAAAGTTAGCGTAATTATACCAACTTATAATAGGGAAAAAGTAATTGAAAGGTCTGTACGTTCTGTATTAAATCAGACTTATAGTAACATAGAGGTTATTGTTGTAGATGATGGTTCTAAAGATAATACGGAAGAAATTGTAAAGTCTATAAATGATGACCGAATCATATACTATAAACAGGAAAATGGCGGTGCATCTAAGGCAAGAAATACAGGAGTAAAATTAGCTACTTCTGAATATATTGCTTTCCACGATAGTGATGATAGCTGGAGAGAAGACAAGCTGGAAAAACAAATGAATTATTTAATGGAAAATCCACAGTATAGTATGGTGTATTGTGATTATCTTATGCACAAGATAGATGGAAGAACCTATGCTGTTCCAGGAGATGTTAATGTTATTGGCGTAGTCGAAGGGGATATGTTTTTAACGATACTTGTCAATAATACTATTGGTACACCAACAATGGTTTTAAAGAAGGAATTGTTTGATGAACTCGGGGGTTTTGATGAATCCTTACATTGTTTGGAAGATTGGGATTTTGCATTAAGGTTTTCTGAATTTTATTACATTGGTTACATTCATGAGTCTTTGATTGATGTCTATCAGCAACCTGGAAGTGTTTCTACAAATGGAAGGGCATACTTTGATACGCGATGTAGAATGATTGCAAAATATAAAGATGTATTGTGGAAAAATGAGTTATTTGATTTTGTAGTTGGGGAACTATTCAAATTAGCAGAAAGTCATAATTATTTGGAACAGGTAAAATTACTTTTATCACAAATGATTGGGCAAAAATAAAATAATTTAGGGGTATTTATGAGGTATAAAAAAACGTTATTAAGTACAATCATCTGTGTATTATTATCAGTTGTATTGTATGGGTATTTTGAATCACCAGATAAAGTTTACGGGAAAAATGCAAATCCTGTGGAAATCTCAAGTACAAAAGATGAATATACAGTAGAAAAACTTGAGAAAATAGATATAAAGGGGGAATTGGAAATCCATTATCTAGATGTAGGACAAGCGGATTCTACACTGATTATTTGTGATGGGCACAGTATGTTAATCGATGCAGGATTAGATGAACAAGGTACAAAAATTCAAAATTATCTGGAAAAACAGGGTATTGAAAAACTGGATTATTTGGTTCTTACACATCCTGATGCGGACCATATTGGTAGTGCTGATGTTATTATGACAAAGTTTGAAATAGGTACAATTTTTATGTCTGATTTTGATAAGGACACCAAAACGTATCTAAATTTGATGAAATTGATAGAAGAAAATCAAATCAAATATTTATCACCGGCTGTTGGAAATGTATATTCTCTTGGAGAGGCATCTTTTCAGATTTTATCTCCCAGTAAAGAGTATGATGAGCCAAATAATGTTTCTATATCTTTGCTTTTGACTCATGGCGAAAATACCTTTTTGTTTACTGGTGATGCAGAAAAAGAAGCCGAAGCAGATATGATTGATAGTGGATTAAACTTGGCAGCAGATGTATATCATGCAGGTCATCACGGAAGTAAAACAGCTTCCACAGAGGTATTTTTAGATGCAGTTATGCCTCGATATGTGGTGATAAGTTGTGGCGAAGATAATCCATACGGATTACCAGATGCAGAAGTATTGAATAATTTGCGTACAAGAGATATTAAAGTTTTCCGTACAGATGAACAGGGTACGATTGTTGCCACATCAGATGGGGAAAAAATTACTTTCAACTGTGCACCATCGGACACATGGCAAGCAGGAGAATAGTTTACCATTAGATATGTTTTAGGAAGAAAAAATTATGATTTCAGTATTATTTAACTGGTTGTATATTTTATTTACTACAACTTGTTTGGGATATGGATTTTCCAAATTTGTAAGTAAAAAACTTCATTACAATATAAAAAAATTTGAGGTTTTAGTTGCAATAGGTCTAATTATTTCAACTGTTTATGCACAGGTTTTCAGTTTATTTTATAAAGTCGGACTTATAGCGAATCTTATATTACTTGCGGTATGCTTTATTATTTTGATTATTTATAAAAAAGAATTTTTTAAGGACATAAAATATCATTTCCAAAATACTTCTAGGGTAAAGAAAATAGTAATTTTGTTTCTTATTATCTTCTGGGCATTTTTTACGTCCAGAGGCTATATTCATTATGATTCCGATTTGTATCACGCTCAAAGTATTCGATGGATTGAAGAATATGGTATTGTAAAAGGTCTTGGAAATCTTCATGTAAGATTGGCATATAATAGTTCTATTTTTGCAGTTTCAGCACTATATAGTATGAAATTTCTACTTGGTCAGTCTTTACACACTGTCAATGGCTTTATGGCACTTTTTTTAAGCATCTCTATTTTGGATATTATGGATAGTTTTCAAAGAAAAAAATTCCTTTTATCCGATTATGTACGAATAGCTGCAATTTATTATCTAACTTTGATTTGCGATGAAATTGTTTCTCCGGCTTCTGACTATGCAATTATGATTACCATTTTTTATATTGTAATAAAATGGGCAGAAGCTATTGAAAAAAAGGAAAAAAGTATTGTACCATATGCACTTTTGTGTGTTGGTGGCGTTTATGCAATTTCTTTAAAGTTAACCGCAGGTCTTATTTTAATTTTACTAATAAAACCCGCTTATATGTTAATTAAAGAAAAACGTATAAAAGAAATCATTACTTATTTATCTATGGGTATAATTGTGATTTTGCCGTGGATAGTCAGAAATGTAATTATTTCCGGATATTTGGTTTATCCTTATCCGGAACTTGATTTGTTTTCTTTTAGGTGGAAGATAGATGCTGCTGTGGCCGCATTAGATGCCGCAGAAATTAAAACTTGGGGCAGAGCATTATATAATTCTACACTAGTGGATTTACCTATCAATGAATGGTTTGGAAACTGGTTTTACACGACTTTATCAGGTACGGAAAAATTAATTATTTTGGTGGATTTCGTTAGTATAATAATGGCTCTTATGATAGGAATTTATGTATTTATCAGAAAGAAATGGGAGCATTTAGACTATTTATTAGTTGTTTTAACGATTCTTTCTTCCTATGTTTTTTGGCAGCTTAGTGCACCACTTATTCGGTATGGTTATGCGTATACCTTGCTTTTAATAGTCTTAGTATTTGGATTTGTAAAACAGCACATTGGATTTGATAAAATCGTTTACTATGGAATTATTATCATTGGAATTATAAAGTTTATATTGTTATTAAAATATGCATATGGATATTTTTACGCGGGAAATTATATTTGGCAAAAGGATTATGGTAAATATGAAACCATTGAGTATGAGATAGATGGAGTAACTTTCTATCGGCCAGTAGGTGGAGACCAGGTCGGTTACGATGCATTTCCTGCTTCGCCTTATGAAATGGATTTAGAGTTTATAGGTGATGAAATAAAAGACGGATTTTACTAATAAATTTAATTGATGCATTTTTATTTAGTGCTTCTACAGAAAATCCCAAAAACGCAGAACTAATTGCAAAACTTATAATTGAAAGAGCTACTGGCAGAAAGGTAAAAGAGATTTCGGTTGTGCCAGAAAAGCAGCTGTTAGGTATTGATATAAGACAACACGGAATTCGTATGGACTTATATATTACAGAATATAAAGCAGATAATATTGTTAAAGTCTATGATATTGAGCCTAATAAGTATGATACCAGTGAGTTACCAAAACGTAGTCGTTATAATCAGGCTATCACGGATGTAAAATTGTTGGGTACAGGCAAACATTATAAAAATTTACCAGAATACATATCTATATGGATTCTCACCGAAGACCCATTTGGCAAGAATCGAATGGTATATACAGTTAGAAATTGTGTGGAAGAAGATTCACAAATAGTGTATAATGATGGTGTGAAGAAGCTATTTTTGTATATCGGTGGAGAACTAGGAGGCAGTGAAGAACTCAAAAATTTATTGCAATATTTCTCAAAATCTAATGAAACGAACGCAGTTGATGCTGATATAAAAGCCCTTCACGAGATTGTAGAGAATATAAAAAATAATCGAGAAGTGGGGGAACATTTTATGACACTGCAAGAATATTTGGAATATGAGATAAAAGAAGGCGTAGAAGAAGGAATAAAAGAGCAACTGGAGAAACGAGTAAATGAGAAAGTAGAAGAACGATTAGGGGAAGCTAAACAGAAAGCTCTAACAGAGGGAGGAATAGAGTCTCTCATTAAAGCTTATAGAAAATTTGGTGCTTCTAACGAGCAAATAGTGGAAAGTCTTATGGAAGAATACAAACTTTCCAAAGATGAGGCTGAAACTTATCTAAGTAAATAGTAACTATTAAACAAAACACATTTTAGAGAAACGAAACCCTTTTATTAAAGCAGAATGCCCTACGAAATGTAGGGCATTTTACTTATATGACTTTACAAAATAAAGGTATTAAGCTAATTATTTAAAGTAACGATTATATAAGCCTTCGAATGCTTTGCCATGTCTTGCTTCATCTCTTGCCATTTCATGCACTGTGTCATGAATAGCGTCCAAGTTAGCAGCTTTGGCACGTTTTGCAAGGTCGAATTTGCCTGCTGTTGCACCGTTTTCAGCTTCAATTCTCATTTCAAGGTTTTTCTTTGTAGAATCTGTAATTACTTCACCTAAAAGTTCAGCAAATTTCGCTGCATGTTCTGCTTCTTCATAAGCAGCTTTTTCCCAGTAAAGACCGATTTCTGGATATCCTTCTCTGTGAGCTACTCTTGCCATTGCAAGATACATACCAACTTCCGTGCATTCTCCTGCAAAGTTTGCTCTTAAATCTTCCATAATATCTTCACTTGCACCTTGAGCCACACCTACAACGTGTTCAGCAGCCCATTCTCTTTCACCTGACTGTGCTGTAAATTTTTCAGCTGGAACGCCACACTGTGGGCATTTTTCTGGAGCTGAGTCTCCTTCGTGAACATATCCGCATACCTGACATACAAATTTCATATTTTTTTCTCCTTTTCATTTCAAAATATTTCTAATAAGTTACTATATATCCTTATGATTACAATTTCTACAAATGCCTGTAAAATAAATCATTTGTCCGGTAATAATTCCATCATAAGGTAACATACTTGTGTCAATAGGAATTCTTTTTCCCTGCATATCTAAATCTACTACACTACCACAACCTTTGCAGATAACATGATAATGTTCTGAAATATCTGCATCAAAGTGGTCTACGCCATCACCTAATCGAAGTCGTAAGATTTCTCCCGTATCAGATAACAGTGTCAAATTTCTGTAAACTGTCCCGAGACTGATTTTGGGGTAAACTTTCCTTACGTTTTCATAAACTATTTCGGCAGTGGGATGGTCTTTTCTTGTTTTAAGAAAATGCACAATTTCTTCTCGTTGTCTACTATAATTCACCAAGTCCTCCTTTCAAAATCAATAATGATTACTGTTTTATAATAACACATTTTCAGTCAATGTCAATATGTTTATAAAAACTTTAGATATTTTTTTATTATTTAAAAATTGAAGGCTGTTGTGTGTGGTATAATGAGCAATAGAAAGGGAAAAAATTATGAGCTTTAAAAAGAGATTACTACTTATTTTTCTTACCATTATTATATTACCTTTATTTTTGACTTTTATGGCACTTCTTGTAATAGGTACAATGCTAAATAGTCAAAATGGACCTTTTGGTAATGGTTTTAATCTTAATTGGGCTGTGCAATCTTATAGTCAGCTAACGGAAGAAATTGCAACAACTATTGATGAAGACATTCATTCTAACGCAAATGTATTAGAGGATATAGAATATCTTGAAGAATTAAATGAGTCGATATCGGATAAAAATTCCTATGTAATCGTGCGAAAAAATGACGAGATGTATTATGCAGGTAATGAAGATGCTGCTAAAATAATTTTTGAGCGTTTGCCAGAGTATGGAACGGATAGTGAAGATAGAGAAGCCGGATATTATTACGACGATATGCAAAAGTTTGTACGGCAATTTGATTTTACTTTTAGCGATGGAAGTGAAGGAAGTATTTTCATTATATCCAGGGTAAATAGTTTGATAAATAAAAATTTCCTTTGGGACATGTTAATTGCATTGATTTTCATTATGATATTTACTGCGTTAATGCTAATCAGATGGATTAGTAATCATATGATTGCTCCAATCAATACGCTAAATAAGGCAATGCAGAATATTTCAGAAGGTAATTTCGATTATCGAATTTCCACACCAGAAAAGGGTGAAATTGGTGAACTTTATAAAAATTATGATGATATGCGACTTCGTCTTAAAGAGACCACTGAAGAAAGACTTCGTCAGGAAGAAAAGAGTAAAGAACTAATCAGTAATATTTCTCATGATTTGAAGACTCCTATTACTGCCATTAAGGGTTATGTAGAGGGAATTATGGACGGGGTGGCGGATACTCCGGAAAAAGTAGATAAATATGTAAAAACAATTTATAACAAAGCTAATGATATGGATAGGCTGATAAATGAATTGACTACTTATACAAAATTAGACGCAAATAAGATTCCATACAATTTCCAGCGTATTAATTTGGCGGAATACTTTGAAGATTGTAGAGAGGAAATTGGTCTGGAATTAGAAGACAGAAAGATTATATTCAATTATTCTAATTTGGTGGAACAGGATACAGTGATTATTGCCGACCCTGAACAGCTTAAAAAGGTTATTAATAACATTATTGGTAATAGTATTAAATATTTGGATAGAAAAGATGGAGAAATTGATATTCGTATTTTAGATGAAGTGGATTCTATCCGTGTAGAAATTGAGGACAATGGTAGAGGTATTTCAGCCAGAGATTTACCATATGTTTTTGAGAGATTTTATAGAACAGATGCTTCAAGAAACTCAGCCAAGGGCGGAAGCGGAATCGGTTTATCAATCGTTAAGAAAATCATAGAAGACCATGGTGGATACATTTGGGCGACAAGTAAGGAAGGCGAAGGAACTTGTATGCACTTTGTTTTAAGAAAATACGTGGTAAACAATAAAGAGTAAAAAGGAGAAACAATTATGAGTAAAATTTTAATTATAGAAGATGAAGAAGTTATCGCAGACCTAGAAAAAGACTATTTGGAATTAAGTGGCTTTGAAGTGGAAATTAAAAATAATGGAAAAGATGGTTTAGAGCACGCATTAAAGGACGATTTTTCTTTAATCATTTTAGATTTAATGCTTCCGGAAATAGACGGCTTTGAAGTATGTAAAAAAATTCGTGAGGAAAGAAATATTCCGATTATTATGGTTTCTGCCAAAAAAGATGATATAGATAAAATCAGAGGTTTAGGTCTTGGAGCAGATGATTATATTACAAAGCCATTTAGTCCAAGTGAACTGGTGGCTAGAGTAAAAGCACATCTAAATAGATATGATAGATTAGTAGGTAGTACACAAAAGAAAAACGATATTATTGAAATTAGAGGTCTTCGTATCGATAAAACAGCGAGGCGAGTATGGATTGATAAAGAAGAAAAATCTTTTACAACTAAGGAATTTGACTTGCTTGCCTTTTTAGCAGAAAATCCGAATCACGTCTATACAAAAGATGAATTATTTAGAGAAATTTGGGATATGGACTCCATTGGTGATATCGCAACTGTAACTGTTCATATTAAAAAAATTCGTGAAAAAATCGAATACGATTCAGCAAATCCTCAGTATATTGAGACAATTTGGGGTGTGGGATATCGGTTTAAGGTGTAAGAGCGTAAATTAATAAAAGTGGTTGAATGTTTTAGATAAACTGTATATAATATAGTTAGAAGTAAATGTTTGCCGCTTGCTGATGGTGCGGGATATAAGTGATTCAGTTTGTAAATGTTTGCCACTTGCTATACAGGTGGGATACAAATAGTATAGTTTGTAAATGTTCCCCATCGACTTATGTCGGTGGGGAATTTTTGTAAGGAGGAAAATTTGAAGGTACAACAGGGGTTTTCATATCATATAAAAGATGATTTTTTTGAGTTAATAAAAGATAAATATTTAATGAGCAATAAGGAAGATGGGAATTATCGTCCGCATTTTTATGCAGTGCAAGATAAAAAGAATTCAGAATTATATTGGATGATACCTATTAGCTCACAAGTTGAAAAGTATAAAGAAATTATTGAGAAGAAAAAGCAAAGATATGGGAAATGTAATACAATAGTAATTGGAAAATTTGCAGGAAAGGAAAATGCTTTTTTAATTCAAAATGCATTTCCGATAATTGAAAAATATTTGGACCATATACATACAATTCAAGGTCAGCCAATTATGGTACATAAAGAATTAAATAAAGTCCTTGTAAAAAGTTTGCAGGACATACTTGCTATGTATGATTGGGGAATTAAATTGTTTTTTACAAATGTTCAGGAAATTAGGCGTATTATGGAACAAAAATTGCAAGATAGTAAAAATGACGATATTTGAATATTTTAATTGAAAAAATTCATAGTTTATATAGTGTGGAGGTTTGTGATGAAAGTACCATCAGTAGAAGAGGCAGAAAGGCTGATTGAGGAAGCCGCGAAATTAAATCCAGGCCCTTGGATTGAACATAATAAAACGGCAGGATTTTGTGCAAAAACAATTGCCGAAAAATGTAAGGATATAGATTCGGATGTTGCCTATGTAATGGGATTATTACATGATATAGGTAGGAGAGAAGGCATAATGGATATGCGGCACATTTATGCGGGATATTTATTTATGAGTTCTTTGGGGTATGAGGATAGTGCAAGAATATGTTTAACACATTCTTTTCCATATAAAAATATTGGTGCATATAATGGACAAAATGATTGTTCAGAAGAGGAAACGGAATATATACAGAATTATATTGATGCGTTGGAATACAATGATTATGATAGACTAATTCAATTATGTGATGCAATTTCGTTCCCAGACGGGCCAACATATGTAGAAAAGCGATTAGTGGATGTTGTCATAAGACGAGGATTTAATGATTTGACTATTCCGAAATGGCAGGCTTTTTTGGAGTTAAAGAAATACTTTGATGAAAAGACGGGTGTGGATATATACAAATTGTTGAATGTATAATAGCAAGATAACATGCTATTTGTTGAAGAATTAAGTTTCAATTTATAAAGATGCTATGCTTAACGTGTAGTATCTTTTTCTTTGTCAAAAACCTCGAAATATTTCCACAAAATTCATATGAAATATGAGTTGCTTTTGGGGTTTTTTGAGTTATAATTTTTATATCAGCGAAATGGTAATATTACCACTTTTGAAAAGGCGGAGCGAATATTACCAAAAATATTACCACAGAAAAAATAAAGTAGTTTAGAAAAAGTGTTAAAAACAAATTTCTGTATAGCCTAAATCTTGCAAAAAGCCTTAAAACACCCCGAAAACAAGGGAAAAAGGCTATACAGAGAAGAAAATAGCGGTGGGGTGTGCTATATCGGTTTAAGGTGTAAAAGGATTGACAAAAGGAAAAATAGAAATTATCATAGAATTATAAAAAGGTGTTGCCGATAGACGGCTAGTCCTTAGTAATTAGTGTACAAAAAGTAACCGTTACCTTTGGCTTGGGCGGTTACTTTTTTGTATTTTCGATATAGGCTATCAGAATTGTCACAATTATGGAAAGAACCATAAGCACAATTGACAGGATTTCAAAATCACTCATAAGTCAGCCCTCTCTTTCGTAAGATTTCCCTATCAAGCAGGGATTTCTATGTAAACAGAGGGTCACAGTCCCTCTGGAAGAAGGACTAACCGCTACCGTTATGGCAACACCTATGGACATAGTTTATCAAAGAAAGAAATACGTAGCAATGGTAAATATAGACGAAAAAATGATAATTACAAATAAATTGAAGAAACCGAAGAAAAGAAGAACTAAACAAAAAGTTGGAGGATATGGTCAAGGAATACAACGAATTGGCAGACCGATATAATAAACTCATTGATGATAAAGCTGAATTGGAACGAAAGAACAGAGAAAAGGCTTATGAAGTGATGTGTCAGCAGGAACACAGCCGATAAATCTGATTGTAAAAATGAAGATATTTGATATAATAGAAAAGCAAAGCTTAAATTTATGGAGGTACTAAATGAGTAAGATAAGAAAATATATAGATTTGGCATTAAGTATTTTATTCATCTTAAGTGTTATATTGGGATATTACAAAGATTTTTCCCATATGAGTGAATATTGTTTTATCTCAGGTTTGCTTGTGGGTATTACATTTTTTATATCTTATTTACATCAGCAAAAGCGTGAAAAGCCTTTAAATGTTTGTATATATTTAGCATGTATGGTTGACATATTTGTTATTTTTATTGCAACAGTTTCTATTGGCTTGAATTTGGATGGTGCATTTTGGTTTATACATATAATAAATCCGATTATTCTAATGATTTATTGGTTTGTATTTTGCGACCAAAGAATTATGAATTGGAAAGGTTCATTATCAGTTGTGGTCTTTCCCCTGCTATATATGTTGTTTGCATATGTTCTTTTCAAAATAAGCGGTAGTTGCCCATTTCCTGCCAGTTTAATTTTCATGGATTATACGGGATTTATTCCAGTTGCGATTTTGGTTGTTCTTGCAATTATATTATGGGTGTTAGGATATATACTTCATATGCTTAATAAACTCATTAGAAGAAATAAGTAACGAAGAGAGACAATAGATATTATTAAATCCCAATCTATAAAGATACTATGCTTAATGTGTAGTATCTTTTTCTTTGTCAAAAACCTCGAAATATTTCCACAAAATTCATATAAAATATGAGTTGCTTTTGGGGTGTTATGAGTTATAATTTTTATATCAGCGAAATGGTAATATTACCACTTTTCAAAAGGCGGAGCGAATATTACCAAAAATATTACCACAGAAAAAATAAAGTAGTTTAGGAAAAGTGATAAAAACAAATTTCTGTATAGCCTAAATCTTGCAAAAAGCCTTAAAACACCCCGAAAACAAGGGAAAAAGGCTATACAGAGAAGAAAATAGCGGTGGGGTGTGCTATACCGCTTTAAGGTGTAAGAAAAGGATGAAATTCATGAAGTAAAGGAGAACGCTATACTTGGCAGACCAGTAGCACCCGAAGATATACTTATTGAATACAAATAGCAAACAAGCAGGAGCATAAAAACTCCTGCTTTAATAATAAATTAGGGAGAATATTAATATGGAAGATAAAAAAGTAAGTAATGCAACAGTTATGTATCAAGGAAGAACATACAGACCTCAAAAGTGTAAAGAAATATTTTCACAGAATAATGAAAATATAAATTATGAAGACAGACCGATAGGAAGTAATCCTAATAATATTCGAGAGCCGAATGCCTTTTGTAAAATAGTTGATGATTTGATAGATAAAGGAATTTTATATACAAAAGACGGTCAACTTCTAACAAAAGAAAATAAGGACTATCTTATTAAATCCCAAAATTCAAAATCATACACCAGAAAAGAAAAAAAGAGCCAAAAGAAGAAATAGGGGGGACACTCTGGCCAATGTCATTTAGATAAGTTTTAGATTTGTTAAGTTAAGCCGTCCATTCAACGCAAAAGAATGGACGGCTCTCTTTTTTATAATGTTATAGTATTTAATTCATCAAACTGAAATTTGGGCGTGTACTGCTATGCTATTTGTTTCACTTTTTTTTTATTCATTCTTAGCAAGTATATTCCATATGCTAACGAAATTATTGCTAACAACCCAAAAATCATAAACATCTCATTTGTATCTTCTGTCGAAAAAAGAGCACACAAATCCAATAACCCATGACATAAAATACAAGGAATTATGTTATTTGTTTTGTAAAGGAACATTGCACACGCAAAACCAAATGCACAAGTAAAAATAATCTGTGCCAATGTATATAAAATGTCTGCCCCACCGAAAAGATTAACTATATGTATTAATCCAAAAGAAAACGATGAAATTACGATAGCCAAAACCTTATCTCTTTCTAATAAAGCCTTAAACAAAAAACCTCTCATTAGTATTTCTTCAATAAATCCTATGCAAAGTGCACTTATTGATAATAATAATATCTGTCCCCATGAAAGAGAAATTTCAACTCCGAAAACAAGGGGAACAATTACCAACAGTCCTAACGGAATATAATATAGCAGTGCTTTACTATTCAACATTTTTAATGAGCAAATTCCGTAATATGACAAGACTTTCTTTTTCTGCATATAGATAAATAAAATCAGTACAAATAATATCCTATATATAGTAGTACATAAATTAGGTATTTCAACCAAATCTGATAATATATTTGATATTAGTAGCCCTATTAAATACACTACAAGCCATATTATTGCAAAACTTATTTTTGCTTTATATTCTCTTGACATTTCTCCTCCATAACACTCAAAATATTACTTCATTAACTTCAAGTTTTCTCATCCTCATAGTATATCTTTATCACACATCTACGTCAACAAATTGTCATTCCCTTATAACAAGAGATTTTATAACTTCAATGCATCGAATTATGCCTATTATACTTAAAAAGCACGGTTTTAACATTGATGAATATGAAGAAACCGAATTGAAACGAAAGAACAGAGAAAGGGCTTATGAAGTGATGTATCAGCAGGAACATAGCCGATAATTCTGATTGTAAAAAAGAAGATGCTTGATATAATAGAAGAGAAAAAATTAAAATAATGGGAACGATTGGTATAATGGCACAGAGAACAATACATATGCTTTTTGGTACGCTGTTATCAGATAAAATTGAATTATTTGACAAAAACAGATTTCTAATTGGAAGTATCTTACCAGATGCATATATAAATCCGACAAATAGGAAGGTTGCACATTTCATCAAATATATATCAGATGAAAATTGCTTATACTTTGATTTCAAAGATTTTTTTGAAAGATTTAAAAATAAGATTATGAATGATGATTTATATCTTGGATATTATGCACACTTGGTAGAAGATGCATTTTATAGATATTTTTTATATTATGAAAAGTGTTTTATGAAAAAAATAAAAAGTTATGAATTGGATATATTACATAATGATTATCACATCCTTAATTCATACATAGTAAGAAAATATGCATTGCCAAGTCCTTTGGAATTGCCAAAAACTTTTGAAAAAGAATTGTTAAATGAAATAACCGAATTTGATATTAAAAAATTAGTCAGTGATTACGAAAATGATGTTATCGAATTATGTGATGAAAAAACAGTATTGCTGACAGAGACTATGCTTGAAGAGTTTGTAATTAGTTATATTGATATATTAGTTGATGAGTTGCATAGTGTAAGGAATGGGTGTTCAAAACTCAATGTGTTGGATTATAAATGGGAAAATAAAAGATAATTGATTTGTAAGACGGCTTTCAGTTTATTGCAGAATTATGGAGGTAGAAAAATGTACTTGTATCATTATTATGACAAGACAATAGGACCATTTAAGAATTTGTCTGATGTTTCCATAGAAGAAGCACAGGAAATTCTTCGTGAAATTTCTAATAATAAACCTAATGTTCAATGTGCTAAACGACAAGCTGATTATATGCAAGCACGCCTTTTTTATGAAAATATATTAAGAAATGAATTTACAAAAAAAGGTGGATTAATTAGTAGAAAAGCTCCTCATTATATGGTAATTGAACATAGCCCTTGGCTAAGTACATGGTTTGAAAACTCTGCATTAATTAAAATTCCAATTGAAGAATTTGATTTAAGGACTATATCATTTACCTATGGAGATTCCCATCCGACATTTAGCGACAGAGTTAATGACGGAAAAGAATATCGTAAAAAACTTTATACTTATGATGAGATTTTGGAAGTGATAAATAAGTATGGTTTGCCACAAGAATGGAATGATGATGGTAAGTATGGTCCAGAAAGATATATAGAAGCACATATTTGGAGTGATGATACAATTCGTTCATATATATAGAGTGTTATTATCAGTGAAAGGGTTTAAAAACTTAAAACGATACTTTGTATAGTCATATCCTTGATAGCAGGCACCCTAGGCTTTTTTTAAAATTTCAAAAAATTCTTGAAAATTCGACAGAATATGCTATCCTAATAGTAGCTACTCACAGTAGTTGCGTGTAAGAGGGAAATGGTGTACGAAAGATTATAGTAAACAAAAGAATGTAGCGTACAAAGGATAACACGTACAAAAGATAGAGTATACAAAAGATAAAACATATATATGATGAAGTACAAAAGATTATAATGTACAAAAGAGAAAGGTGTGGAAGTTTTCCACACCTAATTTCTTTTCTGGGAAAATAGCAGTTGAGACTGGATGAAATGCTTTTAATATATTTACGAGAAATCTTGAATTGAAAAGGGATGCACGCCAAATGTTACATAATGCAATTAGAAATTTGTTGAACTTATGAAAAAAGGAAATAGAATGACAGTAGCAATGATAAATGATTTTGAAGGAGGATTTGGGACATGAGCATCGGAGAAAAGATTGTGGAAGCAAGGAGAGCGAAAAATTTGACGCAAGAGCAGCTTGCTGAACTTTTGGGTGTAACAAGACAGTCAATTTCCCGTTGGGAGCAGAATCAGGCATATCCCGAGGTGGAAAAGATTTTGCGTTTATCGGATATTTTAGGTGTAAGTTGTGACTATCTGTTGAAAGAAAATGTGGCAAAAAAGGATTGTGATACTGTTAGTAAAGAAAAGTCTTTTATGCAAACACGACTACTTAAAGGTTTAGTGGGTAAAAAAGTAAAAATAGATTTATTAGATGGAGACATAGATATAGATTATTTTAATGAGGTTTGTGAAATTCTTGAGTTTGAAGAAGATTATATGAAGGTAAGTTATGTAAAGAATAAAGAGACAGAGGTTAATTTGATTGATATATCGAAAATAGCGTCCTTGGAATTAGTGGAGGATTAGGAAAATGAATGAAACAATTTTAAGAATTGCTCTTTTCGCTTTATTTTTATGGTGTACCTCTCTTTCTGGTGAAATCCATAGTTTGAAGAAGCAATTAAAAAATGAAAATATTTTAAAGGGAAATAGTGATAAAGTGAAGAATATATTAGCTAAGAACATTGGAAAGCAGATGATTCTTAAATTTGACGATGACAATATGGATATAGACTTACTTAATACTGCTTGTGAAATTATTGATGTAGATGATAAGTGGGTTTTGGTTACGTTTATAAAAGGCAAGAAAACAAAACAAAAATTGATTAATCTATCTGTACTAGAAGGAGCAAAGTATAAGTGATTACATAGCACTTATGAAAGCCTGGTAAGGGAACACGAGAAATTTTGAAATTAGTGGTGAGATGGTTGAGAAAGAAGATAAAAGTTAAATCATATGAATGGGTAATATTTATTCTACTTCTATTTTTCTTTATTGGTTATCTGGGTTTATTTTCATTGATGTCTAACTACATATCGAAGAAAATAATATATTTAGCCATACTATTTGTTTGGATTATGGTAATGAAAAAACATATAGTATATGGAATTAAAAAATTTAAGAAAGAGTATTTTAATGATGCCATAAGTATAGTGATAGTGATTATTTTGGTATCAAGTTTATTGAACTTGCTATTTGTGAAAATAGACAGCACCATATCTGTTTTAAATTCTCAATCAACAGATAGTATGCCAGCAATGTTGTTTTCAGCATTAATATTTGCACCCATAGTCGAAGAACTTGTAAATAGATGTGCCATTGGATTGTTTTTAGAAAAGGTTATAAAAAATGATACTGTGATTAATATAGTTACGGCTATAATATTTGTTTTTTTACATTTGTTTAAAATGCAATTAAATATTTATGGTCTAATCTTCTATGGATTAGTTTATGGTATGCTTGGATATAGTTGTGGATACTATTATAGAAAAACCAACAATATTGTGTTATCAATGCTTATACATTTTATTTGGAACCTGTGTATGTTTACAGGTATCGTGTTGAGAAATATATTATGATTGAAAATAAAAGATACTATGCTTAATGTGTAGTATCTTTTTCTTTGCCAAAAATCCCCCAATATATTCACAAAAAAATATAGAAGTTTAGGAAAAGTATTATAATCCTTTAAAAATAAAGATGTTACGGAGCATAACATTGATGTTTTGCTCCATAACTTGATTTAAGTGTAATTGAAGATGTAAAATTTGACCGTAAAAATCAATTCAACGAAATATGGAGGAATATTATGTTATCAGAAAAATTAAAACAATTAAGAAGCAAATCGGGATTAACGCAGGAGCAGGTTGCAGAAAAGTTAAATGTTACACGCTCTGCAATCGCAAGGTGGGAAACGGATAAAGGAATTCCAGATATAACAAATCTTATTGCTATCAGTGAATTATATGATATTACCGTAGATGAACTTATCAAAGGAAGTGAGAACGTTGAGCAAAAAATAAAGGCGGACTCGAAGGCTAAAAAATGGCATTTATTAGTGATTTTCTATTTGGTTGCCATTATTGTATATATTGCTTATTTTGTAATTGTACATAGAATTTTTATGATTGGCTTTCTTATTGCAACATTGTTTATGTTGGGTATAGAACTTTGGGTTTTTATTAGGAAGAAGGCGTAATTTTTATATCAGCCAAATGGTAATAGTGGATAAAGTTGATTGTAAAAATGAAGATATTTGATATAATTGGTGTAAAAAATGGAAAGTTATATTGAAATAAAGGAAACTGTATAAAAATCTTCATATATACAAGTCCCACACAAGAAAGCGATAAATTATGAATTATAAAATTATTTACGAGGATAAAGATATTATTGTATGTCATAAAATAGCGGGGATTCCTGTTCAGACCGGAAAAATCGGAGCCACAGATTTAGTTAATGAACTAAAAAATTACTTGATAAAATCAAATAAAGAAAAGCAGGGAAAAGAAGTTTATTTAGGCGTGGTACATAGATTAGACCAACCGGTAGAGGGCATAATTGTTTTTGCCAAAAATCAGGCTGCAGCAGGCACACTTAGTAAACAGCTGACTACTGGTATTATGAATAAATGCTACTATGCAGTGGTCTCTGGTATACCGAAAAATGAAAAGGACACATTAACAGACTATTTAGTGAAAGATAATAAAACTAACACCTCATCTATAACGACAAAGGATAAGGGAAAAGAGTCCAAGCTAGAATATACCCTTCTAAAACAGGAACAGAAGGAGGATAAAGCCTACGCTCTTTTGGATATCCATTTATTAACAGGCAGGCATCATCAAATCAGAGTACAAATGGCAAATGCCAACCTGGCACTTCTTGGGGATAAAAAGTACGGCAATGAAATTTCCAACGCATTAAGCAATATTTTGAATGTAAAAAATGTTGCATTATGTGCTTATAAATTGGAAATTATACATCCAACGACCAAAAAGAAAATGGAATTTCAAATAAGACCGGAAGGCAAAATTTTTGAACAGTTTTTACCAGAATTGTCATAATTACAACAACATAGAATTGTGAAATTTTCTCATACTACTAAAGCAGACGAAAAAAAGGAGGCTTTTATGTATGGAGAAACTTAGTAGCAAACAAAAAAATACATTGATACTGCTAATAAGTGTGTTAGCAGTATATTTTTTTATGCGTTTTTTCTTTACGATAACGTTGCCTTTTTTACTGGCATTTTTGATTATATGGAAGGTCTATCCTTTTTTAAATAAATTGACAAAAAAAACGAAGATAAAAGAAACCTGGTTTATAGCATTATTTATCTTCCTTATCGTTTTTATACTAATTTGTAGTTTGTATGTGCCACTTACTAACTGTTTTCATAATTTTACTTTTTTATGTGAAAATGAAAATTTGTTTGAGTCCCAGTTTTTGACTGAGTGTGCAAAGAAATATAACGACTTAAAGGATACTTGCTGCGAATATGTGGGTGAAGATGTGGTTAGTAAAATACAATCTGGAGCAATTAGTTCCGTGAAATCCTGCGTATCATTTGTGACTTATGTAGTGATTTTTTTTGTTTCCCTTTTATTGATTTGTAAGGACTTTCCAGATATGAAAAAAATGGTGGAAGAAAAAAGTGACAATGCGATTATTAAAGTGGTTACGGGCGTCATTTTATATATAAAAGCATTTTTAAAAACGCAAGTACTTATTTTTTTCATACTATCTGTATTAATCGGTGTTTCGTTGAGCATTTTAAAAGTTCCCAATGGCTGGCTTTTCGGACTTTTGGCAGGATTTTTAGATGCACTACCGTTTATTGGAACAGGAATAGTTTTGGTGCCGCTTACAATTTGGCTTTTTATAAAAGGACAAATTTGGCAGGCCTTTGTATGTCTTTTGTTGTATGGAGTTTGTGCTCTTATCAGAGAGCTTTTAGAGCCAAAACTAATCGGAAAAAAAGTGGGTATTTATCCAATCGTCTTATTTGCTTCAGTATTCATTGGAATGCAACTATTTGGTGTTGGCGGAATTATCAAAGGACCATTAAGTGTTGTGATTATTTATGAACTTAGAAAAGTATTGCTTGCAAAGGCAGAGTAGCTATGTTACACTTTCTCCTAGTTGCAAATGAGTTGCAGTTGCACGGAGGAGATTATGTTACACATTATTGAACACAGTTTATTAGATACTCTTAAAATTATTCCTTTTTTGTTTTTGACATATTTATTGATGGAATATATTGAGCATAAAACGAGCGATAAAGTAAAAAGGACAATTCACAAATCTGGAAAAGCAGGACCATTTATCGGCGGTTTGTTAGGTGCCATACCACAATGTGGTTTTTCTGCTTCGGCAGCAGGATTATATGCGGGTAGAATTATTTCTTTAGGTACTTTAATTGCCATTTTCTTATCTACTTCTGATGAAATGTTGCCCATTTTAATATCAGAAGCAGTTGACATTAAACTCATTGTGCAGATTGTGGGTATCAAAGTCATTATTGGTATGATTGCTGGCTTTTTGATTGATTTTATAATGCAGTTTAAAGAGAAAAGTCAGGCAGAAGAATGGAAAATTCATGATATGTGTGAACACGACCATTGCCATTGTGAAAAAAGTATTTTGAAATCTTCTATTTCACACACTTTACAGGTAACATTATTCATTTTGATTGTTAATTTTGCTCTCAACTTTGTAATAGAATTTGTGGGAGAAGAAGCTCTTGCTAATTTGTTTTTTACAAAGCCAATTATTGGCGAACTGATTGCAGGGCTTGTGGGTCTGATTCCAAACTGTGCTTCGAGTGTTGTAATTACCCAGCTATTTTTAGAGGGAGTCATTAGCTTTGGTTCAATGATGAGTGGACTTTTGGTAGGTTCTGGAATCGGTATTCTGGTTTTA
This sequence comes from Lachnospiraceae bacterium, assembly GCA_045124055.1. GTDB lineage: Bacteria > Bacillota > Clostridia > Lachnospirales > Lachnospiraceae > CALZKI01. The sequence continues at coordinate 3,244 of JBGVKZ010000032.1, read as the reverse complement.
TTCAGAGTGAATAAAGGTTTAAAAGAAAATATGAAAATTTTAGCATTATTATATGCTATTGGTGTAGTGAGTGGAATTATATTGGGATTTTTTGTTTCCTAAATTTTGTAATTTATGGGGTAGAAAATGAAAGATGAAAAATTGCCGGAAGGCATTAAATGGACGAAACAGAGAAAAGACATTTTTGAGGTGTTAAAGGGGGCAAAAAAGCCTTTATCAGCACACGATATATATCAGGAAATCTTGAAAGATTCTTCCATCGATACAACAAATTTTGCGATTTCCACAGTATATAGAAGTCTTGCTATTTTTGAGGAAAAAGGATTACTTGAAAAAAGCATACTTCTTGGAAGTGATACAGCGGTGTATGAATTATGTGAAGGAAATCATAAGCATTATGCAGTATGTCTTTCCTGTCATAAATTAGTACCTTTAAAACATTGTCCTTTTGAACATATAAATCATGACCATATGGAAAGCGAAGAAGGGGATTTTGTTGTTACAGGCCATAAATTAGAGTTATATGGTTACTGTAAAGAGTGTAAAATGAATCATACCGAAAATTGTTAGGAGAAGGATTTTTATGGAAGCATTTAATGAGTGGGAGTCAAATATAGTTTTATTTGTTCAGGAAAATTTGCGTTTTGATTTTCTTGACCCAATAATGCAAGGTATTACACTTTTAGGAAATAGCGGTATTTTACCGATTATTGTATGCATTTTTTTGTTACTTTTTAAGAAAACAAGAAAAGTTGGTGTTACTGCCTCACTTTCTTTAATTTTTGAAGCAATTTTAATTAACTTAACTATTAAAAAAATTGTAGGTCGTACCAGACCTTATGTTGTAAATGAAGCCATTCAGTACATAACAAATAGACCTTCGGATAATTCTTTTCCTTCGGGTCACACAGGTTGTAGTTTTGCAGTAGCTTCAGTTTTATTTTATATGATGCCTAAAAAGGTCGGAATTCCGGCAATGATATTGGCATCGTTAATTGGCATTTCAAGACTTTATGTGGGTGTACATTACCCAACAGATATAATTGGCGGATTTTTGATAGGTATGTTTACCGGATTTTTGGCAAAATTGATTGTGGAAAAGATTAATAAGATTCGAGTAAAAAGAGTATAGAGAAAATTTTGTTATCTGTATAGAAGACTTTGGTTGTATTGGTAAATTCCTTTCAGGACTTAAATTTTAAGTTTGTGTATGATTTTATTGTTTTTGCAAATAATAATTCAATACAAAAAAGGAAGGAAGATGTAATTATGAAAAAATTACTATTAGGTGCACTTCTGGTGCTTACTTTGAGTCTTACCGGTTGTGCTGAGAAAAAGCAATCCGATACGAATACAAACCAAAATAATCAACAAAATCAGACAACCAATGATACTAATGTGCAGTCAGGAACAACTAATGATAATAATCAGGAAGCTTCAGTGGATATTAAGATAAAAGATTGGCTAGAAGCAGTAACAATTAATGGTGTAAAGGTAACAGAATTTACAGAAACTCATGTGACAGATACTTTTGGTGATTTTGAAAATGTGAAAAATGAAAATTCGATTACTTTTACCGATATAAATGGAAAAGAATATACAGGTAAAGTTCTTCATGAGGAAACAAGAGAAGATGAAATCATTTTACGATATGAGGCAGATAATGAAACTGAGGACTTTGCAGTTCGTTTTGAATTAGAGAAAAATAACGCGGGTGAAAATGTTTTAGATGGCGTTCGTATTTCCCAAAATGGCACATCGTCTATGAAAGATATTTTGCTTGCCTGGGGTATCGATAAATTAGACGCAAAAGCCTATGAAATGGCGACAAATGTTAATAATAAAGAAGATGCAAAATACCAGTTTGCCTGCACAACGGACTATGGTAGGGCAAGAGTTTTAGTAGATAATGAATTAAATGATGAGGGATATAGGGAAATCGAGGTTGAGGTAGATTTTGATGATGTAAATGTTCCTTATACTATTGAGTTGCTTGAAGTATACGAAGGAAATAATTCAGAAAATGTGAAGTATTTTGAAATTCATATTGATAGATAAGCATAAGCCGTGCAAAATGCACGGCTTATGCTTATCTATCTGTTAAACGTCTATTTTACGAGTGATAAAACCAATCTTGTCTTTTTTAATTTGTATAACAAACGGAAATTTATCATTTTTTATACATAGCCAAAAATCTTCTTTTGGAAAAATTTCTTGTCTAGTGTCATCAAAAAAATGTTCTCCGCCGTCATATTGAAGGTTGGCAATGCGTGTCTGAACATCTTTTAAAGGTTCACCTTCTAATAGACTTTTTATATATTCGGCACAAAGTTCATCTTCTTTTGCAGGATAAATGCCCCCATTTCCCATACATACTAGGGAGACTTCATCAGGTTGTTTTTTTCGAATGTATTTTGCCACGGCTTTTGCGTTTACAAGACTACCTGTAAGAATTTCTGAGGCATACTTAGCATTCACAATTCCCTGTGTTCCAGCACTTGTAGTATGAATAATAGTTTTTCCTTTGACATCTGATTTATCTACGGTAGACGGAGAGTTACCATAGTCAAATCCTTCACATTTTTTCCCGTGGCGTTCTCCTATGAGAATACTGTTAGCTATCTCATTTTTTAAACGAAAGGCATCGTCGATAGTGCCTACCGGACGAATTTCTTTTACCTGCATATCATATAAATAACATTCTAGGGAAAAAGCACGAAATACATCAATAATCACAGTAAGTCCTTTTGCCTGTTTTGCCCCATCAATGAGATGTAGAATATTTATTTTACCTTTGAAATTTTCCATAACAGATTACTTCCTTTTTATTTTAGTAATATTATATAATAATTATTATCTAATAAAAAGAAAAACACCGACCCCACGAATCAAGTTCGCAAAACCAGCTTGATTTTCCTTAGGTCACCTATCGACTACGTGCTAATCAAGTGGATTAAATATGAAAGTTGATGTTTCTTGGTTGACCGACAGAGTGTCCGACGCCAAACGGCAGAATGATTTTGGCGGTCAGAGGGTAAAAAATATCTTGATAATCGAACGCATGTACGATATAATATATTTATGGAAAGTACCCATGACAGGGTACTTAAATGCATTTTTAAATTCCAGTTGGCAAGAGTAAATTCCATATAGCCAGAAATTACTCCTGCACGTATATTTGCCGTATTGCTTTTAAACTTTATAATTCCTTATACTGTACTTGCAGCTGATTGCCTGCCTGTGC
>JBGVKZ010000031.1:0-32747 GCA_045124055.1 Lachnospiraceae bacterium | reverse complement strand
GTGGATATTTGACCTTTGTTGATTGTTATTTTGTGGTGATTTAACAATACTTCTTATGTAGGCAGATGTCTACTGCTTTTGAAAAGCAAAAACTGTGCCACAGCCTTGGCAGGCCATCGCGCAGCGATTTTGTTCAATTTGTCTTTATTCTTCTTTAAGAACAATAATAAATCCTCGTTTTCTGCAAAAATTTTATAAGAAACTTTTTTTATACAAATTCTCTTATTAAAATTCTGCATAATTCTTGACTTTCCAGCTCAATGTCGCTACTATCATCTCTCTTGTAAAACAGATAGAAAAAATCATCTCTGTCTTTACCTTTTGCACTTAGTGAAGATACAATTTCTCCAACTTTAGCAACTTTTTCTTCCCCATCTCCCATAGGAAAGGATATGTTTGTGTCTGAAAAATCAGGTTTACCAAAACCACTATTAAACTGAGTAGCCTTAATGATAATAAAATCACATTTCATGTTTTTTTCAGAAGCATATTTTTGCAAGCAGTTAATCACTTTCAAGATTCTTTCTTTATCCTTCTTCTGAACTGCTTTAGACATATCATCTAAATCCTGATTATCAATTTCTGCAAGTTCTGCTTGAATTACATCAACCAGTTTTTTATTGATTGTCCAAATATCTGAACGTCCACCTAAATATTTTGCTGTTGCTGCCATTGCAATTTCAAATTCCTTAAGAATTTCACCACCTGACGTTTTCCCTAAGAAAAATGTCTTGTATTCTGCTTCTGATTTCCATACCGGATGACGTCTGTCAATGCGTCTAAAATATTCAGCACTCAACTCATTCGGAAAAACATTTTTCATCAGATAGACAATATCGTCATCACTCATAAGGCTTACTTTAACATTTTCTTTGAATTCTTGTCCTTCATCCAACAAAGATTCCAAACAGAAGAGGTTCTTACCTAATGCATTTACCTGTGTACACAAATGACCGATTATATGTTGTAATATGTATGTTTCGTATATAACAATAGGATGACTTTGTATCCATTTGCGTTCTGCATCATGAGCGTACACAACATTTTCAATTACACTAATTGCATTTTTATAATATGCTAACTCATACCCACTGTCCGTTTTTACAATAGTTAATGCACCTAGCAATCTTTCATAATCTATACTAACAGTATCAAATCCTGTTATATATGCATCTCTTATTAGATAATCCAATTTATCAACATCTATTACTTTTGAATTTAGTAATTGAATAAAACAATTACGAATATCATTCTCATCACTTTTTTCAGAATACTTATATCCAGTAATACATCTTGCAAAAAACTCACGTTCATTTTCATTTAAAAAGAAGTCAGGGAATGAAATAAGTCCAACTATTGAGCTCATTATCTCATGCGGAGCTGCAGCTGCTGTCTTCTCCTTTGGCACATCTCCAGCAAATTTTTCTGCCGAAACGACTTCAATTAATTTATTATGAACTCCCGTAAATTTCTTGTCATCATCTAGATAGAATTCTTCACCAGTATGAGAAAATGGAGCATGTCCTACATCATGTAATAAACATGCTATCATAAATATCTCACCAATTCTTTTTACATTAAACTCAAATTGGTACTTCTTTTCAATTTCAGTAATAACATGAGTAGATGCAATTTCTCCTAAATGAAATACTCCCATAGAATGCACAAATCTGTTATGTACAGCAGACGAATAAAGCGGAGAATAACTCGTCTGTATTATCCTCCGCAATCTTTGAAAACAAGCAGTATCAATAATTCCATTCATGTATTGCGTCGGTATGCTAATATATCCATAAATTGGATCTTTTAATCGTTTGTACTCTTTCAACGCCTACTATACCCCCAATGCCTGAACAGAATTTTCATTTACAAATGCCATCAAAACATCTAAAGCCAAATAGCCTCTAAACTGGTTTATTAAGTTTTCTAAAGTAACCTCTTTCTTTAATTCAATACCCATTTCTCCATTAACGCTTTTTTCTTGAAAAAAATCCGAATAATTTCTAAATAAAGCATTTGTACTTTCCCTGGACAAAATCAAAACCGCTTTTTCGCCCTTTTCATTTAAAAGTTCAACAACTCTTGAACCATAATTTTCTATCTCTTTATAGGTCAAAAATGTTTTTTCCGCTCTACGCATTGACTCTATTAAAGCATTTGCAGCTAAATCCTCAATCCCAATGTAGAAACACATATTTTTCACCCTTTCTATAAAATAGATTTGATAATGCATCGATTATAACACTTCACAATCTATTATTCAATATTCAATTGCCTTTTATTCTTCACTCTCATTATATGTAAATTTTTGCCAAACTCTATCACTATTTCCATTTTTAGAACCAAATTAGAACCATTCATTTTTTATTTTATCTTTTGTAAATTTTGTTCGTAGTTCTTTTCCCAAAAGAAAAAAACCGCAACCCCTTGAAAAACAAAGGATTGCGGGGTTCTTTTAATAATATTTGGTTCTAAATCAAAGATTATTCGATGATAGTAGCAACTCTACCAGAACCTACTGTACGGCCACCTTCACGCTATATGAATAGCGTTTTTTGATATATTTTCTATGCTTTTTATGGCTAAATTCTGCATATTTTCGTTGGTTTTAGATGCGATATTTTTATTTGTATGATTTCTTGGCACCGTTTTGGCACCGGGAGATTTCTCTATAACACCCATGACATACTTAATCACAAATCATTCCTTAATTGCTCTACAATGCTGTATTTGGCAGCTTGGTTATACATAGCGTAAGGAATCAACCATCCAAGCAAAGCAAAGATCGGAATAGCGATTATAACTGGAACGATGGTAAACTTCCCACTGAAGAACCAGAACATATTCTCCAGAAGGTCACCAACCAAAGGATTTATCACAAACGAGAGGACTAATGCGCATAAAGCAGAACTGAGTGCGTAGAATAGTCCTTCATAAATCAACATAGCTTTCAACTGTTTGCTGGTCATCCCCACTGCCTGTAACACTGCAAATTCTCTCTTTCGTGAAAGAATACCTGTCATAATGGTATTGAAGAAGTTCAGAATACCCACAAGCCCAATGATGGCACAAAGCAGTCCCCCCAACAGCAAGAACATATTCTGAAAGCCCTCAAATTCGGCTCGGAGCGTTGCTTTGCTTTCATACATCAATCCAGATACATCTGCAGAAGTTATATCTGCAAGATATTTTTCTGCTGCTTCTTCGGCAATCGCATCTGGCGTATCAAATAGATAAACCATAGGTATTACATCCTGCCCACTGTCATTTTTCAATTTATCTACTGGCAGAACAAAACTGTATCCAAGAGAACCATAACGATGGCTCATAGCATTTGGAATCACTACATATGCACAAATGGTGTAGGTCACCTCATGACTTTTAGCAACATAGTATTGTAAGTATTCCCCAGGAGTATTTTCATTGCTTAATTCTCCCGTGCGACTATCAATAAAATATGCTTCGTCCACATAGGTTATAGTCTGAGTCGTTCCAATTTCCGGATACGAATCCAAATCTAGCACATTACCATAATCATCCGTATCGACCGCCAAAGCAATGTAATTTTCACTTCCTTGAAGCATTGGGCGAATATCACCATCTATCACTGTCAACTTTTCAAACAACGTTTCATCTAATCCTTCTATCAGAGCATTCTCACCTACCAGTTCACCTTGACGAGGGTTCCATGAGAGAGCAGCTTCTATATTTTCTTGAGAGACATAGTTTGCCATACCCTTTCGCCACGCATCTTCCGTCATCCAACCAATAGGATCTTCACCGATTAGTTTATAACCGCAACCAGACAATGACTGAGTGGTATTAGATGAGATTTCTTTGATAATATCCTCATCAAAATAATTATCCGCTTCAAGAGAAAAACGAAAGTAGTCAGTGTTACTAACAACAAAATCTGCGCAAGTCTGCTTCATTAGATATTTTTCCATGTCAAACCCACCTGTAAAAGTGACCAAGATATTGAGAAGTACCACGGAAAGCGAAAGAGAGATAACCACAAGGACAGTCTTTCTTTTATTTCGCCCCAAGTTAGCAAAAGCCATTTGATGTACTTTTGCACCACGGGTAGTACGGTGTTTCTTTTTGCTCCTTACAATCTCCGTATACTTTGTTGCTTCTACCGGAGAGACCTTTGAAGCGATCTTACCCGGACGGGAGCAGGACAGCAAAACTGTAATTAGCGCAAACAGAGCTGACGCAAAGAAAATCAACGGTGAAGTGCTGACGGTGGAAACTCCAACTCCAAGGGTGGTTCGTGCCATTACCACAGGGGTTAAGGCTGCACCAACAACATATCCAAGAAGCAAGCCAACCGGAATGCCGACAACACAACGGATCAAAGCTTGCTGGCGTATAATACGGCGAAGCTGCCGGGGTGTGACACCAATGGTTTTCAACAAGCCATAGAATCGAATATCCCCGGTAACGGAAATCTGAAATATGTTGTAGATAATCAGATAGCCCGTTAAAATTACCAACGCAAGGAAAGCGATAATCGCTATAAGAGTTGTTACATCCATGCTTTCTCCAAGTTGGGCAGTGGTATATCCCCAGTTTACTCCGATGCGTACAAGCTCCCCTTCACCCGTTTCATCCCAAGCATACCCTAAGTCCAGATCCACCTGCTCCATCTGACCACGGATATTCATGTTGGATGCCATCATCACATTCAGATCAATACGGAACGGTTCCAGTCCCTTGGACATGGCTTCCGCTTCTATTTCTTTTGCATATTCTTCGCTGATATTGATATAGTGAACGGGACTTATATCGTCATATTCCCACCATCCCGCCAGAGTAAATGTGTCTGTTTTCTCATAAGGCATTTCGGATAAAGAACCAACCGTATAGGTCATTTCAATTTCTGCCCCTACTTCCGGTTCAACACCCAATAGCTTTAAGGCGTGGGTGTCCATGGTGATTTCATTTCTTCCTTGCGGTTTATGTCCTGTGGTGGGTTCTGCGAAACTCCATTCCGTACAGTTATCATCCATAAAGCTAACTTCGGCAGGAGCTTTTGCGAAACCCCCACCATCCATATAACCAACAGTTATGCGTTTGCCTGCGGCTTTTACGTTTGAGTGAGCTGATATATTCTCAATCTGTTCTTCTGTCACTTCCTTAAAGGTTCCATGGCAGTAACCACCGACCTGACGGAACGTGTACATTTCATAGCTGGAATTTATGGACATTACTATGGTAAACAGCGAGGTAAATAACAGTGCCGTCAAGGCAATGGCAATAATTGCAATGATGTTGCGCTTACGGGATGCCCATAAAGAACGCCAACTAAGTTTTCTGATACATTTTCTGTTTTTGACATTCATCTTTGCCACCTCCCGTTAATCCTGGGAGACGATCCGTCCATCTTCGATGCGGATAATGCGGTCTGCCATCTGAGCAATTTCTTCGTTGTGCGTAATCATTACGATTGTCTGGGCGAACTTTTGACTGGTAACTTTCAAAAGGCTCAATACATCCTGACTGGTCTTGGAGTCAAGATTGCCTGTCGGTTCGTCAGCAAGGATAATAGCCGGAGCTGCCGCCAATGCACGGGCGATTGCTACACGCTGCTGCTGACCACCGGAAAGCTGACTCGGCAGTGCATCCAGACGCTCATCCAGTCCAAGCGTCTGCACGATCTGCTGTACAAAATCCTTGTTGACCTTGCCACCGTCCAGTTCAATGGGAAGAACAATGTTTTCATACACATTCAGTACTGGGACAAGATTATATGCTTGGAATACAAAGCCAATTTTTCTGCGGCGGAAGATGGTCAGAGCTTCATCCTTTAAGGAAAAAATGTCCTGTCCATCAACCATAACTGTTCCATCTGTAGGGCGATCCAGACCGCCAAGCATATGCAGCAGCGTAGACTTGCCGGAGCCAGATGTGCCGACAATCGCCACAAATTCGCCTTTCTCCACACTTAAATCAACTCCATCCAGTGCATAAACCGCATTGTTACCGGAGCCATAAATCTTTTTCAGGTTTTTTGCCTGTAAAATCTCCATAAACGAGTACCTCCATGAAAAAATCTGTATGTATGCAAAGAAATCATCCTTTGATACATACAGATTATCGCATAGGATTCTTTCCACATTCTTTCCGGCGGGAAATGAATTCTAACAGTTTTGAAAGAATTGAAGTTACTTCGGCAGGAATATGGAAAACGTGCTTCCTTTTCCGGGAGCGGAAGTAACCTTGATATAACCACCCTCACCGGATATAATCTGCCGAGCCAAATACAAGCCGATTCCAACGCCTTCCTGTTCCCGCACATTCTTTGAACGATAAAACCGGGTAAAGATTTTGGATTGTTCACTTTCAGAGATACCTGCGCCGGTATCTGATATATCAATTCTTGCAAACATTTCGTAACTTACGGCAGAAATTGTAATTGTGCCATGCTCTGTGTATTTTACAGCATTATCTACAATGTTAGCCAGTGCTTCTGCTGTCCATTTGGAGTCAAAGATAGCAGAAATATCTGTATCATGCAGATACAGAGACAATCCTTTTTCTGTGGCTTTGGCAGCATATTGTTCTGTAATACCTTGAAGTAGTGGCTGTAGCGCTGTGTGCTGCGGCGATAGAGAAATAATTCCATTCTCCAGCCGGGACAGCTTTACAAGCGAGTCAATCAAAAATCGCAGCTTCTCCGATTGATTGTATAGCGCATCCACATTCGCTTTTGCCGATGCCGGAAGATTTTCTTCCATCAGAAGCTCGCTGTATAACAGCAGGTTTGCAATCGGTGTTTTTGTTTGATGTGAAATATCTGCAATCAGGGATTTAATTCTATCTTTTTCCTGAGCTACATTGCGAGAAGAAGTTTCTGCGGCAGAAAGATAGTGTGCAAATTTTGTTTCCAAGGCAGACAGCTTACTTTCATCAAAAGTATTTTCAAAAAATGAGCCATCTATTGCAGCATCTAACATCTTTTCGATTGTATCCATTGTTTTTCTGGTTTTCCTTTGATTCCACAATACGATAACTGCCGTAGCCAGAACACACAGCAGTATGACAGCAATTCCAATCTCATTCATCTTTCTTTACCCAGCTATAACCGATTCCATAAACAGTCTTGATATATTCCTGTGCGCCAAGTTTATCTCTAAGACGCTTAATCGTAACAGACAGGGCATTTTCATCCACATATTCTGCACCGTCTGTCCAAATTCGGTCTACAAGGTCTCCACGGGTCATTGTTCGACCACGGTTTTCAATAAGTAATTGCAGCAATTTTTGCTCCGTTTTGCTCAAATCAACTTTGGCATCCCCTACACAAAAGGTCATAGTGCCAAAATCAAAGCAAAAATGCTCAATATGAATCGGTGTATTTTTATGGATGGCTATTTTCTTTCGCAGTTGGGTATTCACCCTTGCCCGTAAAACAGAAAGAGAAAAAGGCTTGGTAATATAATCGTCGGCTCCTCGTTCCAATCCATCTACAATATCCATATCTGTATCGTTGGCAGTCAGCAGAATGACAGGAATATCCGGTGCTTCTTCTTTGATTTCTTGCAGCAGATCAAGCCCGCTGCCATCAGGAAGATTTATGTCTAGCAGGATCAAAGACACGCTGCCGCAAAGTAGTTGTTCCTTTGCCGTTTTCATGTCTAGGCAGGAAATAATCTGTCGTTCATCTGCTTTTAGTGCTTTACTCAACCCCTGATTCAAACCTATATCATCTTCAACTATCATTATTTGCTCCACATATCTCACCTCTTTGCTAATAGCAATCAACTTTCCCAATATCTCGTATCAACGTTTTTTCTATATTTGTTTTCAACCTCTATATTTTCTCTTATTCCAAAATGATTATATCATAGCGGATGTTATTTTGCATCCAAAATATAAGAATACGGAGCATTACGCTCCGCACCCACACTACACATATATCAACTCTTTTAATACGATTTCCTCTGCCGAACTTCTCACATTATTCATCAGCTCTACCCACTTCATCTGGTCGGTAGCTTTTAATTCTTCCGTAATCCCTGTTCCGGCTTTCATCTGCTCTACAAGAAGTTCTAATCTCTCATAACATTGTGTATCAACCTCATGCAAATACTCATTCAATCTCCCATTCATAAGTAGTTTGATATATTCCCCTCTGTGGTGGTTCTTCAAATACTCCCACCGCATCCGTCCATACTTGCCAATCTCATAGTGTGTCCCTTCCGCTATCTGCAAATCCGGATAATACAATTCATCCTCTCCAAGTGTGTAACTAATTCCATTTTCTCCAATGATGTGTTTCTTCATAAACTGCTCCTATCTGCCACCTCTATCGCTCCTGTAATGATGGCTCTGTCTGTTATTTTCTCGTTCCTTTACTTCCTGCGTCTTCCTTTGCAACTTTGCTTTTAAACTGTCCGGTTCTGCCTTATTTCCGGTCTGCTGTTCCCACTTTGCAACCGCTGACTGATAATCGCTATACTCTGCTTTGGACACGCTGTATTCAGCCAGAAACTCCTTCACATTCTTATATCCATAACCCTGCACCATACTTGATAGGTACTGTTTCATATTGACTATCTGTGTCTTTAACTGTTCTGCCTGCTCCTGCAACTCCTTACGCTGTTTTGCCTTAAAGATGCCCTTTGCTCCCACAAGCTCCTTTTCCACGCTGGCAAGCTGCTGTTCCCTCTCATAAATGGCTGTATTTTGTTTCTCCAATTTATTATAAATATCTGCAAGTCTCGGATACTTGGAAGCAAGTGCTGACTTCTTAGGCATTTCCGGCACAAGCTCACTCTCAGCTTTTACAAATGATCTTATCGCCTTAACAGGTGTCTGCTCCGGCTCTGCCTTTGCAACCATTTCTATGCCCTTATCTGCCTTTTGTGAAGCCATTTTTAACACCTTGCCAATGAGAAGCTCCAACGCATAAATAGCAGTCATAATCAGGCTTTTTAGCAGTGCCGGATTTCTTCCCGACTTCTGAATGGAAGCCTTTACTTTCTGTCCAATTTCGCTCTGCTTCACTTCCAAAATCTGTCCCTCCGGCACACCGCTAATTAGTGCCCTATCCACCGTCTGATTCCACATGACACGGTACTGGTTATCAGTTTTTATCTGCTCCGCTTTTGGGTTGTTCTTGCCAATCTTTTTCGTAGGCAGATACACACCGTTTCTGTCAAAAACCTTGAGCTTTTGCTTGTCATCTTTGACATAAATATTAATAAGGTCAGTGTAGGAGCGTTTCACTTCATCAAGAAAGCTGTCGCTCTTAAATCGGCTGTCTTTTATGGTAAAAAGATTACGCTCATATACCTCGCCCTTGTGAATAATTTTACAGCCTTTCCGAAGCAGTCCGGCTTCATCCAGTATCTCTTTTTTAGTACGTACATGCTTTCCGTTTTCGTCATAAAACATATTTCTTGTAGCAATCTTCTCCACTGGTTCATCAAGCAATTTTCGCTCTGAAAAGATAAGATGGATATGATAGTTTGTTTTGCGTTTGTTGTGATGCAAAGCTGAGATACATTCCACGCCATAATTCTGCTTAAAGTGTTCTGTGAACAGTTTGAGCAACTTGTCCGGCTCATAATCTACAAAACTTTCCGGCAGTGCAATAATCAATTCTCTTGCTTCAATACAGTTTCCTTTCGTTCCGCTTTCCCTAAATTCCTCTTGATTGCACTTGGCAAGCTCCTTCCAAAATTTGCGGTCAGTTGTTTCATAAACTGCATACAAATTTTCCTGTCTTGCTTTGCTCGATATATAGCTGATTCTGCCTTTCACATTAGGCAGTTTTGACATCTGTATAAATGAATTTCTTACAATAGGCATTACCCCCTTTCTTTGAAAAATGATAGCGACTTTTGCTATCGTGAGTGGACACTTAGGTGTCCGTTTACGAACCTATTGCGTATCCGGCATAACCACAAATGCGTTAGCATTTGTAAGGACAGCCACGCTGTCCTTTGCCCCCTGCAAGGGCGAAATACACAGAGCATAAAACGAAGTTTTGTGCGATGGGTGTATTTCGCTCTCATACGCCGAGGGCTTGTGAGTGTAGTCCTCTTTTGCCATTACACCCTAATCCGACTTTCTCCTTAACTACCATATACAGGAGCGTGGCACGCTCCCGTCCTACACACTGAAGGAAAAGTTTTACCATCGGAAGCTCCGGTGCATTCCCACCTTTTCCAGATACTCCTGTCGTGCCTTTTCTCTTTCTTCCTCAGTTGGAGCAGTCTTATATTTTGTGTATAAATCCCGCCTTACCATAGCTTCCAATTTTTCTTCCAAACCTTTCTTTATCTCTGGTAAAACATCATCTATTTCCACCAAGTGATATTTAAGGAGTGCAATAAATAATTCCTCTGAAATCTGCACATTTTTCAATCCTATCAATCCATCCTTTCCATCAAGACCGCAACAACGCAATGTCTATAAATTTTGCAACCTTGCAAGGTTCATCACCGCAAATTTTATATAGTCTGCATTGTTGCGTTCTTCCCTTAAATCTGCTTTATCTTATCCAGTTCCCAATACCATGAGTTATTGATTTTTCTTGCCCTGATGCCCAGCTCCTTTTTGGCATTTTCCAATGTTCTTTTAGAAATTCCCTGTTCCTCAGCCATATCAAAAATCTCATTACTCTGTACCGCATTAGCAGTCTCTGCCAGTTCCCGAAGCATCTGCTTTGCCTGCTCCAATTTATTTGCTTTTGGGGCAATACCGCCAAGCACTTCATCTGCTGTAATCTCATAATCTCCCAGCCACTTAAAACCACTTTCCATCAATTCAAATGCCTTGGGATGTCCGAACTGCGCCAAATTATTTTTTATCTGAACAACTGCTCTGATATTGGGTTCTCCTTCCACTCTGCCGACTAGCAACACGCTCCTTGCTACCGCAAAGAAATCAATGGAACCCATGCCCCTATAAGCCGCCTTATTACCGGATGCCTTATTCATATGACCGATAAGGATAATGGCACATTTGTATTTCTCTGCCAAAGCTCCTAAACGCTTCGTCATATCCCTTGCTTCATTTGCCCTGTTCATATCCATGCCACCGCCCAAGTAAGCCTGTATCGGGTCTAAAATCAACATCCTCGCTCCGGTCTGTATAATAGCTTCTTCCAGCCTTTCATCTGCCATAGAAAGAGACTTGTCGCTTTCATCAATTACCACTATCCGCTCACAATCTGCACCTGCCTTTTCAAGCCTTGGCTTTACAGTATCCGCAAGCCCGTCCTCGGCAGTCTGATAAATAATGTTCATTGGTTCCGTCAGCTTCATATCATTATCCAGCCCCTCTCCTTTGGATAACTTGGCTGCAATATTTAATATCAAGGTTGTCTTTCCGTCTCCCGGATCACCTTGTACGATTGTCAGCTTTCCATAAGGGATGAATGGATACCAAAGCCACTCAATCTCCTGCGACTGTACTTCTGACATCTTAATCATTTTCAGTTCTGTTCTCTTTTCTTCCATAAAGTCCTCCGTTTCCTAAAATCTCATTGTCACACAGAAGAACCTCTGTTATACTTATGCTGTGATTACATAGGTAACAGAGGTTTTCCTGTTATCACAAGTCCTAGCAGTTGCCGCTGTTAGGGCTTTTTTCTTTTTCAAAATCCAGCATCTCCGCTACTTTTCTTTGTTGATTCGGATATAAGTGTCCGTAAGTATTTAATGTGATACGGATATCCTTGTGTCCTACCCTCTCCTTTATCAGAATAGGCTCAATTCCTTTATTGATTAAGTACGCCACATGTGAATGTCTCAAATCGTGAACTCGGATTTTCTTTACTCCTGCTTTCTCCATTTGATGCTTCATTTTGTGTTGTACCGCTTCCTGCACAATGGGGAAGAGCCTTTCATTCTCCGGCATACCATAATGACCATCTATAAAATCCTTAATCTCCTGCTTAAGAAACTCCGGTATTTCTATCAGTCTTACAGATTGCTTTGTCTTAGGCTCCGTAATCACATCCTGCCTTTCTGTCCGGTAGTAGGTTTTGGTAATGCTGATTTGATTTCTCTCAAAATCAATGTCCTTTGGTGTAAGTGCCAGCAACTCTCCAATTCTACATCCCGTCCAAAAGAGGATTTCAAAGATAAGATAGTATCTGCTTCCCGGCTCCATCGTTTGTATGAACTTTTGGTACTCATCCACTGTCCAGAAGTCCAAACTTCTGTTATCCGAACTTCCCATACGCTTTACTTTTTTACAAGGATTTGTGTGCAAATCGTAAATTCGTGAAGCGTGAGTGAATAAGCTGGTTAGCTGATTTTGTATCATCCTTAAGTAGGCTTCCGAAAATCCTTTTGTCTGCATTTCATTCTGCCACTGGATAATCTGCCCGGCAGTTATCTCACTCATCATCTGATTACCAAAGTATGGAATGATGTGTTGCTCCATCATATACCGCTTATTCTTCATGGTGCGTTCCTTCAACTCATTCTGCTTATCATCAAAATAAACTTCCATAAATTCACTTAGCTTCATATCCATACTTCTGCTGTTATTCAATTTCTTCTGTCGCTCATACTCAAGAGCTTCTCGCTTTGTCTCGAAACCTCTTTTTCTTCGCTTTTTCTTTTCGCCCTTGGCAGTTGTTTCAAACCATTGGGCTGTCCATTTCTTTGTGTCTTTCTCCTTATACGCCATAATGACCTTCCTTTCCTTAATTTGCTACCAATTCATAGCCAAACATCTTAGTTGCCCAGAACGCTCTTGGAATTCGCCCAGGCATTGTCACATAGCCCTGACTATCCAATTCCTTGTTCATCGACTTAATAAGCTTGTATGCGTGAGATTTGGAGCAATTCAGTTCTTTTGCAACATCTTCCGCACTCATCATATATTGATAATTCGCCATATATTCGTCCTCCCTTCTTCATTTCTAATTTCATTACATCTCTTGTATTTAATTTGTGTACGAATTTCGTAAACCTATATTAGCACCATATCTTTCCTTTGTCAACACTTCGTAAAATTATTTTTACGGTTTTCGTAAATAATATTTTTTGTAATTTCCTCTTTTATGTTTTTCGTAAATATGCTATTATGGATATTGTAATTATGTTTTTCGTATTTTTTCTATGTATGAATATAGGAGGTTGCTCATGGGCGATGGAAAGAAATTAAAAGAACACATTGATAACAAAGGTACCAATGTGCGTAAGATTGCTAAAGAAACCGGCATCAGTGCCACTACACTTTATACTATTATCCAAAAGGATACCAACATCAGATTTGACTTTGCTCTCCGTCTGGCGAATGCCTTGGATATTGATGTGAATGAGATATGCTCCGCAAGTCCTTTCTCTGGAGCCATTACAGAAGAAGAAATCTACCCTACCCTTCCGGATGGTTTGAATGGTGCCTTGGATTCCAGCAGAATAAAAACATACTTAAAATATTCTCTCTATCCACTCATGCACCTATTCGGTAAGAACAGTATGCCCGATGTGGATAATCTGCTCACTTCCTTTTATCAGTTGGATGATGAAGCCCGGAAAGAGGTTGTGGAAACGATACAATTTAAGCTGCAGTATCATAAGGATGCGGAGAGGGCAGAACAGGTAAAACAGATTAAGGGATGGTAAAAAAATAGCTCCAGTGAATATCTAAATTCGCTGGAGTTTTTATTTTTGGCACCGTTTTGGCACCGCTGACTCTATTTTTCGCTAGTTTTTCCACCTACTTCAGTACATAAAAAGGGCTTCCCGATTTCTCGGAAAGCCCCATAAAATCTAGCTTTTTAGAGACACTATCAAAGATTACTCGATGATAGTAGCAACTCTACCAGAACCTACTGTTCTACCACCTTCACGGATAGCGAATGTAAGACCCTGTTCCATAGCGATTGGGTGAATGAGTTCGATTGTCATTTCTACGTTATCGCCAGGCATACACATTTCTGTACCAGCTGGTAAGTTACAAACACCTGTTACGTCAGTTGTTCTGAAGTAGAACTGTGGTCTGTAATTGTTGAAGAAAGGAGTATGACGTCCACCTTCATCTTTTGTTAAAACGTAAACCTGAGCTGTGAATTTTGTATGGCATGTTACTGTACCTGGTTTAGCAAGAACCTGTCCTCTTTCGATTTCTGTTCTCTGAACACCACGAAGTAAAGCACCGATGTTATCACCAGCCTGAGCTTCGTCTAACATTTTACGGAACATTTCGATACCTGTAACAACAGTTTTCTTTGTTTCTTCTTTGATACCAACGATTTCAACTTCTTCGTTGATGTGAAGAACACCACGTTCTACTCTACCTGTAGCAACTGTACCACGACCTGTGATTGTGAATACGTCTTCTACTGGCATTAAGAATGGTTTATCTGTATCACGCTGTGGGTCTGGAATATATTCGTCAACTGTTGACATTAATTCCATAATTTTGTCACCCCATTCGCCGTGTGGGTCTTCAAGAGCTTTTAAAGCAGAACCTTTAACGATTGGGCAATCTGTGAATTCATATTCTTCAAGCTGTTCTGTGATTTCCATTTCTACTAATTCAAGTAATTCTGGATCATCAACCATATCACATTTGTTCATGAATACAACGATTTTAGGTACACCTACCTGACGGCTTAATAAGATGTGCTCTTTTGTCTGAGCCATAACACCATCAGTAGCAGCAACAACAAGGATAGCACCGTCCATCTGAGCAGCACCTGTGATCATGTTTTTAACGTAGTCAGCATGGCCTGGACAGTCAACGTGAGCGTAGTGTCTGTTATCTGTTTCGTATTCTACGTGTGCTGTAGAAATTGTGATACCACGTTCTCTTTCTTCTGGAGCTTTATCAATGTTTGCGAAATCAACAGCTGCATTACCTTCAACTCTTTCAGATAATACTTTTGTGATAGCTGCTGTTAAAGTTGTTTTACCGTGGTCAACGTGACCGATAGTACCAATATTACAATGTGGTTTTTTTCTTTCAAATTTAGCCTTTGCCATTTTGAATATCCTCCTTAATTTTATGCCTCTTTGGGCGTATGTTTAATTTTTTACTCGCTAACTCTGATTATATAGAATAATCAAAGCTTTTTCAAGCTATTTTTATCACAGAATTTCCTATAAAAGCTAGGAAATTCTGCGAAATATTACTTATTTCTATAAAGTTTAATGTTTAGCAAATTGTTTCGCATATGAAACTACTATTTCACGAGCAAAACTCTTATTTTGCTTTTGCGGCTAATACTTTTTCCTGTACGCTCTTTGGTACTGGTTCGTATTTTTCAAAGAACATAGAGTAGTTACCACGACCCTGTGTCTTAGAACGAAGGTCTGTCGAATAACCAAACATTTCAGCAAGTGGAACGAAACCTCTAACGATTTTACCACCGCCAAGGTCGTCCATACCTTCAATACGTCCACGACGAGAGTTGATATCACCGATAACATCACCCATATATTCTTCTGGCATAGTAACTTCTACTTTCATAATAGGCTCTAAAAGTACTGGGTCAGCTTTCTTCATAGCTTCCTTGAATGCCATAGAACCGGCAATATGGAATGCCATTTCAGATGAGTCGACTTCGTGGTAAGAACCATCATAAACGTTAGCACTTACACCAAGTACTGGGAATCCACCAAGGATACCTGCTTTTGAAGCTTCTTCAATACCTTCACCAACTGCTGGAATGTATTCCTTAGGAATAGCACCACCAACAACTGTTGAAACAAATTTGAATGTTTCTTCACCGTTTGGATCCATTGGCTCAAATTTAACTTTACAGTGTCCGTACTGACCACGACCACCTGACTGTTTTGCATACTTGTATTCCTGGTCGATTGCTTTTGTAAATGTTTCTTTGTAAGCAACCTGAGGAGCACCTACGTTAGCTTCTACTTTGAATTCACGAAGAAGTCTATCTACGATGATTTCAAGGTGAAGTTCACCCATACCAGCGATGATTGTCTGACCTGTTTCCTGGTCTGTGTGTGCACGGAATGTTGGGTCTTCTTCAGCAAGTTTAGCCAAAGCTTCACCCATTTTACCCTGACCAGCCTTTGTCTTAGGTTCGATAGCTAATTCGATAACTGGTTCTGGGAATTCCATTGATTCCAAAATAACTGGGTGCTGTTCGTCACAGATTGTATCACCTGTTGTTGTAAACTTGAATCCAACAGCAGCTGCGATATCACCTGAGTAAACTTTATCAAGTTCTGCTCTCTTGTTCGCATGCATCTGAAGAATACGACCAACACGTTCTTTTTTATCTTTTGTAGCATTTAATACATATGAACCTGAGTTCATTGTACCAGAGTAAACTCTGAAGAATGCAAGTTTACCAACGAATGGATCACTCATAATCTTGAATGCTAATGCTGAGAAAGGTTCATCATCTGATGAATGTCTTTCAATTTCGTTACCATCCATATCAACACCCTTGATAGCAGGAATGTCTAATGGAGATGGCATAAATTCGATAACAGCATCTAATAATTTCTGAACACCTTTGTTTCTGTAAGCTGTACCACAACATACTGGAACTGCTGTACATTCACAAGTTGCTTTTCTTAATACTGCTTTTAATTCGTCGATAGATGGTTCTTCACCTTCAAGATACATCATCATTAAGTCGTCATCTAATTCGCAGATTTTTTCAACTAATTCTGTATGATAAAGGTCTGCATCATCTTTCATATCTTCTGGAATATCAACAATTGAAATGTCATCACCCTTATCATCATTGTAGATGTAAGCTTTCATTTCAAATAAGTCAACGATTCCTTTAAATTCGTCTTCTTTACCGATTGGTAACTGAATACAAATTGCGTTTTTACCAAGTCTTGTTTTAATCTGTTCTACGGCACCGTAGAAATTAGCACCTAAGATGTCCATTTTGTTAATGAACGCCATACGAGGTACGTTGTATGTGTCTGCCTGACGCCATACGTTTTCAGACTGTGGTTCAACGCCACCCTTTGCACAGAAAACGCCAACGGCACCGTCAAGTACACGAAGGGAACGTTCTACTTCTACTGTAAAGTCAACGTGACCAGGAGTATCAATGATATTGATACGGTGTTCTAAAGCACCAGCCTTTGGCTTGCAGTTTTCCTGCAATGTCCAGTGACATGTTGTAGCTGCAGAAGTAATTGTGATACCTCTTTCCTGTTCCTGCTCCATCCAGTCCATAGTAGCAGTACCTTCATGAGTATCACCAATCTTATAGTTAACACCAGTATAGTAAAGAATACGTTCTGTTGTTGTAGTCTTACCGGCATCAATATGAGCCATAATACCGATGTTTCTGGTTCTCTCTAATGGATATTCTCTTCCAGCCAAGATTTTTTCCTCCTATATTAATGTTATACACAATTTACTATGAAGAATACTTTATCATTCTTCGGAAACAAAATATAGTTTTTCTTAAGCAACGTTCTGTGCTGCTTTAGTAAAACTTTTCGTTTTAGAATCTGTAGTGTGCGAACGCTGAAGCGTTCCAGTTCGCTTCCCGCTATTAGAATCTGTAGTGTGCGAACGCTTTGTTTGCCTCTGCCATTTTGTGTACGTCTTCTTTTTTCTTTACAGATGCACCTGTGTTGTTAGCTGCATCAAGAATTTCGTTAGCCAATCTTTCTTCCATGGTCTTTTCGCCTCTCTTACGAGAATATGTTGTTAACCAACGAAGACCTAAAGCCTGACGTCTTTCAGGTTTAACTTCGATTGGTACCTGATAAGTAGCACCACCGATACGTCTAGCTTTAACTTCTAAAACTGGCATAATGTTATTCATACATTCTTCGAATACTTCAAGAGCTGGTTTACCAGCTTTTTCTTCTACTCTTGCAAATGCTCCATAAACAATTTTCTGAGCTACACCTTTCTTGCCATCTAACATAATGTTGTTAACAAGCTTTGTAACTACTTTGTTGTTGTATAAAGGATCTGCTAATACATCTCTTTTCTGAATATGTCCTTTACGTGGCACGGTTCTTCCCTCCTTATTCAATCAATAAAATAATTCATAGGTACTCACATGTGTCCTCTAATTCAATGTGTACGTGCGGTATATCTGTCTAACAGAATTTCCAACACTAACTTAAAATTAGTTCTGTTTGTGGTACTGATAAAAAAATCAGCTTGCTAGATTATTTTCCAGCTTTTGGTCTCTTAGCACCGTATTTTGAACGAGCCTGTTTTCTGTTAGCGACTCCCGCAGTATCAAGTGTACCACGAATAATGTGGTATCTTGTACCTGGTAAGTCTTTAACTCTACCACCTCTAATAAGAACAACGCTATGTTCCTGTAAGTTGTGGCCTTCACCTGGAATGTAAGATGTTACTTCGATTCCGTTTGAAAGACGAACTCTGGCGATTTTTCTAAGAGCTGAGTTAGGTTTCTTAGGAGTTGCAGTTTTAACAGCAGTACAAACACCTCTTTTCTGTGGAGCAGAAAGGTTTGTAGCTTTTTTGTGAAGTGAGTTATATCCCTTCTGTAAAGCTGGTGCAGTAGACTTCTTTTCTGTTGTCTGACGTCCTTTTCTTACTAACTGGTTAAATGTTGGCATTCTGTTTCACCTCTTTCTTTTAAAAAATATTACGTTATAATTCTGTGCATAAAAATAAAATGCATTCGTATGCACGCTAAATCATTATACGTGCTTACAAATGCATTGTCAATACTATTTTCAATATTTCTGCGACTCTGTGACGACAAGTATGTTTCGCCTTCACGGTTTCATACCCATGCCTTGCAATTTCCATACGAACATCTTCGTGTCTTAAGTAGTAGGCAACTTTTTCTTTTAAATCTGCCGCATTCTCGTAACACTCTAAATCCTGTCCTACTTGCAAATACTCCGGAATTTCCGCCTGATAATTTGTTAGCAAAAAACCACCACAGCCCAAAACATCCCAGATTCTCTGAGAGAGCCCCGTTTGAATCGAACGTATTGTTATATTTAGATTGATTTTGCTTTTATAAAAAATAAGGGGCATTTCTTTATGTGTCGACACCCCACTATGACAATTTACACCCTTTAAAGACGACGTATCACTTCTGGTAAATAATTCCACCTGATAACTTTGTGCAAGTTCATTTAACAGGCGAATCCTTTCTAACTGGGATACTCGCATAGCAAGATAATAATTAGTTGCCACATATCTGTCTGTATCCGCAAAAGTATCAGCCAATGTATAGGCATTCCAATGTTTTTCCGTTTTTTTTGAAGATGATGTCTTAATTGCCTGTATTAAGTCACCTCTTAAAACCTCATTTACTAAATCCAGCCCCGGAAATTGTAGCTGAGCTTCTATTAAACCGTCACTTAAACCTCTGTCATAATCCTTCATTTGAAGGTTATCATAGGGAGATTTTTCTGTGTATAACGAACCCACCATTGAAACATCATAGAGCCATCTATCTTTCGCATTTTTTTGATGTTCCATTTTCACGCTGGCAAGGCTTTCGTCCCATCTATCCGTATTTGTTCCAAGTGGCAGGTAAAAAATACACTCTGGATTTTCTTCTCTAAATTGTAAATACTGGTTATAATCAAACAAAAAAATTCGATTACAGCGATTGCGTATGGTCATAGAAAAAAATTCGAGTACTGGGCAATCCACACTGAGACACACATACATTACATTTAATTTTTGACAAATTTCCGAAATATAAGGAAAATAGTTGATACTAAATACAAAGGCAGGTTTTTTTGTTAAAATCTGTTCTGCCAGTATCTTAATCCTTACATCTGACGGAATGTTTTTTTCGTAGATTTCGCGGTCTTCTTCAATTACTTCCACTCCCAAAGAGCGAAAAGCTTCTATAATATCCGGCTCGCAAATACTACCATATCTGTGAAAAAGAATTTCCATAGATTCCTCCTAGAATTCGATTTCTTTTAAATATCTCTCCAAAGCATTCTGCCAAGTAGGTAATTTTTCAAAACCATTTAGAGTTAATTTCTCTTTACTCATACGGCTGTTGGAAGGTCTTTTGGCTTTTGCTGGATATTCTGTTGCCGAAACAGGTGAAACCTTCACGTTCATTCCAGCTTGTTTAAAAATTTCACAGGCAAATTCGTACCAAGTACATATCCCTTCATTTGTAGCATGATAAATGCCATATTTTTCCGTTTCTACCATATCTACCAGGAGGCGTGCCAAATCGTAAGTATAAGTTGGCGAACCAAACTGGTCATTTACTACGGTTAAAGAGTCTCTGGTTTTTCCAAGATTCAACATTGTTTTAATAAAGTTTTTGCCGTTTACACCAAATACCCAGGCAATTCTTACAATAAAATACTTGTCTAATGTATTTTGTACGGCTAATTCACCCTCATATTTTGTTTGTCCATATACATTTAATGGCGTTCTGTTATCTTCTGGTTCCCAAGGTCTTTCTCCTTCGCCATCAAATACATAGTCTGTACTAATATAAATCATCTTAATATCTAATTCTTTACATACATTGGCAATATTCTGAGTGCCTTCTGCATTAATTTTTCTACACAAATCTACGTTATCTTCTGCTGCATCAACTGCCGTATAAGCAGCACAATGGATGACAGCATCTGGGGTATTTTCATGAATAACTTTCTCTACACTATTTGCATCTGTAATATCCATTTCTTCGATATCTGTACCAATAGCGATGTGTCCGCGTTTTGTAAGTTCATTTACTACATCATATCCAAGCTGGCCTTTTACGCCTGTTACTAATACTTTCATTTTTACCTCCATTGTCACAAAGATTACTATGATTATACAATAATTCTGCTAGCGAAAACAATAGTAAAAAAGAAGCTCTTGCTTCGTAAAATTTTCACGAGCAAAAGCCTCTTATTTTAAGTCTTATTCTTCGATGATTTCATCTTCTGTTTCAAAAGTTTCATCTTCTAAAACAACTTCGTCATCGATTTCTTCTTCCACTTCAAAGTTTTCTGATACTTCATCAAAAATTTCGTCATCTACATCTACGGTATTATACATATTTGCATCTGTATCTAACTTTGTATTACGGTAGCGTTTCATACCTGTACCTGCAGGAATTAACTTACCGATAATTACGTTTTCTTTCAAACCAATAAGTGGGTCAACTTTACCTTTAATAGCTGCTTCTGTAAGAACTTTTGTTGTTTCCTGGAAAGAAGCTGCTGATAAGAATGAATTTGTTGCAAGAGCCGCTTTTGTAATACCAAGCATTACCTGTTTTCCGTCAGCTGGTTCTTTACCTTCTGCAATTAATTTTTCATTCATATCTTCATATTCGAGTACATCCACTAAAACGCCTGGTAAGAAGTCTGTGTCACCACTTTCTTCAATACGAACTTTCTTAAGCATCTGGCGAACGATAACTTCGATGTGTTTATCACTGATATCTACACCTTGTAAACGATATACTCTCTGAACTTCACGAATCATATAATCCTGAACAGCACGGATGCCTTTAATCTTTAACAAGTCGTGTGGATTTACACTACCTTCTGTTAATTCATCACCAGCTTCCAATTTCTGACCGTCAGTAATTTTAATACGTGAACCGTATGGAATCAAATATGCTTTTGATTCGCCTTCATCATTTGTGATGATAACTTCACGTTTTTTCTTAGTATCACTAATTGTAGCAATACCACCAAACTCAGCAATGATGGCAAGTCCTTTTGGCTTTCTTGCTTCAAACAATTCTTCAACACGAGGAAGACCCTGTGTGATATCGTCACCGGCAACACCACCAGTATGGAATGTTCTCATTGTAAGCTGTGTACCAGGTTCACCGATTGACTGAGCAGCGATAATACCAACTGCTTCACCAACCTGAACTGCTTCACCTGTTGCCATATTTGCACCGTAACATTTTGCACAAATACCGTTGTGTGAACGACAAGTTAAAATTGTACGGATTTTTACTTCTTCGATTGGATTACCGTTTTCGTCAACACCCTTTGCTAAGACTTTTTCTGCACGGCTAGGTGTAATCATATGATTTCTCTTAACAATTACATTGCCTTCGCGGTCTTTAATATCTTCGCAGGTGTATCTACCTGTAATACGGTCTTTTAATCCTTCGATAGTTTCTTTTCCGTCCATAATGGCTTTTACTTTCATACCTGGAATTTCTGGACGTTCTTCGCAACAATCTACTTCACGAATAATGAGTTCCTGTGAAACGTCAACCATACGTCTTGTTAAGTAACCAGAGTCGGCTGTACGAAGGGCTGTATCGGAAAGACCTTTACGAGCACCGTGAGCAGACATAAAGTATTCCAAAACGTCAAGACCTTCACGGAAGTTTGATTTAATAGGAAGTTCGATTGTTCTACCGGTTGTATCAGCCATCAAACCACGCATACCTGCTAACTGTTTAATCTGCTGGTTAGAACCACGGGCACCAGAGTCAGCCATCATATAGATGTTGTTGTACTTATCAAGACCCTTTAAAAGTACGTCTGTAAGTTCTTTATCTGTTTCATTCCATGTTTCTACAACCGCTCTATATCTTTCTTCTTCTGTAATAAGACCACGTCTGAAGTTCATTGCAATCTTATCTACTGTTGCCTGAGCGGCATCAAGTAATTCCTGTTTCTGGGCAGGAACGGTCATATCTGAAATAGATACTGTCATAGCTGCTCTTGTGGAATATTTATAACCTGTTGCTTTAATATCATCTAATACTTCAGCTGTTTTTGAAGCACCATGAGTATTAATAACTTTTTCAAGAATCTGTTTTAAGCCTTTTTTACCTACATGGAAATCCACTTCCAATTTCAAGAAATTTTCTGGATTTGTTCTATCAACATATCCTAAATCCTGAGGAAGAATTTCATTAAATAAGAAACGACCTAATGTGGATTCTACATTGCCGGAAATTTCTTCTCCGTTTTCATTTGTTTTCGTTACACGAACCTTAATTCTTGAATGTAAGGTAATTACTTTGTTTTCGTAAGCAAGAATTGCTTCGTTTACGCTCTTAAAGAATTTACCTTCACCTTCTGCACCTGGTCTTTCCTGTGTCAAATAGTAGATACCAAGTACCATATCCTGTGAAGGAACGGCAACAGGGCCACCATCTGAAGGTTTTAACAAGTTGTTTGGTGATAATAAAAGGAAACGACATTCTGCCTGTGCTTCCACGGAAAGTGGAAGATGAACAGCCATCTGGTCACCATCGAAGTCGGCGTTGAACGCGGTACATACGAGTGGATGAAGTTTAATCGCTTTACCTTCTACTAAAATTGGTTCAAATGCCTGAATACCAAGTCTGTGAAGTGTAGGAGCACGGTTTAACATAACCGGATGTTCCATAATAACGTCTTCGAGAACGTCCCAAACCTGTGTATCAAGTCTTTCTACTAATTTTTTCGCATTTTTAATATTCTGTGAAATGCCACGACTTACTAATTCTTTCATAACGAAAGGTTTGAATAATTCGATAGCCATTTCTTTTGGTAAACCACACTGGTAAATCTTAAGTTCTGGTCCTACTACGATAACGGAACGTCCTGAGTAGTCAACACGTTTACCAAGCAAGTTCTGACGGAAACGACCAGTTTTACCTTTCAGCATATCTGAAAGAGATTTTAATGCTCTGTTACCAGGGCCTGTTACCGGTCTTCCACGTCTACCATTATCAATTAAAGCATCAACAGCTTCCTGAAGCATTCTCTTTTCATTTCTTACGATAATGTCTGGAGCACCTAATTCAAGAAGTCTCTTTAAACGGTTATTTCTGTTGATAATTCTTCTGTATAAATCGTTAAGGTCAGAAGTGGCAAAACGTCCACCATCTAACTGAACCATAGGACGTAAATCCGGTGGAATAACTGGAACTACGTCCAAAATCATCCATTCAGGTCTATTTCCTGATTCTCTAAAAGCTTCAACAGCTTCCAATCTTTTAACAATTCTAGCTCGTTTCTGTCCTGAAGATTCTTTCAAAGCAGCTTTTAATTCTGCTGATTCACCTTCAAGGTCGATTGCCTGCAACAATTCTTTTACTGCTTCAGCACCCATTCCAACACGGAAATCATTTCCCCATGTTTCTCTTGCGTCCTGATACTCTTTTTCTGTTAAAACCTGTTTGTACTCTAAGTCTGTGTTTCCTTTATCAAGTACGATATAAGAAGCAAAGTACAATACTTTTTCAAGTACTCTTGGTGAAAGGTCAAGGATTAAGCCCATACGGCTTGGAATTCCTTTAAAATACCAAATGTGTGATACTGGTGCAGCAAGTTCAATGCGACCCATACGTTCACGTCTAACGTTAGCCTTTGTAACTTCTACGCCACACTTATCACAAATAACACCTTTATATCTAATCTTTTTGTATTTACCACAATGACATTCCCAGTCTTTACTTGGTCCGAAAATTCTTTCACAGAATAAACCTTCTTTTTCTGGTTTTAAAGTTCTATAATTAATGGTTTCCGGTTTTAAAACTTCTCCATGAGACCACTCTCTGATTTTATCAGGTGATGCTAATCCAATTTTGATTGCATCAAATGTCATTGGCTGATATACTTCTTGTTTTGTTTCTGACATTGTCCGTTCTCCTTCCAGTTTCATGAAACTCTATCAATTATTCGTCTAAATTGTCATAATCGCCATCGTCATAATCATCACTATATTCTTCTTCGCTGGCTACGATTTCGCCGCTTTCTGCGTCAAATTCCTGTGTCTGATAACCCATAGCACCAAATGATTTTTCTTCATAACCATAGTTCTTAGAGTCATTTTCTAATTCGTAACGATATTCTGAATCGCCATAATCGATAGTTTCCATAATTTCAACTTCAGTGTTATCCTCGCGGAGTACACGAACATCTAATCCTAAGGATTGTAATTCTTTTAACAATACCTTGAAGGATTCAGGAATACCCGGTTCAGGAATATTTTCACCTTTAATAATTGCTTCGTAAGTCTTAACACGACCCACAACATCATCGGATTTTACTGTTAAGATTTCCTGTAATGTGTATGATGCACCGTAAGCTTCCAGTGCCCAAACTTCCATTTCACCAAAACGCTGTCCACCGAACTGAGCTTTACCGCCAAGTGGCTGCTGAGTTACTAATGAGTAAGGACCAGTTGAACGAGCGTGAATCTTATCATCAACCAAATGATGAAGTTTTAAGTAGTGCATATGACCAATAGTTACAGGGCTATCAAAATACTCACCTGTTCTACCATCACGAAGTCTAACTTTACCATCTCTTGAAATTGGAACACCTTTCCAAAGTTCTCTGTGGTCTCTGTTTTCATACAGATATTCCATAACTTCAGGAAGTAATTCTTCTTTATGTTTTGCTTCAAATTCTTCCCAAGAAAGATTTACATAATCATTCGCCAAATCCAATGTATCCATAATGTCGTTTTCATTTGCACCATCGAATACTGGTGTTGCAACATTGAAACCAAGGGCTTTTGCTGCCAGAGACAAATGGATTTCAAGTACCTGTCCGATATTCATACGTGAAGGTACACCAAGTGGATTCAATACAATATCCAAAGGACGTCCGTTTGGTAAGTATGGCATATCCTCTACCGGCAATACGCGGGAAACAACACCCTTGTTACCATGACGACCAGCCATTTTATCACCAACAGAGATTTTTCTCTTTTGAGCAATATAAATGCGAACTGCCTGGTTAACACCTGGAGATAATTCGTCGCCATTTTCTCTTGTAAATACTTTTGCATCTACAACAATACCATATTCGCCGTGAGGAACTTTCAGGGAAGTATCACGAACTTCTCTTGCTTTTTCACCGAAAATAGCACGTAATAATCTTTCTTCTGCAGTTAATTCCGTTTCTCCTTTTGGAGTTACTTTACCAACTAAAATATCACCTGCACGAACTTCTGCACCAATACGGATAATACCTCTATCATCCAAATCCTTAAGTGCATCGTCACCAACGCCAGGAACATCTCTTGTGATTTCTTCTGGTCCTAATTTGGTGTCACGTGCTTCTGCTTCATATTCTTCAATATGAACAGATGTATAAACGTCTTCCTGTACAAGTCTTTCGCTAAGAAGAACAGCATCTTCGTAGTTGTAACCTTCCCAAGTCATAAAACCGATTAATGGGTTTTTACCAAGAGCTAATTCGCCACCTGATGTAGAAGGACCATCTGCGATTACCTGTCCTGCTTCTACATGGTTACCCTTAAACACGATTGGTTTCTGGTTGTAGCAGTTAGACTGGTTACTTCTTGCAAATTTAGTTAATTTGTATTCCATCTTTTCACCATCATCACAAGTGATTTTGATGAGGTTAGAGGAAACATAAGTTACTGTACCTGGTTTTTTCGCTACTACACAAACACCTGAGTCTTTTGCAGCCTTTGGTTCCATACCTGTACCAACTGCTGGTGCTTCCGTAATAAGTAACGGTACTGCCTGACGCTGCATGTTAGAACCCATCAGGGCACGGTTAGCATCGTCATTTTCAAGGAATGGAATCAAAGCAGTAGCTACTGAGAATACCATCTTAGGAGACACGTCCATATAATCGAACATAGTCTTTGGATATTCCTGTGTTTCTTCTTTGTAACGACCAGATACACTGTTCTTTACAAAATGACCTTCTGCGT
Organism: Lachnospiraceae bacterium; assembly: GCA_045124055.1. Taxonomy (GTDB): domain Bacteria; phylum Bacillota; class Clostridia; order Lachnospirales; family Lachnospiraceae; genus CALZKI01. The sequence goes on along the minus strand of JBGVKZ010000031.1, from coordinate 6,197 downwards.
CTAAGGCTTCGTTAGCCTGTGCTACGTGATAATTATCTTCTTCATCGGCTGTCATATAAACAACTTCTTCTGTAACACGTGGGTTCGCTGGGTCAGTTTTATCAATTTTACGGTAAGGTGCTTCCACAAAACCGTATTCGTTAATTCTTGCGTAAGATGCCAAAGAGTTAATCAAACCGATGTTTGGACCTTCAGGTGTTTCGATAGGACACATTCTTCCGTAGTGAGAATAGTGAACGTCTCGAACCTCGAATCCGGCACGATCTCTTGAAAGACCACCAGGACCAAGAGCTGATAAACGTCTCTTATGTGTCAATTCACCAAGAGGGTTATTTTGGTCCATAAACTGTGACAACTGAGAAGAACCAAAGAATTCTTTTACTGCAGCCTGAACAGGTTTGATGTTAATAAGTACCTGTGGTGTCACTTCTTCTGCATCGTGTGTAGTCATTCTTTCACGAACAACTCTTTCAAGTCTGGATAAACCAATTCTATACTGATTCTGTAACAACTCACCTACGGCACGAATACGTCTGTTACCTAAGTGGTCGATATCATCATCATTACCAATACCATATTCTAAGTGCATATTGTAGTTAATAGAAGCTAAAATATCTTCTTTAGTAATATGTTTTGGTACTAATTCGCATACATTTTTCTTTAATGCTTCTCCTAAAGCTTCGGCATCATCGCCAAATTCTTCTAAGAGCTGAGCAAGAACTGGGTAGTAAACTAATTCGGTAATGCCAAAGTCTTTTGGATTACAATCTACAAAATTCGTCAAATCTACCATCATATTAGAAAGAACTTTTACATTTCTTGATTCTGTCTGAATATATACATATGGAACTGCTGCATTCTGAATCTTATCTGCTAATTCCGCAGTAACTTTTTCACCAGCAGCTGCAATTTTTTCGCCTTCCATATCGATAACATCTTCTGCTAAAATGTGATGTCTGATACGGTTTTTGAGGGCTAACTTTTTATTAAATTTATATCTTCCGACTTTCGCCAAATCATATCTTCTAGGGTCAAAGAACATTTGGGTAATTAAAGTTTCAGCACTTTCTACACTTAAAGGTTCACCCGGACGGATTTTTTTATACAACTCTAAAAGACCTTCCTGATAGTTGGTAGAAACGTCTTTTGCAAAACTGTTCATAAGCTTTGGTTCATCGCCAAACAGTTCAATAATTTCATCATTTGTACTGATACCTAATGCTCTAATCAAAACAGTGATAGGAACTTTTCTGTTTCTATCTACACGCACGTAAAATACGCCCTGTGAATCTGTCTCGTATTCCAACCATGCACCACGGTTAGGAATTACAGTAGCAGAATACAAAGCTTCACCTACTTTATCGTGTGCAATTCCGTAATAAATACCCGGTGAACGTACAAGCTGAGAAACGATAACACGTTCTGCACCGTTGATTACGAAAGTACCTGTTTCTGTCATTAAAGGCAAGTCACCCATAAAAATTTCGTGTTCGCTAATTTCTTCTTTTTCTTTGTTGATTAAACGAACTCTAACCTTTAATGGAGCTGCATATGTTGCATCTCTTTCCTTACATTTTTCAATAGAATATTTAACTTCGTCTTCACATAAGCAGAAATCAACAAATTCTAAGCTAAGCTGTCCTGCATAATCCTCGATAGGAGATATATCATCAAAGACTTCCTTTAAACCTTCTTTTAAAAACCACTGATAAGAATCCTTCTGGACCTCAATCAGATTTGGCATCTCCAAAACTTCTTTCTGTCGTGAATAACTCATACGTATGTTCTTGCCTGCAGCAATAGGACGTATTCTGTTCTTTTCCATTGACAATTCACCCCGTTCTTTATGATTTTTGGCCTATTATATCGGTATTTTGGGCATAAATATGCATACCGCACCACAATAATGCAAATTACATAATACAACAAACTTTTTTTGAAGTCAACTAAAATTTGAATTAAATAGAAAAGTTTTCCAATTGTTTTCAACGAGTACCTAACGGATAGCGTCCCAGCACAGCTGGTCCGCACGCGTTGCGTTTTCAAGAACATAAAAAAAAACGCAGGTATATGTGTAAACACATACCTGCACTTTTTAAGTTCTTTAATCCGTCTATCGCGATTATTTTAATGTAACTTTTGCTCCAACTTCTTCTAAGCTCTTCTTGATTGCTTCAGCTTCGTCTTTTGTTGCACCTTCTTTAACCATCTTAGGAGCTCCATCAACTAAGTCTTTAGCTTCTTTTAAGCCAAGTCCTGTTACTTCACGAACAACTTTGATAACTTTAACTTTTTCAGCACCAACTTCTGTTAATTCAACATCGAATGAGTCTTTTTCTTCAGCTGCTTCAGCTGCACCAGCACCTGCTGCTGCAACTACAACGCCTGCTGCTGCAGATACGCCGAATTCTTCTTCACAAGCTTTTACTAAATCGTTTAATTCTAATACTGATAATTCTTTGATAGCATCAATAATTTCTGCTGTAGATAATTTTGCCATTATTAATTTCCTCCATTAAATAATATTCTTTGTTAATTTGTTAATTTGTTTTCATTATTCTGCTGCTGGTGCTTCTACTTCACTAGCTGCTTCTTCTTTCACTTCTTCAGCTGCAGGTGCATCGCAAGCTGCTGCTCCACCTTTTTCTGCTAACTGTTTCATGACACGAGCGAAGTTTGTAATAGGAGACTGGATACTTCCCAATAATTTTGAAAGTAATTCGTCTCTTGATGGGATAGAAGCGATATCGTTGATACCTTTTGCATCATATGCAACGCCTTCTACAACACCACCTTTAACTTCAAGGGCTTTGGCTTCTTTTGCAAATTTGCAAATGATTCTTGCTGGTGCTGTTGCATCTGTTGTAGAGATAGCTACTGCACTTGGTCCTTCAAGATATGGTGCCAAAGCTTCAAATTCTGTTCCTTTGAATGCAAAGTTCATCATTGTGTTTTTGTAAACTTTGTAAACAACGCCAGCTTCACGAAGCTCTTTACGAAGTCTTGTATCCTGTTCTACTGTTAAACCACGGTAGTCTACAAGAACAACTGACTGTGCACCTTTGATGTTTTCTGAAATTTCAGCAACAACTGGCTGTTTTAATTCAACTTTTGCCATTTTTCTTTTTACCTCCTTATAGATTTCACGCCGACAGGAGTTCAGGAGTCTGCTTCGTAGCCTCCAAGAGTCTACTTTGTAGTCTCTCTATACCAAAAAACTCCCTGCCAAAAGACAGGGAGATTCAAAATCATAGTTTTAAACTCGTCTCCTCGGTAGGCGATACACTTACGCCATAGACACTTACAGGTTGTATCTGCGATACTTCCTTATGCATCCGTGGCACCTACTGTCTTCGGCTGGTCGATTGCGACCTTTGATAGAATAGCACGAAGAATGTAGGGTGTCAAGAGTTTTGTTTTAGTATTTTCAAATATTGCCTACTAACTAAGCCTTTATCATTTCATCTGATAGCATTTGATACGATTGATTTACACTTGTTCTATAACGCTGTGAATTTTCTATTATTGCTTTGTAAATGTCATCTCCAAACAATCCCTTGTCAATTTGCTTTTGAACTATTTGTTCCCATGTTAGATTAGGGTCAGTGGCATACAAAGCCTCTGCAAGTTGACGTTCTGACATCAATTCTCTGGCTTGTGTTCTATACCGATTTCTCAAATCAAATACTTGTCTTACCTGTTGTTCTAATGGTAAACTATCGTCAACCGAATCGGGAATTTTAACTTCTTGCTCTAAATACTATTTTCTTGCATCTACATTACTTAATCTTCTAGATTCTAAGCCACCCACATCACCATAAAAATCACCCGGCAACTCCACTCCATCTATCACCGTGTTTGGAGGCATATCTGCTACATCATTCAAGATATGCATATTGCCATCCAACTCTAACTGATTTCCATTCAAATGTGGTGTTACATCCGGTATCGTGTTGCTATCATGATTTAGATGACTAAAATGCGTTCCTCCACCCAAACTATGACTTCCTATGGTATCTAAGCCCAGGTCGATTAGAAGATTGGTGGTGGTTCCTATCAAAACGGATTCAAAATCACTTAAGTTACAAGTAGATGACACATAGGAAGTTACATATGTACTGACCCCATCTCCTATACACTCTTGTACTCCCTCTACTACCATTCCACTGACACTTCCTGCCCCTGCCAGCATATATATACGGCGGCAGTAACCAAAGTACCGCCCTTTAGCACCTGTTTCCAAAAAGCTTTTTACGGTATTGTCCCAAGCATCTATCATGCTTTGGGGTTCTCCATTAGTTTGAGTATATTTTGTATATTTGTAGTTGTCAATTTTATCCTTGTATACCCGGACATCTGTAAGAGTATGTGATGCCATTGTGTGCGATTTTAAGACCGAAATCGAGGAAATTATCCATAATGAAGTATTTTAGCTTTGCCTGTGAAATATGAAAGTCACAATTTCTTAAGATAACGCCAGAATAAGTAGGGCAAAAATAATGCGGTATGGCATAACTTTTTATTTCACAGACATTGTGCTGTCTATTCTACTTTATTTTCGTTATAGATTATCATTAGGTTGTGAGAATGGATTAATTTTGAATTTTTTGATATCGTGTGTTGTCCAAAAAGGAGGTCAATTATCTCAAAGTCACGATACAGGAAAAGGAATTAAACAAAGAATATGAAGAACTTAATTTATCGGATGTGCAGAGAAATATCAAAATGCAATAGATAGACGTTATCTATGTACAAGAATCTGGTGATATAGTTGTTGTTTTTCGAATGAATATGCAATACTGTTTTTCCCCGCTAATGCAGTCAGCAAATTTATAAAAGTAGACAAAAAAACAGCGGTATTTCATAACTCTTTAAAGTCTTGGAATACCGCTGATAGTGTGTTTTCATTTAACTGTAAAAGGTATTTTCCCTTATACCCCTGGTGAGTGCCATTGTACTATGGGTGTTTGGGTTCGTTAAGAAAAATATTACAAAAAATATTTTTCTACTTCTTCACAATGTTTCAATGTGTTTTTCCCCATATACCGCTTACATTGTCCAAGAATATTATGTCCTTCATCTGCTAATTGCTCTAATACTGTGAAATCTAAAACTTCTTTGACTTTTACGTCTTCGCATATTGCCATATTTTCCAAAAATGCAAATACTTTATTTATTTCGAGCATTTGATTGTTCTGGACAATATGAAGAATATATGGAACTATAACCATACTAAATACTATGTGTATCCCATCAGTTTCATCTATCAAATTTTCTTTTTCTTTTATTTCCCAAAAAAAGTATCCTTCTGGAATTTCTTCTTTAAAAACTTTATATAATTCATCATATTTCATCTATTATCACCTACCTAACGCACTATATAAATCTTCTAACAATTGTGTCGCCAAGGCTCTGTCTGAAGGGCTTAAATCTTGTGTTAAAATTTTATTCTCGATGTATTTTGCCATATCTATCCCCTTCTGAATATGAGAACCGCCATTTTTACCTAACATCAATCCTGTCTGTTGCTCAAATCTTATTACATCCGCTGTTCCACCATCACCTATAAATGAATTTTCTCTGTATAACTGTTTTATTGCATTTTGTAATTGAGGATTTTCAGCTTGTTCTAAGAGTTCTTTTTGCATATTTGTGCCTATCCAGTCTTTATATTGACTAGGTAATGCTTTACCATTTGGTCTTACATAGAAGTCAGGTACTAATCCACCCACACCACCATAAAAATGCTCCGGCAACTCCACTCCATCTATCACCGTGTTTGGAGGCATATCTGCTACATCATTCAAAATATGCATATTCATATCCAACTGATTCCCATTCAGATGTGGTGTTACATCCGGTATCGTGTTGCTATAATGATTTAGCTGACTAAAATGCGTTCCTCCACCCAAACTATGACTTCCTATGGCATCTAAGCCCGGGTCGATTAGAAGGTTGGTGGTGGTTCCTATTAAAACGGATTCAAAATCACTTAAGTTACAAGTAGATGACACATAGGAAGTTACATATGTACTGACTCCATCTCCTATACACTCTTGGATCTATATTAAAAAAGTGGACACAATAAGTAACTACGTATTACAATAAACTAGACACCAAAAAGGAGGTATCTGAACATGTCCACAAACAAACATGGAACCCGCTATGACGAGGAGTTCAAACGCACTCTTGTCAAT
>JBGVKZ010000030.1:0-20058 GCA_045124055.1 Lachnospiraceae bacterium | reverse complement strand
CCTTCGCTTCATAAATGACTGCCTTGTAATTCACCTATATTTTGTCCATTTCCTTTATCCCCCTTGATTACACCTTTTACGCTGTGTATTATACACTTTTTTCTAAGGGGTGTCACGTTGTTTTTTACCCTTGTTACATTTTTATAGTACGATAAGCTTTTACCTTTGTAACATAGCTATCATATTCAGATACCATTTCCATTCAGTCGCCAGCGAACCGTTTCTAAATACTACTATAAAAGGAGCCTTTGGCACACCTGCCCTTGTTACCAATTTTACCAGCATTTTATAAACGGATACCCGATTAATTGCCTTTCCGCAATTCCCCAAAAAAACGGGACCCGAATCGATATTGTTTTTCTGACAATATCTTTCTAAGTCCCGAATTAACTTTGGAGGCAAATACTTCTCATCCCCCCGCTGCCTCGTATATTCCAACAACTGATGATATTCCCTATTACTCAAAACATCGTCCGGGCATTGCCTTCTTTGTACCCGCTCTGTTTTCAATATACAGTCTGTATGACCGGTATAAACAAGATAACTATTGACAGCTACGATATATAGATTTATAGTTGTAACCTTCCAGCCTTTTTCCTGCATATAGTTTTTATATGCCACAGTTTCTTTTTTGCTTATTAGCCTTTCACCTAAAAAATTCCAAAATCTCTCGACTTGTATCAGATATATTTGAACAGTTCTCTCGGATAATTCCTTTTGATATAAATATTCTTCATATTCATTCCGTTCTTTTCTTCTGTCCACTCCTTTTACCTCCTATCTTTGGGTAAAAGAAAGTACTATTTTGCAACCGATGAAGTTTATGTTTTCCCGTATATTAAGGTTAAAACATACAGTAATAATATAACAAATGCTAAAAAATAAGCAAACCCTTCGGAATGCATCGGCAATCCAAAGGGTTTAAAACATTATACTATATATCATACTTTGCTATAAATTCTTCAATGGGCAGGTAAAAATCATCGTATCTTTCTCTTATTTCATCATCCGACCAATTCCACCATTCAATTCGGTTTAATGCTTCAATTTGTTCCGGCGTATACCGATAACGAATGATTCTTGCCGGCACACCTGCTACAATGGCATAATCCGGCACATCTTTTGTAATAACCGCACCTGCTGCCGCTATAACTCCATTTCCAATCTTTGCACCATTGGTAATAATTACATTTCTGGCAAGCCATACGTCATTACCTATTACAACCTTATCATTTTTTGGTGGAATCCCATGCGGCCTCACCCCTTTAAAATACCACATACTACCATCTGCATCTTCATAATTTGCTTGAGCGGAGTATATGAAACCATGCGTTGAAATATAATCCATTGCATGATTCTTTACTGCACAAGTTCCCGCTGCGAAATTACAAAACGCACCAATCTTCTCTACATTGTCCGATAGTAACATTGGTCCGCTACTATATTTCCCTGCTTCGACTCTATGAGGAAACAAATCCACTATTTGAGATGCTACGACATATTTCTTCAAAGAATTTCTTATTTCATCATAATATATTCCATATCTATATGTCACAAAAAAGATATACTCTGAATAGTCCCTTCCCTCTAACTCATCCAATCCTATAATTTTAGGGTTATATTTTGCCAATCCGTTATCAATAAGAATGATATCATCTATCCCAAACTGCTTACTCAACACATCATGCACCATTATCCCAATTTCACCATATGGATATATTGCAAACTTCCTATTTCCCTGTGCAACAATTTTTTTAACCTTTCCACTGATTGTCGAGAACATTGACATAAAACTTCACCCCTCTAGACTGTAGCATATAAAACACATTCCAAATACGACATCGTATATTGTCTCAAATAAAATTTATACTCAGGAACTAAAGTCTTAAGATACTTTGGAATCTCTATAATATCTTCTGGCTTATGATAGATAGAAATTGCTAGTTTAGGCTTATTTTTCACTATCGTTTCCTTAGCACCCATTAATGCCTTTAACTCAGCTCCTTCTATATCCATCTTAATAAAAGTTGCATCACTTGCTTCAGTATCAATCTTACAAATGTCAATCTTTTCTGTGCCTTCCTCACATATCAAAGAACCTTCACCGTCTTGACTCATAAAACTGATTGTTCCATCTTTATCGAATAATCCTTTTTTTATCAAAATTGTATGCTCCAGATTTTGAAGAAACTTTTCACATTTATGATAATGCTTTTCATCTGGTTCGAAGGCATATATTTTTTTAATGCCGTTTCCCGGTATCGAATTCACATCGATACTGCTTGTTCCATCATAACACCCGCCATCTACCAGTATATCTTCATTCGTTATATTAAGAATTTCTTCGTCACAGTACATTTTCCCAAAAACTTTGTAAGGGCATAATATTTTGTCCTTATCCATTCCCAGACTGATAAGCTGCTCAATAATTTCCTCGCAAAACCTTGAAGAAGATGGTGTCACTAATACATATCCTATATTCTTATCCTCTAACAGCTCTTTGGGACTTCTAATTTTCAGACCCATAAGTTCTTCTCCCCAGCGGCTTTGATTATTATCCACAAAATAGGAAACTTCTATTTCAAGTGTTCTGAGATATTCCAGAGTAACTTCCCCAGCAACACCTGCACCAAAAAATACTAATTGCATAGAATTTTCTTTCAATTTCCTCAGAAAATCCTTTTCCTTTCTTCGTTCAAAAATATAGTTGTTTGAAGTCTCAAATGCCCTTGTATCATCAAATAATCTGTAATTTATATTGGATTGAAAAATAATTTTTGATTCTTCATCTGCCCACAAATTTCTTACTTGCTCTACATCTAACATTAATGTATTTTCCATCTTTTTCTCCCTATACTTATTCTGCGATTACAAATAATACACATTCCATATATGCCATAGAATAATGACGCAAATACAACTTATACTCCGGCACTAATTCCTTTAAATACAAAGGTAACTCCAACAAATCCTCTGGCTTATGGTAAATAGATATCGCCATTTTCGGTTTATTTCTTTTAATTGTTTCAGCTCCGCCCTTTAAGGCTTCTAATTCTGAACCCTCAATATCCATTTTAATAAAAGTTGCGTCTGGTGATTCTTTATCGATTGTGCTAACAAAAATTCTGTCAGTGCCGCTTTCACTGATAGCAGAGGATTCCCCTGCATTGGAATTGAAACACACCTCTCCGCAACGGCTAAATACACCGGCATTTATCAAAACTACATTATCCAGTTCTTTTAAGTTATCTTTACATTTATCCAAATTTGCCAAGTCTGGCTCATATGCATAAATTTTCTTAATGCCCTTTGGCGATGCTTCCTGCACATCTATGGCAGACAAGCCATCAAAACAGCCACCATCTACAAAAACATCTTCTTCCACGATAGGAACAATATCCGGTTCAATATACATTTTTCCCATTACATCAAACCAACTAAAAATTCTTGTTTCATCTAAGTGATAATTTAATAACTGTTCTTTAATCTCACAATTGACCTTATAGCAAGATGCCGTTATGATAACAAACGGATTTTCGCCATCTTCTAATAATTTCTCAGGTGAATAGATATTCGTTCCCCTAAGTTTTGTTCCCCACTTTTTCTCATTATTATCTACACAATATGCCACTTGAATGCCACGTTTTGTAAACATCGTCAGCATTTCATTGGCAGCTACTCCAGCACCAAATAGTACCAGTTTGCTATGATAGAACTTTGAAATCACATCCTCGCGATTATATTTTTTCAGAATATAACATATAGAATCAAAAAAATACTCTGTGCTTTCAAACATACGATACATCACACAACTGCGATAAATTTCTCTGGATTCTTCATCTTCAAAAAAATGATAAACCTTTTTATATTCCTCAAACATCTTACTGTAATTTTTTGTATTATCAAAATCACTCATACTTTTCTTCTCCCAAACCAGAGGTTATATCAATTTTAAAATCACCTGTATCCAAATGGAAATATGTGTGGCGAATCATTCTCTTAAATGGTGCTGGATATTCCATATAACCATCTCCATACAACTCCTTCAGCATTTCCTCTACGTTATTTGGTACAGTAAACATATGTCCTTCAAATTCTACTTCTATTGGATTTTCATATGCACTCTTTTGTGAAATCAACGAATCATACGGATTAGACTTAACAATCAACCACGCACAATGCTTTGTATTTTTCTTTTCGTATTTATTGGCAAAATGCTCATAAGCACGATAAGACCACTTTAATGGAACAAATCTTACTAACTTGTAATATAAATTTTTCAATTTGAATGGAAGTGCTTTTGCTCGATTGTGTGCCCAGGCCATAGGCTTAAACACATAGTTACACCAGTATGTCTGCCAGAAATTTCCCCATCTTGTATCTGCTCCATTAAACAATGGGAAAATATCCATTGCCACGCCTTCCTTTGCAGCATTAATTCGTTCCTCATAAATGGCACAGTTTGTTCCATTAATTCCTATTCTAGCGTATACATTATGTACAGTAATATTTTTTTCATCATTCACAGAAACATAGAATTTTTCATGGTCCATATCGGTTTTCACTGCTTCAAAAAACCTATCATAATCTTTTTTCAGCATTACTATATCCGCATCATAATCCCACGGTATAAACCCTTTATGCCTTACAGCACCTAAAAGAGAGCCAAAGAAAACAAAATACGCAATATTGTTCTTTTCACATATTCTTTTAATTTCCAGCATTAACTCCAGTTGAAGTAACTGCATTCTACGCAATTCTTCAAAGCCACGTAAGATAAGCAAATTACCTTTTGCATTTTCCGTTTTATCCGAATTAAGAGCATCTCCATAGTAATCTACTAACCATTGCTCATATTCTTTGATTACAGAAAACTCATATCCTTCAAACTGCACTTTTGTGAACTCAGCATATGTTTTACTTTCTCGAATACACCCTGTGCTTTGTCTTCTGTTAAAAGCATTATTATTTGGCAAAACATTGCCTCTTTCTTCAGCCACGTCTATTGGCAATAAACAGTATTTGCTTGTATATGCTGATGCATCTTTCATCAGTTTTTTCACACACGCAAAAGCATTTTCTTTATCTTCTTTTAATAAAGGAATATTGACTTTTCTATACTTTTTTGTTTTTGCTGACTTAAGCATTGGACCTGTTGTAGTAACATTTACTACACTCATATTGTGAATATATTCATTGAGCACTTTCCAATAATCATCTTCGCTATCAGCCACAGGCACTATCGGTATAATCTTAATGCCATAGTCATAGAACCTCTCATCTTCCTTTCTTTCTATTGGGAGACGAACGCCACTACGCTTTTTAAAAAAGCTGTAAATGTGCTTTGCCCATTCACAATTTTCATAATTTTCAATATAATATGGTTTTTTTACTTCTCTATGGACAATTTCTAGAAATTTCAAATAGTCTTCATATGGCATTAACATTTCTGCCGATGCACTACTTTGTAAAAAGCCGCCTAATTTGTAAGCTCCAAATAAGGTTCTAAGTCCTAAAGAATATCTCAAATCGTGTTCCAGACAAATCTCATCAAATTTTTTCATTAAGTCAAATACAATTTCTTGGGTGTAATATGTTATAGCCATTATATTTCTCCATCTATACAATAAGTAATCAATCTTTTTACGCTTTCTTCCAAGCTTACCTGTGGCTCCCAGCCTAAATTTCTTAACTTTTCTGAATTTGCACACACTACTGATAATGCATGTGTTACTTCCGGATTTTTTCTCTGGGTAACATCAAATTTTATATGAATGTCTTTCCCCTCAAATTCCCTTGCCATAACCTCTGCAAGCTCTTTTACAGACGCTTCATTCTTCTCATTGGCAACATTATAGGCTTCCCCCTTTTTGCCATATAACAAAATATGTAGTAGTCCTAAAATCGCATCTGTAATATAAAGGAAAGAACGTATTGCTGTTCCATCACTTTTTAGAACAATTTCGCCCTTACTTATCATCTGATTTACGAAGTCTGCATGCAATCTTCCATCATTTAATGCAATACCTGGTCCTATAATTTGTGCCGGTCTTGCAATAGTCACAGGTACGTCATTTTGTATACTTTCACACATACAGATACTCTCGCAGGCTCTCTTGCCATTACTATAAACATCTCTTTCATCCAGAGGGTCAATGGAACCATAAATACCCTCAATATGTCTTTCTCCGTTTGGAATTTTTCCATAAATATCTACACTACTGACAAATAAAAAGCCCTGCACATTGTTCTTATGTGCCAATTCAAACATATTATAACAACCCTTTACATTTGCATTAAATGTATCCAATACATTTTTCTGTCTCTCAGTCACTCCTGCAGGACTTGCTGCATGAATAATATAATCAATTTTTTCAGTAGTAGTCACCGGAACACAGACATCTTGTAATAACAACTCAAAATAAGGACTAGAATAATACTGTTCAAAACGCATATCAGCTTTACTTTGATTTCTACACAACGCCAATACTTTAATATTGGCATTATTTATTTCATTCATTTTCATAAACAAATGAACAAAATAAGCTGGTACATATCCTGATGCTCCTGTAATCAAAATCGTTTTCCCGAATAATTTCTCTAACAAAGCGTTAGATTGCATCATTCTTAATACATCTTCCTCAATAATATGGTGCATATCTTTATCCTTCCATCTGACTTTTCTCAAACAGCGGTTTTATCGCTTCTGCTATTGCTATATCTTCCGGATAAGTTACTTTAATACAAAAACGGTCTCCCAATACCATTGCAACCTCTGTTCCCATATTTAATACCAACTCACTGTCCTCGTTCACTTCATTTCGGTTTTCATCCGCTTCATACATTTCATGACCCTTTTTCAAAAGTCCGTAACGAAAGGTCTGTGGTCCTTGCTGGATAAACATTTTTGATTTTTGCAAAGTATTGTTAGCAACATGTCCATCGTTACTAAAGGTAATCGCATCGGACGCTCTGACTACAGTGATACATGCTTCATATTTCTCCATTAAATTGAAGCTTTTATCGATTGTCTTTTGAGAAACAAATGGGCAAACTGCGGTCATAATCATAACCACATCATCCTCATTAGCATTTAATTTCTTAATTCCGCTATGAACCGATTTTTGCCTATCACTTCCAGCCTCAGCAAATACTATCGGCTTAGTAATTCCATATGTGTCACACCACATTTTAACCTGTTCCTGCCACTCCGTAGCACAAACAATACAAATCTTATCTATGTTCTTATTTTCATCGGCACCTTGCAATGAATAAATAATAATGGGTTTACCACATAGACTGATAAACTGTTTTGGAGTTTTTGGATTTCCCATTCTAACTCCCACTCCCCCTGCAAGTACAATAGCATAATTCATATTATCCACCTCATAGTTTTTTCATAATCGTATCGTGTATATTTTTACCACACGTGCCTTCCACATCAGCTACAAGTCTTTTTCCCACTTTTTCGGCTTTATCCATAGCTGACTTTATCATTTTTTCCTGTTCATTTAGACCTTCATCTAAACTCCAGAAATAACCTTCATAATAGCGACTACTAAATATATCGCCAAATTCTCCTAAAAAATCCAGTGGATTTGCAACCTGTTTTTCATAAAATTGATTATTTTCTACAAAAAATGGGATTTCTTCCTTGATATTTCCCTCGCAATCTAACAAAACACCTTGCAAATTTGCACATGGTAGCAAAATGAATTCTTCACAAGCCTCACACCCCCAGCAGTAGCTTACGAAAGAGTGTCTTCTATATGCACTTATCTCACTATTTGACAATTCAACTTTCTTTTTCAGTTTTCCTTCCTTGTCAATGATTGCAATAGCGTTTCCAAAACTTGGTAACAGCCAAATATCATCACCCACCATAGTTATGTCTTTAATAGGATTTTCTGACAGGCTAAATGTTTCGTTTTCATTAGCAAAATCTGTATATTCACAAATTTCCATAGTTTCCGGATTATAACTAATCATAAAGCTTGGGCGATTTACACTTATCCACAATTTATCTCCAAACACTTTCATTCGGGACAATCCTTTTCCGCTGGAAATATCAAGTTGATGTCTTTTCATTGTTTCATTCTCTAAATCCACTTCATACAACCACTTTTTAAATCCACAAGTAATAAAAAGTTTCCCCTGATATATACAAGCGTCTGTATACGGAAATGCAAACTTATGAAATTGTCTATCTGCAATGTCTTTTAATTCAATGTTGGTAACGGAAAGCTCTCCTTTTTTATAAGAATATTTGCTAATATTTCCTGCCAGTGCCGGCACTAAAATCAGTTCATCTCCACATTGTAACGTATGTGTCCAATGCGGTTTTTCCACACCCTCATCTAATAGCAATTCGAATTTTTTCTCAACGATATTGTAGCTGTAAATTCCTCTCGCAAATAATGGGATGAAAATAATATTGTCTTCATACAGAAAACACTGACTAAACATCATAACTTTATTTTCATCATCAAAAGGAAACTTTCCAACAAATTCTACCTTTCTGTCCTTTACATTCATCTTCAACAAGGCATTGGTATTACTTGCAGGGAAATAAATATCATTTTTATAAACAACACCACTTTGTACTATTGGTGTTTTTCTCTCAATTTCGTCTTTTTGTTTATATAACTGACAATTTTGTATCACAACAGCCTTGCCTGTCACTTCATACAAATATGCCAACGAACTGGCGTCTCCATAATATACATCTGATGCATGAAAGGCATCTAAAAAATCTGCCGAATCATCATATATTCCAATTTGCTCTCGTAAGAAAAATTCACGATTTTCCAAATATTCTGGCAACAAATTTGATGCCATAGATTTCAGGGTAGATTCCATCAACGGATGAGGTCGCCACAACAAAATGAAATCTTCTCTCTTTTGAAAATATTCAAATACACTTCTTAATTTCTGATTGTATTTTTCTCTATATTTCAAAAGCGTTGAAAGGCTTGTATTATACAATACAACTTTTTTATCACCTATTTTCTCTTTCCAATCAGCACGTATATCTTCCGCTTTTAAACGATTGTTAACGATTCTATCAACCTTTGGATTACCAAACGGAAGCACTTTTTTCCAGATATCCTCTGTTGTATATTTCTGATATTCTTTCAAGGTTGTCTCTGTCTGTGCAATAATATAATCTACATAATTAAGTGCACTTACCTCAAACATATTTTTACTATATACGGGATTCATTACAAAATAAGGAATATACACTAGTGCTTCTGTGTAAGGTTTTAAATTATAAGAATAAAACTGTTCTGGAACTGTAGTTACATAATTTCCTTCATCATATGGGTTATGTATATAAATTACATCAGGAAAAATTTCTTCTAGTTCATACTCACGCCAATCCAGTACCGGTACATATGGTGGGTAATCATTTCCTTCATACTTTAATTCAGACATTTCACCCTTTTCCGTTTTTTCATAATAAGGAATCGGCACTACATGACAAGTACATCGCAAATCCTGTCTGGCAGCATCCCACACACTTTCCATAGAATCCCACATACTTGATTTATAAGGCATAAACGTAATGATATATTGTAATTCTTCCTGCGAAATCTTTTTTTCTATTGTGTTTAATTGACTAATAATATATTTTGTTTCACTAAGATATGTACTATTTATTTGTCTGAGCAAATTACTTTTTTCATAGAATCCGCTAATTTTCGATAGAATATTGCTATAATCTTTATACTTCTCCTGTGAAAGCTTTTGTTTCAAAAAATCATCAACCATCACTATGGTATCATAACAATCTGTTGCAAGCATTTTTATCTGCTGCACATTTTTGTTTGTACTCATAATCTGTGTTGCCTTTATTAAAGATTGTAATAAATGAACAATGTCATCACGTTCAAACTTTCTCATAAAATCACCCACTATATACATTTACTTCATTCTATATCTTTTAGTCGTTTTTTTCAAGTTACATATGCCCTTCACTTCCAGATAGATAGTCCTTTTCTTGCATACAAAAAAGAGGTCTTAACTAAAAGTTAAAACCTCTTTCAATCATTTCATTATATGCTTACAAATCGCAAACCAAATTATGATAATTTAGCTGTGCTGATTTTCACACCAGGACCCATTGTTGTAGCGAGTGATACGCTTCTTAAATACTGTCCTTTTAATGCGGATGGTTTTGCTTTCTGGATAGCATCCATTAAAGCATTGTAGTTATCCTGTAACTGTTCTTCTGAGAAAGAAACCTTTCCAAGTGGACAGTGGATAATGTTTGTTTTATCAAGTCTGTATTCGATTTTACCAGCTTTGATATCAGCGATAGCTTTTGTTACGTCCATTGTAACTGTACCAGCCTTAGGGTTTGGCATTAAACCTTTAGGACCAAGTACTTTACCAAGACGACCAACAACACCCATCATATCTGGTGTAGCAACAACTACGTCGAAATCTAACCAACCTTCGTTCTGAATCTTTGGAATCAATTCTTCGCCGCCTACATAATCTGCTCCTGCTGCTTCTGCCTCGTCTAATTTTGTGCCTTTAGCGAATACTAAAACTTTAACTGTTTTACCAGTTCCGTGTGGTAATACTACCGCACCACGAATCTGCTGTTCAGCGTGACGTCCGTCACAACCTGTTCTAATGTGAATTTCTACTGTTTCGTCAAATTTTGCTGTTGCTGTTTTCTTTACTAAAGAAATAGCTTCAGCTGGTTCATACATAGCTGCACGATCAATTAATTTGGCAGCTTCATTATATTTCTTTCCGTGTTTCATTACGCTGTTCCTCCATTAATTAATCTTCAACTACGATACCCATACTTCTAGCAGTACCGGCGATCATACTCATTGCTGCTTCTAAGCTACCTGCATTTAAGTCAGGCATTTTTAATTCAGCGATTTCCTGTACTTTTGCTTTTGAAATTGTAGCAACTTTTGTTTTGTTTGGAACTGCTGAACCTGATTTAATGTTAGCTGCTTTCTTTAATAAAACTGCTGCAGGTGGAGTTTTTGTTACGAAACTGAAACTTCTGTCTGCATAAACTGTGATAACAACAGGGATGATAACATCACCTTTGTCTGCTGTTCTAGCGTTGAACTGTTTTGTAAATTCAACGATGTTTACACCATGCTGTCCAAGTGCAGGACCAACTGGTGGTGCTGGTGTAGCTTTACCAGCAGGGATCTGTAATTTAATGTATCCTTCTACTTTCTTTGCCATATCGGCTACCTCCTAATAAATTGTGGTTGTTGGCGATACTCACTGTCTCATAGATATCTATGACAACAATTTTCACTCCCACGGTTTGTAAAAACAAACCCATTGCATCTATATTTTATCTGCCGAGACAGAAAAATATCAAAAAATCATTAAGGAATAGTTCTTTTGAAATTACATACTTTTCATTTCAGCAAAGCCGATTTCTACCGGTGTTTCTCTACCGAACATTTCTACGTTAATTGTAGCTGTCTGTTTTCCAAAATCCATTCTCTGAACGACACCGATTGTGTCTTTCCATACACCTGCAACAACTGCAACTGTATCTCCTTCTTTAAAGTCAACAGAAATTTCCTCTGTGTGAATACCCAGTGTTTTCATTTCTGTTTCTGTAAGTGGTACCGGTTTACTTCCCGGACCAACAAAGCCCGTTACACCTCTTGTGTTACGAACCACATACCATGTATCATCGTTCATAACCATATTGATAAGAACATAACCAGGGAACATTTTTTTCTGAACGACCTTTTTTGTGCCATTCTTCATTTCAACAACATCCTGAAGAGGAACTCTTACTTCTAAAATTTCTTCTTTAAGCTGAGGTCTGTTCTCGATTGTTTTTTCAATATTGGCTTTAACCTTATTCTCATAACCAGAATAGGTATGTGCTACATACCAATTTGCTTCTGCCATACAATCACCCTCACTTTAACCTAATGTTGTTAAAAATCGTACTCCATACTGGATTGCTAAATCGAAAACCGCAATCAAAACACCTAAAGCTACTGTTACTAAAACAACTGCTACTGTCTGTCTCAAAAGCGACTTTTTGTCAGGCCATGTTATCTTTTTAAACTCAGATTTAACACCCTTAAAAAATCCGGGTTTTTTTGTTTTTTCTGTATTAGCTGAATCTCCCATGCTAACTCCTTTCAAACTGCCCGTTCACCATGCAAACCGTCGGTCTACATATAACTATTTTGTTTCTTTGTGTAAAGTATGTGTTCTGCAGAATCTACAATATTTCTTTGTTTCCATTCTGTCTGGATGTGCTTTCTTATCTTTTGTTGTATTGTAGTTACGCTGTTTACATTCTGTACAAGCTAAAGTAATTTTTGTACGCATATCTCCACCTCCATAAATGTATCACTTCAAAAATTAATTTCAAAATTTGTGCAAAAAAAAAAGACCTAAATCTTCATCTCGCTTGACCAATATACCATATATAAAAGCCTTAGTCAATGATTTTCTCCCGTTTTTTTCAACTTTTTTGCGATTCCGTTATTGCATTTATAATAGGAAGATGTTATATTCTAGTTATAAAAGTAGGTTTTTATGCCCTACGCACAGAAAGATTCTGATAAATGCGTAATTTCAAGGAAGAAAGGAGGGGCTCTATGAATACTCATGCGTTAAATAACGTCTATAATTTTTATCTAACTACATATTCAAAAGATTGCAGCTCTCCTTTTGATTCCCATAAAAAGAGTGAGCTTCGCGATATTTATAATTCCATGGTGAAGTTAAATAAGGAGTCCCCTGTGTACTTACTGAAGAATACGCAAGAGACTAAGGCCTATGCCGTAGACATTAAAGAGAATGCACGTTTACTGCGTAACAACATCGCATCTCTTGGGGGCGTAGATGAAAGCTCTGTATTAAATAAGAAGGCAGCCTACTCCAGTGACGAAAGTCGCGTAACCGCTAACTTTGTCGGTTCTGCAACAGTCACAGAAGATATTCCGTCTTTTGAAATTGAGGTAGAACACCTGGCCACTGGTCAAACAAACCTTGGAAATTATCTTACAAATGACGATAAAGTCCGGTTACGACCTAAGACATACTCTTTCGACTTACATATTAACGATATGAACTATGAATTCCAGTTTTCTATCGGTGATTCAGAGACGAACTTACAGGTACAAGAAAGATTGTGTAAACTTATCAATAACTCCAACGTAGGTCTGGAAGCCTCTCTTATCCAGAACGAAGAAGGGCAGACAGCCTTGCAAATTTCTTCTATGGCAACCGGTATCATTGACGGCAAAGACCATTTGTTTCATATATCCGACTATAAAACTAGTCAGGCCGCCGGAAGTGTCAACTACTTTGGATTAAATCATACAAAGACAGAGGCGTCTAACGCTACTTTCTATATAAATGGAGCAATGCATTCTTCTTACTCCAACCACTTTACAGTGGAGAAAACCTATGATTTACAGTTAAAAGGCACAACTGAACCGGACACCCCAGTTGTCATCGGAACAAAAAATGATGCCGAATCTTTGATAGGTAATATCACTCATATGGTGCAGGGATATAATGATTTCATTCAGGCAATATCCGAATACCGCAATGATTATGAAGGTAGCTCCAAATTAGTGCATGAAGTCAGCGGAATTGTCAACTATTATGGGGAAACCTTTGACACTCTTGGATTATCCATTGAAGATGACGGACTAATTTCCATTAACCACGATGAAATGAAATCTTCTCTGGAAAGCGAGGCAATGGAAGACCTATTCTCAGAAATGAAGAATTTTACCGCTTCCCTCCTTCGTAAGTCAGAGGAAATTTCCTTAGACCCGATGAAGTATGTGGACAAAAAAGTGGTTGCTTACAAAAATCCGGGGAAAACTTTCTCAAGCCCCTATACTTCTAGTATATATAGTGGTATGATGTTTAATTATTATTGTTAATAAGGGAAATTTGGTGCAGACTGAATTTCCCTTTTTCTATATGGAGACCAACTATGAAAATATTAATGTACGACTGGCCCTCTTTCACAAGAGAGCAAATCTTATGCAAGTTAAAAGAACATCACGTACAAGTGGATACTTATTACCATTATCCCTTAAAATCACTGGAAGCAGACGAAGAATTTGTCTCTTTATTTTCCAAAAAAATTGCAGAGGGAAGCTATGACTTTGTCTTTAGCATCAACTATATTCCCGTAGTTGCTATCGCCTGCTACCACCAAAACATCCCATATGTATCCTGGAGCTATGATAATCCACTCAATATTGCACATATTGAGGACACTCTCTATTTTCCGACCAACTACGTCTTTTTGTTTGATAAAAAGCAAGCGGAGGGTTACTTAGCTCAAGGTTTTGAGCGTATCTGGCATCTACCTCTTGCCGTAGATACCGCCTATTACGACATGTTGAAACCTGGCGTAAAAGAATGGGAGCGTTTTCAAAGTCCCATCTCCTTTGTGGGGCAAATTTATAACTCAACCTATCCGAAAATCATTGTACCTCTGGGCGAGTTTGAAAGAAAATATCTGGATACATTAATTACTCTGCAAACAGACCTGTATGGAGCTTTTGTAATAGATGATTACTTAAATGAAGATATTATTGAAAAAATAAACACCTGTTATAGAGAAAACCTTACTAATAAAGATTTTCAGATTACAAAGAAAAAGCTTTCCTACTCTATGTCAACTTATGTAACCTTCAAAGAACGAGTAGCTATTTTGTCCTTGTTATCAAAAAAATATCAGGTTTCCCTTTATTCCGGTGACGAGCACCCCCTTCTTATCGAAGCAAAGCAATGTGGCAGAGTGGATTATGGCACCGAAATGCCCTATGTTTTCAAATGTAGTGATATCAACTTAAATATCACCTTAAAATGTCTCCAAACCGGCATACCGCTTAGAGCTTTAGACATTATGGGTTGCGGTGGTTTCCTGCTTAGCAACTATCAGGAAGAATTTTTAGATTACTTTGTGCCCTCGGAAGACTTTGTCTACTATGAAGATTTTACAGATGCTTATGAGAAGGCAAGCTTTTATCTTAAAAACGATGCTATTAGAAAACAAATTGCACAAAACGGCTATGAAAAGGTGAAAAAGCATTTTTCTTACGAAGAACGCCTAAACACCATAGCCTCTCTGTGTCCCTTTATAAAATAAGGAAATGATTATGCAAAAGAAATTATCTTCCCTATGGGCAGTGGCGTTATTTCTCTTTATAGCCATTTTATTGCCTTGCTATGTATCTAAGGCAGGATATTCCTACATCGGAACAGACAAATACCACTTTTTTGTATATGGTATGCTTCCCTTTGTCATCACTTATATCCTGTTACTCATATACGTCTTTTACAAAAAAATACATATTTCATTCTGTAAAACAGACTGGTTTGTTCTTGCATTCGCCTTTTGCACTCTACTCTCCTACCTGTTTTCCCCGTACAAAGATGTGGCCCTAATTGGCAATGAAGAATGGAATTTAGGGCTGATATCACAATTAATGTTTGTGCTGATTTATTTTGGTATTTCCAGATATCTAACGCACATAAAAGGCTGTCTTTACGCAGTATGTATGGTCAATATACCACTAACAGCTCTTGCCATTATCAATCGTTTTGGCTACTATCCAATAAAAATCAAGGGGATTCACCCACTCTATGTTTCTACCTTTGGAAACATCAACTGGTTTTGTGGATATTTAATGATAATTGTAGGAATGGAACTTTACCTCTATTTTCAAAGTAAAGAAAAGAAGGAAAAATGTTTTTTCACACTATGCCTCTTTCTTTCACTCCTTTCCCTCATTTGTCAGGGAAGTATGAGTGGATATGCTACTTTATTGTTTTTGTTATTACTTTTATTGCGTCCCGCTCTAACAAGCAGGCACGCATTGCTTACTTATTTAGAAATTTATATGCTGCTCTTTTCAGGCTGCACTCTTACATATATTAGCAACTATTTTATAAAAGGTGCTTATGTAGAATATGACCCCATAGTAGACCTTGTGGCATTTTCTCCCTTACCTTGCGTGTGCCTGTTTCTTGTTGCAAGCTTATATATCATTATTTCTTTTTGTACCGAGAAAATAAACCTAGGCTTTATCTATAAATACGTGGTCATTGTATGTATCATCTTCCTGGCTGTTTATTTTATCGTATGTGGCATTAATACGTTTTATCCAAAGATAACACCTTTCCTAAATGGTAATTCTTTTTTCACTTATAACCGATATTATTTTAGTACAAGAGGTGGTACTTACACCGTAGGTATACAAGCCTTTTTCTCTTTGCCCTGGTATCGCAAAATTATGGGCATTGGTCCAGACTGTTTTCTTACCTATGTTTATAGTCATCTGGATAAAATATCTATGGCTGGTTGTTTTCAGATTCAGCCCCTTGCCAATGCTCATAACGAGTTTTTGACTATGCTTGTAAATACAGGACTTTTAGGTTGCATAGCCTATATGGGCATCTTTTTTTGTAGTATAAAAACTGCCCTCAAAACAAAAAACCCTTATGCCAAAGTAGTTCTATATGGAATTCTTGGCTATATGATAAATAATTTTTTTAGTTTCCAACAGATTATTAGCACGCCCTTTGTGTTTGTACTCCTTGGCATCATAGAAAACTTCTCGCGAAAGGAAAAAATAAATGTTACCAATTAGCGTATGTATTATAGGAAAGAATGAAGAAAAATACTTAGAAGAATGTCTAAAACATCTTTTATCATACGACTGGGAAATCGTTTTTGTGGATACCGGTTCCACCGATAAAACCAAAGAAATCGCTCAAAAATATACAAAAAATGTCTACGATTTTGCCTGGATTAAAGACTTTAGTGCCGCCAGAAATTTTGCTGCTTCCAAGGCCAGTCGAGACTGGATTTTGTCTATCGATTGTGACGAATATTTAAAATCCTTAGATGTTTCTTCTTTACTGACTATGATAAAAAACTACCCAGAATCCTCTGCTTTTATTGACCTATTTAATCCGGACGAGTCCACAGAGAATTTTACCCGTAGCGAATTATATCGCTTTTATCCAAAAAAATATTTTCACTGGGTAAATCCCATTCACGAGCAGCTTGTTCGAATAGACAATCAGCCAGCCACCTCTTTCCATAGTGGCATTTCAGTAATTCACTATGGTTATCTGGAAGGCCAGACCGATTTACGAGGAAAAAATAAACGAAATCTGGAACTTTTGCTGGATATTGTAAAAAAAGAACCAAATAACCCTTATTATTACTACCAAATTGGTATTAGTTATATGAATTTGCGTAACTACAATTTGGCTTTAGAATATCTTACAAAAGCCACTGAATTTGACGTAAATCCCGCTGTTCCCTGGGTTCAGGAAATGATTTATTACTATGGCATTACCTTATTGAATACCGGCAACGCCCAAACGGCATTAAACCTAGAAGGTATTTACGAAGAATTTTGCAATGTTCCTGAGTACATTTATATGATGGGCCTTGTCTATGCCGCCAACGCTATGTTTTCCAAGGCACTAACTATGCTTGGCAAAGTAATAACAATGAAGGAAGAATGCCACATTGTTGCGGGAGCGACCTCCTATGTAGGTTACTTCCAGTTAGGGAATGTATGTCACCACCTAAAAAAAGACGAGCTAGCCATAAAATACTTAAAATTAGCAGGCAATTATGCTCCCGCCGTAAATCTACTTAAAATAATAGAAACGCATTAATACAAAAAGCGGAAGGCTTCAAAGAATGTCTTCTGCTTTGTTATTTTACAATATACTTTTTCAGTTATTTCGTAATTGTTGTTGTAGCACCACCTACACAAACAATCAATTTCCCACCCTTTTTTAGGTGCTTGCGTAATTTTGTCAACACCATATCTGGTCTTTGTAACTGTGATACCATTTCTTCCAGAATAATATAATCAAAAATTTCTTCTTCCCACGGTAAATCCACTTGCTCAATATCACCGCAAACGGTTTCTCCCACATATTTCGCAAACTCTGCCGCCTGCTCCAATTTTTCCACACCATAGGCGTGCATATATGGATACTTTCCTTTTACATATCGAAGCATCGCACCACAACCGCAACCAACGTCTAAAACTTTTATCTCTGTCTCCATTGGTTCTTCAAAAACTTCCAAAACATCTTTGTTTGGCAGGAAATATTCGTGTGGGTCAATTCCCCATTTTTCTTCAAATTTTTTACGATTAAGCGAGAGAATACATGTGTAGTCATCACTGGCTTTTCTAAAAGTTTTTGAGCCAAAATGCACGATAAAACTATTTCTACATAGTATGTTTTTATATCCGGCTTTTATAACACGAAGTCCATAATCATTGTCTTCATAGTTGCCTGGTGTATATCTTTCATCTAAAAGTCCGACTTTGTTGATAACTTCTCTTTTTATAAGGAGAGCAAATCCTATTAAAAACAATTTTCCCTCATATGGAAATTCCATTGGAATATTGTTGGTAAATCCATAGCGAATCAACTCGTCCACATCAGATATGTTTTCTGTAACTCTCTGATGGTTGCCACAATAATTAGAAACACAGCCTGTGGTACCAACCTCCGCATTTTCATACAAGCCCATACGAAGCCAAAACAACGCATTTTCCGTCATATATGTATCATTATTCAATAGGAAAATATCGTTTTCCTTATCAGACGCTTCGATGCCTATATTGCAACCTTTTGGGAAACCGGAATTTTCCTTATTCTCCACAAGTACCACATCTTTTTGTGCTCTGAGCCATTCAACGCTACCATCTTCTGATGCATTATCCACTACAACAATTTCTCGGCTACTTTCTGGCGTCTTTGCACGAATACTTTCCACACAAACCTTCGTATACTCTAATAAGTTATAAGAAAGTATGACAAAAGATGCCTTTCTGACAGTTACTTCACCGCTTTCTAAAAGCTTATCTATTACTTCTTTGATGATAATTCTATCTTCGTCTTTATTGCAATGAAAGAGTGCATTTTCATAACACAAATACGCTTGGTTTATATTACTTCCTAAATAATATTCTCCTAAAATTACATACAATTCATAATTCTTAGGATTAAGAGTAAGTCCATTGGCACAGGCCTGCCATACCCTATGTCCATCGCCATAATATAATCCGATTGTTCCATCAAATATGGCAATTTCATCATCATAGTTTTGAATTGTGATATTTTCATTCAAATAAATATCGGCTTCTTCATATTGCCCATTTGTCAATAGTTCTTTGATATGCTCTTTCATTTCTTCACCTGCAAGTTTTTCGTTTATAAATATCCACAACTTTATCCCATTATACTTGATTACTACCTACCTATGCAATATAAAAAAGGACTCTGCTTATGAATCAGCACCACCAGCTTAGCTGGTGGTTTGCTCTGCGGCTATAAGCCGCTGTTCCCTGCATGCCTCTAAAGAGGCTCTGAAAAGTCCGCCTTCCGCACTGTGGTCACTGGCCGGCTCTAAAGAGCCTTTTTTATTTGCCTTTTTCTACCGGCTCACCCGTAAACGGGTCAATATACTCTTTTAATGACATTTGATCATACTCTAAATCTTCCTGTAACTGATTTCTTATATACTCTTCGATTTTCTTTGCATTTTTACCTACTGTATCGACATAATATCCTCTACACCAGAAATGTCTGTTTCCATACTTGTACTTCAGATTTGCATGTCTTTCAAATATCATTAGCGAACTTTTTCCTTTTAAATATCCCATTATCTCAGACACACTATATTTTGGCGGTATTCTTACAAACATGTGAATATGATCCGAACAGGCTTCTGCTTCAATAATTTCTATCCCTTTCCTTGCACATAATTCTTTTAATATTCTGCCTATATCCGCCCGTATCTGTTTATATATAACTTTTCTTCTGTATTTTGGTGCAAATACGATATGGTACTTACATTCCCACCTTGTATGTGCTAAACTGTTTTTATCCATTTGGATACCTCCTTTGTATTATTAGTGCGGTTGGCGAACCTACACTTATTATACTATTGGAGGTTTTTTGCTTGAAGCTAAAGCTATCTGGGAACTCACCTGCATAGCAGGTGGTTTATTTTTATTGCGTATACAA
>JBGVKZ010000029.1:0-63199 GCA_045124055.1 Lachnospiraceae bacterium | reverse complement strand
GTCAAAATTAACTCTAGCTAATTTCTTCCGTTCTTACTTCGTTTTTGGGTTGAATCTCTTCTCGAGATTCCGTTCTTCTGAACAATTCTTTTTAGAATTTTCAGGGTTGCATTATTGTTTATTTGTCAAGGTTCTTTATTTTGTCTGTTGCTGATTTATCGCTCGCAACAAAAACGAGTATATCATTCTACTTTAACCTTGTCAACAACTTTTTTGATATTTTTTTACATTTTTTTTGTTTTTATTTTTATACAAAAGAAATGCTTCAAAAACCAAAGTTATTTCCTTGCTTTTTGAAGCATATATACGCTTATGTAATCTGCAATAAATGAGACTAATAATCAAATTTTTCTATCAAATTAAGCATTATTCAATAGTATATGTGCCGGAGAGTTCTCCATTCTGAATATATAAGGTTAAATTAGATATGTTGCTGATTTCTTCTTCCGTCCATTCCGAAATCAAGACTAAATCCACAGATTCACCAGCACCAATCGTTCCTACATAAGTAGACATATCATCTAATAACATCGTAGACAAAGCTGCTTTGTATCCGCTACCATTTAAAGAAACCTTAAATCTTGAAGAAGTTCCAAGCATATTTACATCAATGCTATTTTCCGTAGAATTGAACAATGAAAATTTCAAAACAATCAATTTGTAACCATCACTAGCATCTAATGCAAAATACATACCCTCTTCTTCCGGATAAGAATCTTTTATTTCGTAACCATTCGATTGTAACGTAACATCACTTAAACCCAAAACCTGATTCATTGGCTGAGATACAATTACTTCTTCTATTTGGATTTCTTGTGTAGCGTCCGTTACAGGAGCATTATCTTCTACTACCTGTTCTGTATCTTCTACTTCATCATCAACGACTTCTTCCTGATTTTCTTCTTCGATTTTCTCCAGCACAGCTTCTTCGTCTACTTCCGTCAAACGATTATTAGAAGTTTTCGAGTACTTTAACAAAATACCTGCTGCATATTCTGCAATCAGTTCCTGCTGAGCAGCTGTTAAATCTGGAAAAGAACCGCAACCAGTAAGTCCCAGACAACATATACCTATTAATAAATATGAAACTATTTTCTTCATTGGCATAACTCCCAAATTCTGATTATTCAATATCGTTTACATCTATCTGCAATTCTTTTTCTCTGACAGCATTTTCTCGGTCTGTTAGTTCCTGTTCCCAAGCAGAATATTTATCAAGTATTGCATTTTCATAATTTAAAATATTAGGAGTTTTACTCAATAGTGCAACGCCAAATAATGCAATCACAATCACCCCTAATGTAATACTGATACCTATAAAGATTTTACTTCTTTTTTTAGATTTTTCCAATTCCTCTTTTATTTTTTTGTTGTCATTCAATAATTTTGTTCTATCGTTTGAGGATAATTTTGCTTTTATGGGAATGCAAGGCAAACTTTCTGTTTTTGCACCGCTTCGAACCAAAAACTCACGCAATCTTTCCAGATAGGCATATCCCACTGGAGTCTGGAACATACAAGTGTCCACCATTTTCTTATATAAAACAGCTACATTTTCAACTGCACGATAGTCTGCATGCTCATCTATGTATTGAATTTTCTTTTTCTCACTCAATGCTAATTCGTATTCTTCTTCTGTTTCAAACAGATACTGGTCAACTAGAAATTTGTTTGTCTCCATATGTACCTCATATCTACTCTTTTAAATGGAATAGACGGGAGTCTGAACCCAACGGGTTCGACTCATACCGTGTCATCCTGTTAGAATGGAATAGACGGGAGTCTGAACCCAACGGGTTCGACTCACATCGTATCATCCTGTTAGAAATGGAATAGACGGGAGTCGAACCCGTGTCCAAAAGCCCATTCCCTGTCCTTCTACTATCATAGTTGATTCTTTAGGATTCCCTCCACTAAGCGAGAACCAACACTCTCTTAGTTTTGGTAGCTTCATAATACGCCCACATACGCAAAGCTTAGTATGTGTCGTTTCCTACATAGTCGATGCCTGAGTCTTAGAGTGTAGGTGCTCTAAGTCAGACAGCTGCCATTAGGCAGCGTAAGCTAAATTTTCTTCAGCGTTTATTTTTAAATTTGTGATTTGACGCATCACCTGCGGATAGCTTCTCCAGCTGCAAGACCCCTGTCGAAACCTTTACTATCCCTTATTCTTTTTTCTTTCTATTTTTATTATATAAAATTAAAAAGCAAAGTCAATAAAACTTCTGTAAATTCATTTACTATAAATTTCTAATTTTAAATTCACGCTCGTTTTCACGACGCTGATCTTTCTTTGCAATATCCTGACGTTTATCGTACAATTTTTTACCTTTGGCAAGACCTATTTCCATCTTTGCCTTCCCACCAGAAAAATATACCTGGAGGGGCACTAAAGTATACCCCTGCTCCGCCAATTTACCGGCAAGTTTATTAATTTCATATTTGTGAAGCAATAATTTTTTTACTCGTAAAGGATCTTTATTAAAAATATTCCCTTTTTCGTATGGGCTAATATGCATACCATAAGCAAAAACTTCACCGTTTTCAATACGAATAAAAGATTCCTTAATGCTGCATTTACCCATACGTAAGGACTTCACTTCTGTTCCATGAAGTGCAATTCCCGCTTCATATTTATCTTCTATAAAATAGTCGTGATATGCTTTTTTATTGTTTGCAACAAGCTTCAATTCTTCCTTGCTCATAACACTCTCCTAAACTGTCTCCTCGTTCCAAATGGTAAAATCAACGGTTCCAATCATTCTGTCAACGCCTTTTACCTTAACAACCACTTTCTGACCAAGCAAATATTTTTTCCCAGAATCCTTTCCTACTAATTCGTAATTATTTTCATCATATAAATAGTAGTCATCAGGGATACTTGCAATGTGAACCAAACCCTCTACGGTATTTTCCAGCTCTACATATAAGCCCCAGGAGGTAATTCCCGAAACTACCCCTTCAAATACCTCGCCGATATGTTCCTCCATATACTCAGCTTTCTTCCTCTTTTCCGTTTCACGTTCCGCCTCGTCTGCCCTGCGTTCCGTTTCAGAAGAATGCTTGCTGACTTCAAATAGAATGCTACGATAATGTTCCAATCTAGCAGCACTCATTTTTCCACGCAAAGTTTCCTTAATAATTCTATGAATCTGCAAATCCGGATAACGTCTGATTGGTGAAGTAAAATGACAGTAATACTGGCAAGCCAGCCCAAAATGCCCAGTGCATTCTGTTCCATATTTTGCCTGTTTCATACTTCTTAAAGTTAATCGGCTAATCATCAATTCTTCTTTAGTGCCCTCAATACTACTAAGTAGCTTTTGCAGTTCTTTGGGGTGAACTTCTTCTTGAGAGACTTTTAAATTATATCCATAATTTTGGATGAAAAGACGTAATTTTTCAATCTTTTCATTGTCCGGATAATCATGAGTACGATATACAAAAGGGCTCTCCAGCCAGAAAAAGTGCTCCGCAACTGTTTCATTTGCAATTAGCATAAAATCTTCGATAAGCCTTGTGGCTGCATTTCTTTCATATGGCTTAATGGAAATGGGACGTCCTTCTTTATCTAAAAGAATCTTTGTCTCGGGAAAATCAAAATCGATACTACCACGTTTGTGACGTTTTTCCCTTAAAATGTCTGCTAATTCCTTCATTTTGAAAAACATTGGAACAAGTGTCGGATTTTTCTTTTCAAATTCAGCGTCGCCCTCTGTCAAAATACGATTAACCACGGTATAAGACATTCTTTTCTTTACACGAATCACACTTTCCGAAAGGGTATGGTCAATAACATTTCCTTTTTTATCAATAGTCATCAGACAACTTAAAGCGAGTCTGTCTACCCCTTCATTTAACGAACAGATTCCATTGGATAAAGTGTGCGGTAGCATCGGAATCACCCGGTCTACCAAATACACGCTGGTTCCACGTTTTAAAGCCTCTCTATCAAGAGCTGAATTTTCCTGGACATAGTTTGTAACATCTGCAATATGAACCCCCAGATGATACCCTTCTTCATCTTCATAAAGGCTGACTGCATCATCTAAATCCTTGGCATCTTCTCCGTCAATGGTTACCATCAAAATATCACGCAAATCTTTTCGTCCCGCCATATCTGCACTGGAAACATCCTTGGCAACCCTTTCTGCCTGGTTTAACACTTTTTCGGGAAATTCAAGAGGTAAATCAAAGCCTTTGATAATGGATAAAATATCTACTCCCGGGTCGTTTGTGTGACCTAATATTTCCACCACTTTTCCCTCTGGATTTTTCTTACCTTTTCCATAATCTGTAATTTCTACTACTACCTTATGTCCGTCAACTGCCCCTTTACTTCTTTCAATAGGAATAAAAACATCACACGCAATTTTCGTATTGTCTGGAACTACAAAGCCATAATTTTTTGACTTTTGAAAAGTACCAACTACTTGAGTAATGCTTCTGGAAACAATACTAACTACTTTAACTTCCTGTCGTTTTCCAGCCGTTTTTGGAAGTAAGTCCACTAAAACTACGTCTTTATGAAAAGCACCATTAACATATTGCTCCGGTACATAATAATCTTCTTCCTGTCCCTCGACTTCAACAAATCCAAATCCTTTGGCATTACTGATGAATGTACCTGAAAAAATATGAGGTTGTGCTTTTACATATTTCCCCTTTTGGCTTAAGCTGATTTTTCCTTCTGCCAAAAGTTCATCTAACACAAGCTTTAAATCATCTCTGTCTTTCTTTTCTACTTGCAAAAACATTGCCAATTCCTTTTCTTTCATAGGAACGTACATTTCATCTTCTAGTAGCTCTATAATTAATTTTTTTCTTTTTTCTAATGCTTCTTTATTCATAAATCTTTTCCTTTTTGGCAAAAATAAAGCACCCTTTATACAAGAGTGCTTAAAATCAACTAAAATATTGAAATATTTAATACAACAGATAATAGAATAAAGGCAACTGCCAACCATTTAGTAATCTTTACTAAAGTTCCTTCCATAGAACGTCCTTTGTTCTTGCCCCAATAACTTTCTGCTGCACCGCTGATTGCACCAAGACCGGCACTTTTTCCTTCTTGCATTAATACTAAAATCACTAAAGCGATAGATACGATAATATATACAACTGTCAAAACAATCTTTAATACTTCCATTTTGCACCTCCTAATGTCAAGCATTAGTTAGTGTATCATAGAAATCTAGGTTTTTCAACTAGAATTTGTAATTTATTTCCTCTTCTATTTGAAGTAATCTGTTGTATTTTGCCACACGTTCGCTTCTGGCTGGTGCTCCGGTTTTAATCTGTCCCGCGTTCATTGCTACCGCTAAATCAGAGATGGTCGTATCCTCTGTTTCACCGGAACGATGTGAAATAATTGTTTTAAATCCATTTTGCTGTGCCATAGTAACTGCGTCCATTGCTTCTGTCAAAGTACCAATTTGATTTACTTTTACTAAAATTGCATTACCGGCTTTGAGTTGAATCCCGGCTTTGAGTCTTTTCGTATTAGTGACGAACAAATCGTCGCCTACAAGCTGGATTTTACCTCCAAGACGTTTTGTCAGAGCTTGCCAAGCGTCCCAATCTTCCTCATTTAATCCATCTTCAATCGAAAAAATAGGAAACTTAGATGCTAAATCCTCATAATAGGCTATCATTTCTTCTGAACTTCGTACTACTTTTTGTCCTAACATAGTACTTTCCCCTGGGAAATAGTACAACTTACTTTCTTCATCATACAATTCACTGGCTGCCGCATCAATGGCGAATACAAAATCCTCGCCTACGGTATATCCACTGGCCGTAATTGCTTCCGAAATCAAATTTAAAACATCTACTGTATTAGCAAGATTAGGAGCAAAACCACCTTCATCTCCTACTGCAGTAGATAAACCTTTCGCTTTACAAAGACCTTTTAAATTGTGGTATACTTCTGCACAACGTCTTAATCCGTCCTTAAAATTGGGAGCATTTATTGGCATAATCATAAACTCTTGCAAATCAACTGTATTGTCTGCGTGAACGCCACCATTTAAAATATTCATCATAGGAATCGGTAATTTGTGTCCGTTACTACCACCCAGATAACGATATAGCGGAATGCCGAGAGCATTCGCACAGGCTTTTGCACAAGCAATGGATACACTTAGCATAGCATTTGCACCAAGATTGGCCTTATTGTCCGTTCCATCAAGTTCTAACATCGTTTCATCAATTTCTCGCTGTAAAAAAGCATTTTTTCCAAGTAAAGCATCTTTGATTTTTGTGTTCACATTTTGTACTGCATTTTCCACACCTAGCCCAAAATAGCGAACTTCCCCATCACGTAGTTCTACTGCCTCAAATTTTCCTGTACTTGCACCAGAAGGTACAGAAGCAATTCCTTTGATGTAACTTAATTTACCTTCCGGTTGCACCGTTACTTCTGCCTGAACCGTTGGATTTCCCCTGGAATCTAAAATTTCTCTCGCATGAACATTAATAATTTTAAAAAACATAAAAAGATACCTCCATCACTATTGTTAGTAGATTTCCCTTTATGATATGAAAATATGCAAAAAAGAGCCTTTGTTTTTGGTTTTGTTACCCCAAACAAAGACTCTTATCCATACAAAATTATTTTTTAATTAATAAGGATTCGCCTGTCATCTCAGCAGGTTTTGTAAGTCCCATAATCTCAATTAAAGTAGGAATGATGTCTGCCAGACAACCACCTTCTCTTAAGGTGTAAGCTTCATCATAGTTTACTAAAATAAATGGAACAGGATTTGTTGTATGTGCGGTAAATGGTTCACCTGTTTCATAGTCAACTAACTGTTCAGCATTACCGTGGTCAGCACAAATAAACATTGTTCCGCCAACTTCTAAGATTGCATCTACTGCTTTACCAACACATTCATCAACTGCTTCAACTGCCTTTACAGCTGCTTCCTGAACACCGGTATGTCCTACCATATCTGGATTTGCGAAGTTAATAATAATGACATCGTATTTATCAGATTTGATAGCATCTACTAATTTGTCACAGACTTCGTAAGCACTCATTTCTGGTTTTAAATCGTAAGTTGCTACATCTTTTGGTGAGTTAACTAAAATTCTGTCTTCCCCTTCGTTTGGCTGCTCTACACCACCGTTAAAGAAGAATGTAACGTGTGCATATTTTTCTGTCTCGGCAATACGAGCCTGAGTCATTTTGTTAGCTGCCAAAAATTCGCCAAATGTATTGTTAATAGAAATCTTGTGGAAAGCTACTAATTTATTTGGAATAGTTGGGTCATAGTCTGAGAAACATACAAACACTAAATCAAGTCTCTTTTCTCTGTCAAAACCTTTAAAATCATCATCACAGAAACTTCTTGTGATTTCACGGGCTCTATCCGGTCTAAAGTTAAAGAATACAACCGAATCTTTATCCTGAATAGTTGCTACTGGAGCACCATTTTTCATAACAACTGTTGGTTTTACGAATTCATCTGTTTCTTCTTTATCATAAGAAGCCTGAACACCGTCTGCTGCACTGTTTGCGGTCTGACCAATACCTTTTGTTAATGCATCATAAGCACATTTTACACGGTCATAGTTGTTATCTCTATCCATTGCGTAGTAACGACCACATACAGATGCAATTTCACCTACGCCGATTTCTGCCATTTTTTCTTCCAAAGCAATAACAAAATCTTTACCACTTGCAGGAGGTGTATCACGACCATCTAAAAAGGCGTGAACATAAACTTTAGAAAGGCCATTTTTCTTAGCCATTTCAAGTAAGCCATATAAATGTGTGTTGTGGCTATGCACACCACCATCAGATAAAAGACCAAATGCATGAAGGGCACTACCATTTGCTTTGCAGTTTTCTACTGCTTTTACAAGTGCTTCGTTTGTAAAGAAAGTTCCGTCCTGAATTTCTTTTGTAATTCTTGTTAATTCCTGATATACGATTCTTCCGGCACCCATATTAAGATGTCCAACTTCTGAGTTACCCATCTGACCTTCTGGAAGACCTACTGCCATTCCGCTGGCATTACCCTTGACAAAAGGATACTGTGCCATCAATTTATCCATAACTGGTGTTTTTGCTTCTGAAACGGCATTACCATTTGCTGTTTCATTTAAGCCATAACCATCTAAAATCATTAATACTGTTGGTTTTTTACTCATTTTTTTGTCTCCTTATTTATAAATCTGTATTACCGTGAAAAATTATACACTTTTTCATTTTGAAGTGCAATAGCGAGAACGAAACAATTCTGATGAAATATCCCATTATTTTGTTGTCATTTTACCAAAAAAATACTAAAATAGTAAAAAAATTAAGGAAATACATAACTATGATTACATTATTATCCAAATTCTTTTTGAAAGAAACAAATGGTTCCATCAAAGAACACCCAGAAAATTACAGAGAACAATATGGTATTCTATGTGGACTTACCGGGATTTTTTTTAACGTACTTTTATTTATAGGAAAATTTTTCGCCGGATTTTTTGCAAATTCTATTGCAATTATGGCAGATGCCTTTAATAACTTATCTGATGCCGGTTCTTCCTTTATTACCTTGGCAGGCTTTAAGATTGCAAATCAAAAACCTGACCCAGACCACCCCTTTGGCCATGGACGAATCGAATATATTTCAGGTCTTCTGGTGTCTATCATTATTTTGTTAATGGCCTTTGAATTGATAAAATCTTCTATTGGTAAAATAATTACACCAACGGCGATTGAAACAGATACAATTACCTATATTATTTTAGTTGTTTCTGTATTTGTGAAACTTTATATGGCATTTTATAATCGCTCGATTGGGAAAAAAATTGGTAGTGTGGCTATGAGTGCCACTGCCACAGACAGTATCAGCGATTGCATTGCTACTACTGTGGTATTACTTACATCTATTATTGCACAATTTACTGGTTTACATTTAGATGGCTACTGTGGTGTTTTAGTCGCAATTTTTATTTTTATCGCAGGAATTAAAGCTGCAAAAGATACGATTGACCCGCTTCTTGGTACACCACCAGAAAGGGAATTTGTCGAAAAAATCGAATCCATTGTATTGTCCCACGAAGATATTCTTGGACTTCACGATTTGATTGTTCACAACTATGGTCCTGGACGTGTGATGATTTCACTTCACGCAGAAGTAGATGCCCACGGTGATATTTTGGTATTGCACGATTTGGTGGATAACATCGAGCATGAACTAAAAACAAAGTGCAACTGCCAGGCTCTTATTCATATGGACCCTATCATTAATGATGATGAAGAAATCAATCATTTAAAACACGACATTTCGCACTTAATTAAGGAAATTGACGAGAAAATGTCTTTGCACGATTTTCGTGTAGTAAAAGGTCCAACTCACACAAATGTAATTTTCGATGTAGTTGCTCCTTATTCGCTCCCTTTTAAAGATGAGGAATTAAAGCAGATAATTTCTGCAAAAATTTTAGATAAATTTCCTTGTCATTTTGCTGTAATTGAGATTGATAGGGATTATACGAAGGGTTAATACTCAAGTGGTGATATGAAATATGGGTTCAACAAAAAATGAAGTGTTTTACTATTTTAATGTGAATGGTATATCCATTCCTTACAGTCTCATAAAAAGTTCACGTCGCCGTTCTATTTCTGTTCGCATTGATATCGGCGGAAAAATGACGGTTAGAAGTCCTTATTTTGTAAGTAAAGGTATGGTGGAACGGTTTCTTTTGGAGAAGCAGGACTGGATTTATAAGCATTATGTGGAGGCTATGAAAAAGGCTGCCAAACCCGATGATTCCAGCTTTAATTCTGGGGATTGTCGTGACTTGGATAATGGAGATTTGCGTTCTCCTATTGGGACTATTGAAGACCCTGCTTTAGTTAATAAACATAAAAAATATGCCAGAAATATTTTTGAGGCAAGAGTTTCCTATTTTCAGCAATTTACCGGTGGCACCTACCACTCTATTTCCATACGCGACCAGAAAACTCGCTGGGGAAGTTGTAGTGGACGAGGAAACCTCTCATTTAATTGGAGGCTGATACTTGCCCCACCTGAAATACTCGATTATGTAGTTGTGCATGAGCTTTGCCATTTAACACATATGAATCATTCTAAAGAGTTTTGGGGATTGGTTGGCAAGGTACTGCCTGATTATAAAGATAGACGAAAATGGTTAAAAGAAAATGGCCACACCCTACATTTGTAGGGTGTGGTCTTATTATATACACAGTAAAATCCCCGGCAAAGCGTACACTCACCGGGGTAAAAATCAAATATTTTTATTTTTACAAATACTCAAAAATTAGTAGTTAACAATTTTACCGAAATCAGCCTTCAATGAAGCTCCACCAACAAGACCACCGTCGATGTCAGCCTGACCAAATAATTCAGCTGCGTTAGCTGCATTTACAGAACCGCCGTACTGGATACGAACTGCTTCTGCTGTAGCTTCGTCATACATTTCTTTAATGCATTCACGAATGCCTTTACATACTTCTTCAGCCTGCTGTGTTGTAGCTGTTTTACCTGTACCGATAGCCCAGATTGGTTCGTAAGCGATTACCATATCTTTAACCTGGTCTGCTGTTACGTCTACTAAATCAGATTTAATCTGTAATCTAATCCAGTCCATAGTAACACCCATTTCACGCTGTTCTAAAGATTCACCGCAGCAAAGGATTGGTGTAAGACCTGCTTCGATAGCTTTTTTCACTTTTTTGTTTAATAAAGCATCATCTTCTTTGAAGTAGTCACGTCTTTCTGAGTGACCGATGATAACGTATTTTACACCAGCGTCTACAAGCATTTCTGCTGAGATTTCACCTGTGTAAGCACCTTTTTCTTCAAAGTACATATTTTCAGCACCAACAGCTACGTTTGTACCTTTACAAGCTTCTACTACTGGTACGATGTCGATAGCTGGAACACAGTAAACAACGTCTACTGAATCGCTAGCTACGAGTGGTTTTAATTCTTCTACTAATTTTACTGCCTGGCTTGGAGTCATATTCATTTTCCAGTTACCAGCAACAATTTTTCTTCTTGCCATTTTAATTTTCTCCTTATTATTTGTCGTCAGCTGCTACTACACCTGGAAGTTCTTTTCCTTCAAGGAATTCTAAAGATGCACCACCACCTGTTGAAATGTGTGACATTTTATCTGCAAAACCTAACTGGTTAACAGCTGCTGCTGAATCACCACCACCGATGATTGTTGTTGCATCTGTTTCAGCTAAAGATTTAGCTACTGCGATTGTACCTTTTGCAAGGATTGGGTTTTCAAATACACCCATTGGTCCGTTCCATACAACTGTTTTAGCAGATTTTACTGCATCAGCATACATTTCGGCTGTTTTTGTACCGA
The DNA here is from genome assembly GCA_045124055.1 of Lachnospiraceae bacterium. Lineage (GTDB taxonomy): Bacteria > Bacillota > Clostridia > Lachnospirales > Lachnospiraceae > CALZKI01. Next base: position 51,850 of record JBGVKZ010000029.1, on the reverse strand, counting down.
TATCAAGACCTTCCATATCTGCTGGAATCTTGTCAGCATCTACAACAGATACTTCGATTTCGGCGTCGATTGGATTTGGGAAAGAAGCTGCTACTGTTGTATCGATTGGAAGTAAGAGTTTTTTACCGAGTTTTTCAGCTTTTTCCATCATTTCTTTACAGTAATCAAGTTTTTCATCATCAACAAGTGATTTACCAATTTCATATCCCTGAGCTTTTAAGAATGTGAAAGCCATACCACCACCGATGATTAATGTATCACATTTTTCAAGTAAGTTATTGATAACGTTTAATTTATCAGCTACTTTTGCACCGCCAAGAATAGCAACGAAAGGTCTAACTGGATTTTCTACCGCATTACCAAGGAAATCGATTTCTTTCTGCATTAAGTAACCAACACAGTTTTCGCCACCTTTAGCACGAACAACTTCTGTTACACCTGCAACTGATGCATGTGCTCTGTGTGAAGAACCAAAAGCGTCACATACATATACATCACAAAGATCAGCTAATTCTTTGCTGAAAGCTTCGCCATTCTTTGTTTCTTCAGCACCACGGAAACGTGTATTCTGAAGTAATACAACGTCACCATTGTTCATAGCTTCTACTGCTTTTGTTGCAGCTTCGCCTGTTACATTGTAATCTGAAACAAAGTTTACTTCTTTACCTAATTTTTCAGAAAGTCTTTTTGCTACTGGAGCTAAAGATTCTCCTTCGTTAGGACCATTTTTAACTTTACCTAAGTGTGAGCAAAGAATTACTTTACCACCATCATTGATAATTTTGTTAATTGTAGGAAGTGCTGCAACGATACGTGTTTCGTCTGTAATCACTCCGTCTTTTAATGGAACGTTAAAGTCACATCTAACGAGAACTTTTTTGCCATTAAAATTAATGTCATCTACTGATTTTTTGTTTAAGCCCATTTTGGTGCCTCCTTATAATATAATAAAAAAATGGGTCCGGTCCAATGAGACCGGACCCTTATAGGTCTAATTACGAAATACTATCTAAATTCTATAATTCAGCAAAGTATTTAATTGTTCTAACCATCTGGCTTGTGTATGAGTTTTCGTTATCATACCAAGAAACAACTTCTACCTGTGTTTTTCCATCTGGTAATGGAGAAACCATAGTCTGTGTTGCATCGAATAAAGAACCAAATTTCATACCAATGATATCTGAAGAAACGATTTCATCTGTATTGTAACCGAATGATTCTGTAGCCTGAGCTTTCATAGCTGCGTTAACTTCTTCTTTAGTTACAGTTTTGTTAACAACTGCGAATAATAATGTTGAAGAACCTGTTGGTGTAGGAACACGCTGAGCAGCACCGATTAATTTACCATTTAATTCTGGAATAACTAAACCGATTGCTTTAGCAGCACCTGTTGAGTTAGGAACGATATTTACAGCACCTGCACGTGATCTTCTTAAGTCACCTTTTCTCTGTGGTCCGTCAAGAATCATCTGGTCACCTGTGTAAGCATGAATTGTACACATAATACCTGATTCGATTGGAGCTAAGTCATTTAATGCTTTAGCCATTGGAGCTAAGCAGTTTGTTGTACAGCTAGCTGCAGAGATAATTGTATCTTCTTTTGTTAATGTTGTGTGGTTTACATTGTAAACGATTGTTGGAAGGTCGTTACCAGCTGGAGCTGAGATAACAACTTTTTTAGCACCTGCATTGATGTGAGCCTGTGCTTTAGCTTTTGATGTATAGAAACCAGAACATTCTAATACAACGTCAACGCCGATTTCGCCCCAAGGACAGTTGTTTGCATCTGGCTCTTTGTAAATTTTGATTGTTTTACCTTTAACTGTGATTGTACCAGCTTCATCATCAGCTGTTACTGTGTCTTCTTCGCCAACACCAACGTATCTACCCTGTGAAGAGTCATATTTTAACAAGTGAGCCAACATTGTTGGGCTTGTTAAATCGTTGATTGCTACTACTTCATAACCTTCTGCACCGAACATCTGTCTGAATGCAAGACGACCGATACGGCCGAAACCATTAATTGCTACTTTTACTGCCATTTTAGATTTCCTCCTAAAATATAATTTATAATTTTTGACTTACGCAATATTAGCATGTCAAATTTTTTCAGCAGATTTATTTTAACCAATTTATTACAATAATTCAAGACAGAATTTGAAAAAACTTGAATTATCAGGGCTTTTTATTCAAAAAACTCTTTTTTGAACAAAAATAACATATTTTCATTGCCTTTTTTGTCAATTTTGGCTACACTCATTTTAGAAAAAATAAAGGAGATTTTATGATGAGTATATCCGCAGATTACCATTTACATACAGACTTTTCTTCCGATTCCAAAACTCCTATGGAAGAAATGATTCAAGCCGGCATTCGCAAAGGACTCAGGACTATGTGTTTTACTGAGCATATGGACTATGATTATCCTTTAATGGCAGGTGCTACCGAGCCAGAATTCCTATTAGATACCGACGCATACTTTGTAAAAAACAAGGAACTTGCCCCAAAATATGCAGATAAATGCGACATTTTATTTGGTATCGAACTTGGACTTCAGCCCCATTTAACTAAAAAGCTAGCCAATCTCACCTCCTCTTATCCCTTCGATTTTGTGATAGGCTCTGTTCATCAGGTTGACGGTATGGACCCATACTACCCTGAATATTTTGATAAATACGAAGAAAAAAGAGGTTACCAACGTTACTTTGAATATGGTATAGAATGTATAAAAGCCTTTTCAGATTTCGACACTTTAGGACACTTAGATTACATCGTACGTTATGGTCCTAACCAGAATAAATATTATAGCTATAAAGAATATTCCGATTACATTGATGAAATCTTAAAGCTACTTATCCAAAAAGGCATTGCCTTGGAAGTCAATACCGGTAGTTTTAAATATGGAATGAACGTAACGAATCCAAACCTTGACATTATAAAAGCCTATAAAAATATGGGTGGCGAACTTATTACCGTCGGCTCAGATGCTCACGTGCCGGAATTTATAGCCAACAAATTTGATTTGGTGAAGGAACTGTTACAACAGGTCGGCTTTAAATATTACACGGAATTTAAAGCACGAAAAGCCCGTTTTACAAAATTGGATTAGGGATATTAATAAAAAAAGAAATTCAAACCTACACTATTTTCGTGAAAAGATTTGAATTTCTTTTTTTATGATATTCTCCACTCCTACCATTCACTACCTACTTACAGAATTATACCTCCGCCGAACACATAATTGTTCTGGTAAAATACCACGCTCTGCCCTGGTGTGATAGCACGCACATCTTCGTGGAAACTACATTTGACCGTATCTTTGTCAATTTTTTCAATGGTACAAGGGGTTCCTTTGTGAGCATATCTGATTTTGGCAACGACTTGGGTAGGTTCTGTCAAATCTTCTACCGCCATAAAGTTTAGATGATTACACAAAAGTTCCCTTGCAAAAACATCTCCTGTATCACTGATAACTACTTCATTTGTTTGTGGGCGAATGGCAGACACAAAAACCGGCTTTCCAAGGGCAATACCAAGACCTTTTCTTTGACCGACGGTATAATGCGTAATCCCTTTATGTTTCCCCAAAATCATTCCTTCTTCATTGACAAAATTTCCTTCTTTAGAGAGTTCGCAATCTGAATATTTTTCCAAAAAAGCGTGGTAATCTCCGTCTGGAATAAAGCAAATATCCTGACTATCCTTTTTATCTGCCACAGGAATCCCTGCATCTTTCGCAATCTGTCGGATTTCATCTTTTGTATATTCGCCAATCGGCATCATAGTATGTGATAGTTGACTCTGGGTCAGTTGATTTAATGCATAGGTCTGGTCCTTTACTGCAGTTGCAGAATTCATTACCACATAACGTCCATTTTCTAATCGCTTTATTCTGGCATAATGACCAGTTGCCACATACTCTGCATCAAATTCTTTAGCTCTGTCTAAAAGAGCTTCCCACTTCACATAACGATTACACATATTACAAGGATTTGGCGTACGACCAGCCATATATTCCCCAATAAAATAATCCACAACGCTCTTTTTAAATTCCTTCGTAAAATCCATAACATAATGTGGAATGCCAAGATGATGAGCAACCTTTTTTGCATCTTTAACAGCCAGGTTGTCCTCAACATCTCCAAAAACGTGCATCGTCACACCTATCACCTCATATCCTTGCTTTAACAAGGTGTACGCCGCCACAGAAGAATCCACACCGCCGGATAATCCTACAATCACTTTTTTACCCATAAATTTTCATTCTCCATATACTATTTAAGGCTGCATTTTTCCGTGCAGCCTTATGGAAATCCAAAATTAATAAACTTCTTCTTCCTCGTGTTCACTAATATCTGTCTTTGGTTTTTCAAGACCTTCAATAGTGATGTTATTCTTGGTAGCATAATCCCAAAGTGCAGCGTGAATGGCTTCTTCTGCAAGTAGAGAACAATGTACTTTTACAGGTGGAAGTCCATCAAGAGCTTCCATTACCGCTTTATTGGTAACTTTCATTGCCTCTTCAATGGTTTTACCAATAACAAGCTCTGTTGCCATACTACTGGTGGCTACTGCCGCACCACAACCAAACGTCTTAAATTTACAATCTTTAATGATATGAGTTTCCTCATCAATATCCAGATAAATTCTCATAATATCGCCACATTTTGCATTTCCTACTGTGCCTACACCGCTGGCGTTTTCGATTTCTCCTACATTACGCGGATTAGTAAAATGGTCCATTACTTTTTCACTATACATCTCTATTTTCCTCCGATTAATTCTGATTCTTTTTCACAAAGTCCTCATATAAAGGTGACATATTGCGAAGTCTGCCTACAATTTCCTTTAAAGAATCCACTACATAATCAATTTCTTCTTTTGTAGTTTCTTCACTTAAAGTCAATCTTAATGAGCCGTGAGCAATTTCGTGTGGCAAACCGATTGCCAAAAGTACATGGGACGGGTCCAAAGAACCTGAAGTACAGGCAGAACCACTAGATGCACAGATTCCTTTCGCATCAAGGCTAAGTAAAAGGGCTTCTCCCTCAATAAATTTAAAGCTAAAATTCACATTGTTTGCCAATCTGTCAGTTCTATGACCATTTAACTTACTATATGGAATTTCAGTTTCAATTCGATTCATTAAGTAATCTCGAAGCTCTATTTCATAAGCAGTTTTTTCTTCCATAATTCTCTTAGCACGCTTTACCGCTGCGGCTAAACCAACAATACCGGTTACATTCTCTGTTCCCGCCCTTCTGGCTCTTTCCTGCTGTCCGCCATGCACAAAAGAACGGTTTTTAATTCCGGTTCTGATATATAAAAAGCCAATGCCCTTTGGTCCATTCAATTTGTGACCACTGGCAGATAACATATCAATATTCAATTCTTCTACATCGATTGGCATTTGACCAAACGCCTGCACAGCATCTGTATGAAATAAAACACCGTGTTTTTTAGCGATTGCACCGATTTCCTTAATTGGCTGAATCGTACCGATTTCATTGTTTGCAAACATCACAGAAATAAGAATCGTATCTGGTCTGATTGCTTTTTCTAATTCATCCAGCTGAATTACACCATTCTCATCTACATCAATATAGGTAATTTCAAACCCCTTTTTCTCCAAATAATCACAAGTATGCAAAATAGCGTGATGTTCAATTTTGGAGGTGATAATATGCTTTCCCTTACCTTCATAAGCATCAGCTGTGGCTTTTAAAGCCCAGTTATCCGATTCTGTTCCACCAGCCGTAAAGTAAATTTCCTCCGGTTTTGCCATTAAAAAGGAAGCAATTTCCTTTCTTGCTTCTAAAACAGCCTCTTTGGCTTTTCCTGAAAAACTATATACACTACTTGGATTTCCATAAATCTCTGTAAAATATGGCAACATTGCTTCTACTACTTCTGGGGCAGTTTTCGTGGTTGCCGCATTATCTAAATAAATTGTTTTATTCATATTCTAAAACTCCTTTATTCAATTCCTAGTAAACTAGTCAGAATTCACAGTAACACTATATCACCACCAATTTATTCTGTCAACAAGCATTAAATCCGCTTTTCCCTTATACAATAGTAACAACTACTTTTTACGGAGAAAAAAATGAATCTAAAAAATTCTCTCGTTTCCGGTACAATTATTCTCACTTTGGCAGGAATTCTTTCCAGAGTTATCGGGTTTTTTTACAGGATTTTTCTCTCGCAATATTTTGGTGAAGAAGCAATGGGCATTTATCAGCTCATCAATCCACTTTTGATGCTGACTTACGCACTTTGTATAAGTGGTGTGCAAAGTGCTATTTCCAAACAAATTGCGGCAAAATCCTCCAAAAAGGTTTTATATATCGGTATGGCACTTTCATTTATGCTATCTTCTTTTTGTGCCATTTTATTATTGAAAAAAGCGGATTTTATTGCAGACAGAATCTTTTTTGAAAAAAGACTAGTTCCACTTATCAAGATTTTGGCAGTCTCCTTACCGCTAAGTAGTATTCACAGCTGTATAAACGGTTATTTTTATGGAAAAAAACAAGCAAAATATCCAGCAATTTTACAATTAATCGAACAGTTGGCAAGGGTCCTCTCCGTTGTTCTTATTTTTAAACTCAATGATGCAAGGGGCATAGAAACGCCTCTACATATAACCATAGTCGGTGTATTGGTTGGCGAAATCTTTTCATCTCTTTTTTCCATATGCTTTTATCAGATAGAAAAGAAAAAGAAAACCTATGAAAAATCCGCAACCACTTCTTCCATATTATTGGAAATATTGCGATATTCTATACCTTTAACTACTACCCGAATTATTGTCGGCGTTTTGCAAAGTATCGAAAACATTTACATACCTCAAAACTTGCTTTTGGCAGGCTATTCTACGGAAGAAGCATTAAGTTTGTTTGGGGTTTTATCGGGAATGGCACTTCCCTTTATTTTATTTCCGACAGCCATAACGAACTCCTTATCCTCAATGCTGTTGCCGGCGGTTTCCGAAGAACATTCTCAAAATAGTCAGACACATTTAAAACATATGTTAAAAAAATCACTGACTTTTTGTATAGGACTTGGTTTTATTTGTTTTGTCTTATTCTTTCTTTTCGGAAAGTTTTTTGGTACTCTTTTATTTCATAGTTCCCTTGCCGGAACCTTTATAATGTCACTTAGTTTTATTTGTCCTTTTATGTATACTAACACTTCCTTAGGTGCTATTATCAATGGTCTTGGAAAAACCGGATTTACCTTCCTAATTAACATCGTTTCTACGATGATTCGTTTGTTTTTTGTTTTCTTTCTTATAAAAGATTATGGAATTTTAGCATATTTATGGGGTATTCTATTGAGTCAATTATTTACCTTTCTTTCGTCCTTTTTCTATATTAACAAAGAATTTCATCTTCTAAACAAAAGAACACCACAGCTATAAAAACTGTGGTGTTGCCTACTTTTTATCCTCTTGGGTGTGCCTTCGCATACACTTCCCGAATGTGATTATGATTTAAGTTCGCATAAATCTGTGTGGTAGAAATATCGCTATGACCAAGCATTTCCTGAACACTACGAAGATCTGCACCATTTTCTACTAAATGAGCTGCGAAAGAATGTCTTAGGGTATGCGGTGTAATGTCTGACTGAATGTCCGCTTTTTTTGCATAGTACTTAATTAGTTTCCAAAAACCCTGTCGACTCATCGGTTGTCCCGAACAATTACTGAATAAAATCTCCGAATCGCTGTTTCCAATCATAACATCTCGAATCTTATCCATATATTTAAGAAGGGCCGTTTTTGCTTCTCTACCAAAAGGAATCATTCTTTCTTTGTTAGAATCTCTACATACAATATAACCCATCTGCAAGTTCACATCAGAAACCTTCAAAGTAATCAATTCTGATACACGAATACCTGTTGCATACAAAAGCTCCAACATTGCTTTATCTCTAATTTCTTTAGGCGAATCGCCTTTGGGCTGATTTAACAACCGAATCACTTCGTCCATTGTAAGAATTTCAGGAATTTTTTTCTCGATTTTTGGTGCTTTTAGGTCTTCTGAGATATCTTCTGAAACAATTCCTTCTTTATATAAGTAATGATAAAAGGCTTTAATCGATGCAATATTTCTGGAAATTGTAGCTGCCGCAAATTTTTGTTCTTCAAGGTTTTTCACATAACCGGATAAATCCTCTTTAGTAATTTTCTCTACGCCACTAATTCCCCTATCTTCCATATACACTTGTACTTTATACAAATCTCTTTTATATGATAATTCTGTGTTGTCAGAAGTTTTCTTCATATTATGTAAATATAAAATAAATGCATCAATATGATTTCCCATATAACCCAATTACCTTCCTCGCAAAGTACTTTTACCGCCAATTAAGACGATGTAATACACATTATAATCAGATTTTTCTATAAAAGCAAATGGATTTTTTCTGAGATTTCTTAGGTTTTTTGACACTTTTTAGACATTAGTACAATATGTCGCGAGCTCTTATTTTAGAAGGCACAACATCTTGAAAAAATATTTTTAAAATTTATTTATATACGAAAAAAATATTTTTGGATTTACATAACTTTCTAATAGAACTCCAATTATGACAACTAAAATAGCTATGCATATATGAATGATATTTTTAAATAGAAATACTTTGGTGCTGTTCGTATTCTTCCAGTAATCCTTATGTGGATAATATAGTTTTATGCAAAGCAGATAGCACAAATGAAATAAATACAAAAATGCCGGCAAATAAACCAGTCCTTGTGGAAACGATGCAGCAAGCACTAATATCAAACCTTTTAGTCCATATCTTAAACAGGCTACTCCTAAAAACACTCCACAACCAGCTCCTAATAGTGCAGCATAGCCATACAAACACAGATAACCTATCATCGTTGTAGACAGCAAAATCAGCACACCTATTTCTTTTAGTCTTTCAAACAATATATACACAAATAATGCTTTGGAATTCACTTGGCTATTTTGAGTTTGCAATATCCATTCTTCATTCAAAAGATAAATATCTGTCTGTAATCTGTTTTTACAGAAAAAAATTAAGATAATTCCCACTATAATTCCAAGGAAAAAGATACGAATTGCTTTTTTTACATAATCTCTTAACAAAAATTGTCTCATATACGAAATGGTATTCCTCCTTCACAGAAAATACTCTCTCTAATATATGAGACAATTTGTAAACTTATCCTAATTATGTTTTTATTAATGACAAATTACTTTTGTTATCTTTTATTTGAACAATTACATTGCAGAAAGTAACTTATCTACGCTGACTAATTTAACACAAAGTACGAAGATATCTGCTGCATCTTTCATCTCCTGTGGAGTTGGGAAAGATGGTGCAATACGAATATTTGTATCTTTTGGGTCTACTCCGTATGGGAAGGTGGCACCTGCCCCTGTCATAACCACACCAGCTTCTTTACATTTTGCTACAATCGCTTTTGCACAGCCTTCCATAGAATCAAAGGAAATGAAGTATCCGCCATATGGTTTCTTCCACTCTCCAATCTCCAAGCCAGATAATTCCTGGTCGAGTACTTTCAATACCGCTTCAAATTTTGGACGCATTAAATCCGCCTGTTTTTTCATCTGTGCTTTTAATCCATCTACATTTTTAAAGTAACGGACATGTCTTAACTGGTTAATCTTGTCATACCCAATGGTCTGAATTGTCATAGATTTTTTAATATCTGCTAAGTTTGCTTCAGAAGATGCTACACAAGCAATACCGCCACCTGCAAAAGTCACTTTTGAAGTAGAGGCAAACTCATATACCATATCTGGATTACCTGCTTTTTCACATTCACTGATAATGTCTAAAATTTCAACCTGATTATCATCATATAAATGATGAATCACATACGCATTATCCCAATAAATTCTAAAATCTTTCGCTGCTGGTTTTAATGCTGCAAATCTTTTTACTGTTTCGTCTGAGTAGCAAATACCCTGTGGATTTGAGTATTTTGGCACGCACCAAATACCTTTCACTGTTTCATCTTTAGAAACATATTCTTCTACCATATCCATATCAGGACCATTATCCGTCATAGGAATTGTAATCATTTCAATACCAAAATGTTCTGTAATTTTGAAGTGTCTGTCATAACCTGGTGCAGGACATAAGAATTTTACTTTATCCAGTTTACACCAAGGTGTGTTTCCCATAACACCATGTGTCATAGAACGAGAAACAGTATCATACATAATATTGAGGCTGGCATTACCACATACAATAACATTTTCTGGCTTTGTATCAATCATATCTGCCATCAATTTTTTGGCTTCTTCTATACCATCTAAAACACCATAGTTTCTACATTCCACTCCATTTTCATCTTTCATAATCGATGTAGAATTAATCGTGTCTAACATATCCATACTAATATCAAGCTGAGCAGCGGCTGGCTTTCCTCTAGACATATCCAGACTGAGACCCTTTCCTTTTGCATCTTCAAACTGCTTTGCAAGTTCTTCTTTTAATGTTAATAATTCTTCCTTAGTCATTTCTTTATAAGACTTCATATAAACCTCCATAGGTACATTGGATTATCGTATACAATCATACACGAATGTTATTGTACTATATACTTAAAAATTGCACAACCCTAAAAATAAAAAAAGAACCCTACATTTCGTAAGGTTCTTTTGATAATATGCTATTTCGCATAGTCAATTACTCTAGATTCACGGATAACATTTACCTTAATCTGTCCTGGATATTCTAATTCAGATTCAATCTGTTTTGAAATATCACGTGCTAACAGAATCATATCCGTATCAGCAATTTGTTCTGGAACTACCATAACACGAATCTCTCTACCTGCTTGAATAGCAAAAGATTTGTCTACACCTTTAAAATTGTTTGCGATTTCTTCTAACTGTTTTAATCTGCTAGTATATGTTTCTAATGTTTCGCGTCTAGCACCTGGTCTTGCTGCTGAAATAGTATCTGCAGCCTGAACAATACACGCAATTAATGACTGTGGTTCTACATCGCCATGATGAGACTCAACAGCGTTAATTACGATAGGAGTTTCTTTATATTTTCTACATAAATCAACACCTAACTGGATATGTGAACCTTCCATCTCATGGTCTACTGCTTTACCAATATCATGTAATAAACCGGCACGTTTAGCCATTCTAACATCTAAGCCCATTTCCGCTGCAAGTAAGCCGGAAAGCTGAGCAACTTCAATAGAATGTTTTAATGCATTCTGACCATAACTTGTTCTAAATTTCATTTTACCAAGTAATCTAACAAGTTCAGGGTGAATACCGTGTACACCTACCTCAAGAGTAGCGGATTCACCTTCTTCCTTAATCATTACTTCGACTTCTTTCTGTGCCTTGTCTACCATTTCTTCAATTCTAGCTGGATGAATTCGTCCATCTACAATCAATTTTTCTAATGCGATTCTGGCAACTTCACGTCGAATTGGATCAAAGGAAGATAAAACAACTGCTTCAGGAGTATCATCAATAATCAAATCAACACCTGTCATTGTTTCTAATGTACGAATATTACGACCTTCTCGTCCAATAATTCGGCCCTTCATCTCATCATTTGGAAGCTGAACAACGGAAATCGTTGTCTCTGAAACGTGGTCAGCCGCACATTTCTGAATCGCTGTTACGACATATTCCTTCGCCTTTTTATCCGCTTCCTCTTTAGCACGTGTTTCCATTTCTTTAATCATCACGGCTGTTTCATGTTTTACTTCATCTTCAACAATTTTTAATAAGTAATCTTTTGCTTGTTCGGAGGTTAATCCTGAGATTCGTTCAAGTTCCTGTAATCTCTGCTCATTCAGTTTAGCAATCTCATCTCTCTGTTTCGCAAGACTTTCTTCCTTTGCTGCTAAGTTTGCCTCTTTTTTCTCAATGGCATCAGCCTTTTTATCAATGGTTTCTTCTTTTTGCTGAACACGTCTTTCATAACGCTGTGCCTCTGCTCTACGTTCTTTAATCTCTTTATCGAGTTCATTTTTAGCTCGAATAGATTCTTCTTTTACCTCAAGCATAGATTCACGTTTTTTCGTCTCAGCGGTTTTAAGAGCTTCATCAATAATTTCTCTTGCTTTTTCCTCAGCACTACCAATTTTAGCTTCTGCAACCTTCTTGCGATAAGCGGTTGTAACCACTATGGTAACTGGGATTGAAACGATTAGAGTTGCTGCTATTGCTATAATATAACCAAGCATATACAGGAGCACCTCCTTATTAAATTTTCATTGTACGATATCCATTGTAGAATGCCAAAGCATTCTAATAAACGATTTTACAACACTTCAATTTTATACGTTATTCCTAGTTATGTCAAGTAGTTCCCTCTTGCTTTTGGCATTCTTTAACAAGTTTCATCGCATTATCTGGACTTATCCCTTTTCTGAGCAGATAACCATATGCTTTTTGTCTCTCATTAATAGATTCCCAAATCCGATACTTCCTTTTTTTCAGTAAATTTCTGCCTATCTCCAATTCATCTGGTACATATGTTAAGGAACGTTCTTTTTCATAAATATCATCTATCAATTTTTCAATTAAATCTTTAGAGACTCCTAATTCCAATAGTTTTTGTATAATGAATCTCTTAGGTTTTGATGATATATGAAGGGCAAAATAACTGCGAACATATCTCTCATCATCTATATATCCATAGGATTTTAAATATAGAATAGTCTGCTCTATTATTTCGTCCTGATAATATCCCTCTTGCAATTTATTCCTAAGCTGCATTTCCGTATAATCTCTTTTCATCAAAAGATTCATAGCCCGCAACTTCGCCCGCTTTAGAAGAACCGCTTTAATGGTTTCATATACAGTATCTGTAATCTCATTACCAATCTCAATCTGATATAGATGCAATTCGCCTTTGTACAAAACAAAGGCGAATTCATTATCCATATAAATTTTCTCTCTCTTTTTATCTAATGTAACTATATCTGAAACAATCATTATTCTTCCTTACTTTTCTTCGTAGATGCTTTTATTGTTTCTGGTTCTTTTTCCAGGTCTGATGCAATACCATAGTGTTCTCTTACTTTTGCCTCGATAATATCACAAATTTCCGGATTATCCTTTAAGAACTGTTTTGCATTTTCTCTACCTTGACCAATTTTATTGCCTTCGTAAGCATACCAAGCACCACTTTTATTCACTACACTAATTTCAGCAGCTAAATCCAGAATATCTCCTTCTTTGGAGATGCCTTCTCCGAACATAATATCAAATTCTGCTTCTTTAAATGGTGGAGCAATCTTATTCTTAACTACCTTCACTCTTGTACGATTACCTGTTACTTCACCACTCTGTTTCAAAGATTCGATACGACGTACATCCATTCTGACAGAAGAATAAAATTTTAATGCTCGACCACCTGTGGTTGTCTCTGGATTACCGAACATAATACCAACCTTTTCACGCAACTGGTTAATAAATACAACAGTGCAATTTGACTTGCTAATAACACCTGTTAGTTTACGAAGTGCTTGTGACATAAGTCTGGCCTGCAAACCAACATGAGAATCTCCCATATCACCATCTATTTCAGCTCTTGGTACTAACGCCGCAACAGAGTCTACTACAACAATATCAATAGCTCCCGAACGTACCATAGTTTCTGTAATTTCTAAAGCTTGTTCACCACAATCTGGCTGAGAAATATATAAATTATCAACATCAACACCGATATTCTTAGCATATACTGGGTCTAAGGCATGTTCAGCATCAATAAAACCTGCAATTCCGCCTCTCTTTTGCACTTCTGCAATCATATGTAACGTAACAGTAGTCTTACCACTGGATTCCGGTCCATATATTTCAACAATCCTTCCTTTAGGAATTCCACCAAGTCCAAGTGCAATATCCAAACTCAAAGACCCTGTCGGAATCGTCTCAATATTCATCTGTGCTGCTGGGTCACCAAGCTTCATAACTGAACCTTTACCATACTGTCTCTCAATCTGTGAAATTGCCGCATCTAATGCCTTTAATTTTTCTTCTCTTTCCATAGTTCATTCTCCTTTAGGAACAAATGTTCGTCTCTTGAATATATCCTAAAACATTTGTTCGATTTTGTCAATTACTTTTTAAATTATTTTTTATGCCTATAAAATAGTACATTTTATGTCCAATAAACATCTCTTTGATAGGGAAATTTTGCGAAATGCATCATTGACTTGTTTTAGATACTTTATGCTATCACACCCTTATTATTTGTTCAAGTCTTTCCAAATAAAATGCACTTTCAGGTTTTCTCCCAAAAGTGCATTACAAATTTAAAATTCTGTTGTTTGTTCGTCAAAGGATACATATTCGCTGAAGTCTTTAAAAGTAGCACAACACCAGTATCCTGCATAATTTACTCCCAATTCCATACCAAGTGGTGTATAAAAAGCAACCAACGAATGTTCACCATTGGTCATAAATTCCCTCAATTCGTCTTTTGTATATGTATCAAAAATATATGTTGCATCACTGGTACTTTGCTCCAAGCATCTTTCTTCCAGAATGTCTAAAAATTCATCTGTGGCATCTACTACTGGTTCAATCATTTTTCCTGTTTTCATATCAAAGTTAAAACAAATGATATCTTCAAAATAGCTATTATCATCAAAAACATACATTTCCAGATATACAACACTTAATACATTTTCGTCCATATAGGTTACATATGGAATCGAAGTTGCTTCACATTCATAGGTTGATGCCAACTCTACAGCTCCTTCAGACATCATATAGAATCCCTGATTTAAGTAATCTATAAACTCCTGATTTCCTGTCAAATATGGATAATAACAACTGGTGTTTCCTGAATAGTCAGTGTATTCCAAAAAAGAAACAGAATAAGATAAATCATATCGAATGTAATCCGTTATAGTTGCATAATATTCTGCATTCAATCCTTCCAGACCAGGTTCAAATTCTAATTCACCAACTCCATCGCCATCAATATCAATCAGTTCATCATCTGATAAATCTTCTGTTTGTGTAGATGCTATTGTTTCGTCCGGTTTGCTCTTATCTTCTTTTTCCACATTAAAATCAGTATCTTCTTCAATTAAGCTTTCACCAAAGCTATCCTCAAAGCTATACTCCTCGTCATATGTATAGGAATTTTCAGTTTCTTCTATGGTTTCATTTATAGCACCAATAAGCCCTAAAGTAATAGCAAAAATACCTAGCACCATAGTAAAAATAAGCACGACAAAGGCTACCATACAGCCAAATACAATACCAATAATTGCCCCTGCACTCATCTTTTTCTTTGGAACTGGATTCTGATATGGATTTGGATACTCATTCACATATCCGTTTGCATTCTGATTCCTATTTGAATAATTACTCAAATTAGGGTTATTACTTACACTTCCATCTAGATTCACACTGTATCCACAACACCCACATACTCCATTACTCATTAATGTCTTACAATAAGGACAAAAATCATATTGTATCGTTTGTTTCATTTTCTTCCCTCTTTCGCCTCTTAATTCCTCTATTTACCCGCAACAATTTAAAACACATTTTCTTACAAAAAACAGAGCCGCTTTTACGCTATTTTCTCTGATTTTTAATCGATTTCCTGCAAAACGACATTCCATATACTCTGTTTTTCCATTAACACAACAACCAATATATACAAGACCTACGGGTTTTTCTTCCGTGCCTTCCGGTCCTGCAACACCTGTAACAGACACTGCCACATTGGCACCAGTTTTATCCCAAGCTCCCCTTGCCATTTCCATAGCTACTTGAGAACTAACAGCTCCATAGCTATCCAATGTTTCTTTGAAAACACCGGCATAGGTTTCTTTTGCTTCATTGGCATAAGTAATAAACCCTTCTTTCATAACACTTGATGCTCCGGAAACACTGATAATTGTAGATGCAAGCATTCCACCTGTGCAGGATTCTACGGTCGTAATTGTCATATTTTTTTCTTTTAATAAATCTACCACTACTTCTTCCAATGTTTCTTCTTCACAGGCTGTATAAATGGCATCTTCAAATCTATCGTACAAAATCTGCACCATTGGTTTTATCAGTTTTTCCCCTTCCTCCTGGCTATTAGAAAGAGCTGTGATTCGCAAATGAACTTCTCCTGTTTTTGCGTAAGTTGCAATGGTCGGGTTCGTCTGTCCATCAATCAAATCCTGAATCTGTTCTGCTACAAGACCTTCTCCAATGCCGCATATTTTCACAATTTTTGATACCAGATAATCTTTGCTTAATGTACGAAGATAGGGAATCACCTTGTTTTCAAACATCGGAATCATTTCATTCGGTGGTCCTGGTAATAAGACAATTCTTTTACCTTCTTTTTCCATAATAACGCCTGGTGCTGTTCCATTATCATTATCAAGAACGATGGCACCTTCCGGAATCATAGCCTGTTTCCAGTTATTATCCGAAATAGCTTTTTGTCTTTTTTTAAAATATTCGATAATTCTATTTTTTGATTCTTCGTGTAAAATAAGTTTCTGCTTAAAGACCTCTGCGGCAACTTCCTTCGTTAAATCGTCTGGCGTAGGTCCAAGACCGCCTGACAAAATAACTATATCTGCTCTGGAAAGTGCTAATTTAATTGCATCTCTCAGTCGTTTGTCGTTATCTCCTACCACCGACTGATAATAACAAAAAAGACCTAAATCGGCACATTTTCTGGAAAGATATGCCGCATTTGTATTGATAATATTTCCAAGCAAAATTTCTGTTCCCACAGAAAGTAATTCTACAACCATTTTATTCACCAGCTATCCTTATTTATTATCTTTCATAACCTCTTTATTCTTTACAAGATAATCGACTAGAGAAATAATTGTCAAAGCTAATGCAATATACATAACGATAGTTGTTACGATTGCAAGCTGCTTAATATCTGCAATCATAAGACAAATCATAAGCATCTGGAATGTTGTTTTGAATTTCCCCCAATAACTGGCTGCAATAACTACACCATTATCTGATGCAATCAATCGGAAACCACTGATAATAAATTCTCTGGCAATAATAATAGTAACAATCCATGATGGAATAGCCCCTTTTTCGATTAAACAAATCATTGCTGAACATACTAATAATTTATCTGCGAGTGGGTCCATAAATTTCCCGAAATTGGTAACTAAGTTATATTTTCTTGCAAGATAACCATCTAAAAAATCTGTCAAACTTGCTATAATGAAAATAGCAAGTGCAATCCATTTGCCCCACTGTCCTACATGGTCAGTCAACAAAAAGAATACAAAAAATGGTATTAAAATTACTCGAAAAGTTGTTAATTTATTTGGTAAATTCATCTTCAATCTCTCCTATTAAATCATATTGGTTGGAACTTGTAATTTTTACAGATACGAAATCGCCTGTCATTAAGCTTCTATCTGCATTCACAAACACATATCCATCTACATTTGGTGCATCTTTGTAGCTTCTTCCTACATATACATTTTCTTCTGGAAGTGCCCCTTCAATCAAAACAGACAGCGTTTTACCCACCGTTTCTTCTGCTTTTTCAAAAGCAATTTTTTGTTGTAACTGCATCAAGCATTTTTGTCTGTGTTTCTTTACAAATTCTGGAACCTGGTTTTTCATCGTTGCTGCCGGGGTGTCTTCTTCTCTTGAGTAAGTAAAAACCCCTAACCTATCAAAACGCATCTGTTCTACAAATTCCATCAGTTCCTGATGTTCTTTCTTAGTTTCTCCAGGGAACCCGGTAATTAAAGTAGTTCTTAAGCAAATTTCCGGAATACGCTGACGCAGCTTTTCAATGGTAGCAATCAGTTCTTCCTTTGTAGTTTTTCTACCCATTCTTCCTAAAATCCGATTGCATGCGTGCTGAATTGGAATATCCAGATATTTGCAGACCTTATCTTCCTCTTTTATGGTTTCAATAAGTTCATCATCCATTTCCTCTGGATAACAATACAAAATACGTATAAATTTCAAATCTTCAATTTTGGCCAATTCCCTGAGTAAAAGCGGTAAACTTTTTTTCCCATATAAATCGATGCCGTACATAGTGGTTTCCTGAGCAACTAAAATCAATTCTTTTGCTCCATTTTCCACCAAAGTCTTTGCCTCTTTTATAAGACTTTCTAATGGTACACTTCGATAATTTCCACGAACCTTTGGAATAATGCAATAAGTACAATGCTTATTACAGCCTTCCGCAATTTTTAAATATGCAAAATGTCCGCCGGTAGTTACAATACGTTTTTTGCCGTGTACCACGGCTTTATTGATATCTTCGATATGATTTTCCGGTTTCTTTTCTAAAACCTTTTCTACAGTATCTACAATTTCATCGATTGCTGTGGTCCCTAAAATTGCATCTACCTCTGGAATTTCCTTTAAAATTTCTTCCTGATATCTTTGAGCCAGACAACCACTGACTATCAATGCTTTTAATTGTCCGCTTTCTTTTCTTTTTGCCATAGATAAAATGTTCTGGATACTTTCTTCTTTGGCATCACCAATAAAACAGCAGGTATTTACTACTACGATATCCGCCTGTTCTTCATCGTCTGTAAAGGTATAGCCTTTTTCTGCCAAAAGACCAAGCATTACCTCTGTATCCACAAGGTTTTTATCACAGCCTAGTGAAACAAATAAAATTTTCATAATATCCTCTCTATTGGAACAATTTTACTACACAATTTTCATTTATATAGCAAAAAAGGACTCTTGCAATGAAACTACTGCAATAGTCCCTGTTTTTTTATTCTTCGTCACTTAAGATTTTAATTTTTCCTTGGTTTAATTCTTCTACCGCAACAGATAATGGCTTATTGCTTTTTGTAGTTACTAAAGGTTCGTCACCTGCAACAATCTGTCTTGCTCTGCGACTTGTAGCCATTACAATAGAATATCTGCTGTTTACTACTGGGGCTTCGCCTGGTTCAACTTCACTATTTACTACTTTCATTAAATCTGAATATGATGGGTGTAACATTATTCTTCTCCTCCTGAGAGTTCTACTAACTCTTTTTTCATTCTTTCTATAAATTCACGATTTCTGACTGTGCTGTGTCTAGCTGCATCAACCAGCTCGTGTATTTTATCTACACAGTTTTCAACTTCATCATTCACAACGATGTAGTCATATTTATCCATAATTGGTGCTTCTTCAATGGCTCTTTTCAATCTTGCTTCAATTTGTTCCATTGTTTCCGTATTTCTTCCAACTAAACGTTTTTTCAGTTCTACGGCACTTGGCGGTGTTACAAACAAAAGTAAGGTTTCCGGAAATTTTTCTTTCACAAGTAATGCACCCTGAATTTCAATTTCCAAAATAACATTTTTGCCTTCACCAAGCATTTTTTCTACATATGCTTTTGGTGTACCATAGTAATTACCACAATACTGGGCGTGTTCAATAAAACCGTCTTTTTCAATATTTTTTTCAAATTGTTCACGGCTTACAAAGAAATAATGCTGCCCGTCTACTTCCCCTTCTCTTGCCTGCCTTGTGGTCATCGAAACAGAAAGTGCATAAGCATCGTGATACTTTTCCATCAAACGCTTCATAACTGTGCCTTTTCCAGCACCGGAAAAACCCGAAACAACAATTAGTATACCACGTTCATTCAACATATTCTCTACCTCTGGATTATTATTCGATGTTCTGAATCTGTTCACGTACTTTTTCGATTTCTGTTTTAAGTTCAATGGCTCTGTTAGAAATTTCTAAGTCGTTGGCTTTTGATAAAATTGTGTTGGCTTCACGATTCATTTCCTGTGCAATGAAGTCTAATTTTCTACCGATACTGCCACCTTCCACCAAAGCACTTCTTGTCGCTTCAATATGGCTTCTAAGACGAACTAATTCTTCATCAACACAAACCTTATCTGCAAAAATAGTTACTTCTGTCAAAAGTCTGCCTTCGTCAACTTTTGTATCTTCCAAAAGGTCTTTTACCTTTTCTTCCAGTTTCTTCTTGTACTCTGTAATAATCTCTGGAGAACGTTCGGTAATATAGTCTACATGCACTAACATACCATCTAATTTTTGAATCAAATCATTCTTTAAATTCTCGCCTTCTTTGATTCTGGTCTCTACAAAGGCTTCCGCCGCACCACAAATTGCCTGTTTTAATTCTTTCCACAATTCTTCTTCGTCTGCATCCGCATCTTCCATTGTAAACACTTCAGGATATCTGGATAATGTGGAAACTCTGATATCATTATCAATTCCAAAATCTTCTGCCATCTGGTCCAGATATGCCTTATATTCAGCAGCAATATTTTTATTGTATTTGATACAAACATTGGTCTCTGAAAAATCTTCATAACTAATGAAAATATCGACTTTTCCTCGCTGAATATAATTTTTCAATTCATTACGAATCGATGACTCAAAAAAATTCAATTTTTTGGGCATCTTCATATTTACATCAAGATATCTATGATTAACTGATTTCATCTCTACTGTAAATTTTCTGTTATTCTCGGCTACTTCACATCTGCCAAAGCCTGTCATACTTTTAATCATAACACTTTTCCTCTGAATGTATTGTAGTCGCAACCCACTATCACAAATCTATGTTGCGTACTCCATTTAATTATAATTGGGATAGCTCTTTCCGTCAAGACTTGCCTTGCACTTTGCAATTTTCTTTTCATCTGTTATAGTATTGAAAGAGATAGAAAGGTAGGAATCAAACTATGGCTTTTGACGGAATTACAATCGCTTCACTAACAAAAGAATGCCAAGACAAAATATTAAACAGCAGAATTTATAAAATTGCCCAGCCGGAAAAAGATGAATTAATTCTTACATTAAAAGCAGAAAGTGGCACATACAGACTCTTTTTATCAGCCGATGCTTCTTTGCCACTTATGTATTTTTGTGATGAAAATAAACCAAGTCCTATGACTGCACCCAATTTTTGTATGCTTTTAAGAAAACATTTGCAAAATGGACGTATTGTCGGAATCAGACAACCCTCTTTGGAGCGAATTGTTTGCCTGGATATAGAACATCTGGACGAACTTGGTGACTTATGCAGAAAGACTTTGATTATAGAACTTATGGGGAAACACAGCAATATCATTTTCTGTGATAGTAACCAAAAAATTATTGATAGTATTAAGCACATTTCCGGAATGGTCAGTTCCGTGCGTGAAGTCTTGCCTGGTCGGGAATATTTTATCCCTGATACTATGGAGAAGAAAAATCCTCTTTCTACGGATTTTACCGCCTTTTCAGAAATTTTCTCCAAAAGTACCCCTGTATTTAAGGCACTTTATACCTCTTTTACCGGTTTTTCACCAACTATTGCTCAGGAAATATCTAACCGTGCAGGCGTTGACAGTGATTTACCTGCAAATGTATTATCCGATGCTCAGAAATTGGCTTTATTTGATGCCTTTTCCCAGATAATTACTCTGGTAAAAACAGAAAACTTCTCTCCTTGTATTTATTTCCAAAATGGTATGCCTATGGAATTTAGTGTTCTTCCACTTTCCACTTATAACCATTGTGATAAAAAGGATTTCAAAAGTATTTCTTCTTTATTAGAGGCTTACTATTCTACGAAAAATAAAATTACACGCATTCGTCAGAAATCTATCGACCTTCGTAAAGTGGTTCAAAATACTTTGGAAAAAGATATCAAAAAGTATGATTTACAATTAAAACAGATGGAAGATACAAAAAAGCGTGAAAAATACAAAGTATATGGGGAGCTTATCAATACTTACGGATATTCCGTAGCTTTGGGAAGTAAAGAATTTACTGCCAATAATTACTATACCGGCGAAGACATCGTCATTCCTTTAGACCCGACCCTTACGCCAATGGAGAATGCAAAAAAATATTTTGAGAAATATAATAAGCTAAAACGTACTTATGAAGCTCTATCGGAATTAACGCTTCAAGTCAAAGAAGAGATTGACCATCTGGAAACCATTCTCTCTTCATTAGATATTGCTCTTTTAGAAGAAGATTTGGTACAAATCCGTTTGGAAATGGAACAATGTGGTTATCTGAAGAAAAAATATCAATCAAAACAGAATAAAAAAGAAAAAATCACCAGTAAGCCTTTCCATTATATAAGTAGTGATGGATATCATATATATGTTGGAAAAAATAATTTTCAAAATGAAGAACTCACTTTCAAATTGGCTACCGGCAACGATTGGTGGTTTCACGCCAAAGGTACTCCCGGCTCCCATGTCATCGTAAAATCGAATAATGAAGATTTGCCTGACCGTACTTTTGAAGAAGCCGCAAGACTGGCAGCCTACTATTCTAAGGGTAAGGACCAGGATAAAGTTGAAATTGATTATATTCAGAAAAAGCATGTTAAAAAACCAGCAGGTGCAAAACCTGGCTTTGTAATTTATCACACCAACTATTCTATGATGATAGATTCAAAAATTGATGGAATCAAACCGGTGAATGATTAACTAAAAAAGTAGCACTTTTTAAGTGCTACTTTTTTATAACAAATGTATTTTCTTTGCAACTTTTACAATCAAATTTCCTTTTGGGAAACTGCGAAGTTCCTCCTCTGTAATCACCTTACATTTTATAATCGCTATAAAATACACAAGAACAGCCACTACAACAGAAACAATTAAAGAAATCGCATTGCTTCTAACAAAATAGTATATTCCGTGATATACTGCTGCCGCTACAACACCCATAATCATAGACGCTACCAAAGGCATTACAAAAGCTTTTTTAATCTTTAATTTGTAACCCAAATACTTTCTCACAGCAATCTGATTCAAGATGCACATACACAAAGAATATAGAATCATTGCTATTGCAAGTGCATATAAATCCAAATCGGTAAACATCAAAAGCACTACCAGTACTACCACCTGAATTCCAACGGAAATCGCCGCATGAATCACTGGAATATTTACCTTACCAATTCCCTGTAATACCGCATTTGTGACAGTGGATAAACTGTAAAACACAACGGTAATAGCAATCGCCCCAAGGAGTTTTGCTGCCAGGTCTAAAGATTCCGGCTGATAAAATAGGATTTGCATAACCGGTTTTGCCAAAACCAAAAGTCCCACCGCCGACGGAACTGCAATTAGCATTGTCACATTTAACGCCTTATCTACCTGTCTTCTCGTACTTTCGACCTCTCCTTTAATGTAGGAAGATGCCACATTTGGAAGCATTGCAGAGCTCATTGCAGAACTCATTGCAATCGGTATGTTGGCAACCGTTACAGCCTTATAGGCAAAAATACCATACATAGTAATGGTAACTGTCTCAGATAAGTTTTTGACATTCATCATAACATTCTGATAAATAGTCATATTAATTACTGTGGAACAGTTATAAATAAACGTACTTAACAAAAATGGGGTTACTACGCAAAAAATCGTTTGAAAAATCATTTTATAAGAATCTACCTTTTGCGTCGTATCCTGTGCTATATCCTTTTGGAATTGTTTCCTATTTTTAAAATAAATTCCCAACATAAAAACAAGTCCAATAAGAACTCCAATTCCAGTTCCAAGAGCACTACCCATAGCTCCAAAAACCGCCTGGCTTACTTCATCAGAGTTTGCCAGAAATTCCATAAATAAAAATGCAGCAAGCAAACTCACAACTGCATTGGCAATCTGCTCTAAAATCTGTGAAATACTGGTTGGAACCATATTTTTTCTCGCCTGGAAATATCCTCGAAAAACCCCCAAAAGCCCTGAAAAGAAAATTGTCGGCACAAAAACTTTCAGTACTGTGGCAGCTTGTCCCTTTGCTAATAAAGGGGCAAAAATGTAAGTGAAAATACTGGCAATTCCACCTATCACTATCACATAAATTAAGGCACCATAAAATAACTTTTGTGCATTCTTATACTCTTTGAGAGCTAACTTTTGTGAAATAACTTTCGCAATAGCCGATGGGATACTGTACGAAGATATCAATAAAATTATAGTATATACATTATAAGCTGTACTATAATATCCTGCCCCCAAATCTCCGATAATCGAGTTCAAGGGGCTCTTATATAATAATCCTATAATACGGACAATGATGCCGGCGATAGCTAAAATCCCCGCCTGCATCACAAATCCACCTTTTATTCTATTTTTCGATATTGTATTACTTTGTTCCTCTGACATATTCTGTCCACCAATCTAAAGAGTCACTTTTTTCTTTAGCCTATTAACCAATCATACATCTCCTGATATTTCTTTGCAGAAATGTGCCAAGAGAAATCTGCTGCCATAGCTCTATCAATGATTTTGAACCATTCATCTTTTCTATCATAATAAATATGTTCTGCATAACGAATGGTTGCAAGCATTTCGTGAGCATTATAATTGCTAAAACTAAAGCCTGTTCCAGTGCTTTCATATTCATTGTATGGCTGTACAGTATCAATTAATCCTCCTGTTTCACGAACAATCGGCACAGTACCATAACGAAGTGCCATCAACTGACTAAGTCCACATGGCTCAAATAAAGAAGGCATTAAGAAAACATCACATGCCGCATAAATTTTATGAGACATTTCTTCTGAATAGTAAATCTGTGCAGACACTTTATCTCCATATTTCCAAGCAAAATGTCTGAGCATATTTTCATAACGTTCTTCCCCTGTTCCAAGTACAACAATCTGCACATTATCCTGACACAATTCGTCCATTACATAGGCAATCAAATCCAGACCCTTTTGCTCCGACAATCTGGAAACAATACCAATCATAAACTTGTTATCGTCCTTTGCCAGACCAAGTTGTTCCTGAAGGGCTCTTTTATTTTTAATTTTTTCTTCTTTATAGTTGTATGCATTGTATTTCTGATAAATCTGCCAATCCGTATCTGGATTAAACTCATCATAATCAATTCCGTTTAAAATACCTCTTAAATCGTGGTCTCTTGCACGAAGTAATCCGTCCAATCCTTCTCCGTAGTGCATCTGCTGAATTTCTTTTGCATACTGTGGACTCACAGTGGTAATGGCGTCAGCATATACTAGGCCGCCCTTTAATAGATTCGCTTCACCGTAAGATTCTAACTTATCTGGAGTAAATACCCAATCACTTAATCCGGATAAATGTCTGATAAATCCTTTATCCCACCATCTGCCCTGGAATTTTAAGTTGTGAATGGTCATAACCGATTTAATCCCTCTAAAGAATTCAGAGCCACTGAAATTTTCTTTTAAATACACCGGAATCAAACCAGTCTGCCAATCGTGGCAATGAATTAAATCCGGTCGAAAACTAATAATCGGCAAACAAGAAAGTACAGCCTTTGAAAAGAAAATAAACTTTTCTACATCCACTAGTACTTCACTGCTATAAGGACTATATCCGGAAAAGTATTCTTCATTATCAATAAAATAATAATGTATTCCGTCTACATAGGCTTCTAAAATACCCACATAAACACTTCTCCACGCAAAGTCCATATAAAAATGAGTCACGTATTGCATTTTTTCCTTCATTTCATGTTTCATACAAGAATACTTCGGCAAAATAACACGTACATCAAAATTTTCCTTATCAATACATTTTGGCAAAGAACCTACAACATCAGCCAAACCGCCTGTTTTTATAAAAGGTACGCCTTCTGATGCAGCAAATAAAATATTTTTCATCTTAACCTCCATTTAACAAAATCATTACTAAAATAACTCAGAGTAACATCATTATATTAAAATAATTATACATCATCTACTAGTGGAATTAAAGTAAAAAATATTTTTATGGCTTTGCTTATATCACTACATACTTTTGTAGCGTAATTTAATTTTATCTGCAATTAAAGCAATAAATTCGGAATTGGTGGGCTTGCCTTTTCCGGTATTAATCGTATATCCAAATAAGGCATCTAAAGTTTCCATCCTTCCTCTAGACCACGCAACCTCAATAGCATGTCTTATCGCTCTTTCCACCCTGCTAGGCGTTGTCTGAAATTTTTCTGCTATGGTCGGATACAAAATCTTTGTAATAGAATTCAACATCTCCACATCTTCTACACACATCATAATCGCTTCACGTAAATAATGATAGCCTTTTATATGAGCTGGCACACCAATTTCGTGTATCATTTCTGTGACATCTTTCTCTAAATTTTTTTCTTCCTTTTTTTCCATTCCAATCGTATTCGGTACAGCATATGGGGTAATTTCTGTTTGTCCCTGGGGTACGTGAATCATAATTTGAAACTCTCTATCTCCATTCATTAGTTCTTCTAAAATTTCATATATTTTTTCGTTATCTTTTGTGGCAGTCAGATTTTTCTCTTGCATGTCGTTAATCCTCCTATCACTATAAAAACTACAATTCATTATAAAGAATGACAAATTTTGATTCAACTCTTAACTATCGCGGAAAAACTACATAGATTGACAATGATAAACGCTTGACAAAATTCTGCCCACTCTCTAGACTTTCAATTAGTATATTATTTTAATATCAGAGGAGATTTACTATGGCAATCGATAAAGTAAAAGAATATTTTAGACAATATAATATGGAAGATAGAATTCAGGAATTTGACGTTTCAAGTGCCACTGTTGAATTGGCTGCAAAGGCTCTCTCATGTGAAGAAAAACGTATTGCAAAATCTTTAACTTTCTTGGTAGATGACAAAGCAATTTTAATTGTGGTAGCTGGAGATGCCAAAATTGATAATCCCAAATATAAAGCCACTTTTTCCACTAAGGCAAAAATGCTTTCATATGAGCAGGTAGAAGAATTGATAGGTCATGCCGTAGGTGGCGTCTGTCCTTTCGCAATTAAGGACTCTGTTACCGTCTATTTAGATGAATCCCTGAAACGTTTTGATACAGTTTTTCCTGCTTGCGGCAGCAGCAATTCCGCCATTGAATTAACGCTCCCAGAATTAGAAAAATACTCCGGTTATACCAGCTGGGTAGACGTTTGTAAAGACTGGGCATAACGAAGGAAACCTTATAAAAGAAAGGACTTTTTTTATGAAAAAAGCTTTGAAACATATTTTAGCCATATTGACGCCAGCCTGTTTACTCTTTTTAGTTTGGTACAAAATGGGTTTTTATTATTCTACCAACGACGATAGATGTTTGACGGAAATGTTGGCGGGAATTATGACCTTACAGCCTGACGCACACTTAGTATATGTTAATTATTTGCTCGCACTACCACTCTCTTTATTTTATAAAATTACCACTTCCGTTGCTTGGTTCGGTTGGTGCCTCATAGCATTTTACTATTTATCTTTTGTATTTCTATTAGAAAGTGCTTACTCACGCTGTAAAAATCTTTTTGAAGAATTGGGTATAACCATCGTAATTGCCTGCTATTTTTTAGCACACTTATATCTGGTAGGACAGATGACTTACACGGCTATCGCTGCATGTATTGCCGTTGCCGGCTACTGTGCCTTGCTACTTCATCAAAACAAAAAAATCGGTGGCGTATTCTTTCTGATATTGGAAGCTTTCTCCTTTTTATTAAGGGACCAGGCTATGCTAATGATTCAGCCCCTTGGCTTAGCAGTTATTTGCGTATATTTGTTGATTTCTGATTTTTCTATGTGGAAAAAGAATCTGGTAAAATGTCTCAAACTAATTGGCGTAGTACTTTCGATTGTATTAATTGGTTTTTTAGGAAATAAGCTTGGATACCTCGGCGAAGAATGGTCAACCTATAAATCATTTAATGAAGCCAGAACGGTTTTATGCGACTATACGGATTTTCCACCTTATGAAGATGTGAGGCCTATTTTAGAGAAATATGAAGTTTCTAAGGCTACCTACGAAGGATATGCCTCTTACACCATATTAGACTATGACATATGTGTAGATTGTCTTATAGAACTTGCCGACTATGCAAAAAATCATAACGATACTACACAAAGTTTTAGGCAGATTGTAGAAGAATATTGTAATATCTTAACCTTAGAGAAAGACTACTATCAGATGAACAAAATACTTTTAATCACCTTCATCTGTACTTTATTATATATCCTAATTTCTGGTCAGTATAAAATGCTATTGCCACTTTTATCACTGGTTCTATCACAGGGTGTCGTTTGGTTTTATTTGATATATAAGGGACGTTATCCTGACAGAGTCACGATACCTCTTATGGCAAGTGAAACACTCCTACTGATTGCAATTACTTTTATTACTTACCGAAATACCCAAAAAGGAAAAAAATGGTTAAACCTTTTGCGGCTAGCCACTCTCTTAGTCATTATGGTCGTATTTTTTCACCATTCCTATACAAGTGGTCAGCTACAATATCGCGACACCAAACGCATTAATGAAGGACAAAAGGCTTTTATTCAGGGACTTGTAGAAACTACGGAATATTGTAATCAGCATCCTGAAAATAAATATATTGTAGAAACAGCCTCTTTACGCTGGTACTCCGGCAGTGTTTTTCAAACAGACATCTTTGCATCCCGTAACTACATTATGGCAGGTGGCTGGTTTTCTAATATGCCTTGCATTTTAGAAAAAAATAGAACCTACCTGAATGATACATCTAATGGTTTTTATTTTATCATTTATTCTGATGGCGAAGAAATGTCTTATTCCAGTGTGAAATATCTTGCTGAAAAATCCGGTAGCACTCCTACCTTAGCAGATAGTTTTACCGTTTCTCACGGTGGCGTATATTCTGTAATCTATTTTGATGGAGAATTAAATATTCACTAACAAAAAGACCGAAAGGTAAGCTTTTGAGGGTCGTCTCAAAGAACTATTCTTTTCGGTCTTTTCTTCTTTTCTTATTTAAAACATACTACTAACAAAAATTTCAATCCCAATAAATATCAAAATACATCCGCCAAAAATCGATGCCTTATTGGCAAGCTTTGTTCCATATTTTTTTCCAATAAAGACACCACTGACACAAATAGCAAAGGTTACAATCGCAATAAGTAAGGCACAAACTATGGCATGCCAAAAATCATATTCCGATATCGTAAAACCAACTGATAATGCATCAATGGAAGTAGCAATGCCTTGGATAAATAGGCCAATAAAACCAACCTTCTGACTTTCTTCTTCCGATGCTTCTTTTTTGATGCCATCTTTTATCATTTTCCCACCAATAAAGGCAAGTAAAATCAGTGCAATCCACGGAATTGCCTTTTCAAATACCAAAAACACCTGCAAAATACAATGTACACATACCCAACCAATCATTGGCATTAACGCCTGAAAAAAAGCGAATACGCCTGCAATTCCAAATACTCTCTTTCGCTTCATTTTCGGCTCATTCAATCCATTTGCCAGCGACACCGAAAATGCATCCATAGCAAGTCCAACTCCAAGCAAAATACTGTTTGTAAAAAATACTAAACTCCAATTCATTATTTGTTTTTCCTTTGTGTTGCGTTTTACATAACAAAAAACCAAGCACAGCCATAAAACTATACTTGGTAAATTTCTGAAAATATATACACCTCATGCATAGCTCTACAGTTATACATGAGTCTCGCAATTTAAAACAAGCCAGACCAAAGGGTCAGTATGTTGACTTGCTACGTGTAACGCTTGCTACTCCCTCATGGGATTTTTTGATTACTTGGCTATTCTAGTACTTTTTCCATATTTTGTCAATGTTAATTGTTTTTTTATAAAAATATTTTGAAATTTATGATATACTGATAATAACTTTATAGGAAAGGCGTTTGATAGTATTGTTATTTAATCGTTCAAAATTCAAAGAAAAACTTATGGAAACCTTAAAAGCGGTTTTCCCAATTCTTGCTATTGTGTTGCTTCTATGCTTTTCAATAGCCCCCATCCCACCCAGTATTTTAATGACATTTTTAATCGGTGCAATCTTATTGATTGTGGGAATGTTATTTTTTAACGTTGGTGTGGAATTATCTATGACCCCTATCGGCGAGCGTGTCGGAACTGTAATGACAAAGTCCAAAAATGTATTTGTCATTATTCTTATCAGTTTTATTATGGGTTTTATTATTACAATTTCTGAACCAGACTTGCAGGTTTTAGCACAGCAAGTCCCCTCCATTCCAAATATGACCTTAATTATGGCAGTGGCCATTGGTGTCGGACTCTTTTTGGTCATTGCACTACTTCGTATGTTATTTGGAATACCTTTGTCATACTTATTAGTCTTTTTTTATTTGATAGTCTTTGGTTTGACCTTTTTTGTTCCACAGGACTTTCTTGCGATTGCCTTTGACTCAGGCGGCGTTACCACAGGACCTATGACCGTACCATTCATTATGGCATTTGGTATTGGTATTTCTTCCATCCGAAGTGATAGACATGCGGAAGATGATAGTTTTGGTCTGGTATCATTATGTTCTATTGGACCTATTTTATCGGTTCTTATTTTAGGAATGATTTATAATCCGGAATCCACAGAACAGGTTTCCGAATCCATTCCTATGATTGATAATACCGTGGACTTGTGGCAATTATTTGCAATAGAATTTCCTACTTACATAAAGGAGATGGCAATTTCCATCTTACCTATTATTGTATTTTTTGGAATCTTTCAGCTCATTTCAAGAGACATAAACAAGCGTACTCTTATTAAAATCGGTATTGGTCTTGTATACACCTATGTCGGTTTAGTCCTTTTCTTAACTGGTGTAAATGTAGGCTTTATGCCAGCCGGAAATTACTTAGGACAGACCTTGGCATCTTTGCCATATGCATGGATTATTGTTCCGATTGGTATGATTATCGGTTATTTCATTGTACGTGCAGAGCCTGCAGTATTTGTATTAACAAAACAGGTGGAAGAAATGACTTCCGGTGCAATTTCCGCAACAGCAATGGGAACCAGCTTATCCATCGGTGTTTCCGTATCTGTTGGACTTGCAATGATTCGTGTATTAACTGGAATATCTATTCTCTGGTTTTTAGTTCCAGGATACTTCATTGCATTGATACTGACATTTTTTGTTCCAAAGATATTTACCGCCATTGCCTTCGACTCCGGTGGTGTAGCCAGTGGTCCTATGACTGCTACTTTCCTGCTTCCACTCGCTATGGGTGCTTGTGAAGCACTGGGTGGAAACATTATTACCGATGCTTTTGGTATTGTGGCTATGGTAGCTATGACTCCGTTAATTACCATTCAGATTATGGGACTTGTTTTCAAACTGAAAGAAAACAGACTTCATCAGGAAGTTGCCTCTCTGGCAGACCACTCTGCTTTAGATTCTTACGGAGATATGGAAATTATCGAATTATAAAAATATAAATTCAAGAAATAACTTCTACAAAGAAATGAGGATACTATGGGAAATTTATATTTGATGACAACAATCGTTGACAGAAAAATTGCACCAAAATATATAGAACTTTACAAGGAAAATGATTTAAACGTTATGTTTCTATCCCTTGGCTTTGGAACAGCCGCCAACGAAATTTTAGATTATCTTGGCCTGGATACAACAGAAAAAGCTGTTGCCGTCTCTGTCCTGGAAGAACATTCCTGGATAGAAATAAAGAAACAATTAGAAAAGAAATTGAAAATTGATGCCCCTGGTGGTGGAATCGCTTTTATTGTCCCTCTAAGTAGCATAGGCGGTAAAAAAACATTACAGTTTCTTTTGGAAAGTCAGGATTATCAAAAACAGGAGGAATCAACCTTGAAAAACACAACCCACGAACTAATTATTGTTATTGCACAACAAGGATATACCAACTTAATTATGGACGCAGCAAGAGAAGCTGGTGCACATGGTGGAACAGTTATTCATGCCAAAGGAACCGGTATGGAAGCTGCTGAAAAATTTATGGGCGTATCTTTAGCGGCTGAAAAAGAAATTATATATATTGTTACAAAAACCGAGCAAAAAAATGACATTATGCAGGCAATTATGAAAAATGCCGGTCTAGAAAGTAAGGCTAAAGCCATTACTTTCTCTCTTCCGGTTACTGATACAGCCGGTTTAAGATTGATTGAAGATTAAAACATTCCTACAATTTAACCTAAAAGAAACAGCGGGTAGATTTTGAACCGACCCCCAATCGTTAGATTTTTTGTCTAACTTTTGGGGGTCGGTTCGTTTTTATATGCTAATTTTTCATATTTTCCTGCGACCATTTCTTTTCAAAATCCAATCAATATAAAAAGTTATACCACCTGAATACTGTTTCCCTCTGTCTGTTTCGCTCTCTTTTTGGCTTTTACCAATACATCAGAAAAACTTTCTACATTCGGGTATTGTGCATTTTTGTTGGTAATAATAGCAATAGATAAAGTTGCCATTGGAAAGGTGTCAGCAAAACCGTTTCGGTTTTTAGAATATATGTATCCTCTTTCCAAATCTTCTTTTCGATATAGATTGCATATTGCCTGGGAAAATAAATTTGCTATTTTCTGACATACCTCGTCTAATTCATAGTAATCTGCAATAATCACAAAATCATCACCACCAATATGTCCTAAAAATTCTTCATTATTACAGGCTTCCTTCATACAGGTTACTACGGTTTTAATCATAATATCCCCATTGTTAAATCCATATGCATCGTTATATGCTTTAAAATTATCCAAATCAATATAGGCAATCGCATAGGGTGCATTTTCTTTCAGGCATTTTTTTATTTTTTCTTCAATAATGGCATTTCCCGGTAATCCCGTCAATGGATTGGCATCTACTGCCTTTGTAACCTGAATGGTAACTGCTGTTTCCAGAAGTTCCTTTACACTGACTCTACCGAAATATTTATCATTTCTTGTAACAATTACATCATTGTAGAGCTGTATATGAGGTCTTACCATTGCCATTTTTGAAACCACTTCTATGGATA
This sequence comes from Lachnospiraceae bacterium, assembly GCA_045124055.1. Classification (GTDB taxonomy): domain Bacteria; phylum Bacillota; class Clostridia; order Lachnospirales; family Lachnospiraceae; genus CALZKI01. The sequence continues at coordinate 19,104 of JBGVKZ010000029.1, read as the reverse complement.
ATCCCTCATCAACTGCCAAGAAACCTCTACTCATCAAGTCGCTGGCAGTTTTCTTGGCGTGAAGACTATATCCATATCTGCCACCAAACAACTCCATAAGTTCAGAACGGGTCAAAACGCCTTGAACATTTTTCTCTTTATCGACTACAGTAATTTCTGAAATTTCTGGGTCATTTTTTACATATTCGTAAATTTTAAATCCCGGAGTATCCGGACTTGTGATTTCACGTTCATTACAAACACTACCTACATTGCTCCAAAAAGATTTCTGCATTTTTTCCTTCGTATATAATTTTCTATATTCGACAATTTGCTCTTTTATTTCATTTGGAATATCTGAAATTTCCGGTTGTGGCTTTTGCAAATAATATCCTTGTCCATAATGTACCCCCAGTTGTACCAAAGTTTCCAATTCTTCTTTTGTCTCAATGCCTTCTGCAATAACATGAATATTGGCACTTTCACAAAAGATAACAATACTTTCTACCATAGAACGTCTGATAGCACTTTTATCAATATCTCGAATGACATACATATCAATTTTTAAAAAATGTGGTTCCAGGGCACATACCCTACTGACTCCAGCATATTCACTACCATAATCATCTATGGCAATTCGATACTGTTGCCTTCGATAATGGTCGATAGTATGTCGAAAAGCATCTGCATCTTCTATGGAAGTTCGTTCTGTCACTTCAAAAACAATGTCTGAGGGTTTCAACCCATATTTCTTTAGATATTTACACGTTGCACCTTCTTTAAACTTTTCATCACGTATTACTTTTGGGTCTACATTGACAAAAAGCTTTTTGCCGTTTAGTTTTCCTTCTCCTGCAAATTTTAGACTTCTTCGTCTACACAATTCTTCTAATTTCCATACACAGCTTAATTCTTCTGCAATATGAAACATTTCTTCTGTATTAAAACTACAATCTTTTAACCCAATTCTACTTAATGCCTCATAACCGTAAATTTTTCCTGTTTCTAAGGATACGATTGGCTGATATACCGGTTTTATCTTCTTTTCTTCCAGTATTTCATAAAATTCTTTTTTTTGCTGTTCATCTACCATTTATTTTTCTCTCTTTCCTTTTTTCACCATTTTTAGAATAGCGGATTTATTTTTTTCTTCTATCCAAAAAGGGTAAACTTTAAGTAAACAAATGGTAAATTGCCTTTGTGTCATTTTAGACCCAGGATTATCTTACATTTCTTCAATTCCTAATAAATAATTAACAGTCTTTGCCAACGTTCTTAGTTGTGTTCTAGGTTCGTATAACTTGCTCATTGGATTCTTTTTGTAACAATGATTGACAATACAACACATCTGTATTCCAGAAAATGCAGAAGTAATATAGGTTCCTATTTCTTCCAGACTGGCTCTAGCCAAATTCTCCCCTTGTTGCATTTTTTTGCCAAAAAATTCCATACTCTTGTTTATCAGATATTCTTTGTGTCCGATTTCTCTATTATTAGACAAAATCTTTTCTACTCTTTCAGGTGCATTCATGGCAAGCACAGATAACTCAAAATCAACTTTTTCAATTCCCATAAGTTCTTCTTCCATAAAATCTGCTAACATATCGAATATTTTATAGGTCATTTCCGCCGCACTTTTCTCACCTGATTGATTAAAAATTTCATCTGCCTTCTCCTTGATGAAAACTCTTTTTCGCATATCTAGCAGCATATCCCCAAATATTTCGTCTATATCTTTGTAAAACCTGTATATTCCCCCTTGGCTAAGCCCGGTCTTATTGATAATATCCTGCATTGTTACAGTACTAACTGTTTTCTCAATGCATAAATCATATGCTGCATCAATTATCATCTTCTTTTTATTCTGAATATATTCTTCCGTTACCTTGGGCATATGCTACCTCACTTAATGAATTCCAAATTGCATTCATTCCTTCTACACCTGGAATATGACCCGATTTCTCTACAACCTTATAACTGATTTTCGGATTATTTGCCTTATCCACTACCTGTTGCAAAATACTGGTATTTGTGACGATATCGGTATCTCCTTGCAAAATAACATAAGGCTTGTCTACCGTTGCGAGTTCACCACTTAAGTCCATCACCAATAATTCTTTCCAAAGTAATTTACTCTTGGCAGTTCCATTTATCATAATCGACTTAAAATTCTTTAAGGAGTAATCCGGACTTGTCATTAATCCTTTTTATGATATTACCAACCGGTGAAGATTCTCCTTCCCTATTTTGATAACCATTGGTATATTTTCGAATACATCCTGTTAAAAATTGTAAGCCTTCTTCCGCCGGACCTTTTGCAAGGATTTCTTCCACTTTTTTGTATTTTTTCTTTGGCAAATTAGATTTTTTTAATGTCCAAAGTACTTCCTCATTAAAAAATAAATTTTTTATTACTTGTCCCCAGGTGACCACTGCATCAATCAAATTGGGAACTTGTTTTACTACTTTTAATGTCAAAACACTTCCCCAAGACATACCAAAGAGTATCAAAGGATTTGTGGGGAAGATTGCTTTTACTTCTTTTATTAAATCTATGGTCATATTGACAAAAGAATTGATATCAAACTTATCAGATAGATTATAGTCATTAATTCCTGAACCCAGCTGATCCCAGTATACCATAATAAATTTATCTGTAAATTCAGGGAATAATCCTCTACAACCTACCGAAAAAGGAATCGGCGAACCTGGTCCACCATGAAGCACTAGAACTATCGGCAAATCTTTTGTTTTTCCTTCTATCAATACTTTCTGCGACACACCGCCTAAGGAAAAAGTATATAAGCTGGAAACCTCATTATTCTCAATAATCTCTTTTCTCTTTTTGTCCATTAAAATACCTCCTGATATTCTGCATTATTTTAAAAAAGTGAAACTGTATTCATTTTATTCCTGAAAGGTGTTCCTGTCAAGATTAAAATGAAACATTATTCATTTTTTAATATTCTGAATATACTTCTCCGTTTTTTTATATATAAAAGTTACCAAACAAAATACCCCTATCAGACACTAAAACTTATGTCTGATAAGGGCATTTTGGGCAAATATACCTCTACTCATTTTACTTTTCAAGTTATTTAATCATGCAATTTTCTTCTATCGATAACTCGAACCGCTTTTCCTTCACTTCTTGTAATTGTCTTTGGCTCCACAAGGTGAACTTTTGGACTAATACCAAGCATCGTTTTAATAGCACTTGCTAATGCTTTTTCTTTGACGGCATTATCCCAAGTGGCATCTTCAAATTGTTCTGGTGTTAATTCTACAGAAACATCTAACGTATCTGTATTATGTTCTCTGTCAACTTCAATCAAATAATTCACGGAATATCCTTCTTTCAAAAGAACGGTTTCAATCTGTGACGGGAACACATTCACACCACGTATAATTAACATGTCATCGCTTCGTCCCATTGGTTTTGACATCTTAATCAAAGTACGTCCGCAAGAACATTTTTTTCTGGAGAGTACACAAATATCTCTTGTACGGTATCTAAGAAGTGGAAAAGCTTCTTTATCAAGGCTCGTAAACACCAATTCGCCCTTGCTTCCTTCCGGCAAAACTTCTCCGGTATCCGGGTCAATAATTTCAGCAAGAAAATGGTCTTCATTGATATGCATACCAGTCTGTTCCTCGCACTCAAAAGATACCCCTGGTCCACTGGTTTCTGTCAATCCATAAATATCATATGCTTTAATACCAAGGGATTTTTCAATATCCCGACGCATTTCCTCTGTCCAAGGTTCTGCACCAAAAATGCCGGCTTTTAAATCTATATCTTCTGGACTAAGACCCATTTCTTTTAAGGTTTCTCCTATAAAGGCTGCATAAGATGGCGTACAGCAAAGAATTGTAGAATGTAAATCTCTCATAAACTGAATCTGACGTTCTGTATTCCCAGAAGACATTGGCAATGTCAAACAACCTACTTTATGGGAACCACCATTTAAGCCGGGGCCACCTGTAAACAATCCATAACCATAGGCAACCTGACACACATCTTCATTCGTTCCACCGGCTGCTACGATGGCTCTGGCACAACATTCTTCCCACAAATCAACATCTTTTTGTGTATAAAAAGCAACCACTCTGCGTCCCGTTGTACCACTGGTAGACTGGATACGAACGCAATCTTTCAGGTCCGTACCTAAAAGTCCATATGGATAAGCATCTCGAAGGTCTGCCTTCGTCAAAAATGGAAGTTTATGTAAATCATCAATAGATTGAATATCCTCAGGAGTTACCCCTTTTTCCTCCATAAGCTTACGATAATACTCTACATTCTCATATACGTGTTTTACCTGTTTTACAAGCTTTTCATTTTGAATGGTACGAAGCTCATCGGTAGATGCACATTCGATATTTGGTTGATAATAATTTTTCATACGTTTCTCCTTCCAAAACCATTGTCTAAACCCCACAAACAATAGTTATTTTCAATAACAAAATTATAGTTTCTGCACATATTTTTGTCAATCAAAACCAATTTTTTGTAGGAATTCACTTATATTTGACACACTAACAATTTGCCTTCTATAATAATTTCAGTAATCATCTGATAAAAAGGAGTTTTCCCTATGTCAAATATATTTCAAATAGAGAATTTTCATGCCCCGGAACTTGATATCTATGCCAGACTTTCAGAGGTACAACTATTAAGGCTTTATGAACCAAATGGTGGCGTTTTTATCGCAGAAAGCCCAAAGGTAGTTACAAGGGCTTTAAACGTCGGCTATGAACCCATTTCTTTTCTGATGGAGGACAAACATCTCGACACAGAGGGGAAAGACCTAATTCTTCGTTGTAAAGATGTTCCGGTATATACCGCATCATTTGAGGTTTTAACTAATCTTACAGGATTTTCATTAACCAGAGGTATGTTATGTGCAATGAAACGAAAACCCCTGCCAAGTGTAGAAAGTCTTTGCCAAAATGCACATCGAATCGCTGTTCTTGAGAACATTACAAATCCGACAAATATTGGAGCAATTTTTCGTTCCGCAGCGGCTCTTAAGATAGATGCCGTGCTGCTTACTTCTGGTTGTAGTGACCCATTATACAGGCGTTCTATTCGAGTAAGTATGGGATGTGTGTTTCAAATTCCCTTTACTTTTCTACCAATGTCGAAAGAGACAAGGCCTTCCTCCTATGTCGATTATTTAAAAAACCTCGGATTTAAAACTGCCTCTATGGCACTAAGTGACAATTCGGTTTCGATTGAAGATTCTCGTCTTATGCAGGAAGAAAAACTGGCGATTATTCTGGGGAATGAAGGCGATGGGCTATTAGAAGATACCATTTTATCCAGTGATTATACTGTCAAAATTCCTATGACTGAAGGTGTAGATTCTCTAAATGTTGCTGCCGCCAGTGCAGTGGCTTTCTGGCAGCTTCGATACCAAAATGAATCTTTTTCATAATAAAAAGTAGAGGTTAATTCACAACCTCTACTTCTTTTATTCCATAATATTCCAATAAATGAATGGCTTCCTCTGTAATGATTTCTCCTGAAATCACGATAGGTATCGCAGGCGGACAGGCTACGGTTGTTGCTGCACAAATTTTTCCTTGAGCTTCTTCTACGTTTAACCGTTTTGCCTCAGAAAAAATTGCTTGTCGTATGGATATTGCCTGATTACTTTTCACTGGCTCCAACAACTCCTTGCCACTCTGTCCATATTCATTTTTTCCGAATGCCTGTATCAGTTTATCTAATTCTTCTTCATCGTTTTGTGTAGAAACCATAAAAACTACATATTTCGAATCTGCATATTCACATTCTATATGGTGCTGTCTAAGTTTATCTGCTAAATCATATCCAGAAAATTTTTCCGGACTATTTACCACAAGCTTTAGTGGTTCTGTTTTTTCTACCTGCCAGCCATTTTTACGCAATAATTCACGTGCATTTTGCACATTTTCAACTGTTTTTTCCAGTTTCTCTCTAAATTCGCCTTCCAAAAATGAATTACACAAATCCATAGAACTCATAATTAAATAAGAAGGACTCGTAGAACCAAACAATGCCATTGCCTGTTTTGCATTCTCAGAAAAATACTTTGGAGCATTTTTACTAATCTGTAAGTACGCACCACCAGTTAAAACCGGTAAAGTCTTATGGGCAGAATCGGAACAAATGTCTGCACCTAAGTCCATCGGGTGCTGTGGTTTTTTTAAAAAATGTAAGTAAGCACCATGGGCATTATCTACGGCTAAAATCGTTTGATACTTGTGACAAACTTCTGAAATTCCTTGGATATCCACCTGTCCACCCAAATAATCCGGACTTGTCAAATAAACTGCGATTGGCATTTCTTTATGTTTCTTTAACTCTGCTTCTACCTCAGTAGCAGAGATTTCACAACTGCATAATGAATGCATCTGTTTGGGATAGAGCCAAACCACTTCCAAATCTAAAAGTGCAACGGCATATAAAAAAGCTTTATGCACATTTCTTGCCGCAAGGACATACGGTTTTTCGTTTCTTTTTTTATAAGTAAGTGCTAAATATAACATAGCTCTGATACATTGACTAGAGCCTTCCGTGGAATAAATGGTTCTTTCTGTTCCAAAAAGACTGGTGGCATTTTCCTCACTTTTTGCAATAATCCCTTCTGCCTCGTATAAGGAATCTGCCCCTTTTACTTCTGTAATATCGAAGGCTTCACACCCTAAAAAAGACCTGCCCTTGTGACCTGGCATGTGAAATCTGGTCATCTGACTATCCGCATATTTTTTTACAAAATCTGCGATTGGCGTATTCATCTTATATTTCCTCTTTGGCAGCATCTTCTGCAACTTTAATCATAATGGCACATTCGATACGTTTTCTAAATAATTCACAACCCGGTTCATAAACACCACGAATACTTCCTGTTGCATGATATGCATTAGCGGCACAGCCTCCTGAACAATACAGTTTTGCCCAGCAATCTTTACATTCTTCTCTTGCATAAGCATTACAACTACGGAAATCTTCTCTTAAATCATTGTTGGTTACACCATTCCAAATATCCCCTAATTTGTACTTTTCTTCTCCTACAAACTGGTGACATGGATATAAATCTCCCCAAGGCGTTACTGCCATATATTCTGTTCCGGAACCACAACCAGAGATTCTCTTATAAATACAAGGTCCTTGAGTCAAATCAATCATATAGTGATAAAAGGTAAATCCTTTGCCTTCTTTTTTTCGTTTAATCATTTCTTTTGCAAGGATTTCGTATTGTTCTTTTACCACTTCCAAATCTTCTTTTGTCAGAGCAACCGGGTCATCTGGTGAAGAAACAACAGGTTCCATACTCAATTCTGTAAAGCCCATATCTGCCATATGGAACACATCTTTTGTAAAGTCAGGATTTGCGTGGGTAAAAGTTCCACGCATATAATAGTTTTTTCCATCTCTTGCTTCTACCATCTGCTTAAATTTCGGCACAATAGTGTCATAGCTACCATTTCCAGCATAATCTACACGAGTTAAATCGTGGATTTCTTTACGTCCATCTAAACTAAGCACCACATTACTCATTTCTTTATTGGCAAATTCAATTACATCTTCATCAATTAACATACCATTTGTAGTTAAAGTAAAACGGAAGTTTTTATTGTATTTTTTCTCCACCGAACGAGCATATTTTACTAAGTCTTTTACAACGTCCCAGTTCATAAGTGGTTCGCCACCAAAGAAATCGACTTCTAGGTTTCTTCGATTTCCAGAATTTTCAATTAAGAAATCCAATGCTCTTTTACCAACTTCAAAACTCATAAGTGCTCTATCGCCATGATATTTTCCCTGACTTGCGAAACAATAAGAACAATTTAAGTTACAGGTGTGTGCCACATGCAAACAAAGAGCCTTAATGACATTTCCCGAACGAGCTTTAAAAGTTCCTGCCATAGATTCAAATGTATCTTCGGTATAAAGCTGTTTGGCATTTACAATACTTTGAATATCCTCATAGCAAAGGCTAAGCTCGTCCTCCGTCACATCTTCTCTATTTCCATACTTTTCCAGCATTTCAGATAAAATTTCCTCTTTGCTCTTTTCCTTGAAAAGTGCAATCATATCATAAGCAACCTCGTCTACAACATGCACTGCACCAGAACATGTATCTAAAACAATATTGAAACCATTTAATTTATATTGATGTACCAAAATATTTTCTCCTTTGCTAAATAATTGAATTCTAAAGATGAACTTAAAATGACGTAAAAAAATGCCGCCACAGATGACGGCATTTTTACGGTCTTAATAATTATTCTTCTGTGTTTTCACAAGACTGATTTGCAACGCCACAACTTGTTTTACAAGCGGACTGACAAGATGTCTGACATTCGCCACAACCACCATTTTTTGCACTTTCACATAAGTTACGAGTTTCTAATGTTTTAATTCTTTCCATAACTTCTATCTCCAATCTTTTATTTCTTCCAACCTTGAATAAAATACTCAAGTTCATCACATATAAGTTATCATAATAAATTCCAATCGTCAAGTAAATCCAGCTCTATCGTTTTTCTTCTGAAGGAATCATTTTTATCATAATTTCATCATCTTCTGATTTTTCTTTTAAGGACTTCTTAATTCTACTAAGTGATTCTGGTGCAATTCCCAAGTATGTAGCTACATAATGTTGTTTCACCGATTCACATATCATAGGATACAGCTTTTTAAAATGAATATATCGTTGCGTGGCATTCTCTACAAGAAATCCATTTTCCCTATATATTTTATAACGTAACGCATTTTCCAAAAGAATTATATAAAGATTTTTAAGCTGATTATTTTCATAAATAAGGTCTTTTATCTCTTGAATTTCAAAAAACATCAAAGTGGTTTCTTCTAATGTTTCCCATGTGACAATGCTCTCACTGTAACCAAACAATCCCTCATCCATACAAAAAGTTCCCGAAATCGAAAAACCACGAGTGATATCATTGCCATCTCCATCCACATAATAAGCTCTACAAATACCATTAAGCACCAAAGCTGCTGTTTTGGTTTCTTCACCCACATTTTGCAAAATGCTACCTTTAGAAACCACACGAAAAATAGACTTACTTACAATCATTCCAAGAACTTCTGCATCAATTTCTACACCATTTTGTTTTGCTATTTTCATTAATTGATTCACTAAATATTCTCTATCCATGCTTCTCCTACAAAGTAATAGTATAAAATACAACAGCAATCAAATTTATTCCACCATGTGCAATCATAGGGACAATAAGATGATTACTCTTTTTATATCCCCATATCCATAACAATCCCACAACGAAGGAAAGTCCCATATTAAACCAGTCAAGAAGACCAAACATTATATTAAACATTAAGAGCGCGGCATTTTCTCCAAGAATACTCCCACAAAAGTTTTTTGCAAATCCTCGAAAGAAAATTTCCTTACAGATACCACTTACAAAGCCCAGCGAGATAGCCATCAAAACGGTTTCATCCGCAGTCAATCTATCCCATCCACCAAATGCCAAATCGGTTCTTCCTCTCATCACAATAAAAGAGAGCAAACTGATTGCAGAAGATATCACTGCCAAAATGATTCCAAAAACGATATCCTTGCTTAGAGTTGACTTATCAAATATTTCTTCTTTCAGACTAATCCCACTTTGTTTATACAAAAGGATAGCACTGGGAAGAAGAATGAGATTTGCCAATATAAGAACTAAACAATACACTTTCAGATTTGCATTAGCATAACTTGCAATATCAAGTAAGTTCATTCCCGTTTGATAATTTTGACAAGAGCAAAAAACTTCATATCCTGCTACTATTAAGGTTAATAAAGTTGTAATTTTTAACGCTTTTTCAGCATTTTGTATATTTGTATGATTCATATTTTGTCACCTCCAAGGTGACTATATTACGTAATCATATTTTTTGCATTGACATATGTTAAGTAACACTCTACCAACCAAGTTCCAGCAACCAGTTATTCAACATTCTCTCCCTATCTTTTTCTTGCAATTCCATTGTGTCTGGACTTATATACTCACCCTTAATATTTCCATCTACAATATACAACACTCTGGAGCATTTTGCAGCTACCTTTGCATCATGGGTTACCATCATTATTGTTGTTCCCTCTTTGTTTAACTTTACCAGTTCCTCCATTACCTCGTTTGACGCTGTTCTGTTCAAAGCTCCCGTAGGTTCATCCGCAAATAAAACCTTTGGCATATTAATCATGCTCCGGCAGATACAGGCTCTCTGAAGCTGTCCGCCCGAAACCTCGTTAATATCATTATCGGCTATTTCGATAATACCAAGCTTACGCATTAAATCTTGTCCACGTAGGACCGTTTCCTTACATGTTTCGGTGTTCTTTTTCGATTGAACTGCAGGAAGAATAATGTTGTCGCGAACGGTCAGATTTTTAAGCATATACATCTGCTGAAAGATAAAGCCCATTTCATCAAGACGTAAGTTGGCAAGTTCCTTTTCACTCATTTTGGCAATGTTCTTACCGCAGAATTTCACTTCCCCTGCGGTAATGGAGTCCATACCCGAAACGGCATACAAAAGAGTGGATTTACCCGAGCCTGACGGACCCATAACGGCTACCATTTCACCTTCAGAAACGGTAAAGTTTACGTTTTTCAAAACGTTGTTCTGACGTTTGTTTACGATATATGTTTTGCAGAGGTCTTTTACTTCTAAAATATTCATAATAGTTTCCTTTCTTATTCAATATTAGCTGTATCTGAAGACTTGATTTTTCTTGTATAGAGCGAAGTCAGTAATGCACTTAAGGCTGTTGTAACAAGAATTACAAGTGGAAAGACAAAATACATTTCAATAGGATTGATAACATAATCAACCGCAAGTTCCATACCCATCATTTTAAATATCGGGTCAATACACAGGTGTGTTATTGGCATAGCAAAAAGTTCACCGATTATAACAACAATGATTCCAACAAATAAAAATCTTAAGGTATGGTACGCATAAATTTTGCTGTTTCTTGTACCGATTGCTTTCATAAGTGCAATTTCTCCCTGCTCCTTTGCGATAAAGGAACGCTCCATAAGCACGGTTATCAGTGCAGCTAGAACAACTGTAAGGATAACTACTAGGGATTTTACTGCGGCAAGTGTATCTGCAACACCTATCATATCCGCTACTGCTTCGGCACAGGTCTGTATATTCTTATAATCCGGAAAAATCCTCTTAATTTCTTCAATTCGACCTTCAATTTCCTTGCTATCAGGATTATCTGTAAAGGTAATCTGGGTATTAATATACCCCTGAGCCTGAACATAATTTATGTACTCATCACAGTGAAGTCGTATACCACTTCCCTGCATATTCATAGACTGGAAAAACGCCGAAATAATATATTCCTTATCTCCGTCGATAGTTTTAATTGTAACGGTATCACCAATATTTGCGTTCAGCTTCTCCGCAGAGATTCGTGTTATTGCAATTTCATTAGTATTCTGTGGTTCTGTTCCTAATGTATATTCGTACATATCCATTGCCACGCCTGTGCCTTGATATATACTAATTTTGCTTTCTTTTTCTCCGAAAGCTACGGGCAGATTGAACATTGTTTCCTGATAGCATTTTGCAGGAATACCGTTTTCTGCAAGAGTCTGTTCCATATCCTCAAGGTATTTTTCCAGTTTTTCATGTCCGTCTTCCAGCACACATTCCGTACCTATTTTACTGTCAAGATATATGTCACAATCCGCCCATCCGAATGCCCGTGCAAGACTGCCGCTGTTCATAGTAGAAACAGTTGCCGAAATCACAAGCATAAGGGACAGACAAAGGAAAAATGTAAGGCTTATAATGCTGTAACGCTTGGGACTGCTTACAATGTCATTCATTGCAAGGAAAGGCGTTACAGAAAGCTTTGATTTGCCTAAACTCATAAGGCTCATTTTACGGAAGCGTTCACCAGTCTGCCCGTTTCTAATAGCATCAATAGGAGACATTTTCTTAACCTTGCCTGTACAGCCATAGCAAAACAGTAAAATGACTGCAATAACAAGAACAGCACAGAGAATGTTTACCAAAACCGAACTCTGATTTCCGATAATAATTGTCTGCGAGGAAACGCTCATAAGCATTTCACCGAATGGAAAGCTAAGGACAAGGCCGATAGCCGCACCGATTGCGGAAAGCCCCATATACTTTACAAGATACAGCCCTCGGATTTTGAAATTACTGATACCAATAGCCTTCATTACACCGATTTCACGGAATTCCTCGGAAAGTGTAAAGGAAATGGTAAATCGTAACACCACGAATGCTATTATGATAAGGATTACGCTTACTACAAGCAAAATACCTACCACTATCATATCAAAAATGTAGCAGAATTCCATAAAGGCTCTGTCCATTGTTAAAATACTGCTATCCACGAGAGGTTTTATCTGTGGCAAAGCCGTTTCCATATCGGAAGAATATATGTAGACAAGAGTCCCGCCGTAATATTTGTCCGTGTTTTCTGCGGAAAGAAAGCCCTCAAAATCCTCCTCGCTTATTATATAACGGGTAAAAGACATCTGATTTGAGCCAAAAAGTGCGTCCTTTATTTTATCTGCAAGAACAAATTCACGGCTCACACCGTTTAATTCTATGGTAAGTTTGTCGCCCACATCAACACCGAGAGCGTCCGCCTTACCCTCTGTCATATAAAACTCACCAGGTTTTACTGATTCAAGGATACTGCCATCGGAAAGAAAATAATTCATACCAATATCGCTGTGAACCAGATGCGTACCGCCCGTGGTAACGATATCCTCGTCCTCATAGATAATATTATCCAGTGATAAAAACAATATGTGTTCCGCCTCATAGCTATCCACTGCACTTGCCCGACTTACCGTTTCCTCAATGTCAATGGCAATAGCTTTATTCATCGTAGCCGCAAAATAATCAGGTGCATTTGCCATTTCAAAATAACTGTCCAGTGCCGTGGTAACATTTATAATATTATTTACACTTGACGACACAAACATAGTGGCAAGTATAATAAACAAAAGCAGAATGATATTCATTGCCCTTTTTCGTTTTAAGTCTTTTTTTAATATGTTTAGATACATTTTTTTACTCCTTTCTCTTGCTTTTGAATTGATTTTACAAGAGAAATTATTAAATAATCCTTAAATATAAAACTCCAGTGCCATATACATATAGCACTGAAGTCTACATTTGTCCTATGCCTTTCTTACCACAACTGTTACCAAAAATGAATCTGCATTTATCTGTGCATAAACTTCACCATCCATTTTACGCATCAAAGTCTTGCAGATATACAGTCCCAGGCCATTGCCTTTAATACCATTACTATTACTGCCCCGATAAAAAGAATCAAAAAGGTTCGGTAACTCTTCTTCTTTCAAATTAAAACCAGAGTTCTCAATATGTATCAATTTGCAATCCTCCTCATCCTGAAAAGAAATGCGGACATATTTGCCATCGCCATACTTAATCGCATTCTCCATTATATTTTGGAGCACCTCAACCAGACGGTTTTTATCCCCTTTCACCAGACATTCAGGAATTTCAGCGGTTTCAAATATTGTATGAATCACAGATAACTTATCCTGATAATAGTGCTTTATAGTTTTCATAGCTTCTGACAGATAAAACTCACCCATTGTCACTTCCAAATTCAAAAAATCTTCCCTAGACGCCGTTACAATCTCATCAACATACCCCTTGATTTCCTTCACATTTCTTGTAATACCATGCAAGGCTTCATCTCTTTTTTCCTGTGTATCATACAAATTCTCTTCCAGAGCTTTTGAATACAATTCAATGGAAGAAAGGGGTGTTTTAATATCGTGAGACAGGGAAAGAATCAATGTCTTACGCTCCTTTTGGAATTTTAACTCCTTTTCCTTATTATCTTCCAGTTTCTCCCGAAGCATATCCATACCCCAAAGGAACCGCCCAAACAACTTACTCTTTTCCTCTTTTATTGGCATAGATAAATTTCCCTTTGCCAGTTCATACGATAAATTGCTCATATTCTGAAAAGGTTTTAATACTTTTTTATATACATACACAATCACAATTCCGGTTATAAGCATCATACCAACTAACACGATGTTCATATATACAGGCATATTTATACTTCTGTACATACGATACTCAATCCGATATAACGTATCGTTAATTTTTTCTACAAGATAATCATTGTTACATTCCTCATCAGAAGCAAACTCACTGACCCTGACTATGGTTTCATACTTACTCAAATCCAGACTCTCAATATCCTCACCTGAAAGTTTTTGTTCTTCTATTTCCGTAGCAATACGCTTTGCTTCAACACAATATAATCTACCATTATTATCGTTATCATTTATATATAAGACGTTACAAAATACTATCAGAAGGACTTCTGCTATGATAATCAAACCGGCAAAAATCTTATACTTATTCAAACCTGTATCCTACTCCCCACGACGTAATAATATGTTTGGGCTTTTTCGGGTCCTCTTCCACTTTCTCCCTAAGCCACTTAATATGTACCGTTAAAGTCTGCAACTCAGAATCACTGTCACTTCCCCAAATAGAATTAAAAAGATACTCTTTCTTTAACGTAACATTTTTATTCTCTATCAAAAGCTTTAGTAATTCAAATTCTTTTTCGGTGACATCACATTTTTGTCCATTCACATACAAAGTCTTTTGTACGGTATTTAAACAAATATTCCCTTCCACAATTTCTTCCTGTGCATACTTTCGCTTAAAAATACCTTTAATCTTCGCAAGCAAAATATCAATATCATAGGGCTTCTCAATATAATCATCTGCCCCCATATTCAAGCCCTTTAGCTTATCATTCTTCTCCGTCTTGGCACTGGCAATTAAAATATGGGTATTGGATATTTCCCTGATTTTGGAGCAAACCGCAAAACCATCCATTTCCGGAAGCATAATATCTAACACAATTAGCTTGGCACCATACTTTTCAAACAAAGCCAATGCCTTTTCTCCGGTTTCTGCCACACTTACTATGTAATTTTCTTTTCTCAGAAAATCACACAGCAGGCTACCGATTTCTTTGTTATCTTCTACGATTAAGACATCAATCATATTATCTTTTCCTTTTATTCTCTTTCTTTATCCATAATAGTCATCGCAACCTGTATATACTGATAAATATTATTTTTTCTCGTAATGAAATCACATTCCAGCGTACTAAAATATTCAAGTATTATTGTTCGAAACTTTTTGAGATAACTACACTCAGTATAACACTCTTATTTCAAAAACTCACCAGCTTTTTGAAATAAGAAGGATTCGTTATTAATTCTTATTTCAAAAAACATTTTTATTTTTTTAACCCTGCGGCATTCGCCACTCAATTGAGAAATGCCAGTTCGAATCCGCTTCGCTACTTCTCGCTGTATGGCTATCGCCATATAGTCCACTCGCAAAAAGGATGCTATCACAAGCAAGCTTGTGTCGCATCCTTTTTACTCCTGCCCTGCATTTCTCAATGCCCCAACATATTCTCTATAAATATTCCATAGCCTCTTGTCGGGTCATTCACCAATACATGGGTCACAGCTCCAACTACTTTTCCATCTTGAATAATGGGTGAGCCAGACACGAATGTGTCAAGTAGGGAACAACAATTTTCTGCACAGCTTGAAGATTTTTATAAAAACGAAAAAATCATTACTAAATTCTGTGAAAAACACAAATTTTAGTAATGACTTTATTATTTACCCATCTATTATTATTACCATCCCAGTTCCATTAACCAGTTATTTAATAATCTCTCTCTATCCTTCTCTTTTATCTCTGAGTCTTTAGGACTTATATACTCACCCTTAATATTGCCATCTACAATATACAACACTCTGGAACATTTTGCGGCTACCTTTGCATCATGGGTTACCATCATAATTGTGGTTCCTTCTTTGTTTAATTTTACGAGTTCCTCCATTACCTCATTTGAAGAAGTTCTGTTTAAAGCTCCGGTAGGTTCGTCTGCAAATAAAACTTTAGGCTTATTGATCATACTTCTACAAATGCAGGCTCTCTGAAGCTGTCCGCCTGAAACTTCATTAATGTCGTTATCGGCAATGTCAATGATGCCAAGTTTACGCATTAATCCCTGTCCACGGCCTACTGTTTCCTTGCGCGTTTCTTTGTTCTTTTTAGACTGTACCGCCGGAAGAATAATATTATCAAGAATAGTCAGATTTTTAAGCATATACATCTGCTGGAAAATAAAGCCCATTTCATCAAGACGTAAATCTGCCAGTTCTTTTTCGCTCATTTTAGCAATATTCTTTCCACCAAAATTTACTTCACCGGCAGTAATGGAATCCATACCTGAAACAGCATACAATAGAGTGGATTTACCGGATCCTGAAGGACCCATAATGGCTACCATTTCCCCTTCAGAAACGGTAAAGTTTACATTTTTTAATACGTTATTCTGTCGTTTATTTACGATATATGTTTTACAGAGGTCTTTTACTTCTAAAATATTCATAATAGTTTCCTTTCTTATTCAATGTTCGCAGTGTCAGATGACTTTATTTTTCTTGTATAAAGTACTGTTAAAAATGCACTTACAGTTGTTGTAACAAGAATTACACCAGGGAATATAAGGAACATTTCTACCGGATTAATACTGTAATCCACTCCAAGTTCCATACCCATCATTTTAAATATCGGATTCATACTAAGTTGCGTAAGTGGTAATGCCAAAATCATCCCCCCAATTACTACAATGATTCCTACAAATAAAAATCTTAGCATATGATATACATAAATTGTTCCATTTCTTGTGCCTATTGCTTTCATAAGTGCGATTTCACCCTGCTCCTTTGCAATGAAAGAACGTTCCATAAGTACAGTAACAAGAATAGCTATAACAACAGTGAGTATCACCATAATGTTCTTTACTGTTGCAAGTGTGTCGGTAACAACAAGGGCATTTGCCGTTACAGAAGCGCAGGTTTCTATATTTTCATATTCCGGATAAATTCTCTGAATTTCTTCCATTAATTCTTCAATTTCCTTTTTATCCGGATTATCCGTAAACTTAATCTGCGTATTTATGCCATTAATTGCCTGAACAAAATTTATATACTCGTCATTATGAAGTCTAAGTCCTACGCCCTGATTATTCATCCCTTGGAAAAATGCTGTAATAATATATTCCTTATCTCCATCAACCGTTTTAATGGTAACTGTATCACCAATATTTGCTCCTATCATATCTGCAGCAATTCTTGTAATGGCAATTTCATCCGTATTCTGTGGCGCTGTTCCGTAAGTATATTCATACATATCCATGGTTGAACCTACCCCCTGATAAATATATATGTTACTCTCCTTTTCTCCAAAAGATACAGGAAGATTAAACATAATTTCCTGATAACATTTTGCTGCAATACCATTTTCAGAAAGAGTCTGTTCCATTTCCTCAAGGTTTTTTTCAAGTTTTTCGTGTCCGCCTTCTACCATGCATTCCCTAAACATTTCATTATCAACATATATATCACAATCTGCCCATCCAAAGGCTGTGGATAATCCACCATTCTTCATCGTAAATACAGTAGTTGAAAGAATAAGCATAAGAGACAGACAAAGAAAAATAGTAAAGCACACTATACCGTAACGCTTTGGACTGCTTACAATGTCATTAAGTGAAAGGAACGGTGTTCCCGGAAGTTTTGATTTTCCTAAACTCATAATGCTTTTTTTTCTGAAACGTTCTCCGGTCTGCCCATTTCTGATAGCATCTATAGGTGTCATTTTCTTAACCTTTCCCGTACATCTGTAGCTAAACAGTATAATAACTGCGATGACAAGAATCGCACAAAGAATATTGATTAAAACTGTATTCTGATTTCCCATAATAATGGACTGCGAGGAAACATCCATAAGTATCTTTCCAAACGGAAAACTAAAGACAACACCAATCGTTGCACCAAGAACAGACAATCCCAAATATTTTACAAGATATAACGTTCTGATTCCGAAATTGCTGATACCTATAGCCTTCATTACACCAATTTCACGAAATTCTTCGGAAAGTGTAAAGGTAATGGTAAAACGTAAAACTACAAATGCAATTAAAATAAGAATAATACTTACTACCAGCAAAATTCCTACTACTATCATATCAAAAACATAAACACCTTTCATAAGTGTTTTGTCCGCTTTGAGAGTACTGTTATCTGTAAGCTGTTTGACCTGTGTTATCGCTGTGTCTATATCTGCTGAATATATGTACACAATAGAACAGCCATATAATTCCTCTGTATTTTCTGCTGAAATAAGATATTCATAATCCTCTTCACTTATTATATAACGGCATGTTGTAATCCCGCTTCCGCCTGTGAGTGCATCTTTTATTTTATCTGCAACAACAAAATCGCGGCTCAATCCGTTTACTTCAATGGTGAGTTTATCGCCTACATCAGCACCCATAGCGTCTGCTTTACTTTCCGTTATATAAACTTCGCCGGGCTTAACGTTCTCAAGGACACTATTGTCTGAAAGAAAATAATTCAAACCAATATCATTTTGAATTAAATTACCTCCAACATAACTTTCGTTCTCCTCATCCTCCCAGATAATATTTTCTGTAGCTAAATACAAAACATTCTCTACTGTATAGCTATCTACTGCCTTGGCCGAACTCATCGTTTCATCAATATCAACCGTACGTGTTTGGTTCATAGCCGTAAAAAAATAATCCGGCATATTAGCCATTTCAAAATAATCATCCAGTGCCGTAGTAACATTTATAATGTTATTAACACTTGACGCCACAAACATAGTGGATAATACAACAAATAACAGAACAATCATATTCATTGCTTTTTTTCGTTTTAAATCTTTTTTTAGTATGTCTAAATACATTTTGTAAAACTCCTTTCTCTTGGTCTGAACTCATTCTACAAAAGAAATTATTAAATAATCATTAAATGCAAAAAAACTTCAGAGTTAAAGATTAAAACTTGATTAGAAACCAATCGAAGTTGGTGTAAACGATAAAGCAGCTTACATCCGTTGATAAACTGCCCTATCGTTTACATCAATTTCGATTTTTCTATAGTGAACAAAGTTGCGTCACTGGAGCCGACATGTATGGACTTTCA
>JBGVKZ010000028.1:0-27314 GCA_045124055.1 Lachnospiraceae bacterium | reverse complement strand
TTTTGTAGATGAAATCAGACTTGAAAGAAATAGTGAAAATGGTAAATTATATCCAAAGTCTATGGTTATCAAATTTACTGGAGAAGAGATAGATTTGGTTGTAGAAAATTTGGGAGTTAAAAAATCGCATGTGGAGACGGTAGTTCTCTTGTCCCAACGTAAAGCGGATGATTATGTTGAGGTGGAGTTAGAACTGGATGAGCTTGATGTGACGAGTGCGGAGAGTAAGGCGACATATGCGGAGATTAAGGATTATGTGCTGAAAGAACATGGGCTGAAGGTTACTAATCTGTATATTTCGCAGGTGAAAAGGAAATGTGGAATAGAGGTTGGGGAGAATTATAACTTGCCGAAGTCGGAAGATAGCAGACAGCCACAATGTCCGGTGGAGAAGGAAAAGGCGATAAGAGATGCACTGGAACATTATGGGATGGTGTAACAAGTGTTTCAAGAATGAAAATGTAAACCAATAACAGAGAAGACCAAGCGTAGAGTTGCTGGCTATGCCCGAGTTTCAACGGAGCATGAAGAACAGGCTACCAGCTATGAGGCTCAGATGGATTATTATACCAACTACATTACTTCACGTGATGATTGGATTTTTGTCGGGATGTATTCTGATGAGGGTATTACAGCTACAAACACCAAAAGAAGAGAAGGCTTTAACCAGATGATTGAGGATGCCCTTGCCGGAAAGATAGACCTTATCATCACAAAGTCGGTCAGCCGATTTGCAAGAAATACTGTTGATTCCCTTACAACGGTCAGGGAACTGAAGGAAAAAGGTGTGGAGATATATTTCGAGAAAGAGAATATTTGGCCCCTTGATGCAAAAGGGGAGCTTCTTATTACTATAATGAGTTCCATTGCACAGGAGGAATCCAGATCCATTTCAGAGAATACCACATGGGGAAAAAGAAAAATGTTCGCAGACGGAAGGACGAGCATTGGATATAAACATTTCCTTGGGTATGACAGAGGACCCGATGGCGAATTTATCATCAACGAAGAACAGGCAGTAACTGTCAGATATATCTACAAGAGATATCTTGAGGGATATTCTACTTATAAGATTGCCTGTGAACTTACCGAAATGGGAGTGAAGACCCCTGCCGGAAAGGATAAATGGCATCCAAGTTCGGTGATGAGTATCCTTCAGAATGAAAAGTACAAAGGGGATGCCCTTTTGCAGAAAACTTTCACAAAGGACTTCTTAACTCATAAGCTGGTTGTTAACAATGGCGAAGTGCCACAGTATTATGTGGAAGGACACCATGAGGGCATTGTGACAGCCGACCAGTTTGACCAAGTTCAGGCAGAAATTTTAAGGCGAAAGGGTATGCAGAAATATAGTGGTGTTGGATCGTTTTCTTCCATAATAAGGTGTGGAGAATATGGTTCTTGGTACGGAGCCAAGGTCTGGCATTCCAATGACAAGTACAGAAAGGTCATTTACAGATGCAATAACAAATATGCTGATGGCTGCAAGTGCAAAACACCACACATCAACGAGGATGAGTTAAAGGAATTATTCATTAAGGCAGCCAACGAGTTATTTTCTGAAAGGGAAGAGATTCTTGCAAACACCAAAGTTATGATGGAAATGGTCTGTGAGACGGATTCGCTTGACAGGGATTTACAGGATAGCATCACAGAACTTAATATCATCTCGGAGCAGATGCAGATTGCTATTGCAGAGAACAGCCGGGTGGCATTAGACCAGGACGAGTATGAAAAACGCTATGCCGAACTTACAGAAAGATATGAAAGGCAAAAGCTAAGTATGATGACATCGCAGAGCAGATTGAAAGCAAGAAGGCGAAGAGAGAATTGTTCAAAGGGTTCATTCGGACTTTGGAGAAGCAGGACGGCTTAACCTGCGAGTTCGATGCCGGGATTTGGAGCAGCTTGGTACAGGAAGTGATTGTGAAAGCTAAGGATGATATAAGATTCATATTTAAGAACGGATTTGAAGTGAGAGTATAGAGACTATGATATGATGGCACTCGGGCAGTGAAATGCTAGGGTGCTTTTCTGGTCTTGTAGTACTAAAAAGGATTGACAAAGTTCCGTTACAGGTATAAAATAATACATATATTTAGCAAAGCATTCGAAAGGGTGTGACGCAAAGCTATAGGGCCTGTAAAATGGTAGCCAGTTGCAACTAGTGGTAGCATTGCTAATATATAGCAGTGCTTTTTTGTTTTTTTGGAGGTAATTGATGATTGAAGGGTATCTGACCATAAAAGAAATTGCAGAAAAATGGAATATAACCCCAAGAAGAGTAAGAGCAATGTGCCAAAAAGGTCAGATTGAAGGTGCGTCTAAATTGGGAAGGGAATGGGCAATTCCGGTTAATGTAATTAGACCTGTAGATGGTCGTGTTACAACAGGAGAATATAAAAATTGGAGAAAAGGAAAAGAAAATCTTTAATTTTGTCGATAAAAGACATATTGTGTCTATGTAAAATGGTAAACTAACTTCATAAGTAACAATTCAAGGATAATTTGGATAAATGCGGAGGTGGTGGTTTTTTGGATTGTAGTGCAGATAAAATAGAAAGAGTACTTGATATCTATTCGAGATTAATGAATGGCGCCATCATAAATAAATTTGAAGAAGCTACCAATTTTAATGTTAATGAGAGAAGTATACAAAGAGATATCGATGACATAAGAAATTTTTTGGAGCAGTCGGTTGTTAATTCTGGTGCTGAAAGAAGTATTATATATGACAGGATAAACAAGGGATATCGTTTAGAAGAAATATATGAAACGAAGTTCAGTAACAGTGAGATATTGGCAATTTGTAAAATTATGCTAGATAGCCGTGCTTTTACAAAAAAAGAAATGGATGCAATGCTTAATAAAATGATAGAGCAATGTGTGCCGGAAATTAATCAAAAAATTGTTAAAGAACTGATAAGCAATGAGCAGTTTCATTACATTGAACCGCATCACAAATCTATTTTTATTAATAGAATGTGGGATATTGGAGTCGCTATAAAGGAACACCAGTATATCGAAATAAAATATCAGGGTATTCAAGGGTCAACCATAAAAACAAGGAAACTGAAACCTTTGGCAATAATGTTTTCGGAATACTATTTCTATCTTGCAGCATTCATAGATGATGATAGGGTTAAAGAAAACTTTAATGTGCTAAATGATTCATTCCCAACAATTTATCGAATTGATAGAATACAAGGCCTTAAAGTGCTGGAAGAACGCTACAGGATACCATATTCAGACAGATTCGAAGAAGGTGAGTTTAGAAAAAGAATTCAGTTTATGTACGGTGGTACATTAAGAAAAATCAAATTTGAATATTTTGGATTTTCGGTGGAATCAGTATTGGATAGATTGCCAACAGCGAAAATAGAGAAAACTGAGAAGTCTTCGGATGGAAAAAGAAATGTCTATACCATATCAGCAGAGGTTTTCGGTGATGGTATTGATATGTGGCTCAGAAGTCAAGGAGAAAATATAAAAATACTTTGAAATGGAGGAAGGTATTATGAATTTTAAGTCACTTAGGGAAGATAAACTAAAGCTGTCACAAGAGCAATTTGCTAGTGTATACGGTCTTGATTTATCTGCAGTAAAAGAATTAGAAAAGAATAACAATCCGGGGTTGGATATTATTCAAGCTATTATCCAAAAAACGGGAATGTCATTTGAGGAGGTAACTTCTTTTGAAAAGCCAAAACTAAAAGCATTTGAAGCAAAATATACTTGGGAAAAAGCGGATTTTACTAAAAAAAGTCTTATTGAATACATAAGGGATTCATTAACAAGAATGGAAGTGTCAGAAGAACACAAAGAAAAATATATTAAGGATTTTCAATTAGGAATTGATGCAAATTTAGTTAAACCAAGTATTTCTATTGTTGGCCGTTCTGATACCGGAAAGAGTACTTTGATTAATTCCTTGATTGGAATGGAGAAAATGCCTACATCTTGGACACCAACAACTTCTATTGCGGTTTATATCAAACATATAAAAGAACGTCCAAATTTCATCAAAGAGGATGCTTGGGTATTTGCTAGTGAATGCGATGGAGAAAACCTGTGGAATGCTAAAAGGTTGTATGACGAAGAGTATTGTAAAAAATGGAAAATCGCATCGGGTGAGATTGACATATTAAGAAAATTTGGAACAAGACAGGGTGGAGGATTATCTACTAATGCGGGTTCGGCTGTAGTATTTATTGATGCCCCTATATTGTTGAATTGTGATATTGTTGATTTGCCGGGATTTGGTACGGAAACAGATAGTGATGATGAGATTACTTTGAAGGCAGCTCAAAGAACCGATGTCCTGATTTATTTGTCTCAAGCTAATGGGTTCATGAGAATTGAAGATATTGAATATTTGAAACAAAATGTTAGAAATCTTCCTATATGGGAGAAGAAAGGTGACAATGAAGTAAAACCACTTTCAAATTTGTTTGTGGTTGCTTCCCAAGCACATACAGTTTGTCAGGGTAATGAAATTGAATTAAAAAATATCCTTACAAAAGGATACGAGAATTTTACAAAAACATTATCGAAGGAATATTGGAGTTCAAGAACCAATGCATCAGGATATGATTATTCTGCAAAAATTGTAGAAGATAGGTTCTTTACATATACAACAGATATTCCGGCTTTGTGTGAGAGATTTTTGTCCGAATTGAAGTTGATTGTAGAACAATTGCCGAATCTTATTGACAAGAGAACAAAGGAATTTATTCATGAATATGTTGATACAAGACAGCCTAGTTTAAAGGCGGAGATAGAAAAATACGAAAAACTTGTTGAAGATAGAGAAAGATATGTTCTTTTGCTTAAGCAAATTGATGATTCAGAATTACAAAGAATTGCTGATAATGATAAGAATAAAAAAGCAATAAAAGATAGTATATCTAATTTATCAGTGGAGTCCGTAAATAAGTATAGTGAGTATTGTTCTTCATTATTAAATACCGATGCCATTGCTAATTTAATAAAATTAAAGAAAATTAAGAATAAGAAAGATGATATAGAATGTTTTGCAAGCCAGTTACAGGATGAAATGCAAGGAACCTGTGAGAGATTATTAGAAGAAAAATCTGAAGAATTACGAGAGAGCATCAAGCAATACATTACACAGTATAGCAAGAATATTAATGCTGCATTTGATAAATCTAATGTTGATGTTGATTTTGATGCTGGATTTGCTTTTGCATCAGCGTTATCGAAGATTGGAATAATCGGTGGATTAGGTGCTTATATTGCAGGAGAGGCCGCATTCTTACTCGGAAGTATGAATTTCATATTAGGAATTGGCGGTGATATTGCTTTAGGTGCTTTGGCTTTAGGACCAATAGGAATAGCTATCGGATTGGTAATTGCTGCTTCATTAGGACTTGCTAAACTGTTTGGCGGTGGATGGGAAAAGAGTGTCGCAAAGAAGTTAGTAAAGGCGTATGAAGAGAATGATGTAGTGGGAAAATATCGTACTGCCATAAAGGAGTATTGGGAGAATACGGATAGAGCATTTGAACAGGCTACTGAAAAGCTTGATGAAGAATGGAACTATTATGTTGCAAATCTTCGTAGTACCGTTGAAGAGTATGATATTGATACTATTAACGAAAATATTATTGCATTAAAGAATATTCAAAGTTTTTTCGAAAATATCCCATTGTTATAAGGTGGTTTAAGAATATGTATCAATGGGACCTATAAGAAGGAGGAATGATTTATGAATTCGTTGTTTTTAGAATATAAGGAAGCCGGAAAGATTACGGAAGCCCTATTAGTAGGAAGAAACATGGTAAACAAAAATCCCGGCGATGATGAATGTGTATCAGCGTATGTTGATTTGTTATTATCATTGGCTGAGAAGCTACCTTCCCTAAATGAAAGAAAGAACTTTATTGGACAAGCCAATGTAACTCTTTCATTTTATGAAGAAAATGCGGAACTTACTCCAGAAGTAATTGATAAAATTTCTTCATATCGGAGTAAAATGGGTGAGTTAGCTGTAATGATTGATGATGAAGAAATAGCTAAGGAAAACGATGGGTTGCGTCAGATTGAACTTGAAAATGCTAAGTTGATTAAACAGTTATTTTCAATAAAGCAGAAAATTGCAAGTGCAAAGTCAAAAGATGATTTTGATAAAAATCTGCGAGAAATCAGCTTAATTGACACTAGAATAGAGCATGATTATTTGAACGAAGAACAAAAAGTTCTCTATGACCAGCTTAATAGAGAATGCACTGATATTATTAGTTCAAAAATGCGAGAATTGGAACATATTAGTAATGTAGAGTATAACAAGAAAGCTGTTGAAGCATATGATTCTGCATTCAAGAAATTCCGAAATGATGAGAGCAAGTATAAAAATCAAACACAATTATTTGCTTTAGTTTCATCGACACTTTTTGCATTTGATGCGGGAAGGCTATTTAATGAAACGTTAATTTATTATAATCATGTTTACTCGTTTATTTTTGGAAAACTAGATGACGATGGTAAGCTGGCTTTGACAAGATATTCGATTGAGTGTGAACGAAAAATGAGGTGATGATTATGATAGTTGATGCAAGAAAAACACAAAGTTTGACCTTCTATCAGACTACCACTACTCAACCAAGATTCAACATGGATTCTTCGTACGTAGGTGGCTTATCTGCGACAACAATAGCGACTACTACATATACAACTGCTACAACAACTACTCAGTTTAATAATCAATTGAATGCTTTTTTGGATGTCCTTCATGAAGAGAGAGAGAGAATTGCCAATAAAGTGTCAGAAGGATTAGCTAATGACCCTGGATATAAAGGGGCAAGAAGTGATGGCGTTAAACTCGCGTGGGATTATGAAAAAGCAGATGTTGAGATGGGAGGAAACGGTTCTACTGATTGGAATGATGAACAATGCCAAGAAATTAGAGACACCGGAAAAGTAAGAGGAGCAGAGGGACATCATCAAAAGAATGTAGCAGACCATCCTGAAGACCAAGGTGATCCTGACAATATTAAATTCTATAAAACTAGAAAAGAGCATCTTGAAGAGGGGCATAATGGCAATTTTCAAAATGAAAGCGATGCTGATAAGATAGACAAAGATAAGATGCTTAAGAATACTAATGGAAAGAGAGTTTTTAAGAACGAATTAAGAGGACTTGGTATTGCGGCAGCTATTGGAGTAGGAGTGGGTTTTACAATAGGATTTGCTGTGTCACTAGCTCAAACAGGAGTTACACCTGATTCAATAAAATACGCATTTGTTAATGGTGGAAAGTCTGGCATTACGTCAGGGGTTCAGTCTGTGATTGGATATGGATTAGGTAGAACAGTGGGACAGTTGGCATCTCATGCTTTAGAAGGATTGTTTTCGAACGTTGGTATTGAGATTACAGAAAATATTGCTAAAATGTGCAACATGGGAGCTATAGGTGCAATTACAATAGCAGTGTTCTCAACAGTACAATTTGTGAAGTTAATTTGTAAGGGAGAATCCTTAAAGTCAGCTGCAATTCAAGTGGGCAAGCAAGCATTGTTTTCATTATCATTACTTGCTGTCTCAATAGCAGCACAAGGAATCTTTGGAGGACCCGCGGGAATTATTGTATCTGTTAGTACAGGAATAATATTTGTTACATATGCGATAACGGACGCTGTTCATCAACGACATTATTCAGATAAACTTCGTATTTATATGATAGAAAAATGTAAGCCAAGCTTTGCTTAGGAGGATTTTTATGATAATAGAAGATTTTGTGAAAAAGTCTATGGAACAAGATAATCGTAACATTTTTGAAGAAACGGAAGTAAACGAGTTCTTACCTAGTTGCATCAAAGATTTTTATCAGAAAGCAAATCCTATAGATGTTGAAATAACAATGGACGGAAATGCAGTCAGATTCATTCCGGCTGATGAATTAGAGGATACCCAATCAGATTATTCGATTGGAAATGAAAGATTCATTTTTGCAACTTGTAATGGGGATCCAATATATGTATATGAAGGAAAGATATATACATGTTGTCATGGTATTAGCAAGATAGATGATGAATTAATGGCAGAAAACTTTTCTTCTTTCTTGGATTTAATTGATTAGAATATGCAAATTGCTTTCTTGGAGGTGGGTTCAAATGAACCCACCTTTTCTTGTAAAAAGGGTTCATCGTTGAATTGTATCAAAATCATTGTCCTAACGAATTTATACAGACATCCAGTGTGAGAAACACTTATTCCGTAATTAAGCAATCTTCTCATAACGATAATTGTGGTAGCATAAAATTGTACTTTTGTGAAAAGATTATGGATGAAAATTAATACTATAATGGTGTGTATTTTACAGTAAAAGTTCATTTTTACATCAGTTTTTCATGTGCTAAAATAGTTGAAAAAAAGAGAAAAAGAGCACATCATTTTTTACGGTAAAAGCGCTGAAATACATTATATTATAATGTGAAGTATAATTTTTACTTCAAATTTTACTGCACTTTAAAAAGTAATTCATTTGTGGTAGCAATCATATCACCCGTTTTTTACTGTAAAATGGCTGGAATACTCCGTATTTTCGTGCAGATAGGTTTTTTCACTCCATATTTTACAGTAAAGGGATAATAACAGGGGGGCAGGGGGGAACACCCAGACAAGATGCATTGGAGGAGGCAGAGATGTCTCTGATGCGTATCTTGCCATGGTTATCTTAAGTTCATTTTGTTCAGTAAGTTATGGAAGATGTACTTTGAGCAAAGAAGTAGAATATGGTTGACAAAAATTGTTTTCGTGTATTTTTTACACTGTACATCGAGGTTATAAATAGAAAGATTGCTAGAAAGTAAGAATAATTTTCCGGTTGCCAGAATCATTGATTTCTTTGTAGTGTAGTTGTAATATATATGAAAGAAGTCTTAGGTGACTTGTTTATAATAAAAGATGCAGAAGTGAGCATTGTTACTACGGAAGGAGGAAAGCTTTGAACAAGGAATTTGAACGCTGCTGCACATTTCTGGCTGAGATGATGGAAAAGTATGGTCTGGAGGTTTTGCGTGATATAGTTGTAGAGCTTCAGTTAGAACCAGAAACTTGGCGTTATGAAGCAGAAGGGACAATACTTCGGTATGAGACTTATGTGAATAGATTTCAGAAACGATTTAGGAAAGTTGCATAAGGATTACCGACATCCTGCGAGAGTGGGATGTGATACATATGAAAGAGCGTTCAAAAAGAAAAAGTTATTGAGACAATAGAATAAACTACAAATAAAAATTCGAATAAAATCCGGAAAAAATTCGAATAAAATCCGGAAAAGAATTGACTTTTTTTAAGAGAAATGATAGAGTTTATGTAGGCCGTAGGGAGGCAAGGGTAGTGCCCTAATCCAAATATCCTATTAGCGGGATTAAGAATGGTATATCCATTCTTTTTTTTTACCGAAAAGAGGTGATGTGATGGCAAATACAGAACCGCCAATAACACTTGAAGAACAAGTAATACAAATGAAAAAATATGTTTCTTTCAGACAGCGTAAGAGGATGAGAGATTTTCTAAATTATGCTGGATATTTTCGAGCGAGTAGATATGGAAAGTTTTTGTTGTCAAGAGTCGGAGTAACTGGTGCAAAATCGAAACAGGATACATTGTTTGCATTGTATAAGTTCGATGTGGGGCTTAGGAGGATATTGAATTTTTATTGCAACAGAGCAGAGGTTCGTTTTAAAAGCGCATTATCTAATGCCTGTTCAATAAAATTGAATAATGGTACGTTTTATTTGGATAAGCAGTCATATACACCTTCGCAAGGTGAAAAGGATGCCAAGAAAAGAAAACAAAACATAGTTTTCTTTAACAATCATCTGTATAAAGATATACTTGATAAAGAGGAAAAGTTGCGCAAAGATGTGAGAAAATATCCTGAACTGAAGGAATATAGAAAAGGTGGTAATCGGCAAAAGAATAAATTGCCGGTATGGGTTGCGTTTAGTTACTTTGAGTTAGGGACAGTAACGATGATGTATAATTATTTGCGTGGTGATTTGCGCAAGGCAATTCTGGTTTACTCATTTGCAAAAACAACCTATGCTAAAAGAGACACAGAGGTCATGGATACGTGGTTGGATGCCGTAAGAAATCTGAGAAATTACTGTGCACACAATTCAATGTTAGTAGGTATGACATCGTCAGTTGTATTAATGGATTCTAACGATGATGCAACCTTGTTGCAAGCAGATAATGATTTGTTTTCTAGAATATATGCACTAAAGAAATTGATTCCGATTGACGACACAGACAATATGAAGAAGGATATCAAAAAGTTAATCAATAAAACTCCGGTAGATGTATGTTTACTGGGAATTCTTCCAAGTAATTGGGAAGAAATTTATGATAAAATAGTTGAATTTTAAAATAGTATAACGCATATACTATTTATGGCCGTAGAGAGGCAAGGGTAATGCCTTAATCCAAATATCTCATTAGCGGGTAGACAGTCAGAGTTATGGCTGTCTATTTTTTGTTGAATTGCAGTTGGAACAGCGGTATAATTTTGTTGGGACAATAGAAGAGCTTGTTAATGCAGTAGCATTGATTGGAGGTTTACATGGAAATTTCAAAAAGCGATTGGAAATTATTCAGAGCATGCATTGCTGAATGGCAGGAAAATTATATGGAATGCTTAGTGAAAGAATATATTGATATGTTGAATGGAAACGGAAATGCCTCGGATAAGTTCTGGGAGCTGGAAGAGCGAATAAAGAAGGACAAGAAACATCCGGGAGTTATGCTTGAATTAAGTAAAGGAAATATGATTTTCGATATTGTGGCACTGATTAATAGTGGTGTGATAACAACTGCTGATTTGGAAGGGTTTAGTGATGAATTAAGAAAAAGTGTTGATTTTCTTTTGCATAGGTAGCAGAAGGTATTACGTACATAAGAATTGCAGGTGATAGTCATGAATATAGAAGCATATGATGCAGAGTCTTTGAGGAAGCTTGTCAGACTTCTCGAATATGAGAACAGATTGCTAAAAGAAAAACTGAAAAAAGAAAATATTCCATATGATGAAGTCAATCCATTTGAAGAGACTATAGATAATGTGGAAGAGTATGACCCTGACCAGGGAGAACGTATTGTCAATCCACCATTTATAACAGAGGAGATGGCAACACATTTCTTTTCTATGTTTTGGGGGCGAGAGGATGTTTTTGCCAAGCGAGGTAAAAACGGAGGTTATTTTCCACAATGCGATAATCGTTGGAATGATAGGTTATGTCCGAAACAACGAGACGAAAAGATGTTTTGTGATGAGTGTGAAAATACAAAATGGACAAAACTGGATGTTAAGAAAATAATTGCTCATTTATTGGGCTATAAAGAAGATGGCTCAGATGTAATAGGTGTATATCCGCTTTTGCCAAATGGGACATGCAGATTTATTGTGTTTGATTTTGATAACCATGAAAAAGGTGCAGAGGCGACAGATTTTGCCAATACAGATACTGAGTGGCATAAGGAAGTAGATGCCCTTAGAAAAATGTGTGAGATAAATGGTATTAAGCCATTGATAGAGCGTTCTCGTTCCGGTAAAGGTGCTCATGTATGGATTTTCTTTAAGAAAGCAATACCGGCTTCTGTAGCCAGAAATTTTGGATTTCTGTTATTAGATAAAGGTTCTGCATCAATTAACTTAAAATCCTTTCATTATTATGACAGAATGTATCCGTCTCAGGATGTGGCAAGCAGTATTGGTAATCTGATTGCATTGCCTTTGCAGGGGCAGGCACTTAAAGATGGTAACAGTGCTTTTGTGGATGAAAACTGGAATGCATATCCAAATCAGTGGGATATTTTACTAAATAAAACAGAAAAACTTGGTATAGAGGATATTGAAAAATATATGGCAAAATGGCAGGCAGAACTGGCAGAAAGTCGAGGGATGCTAGCTGGTACTGATATGAATAATAGGCCAAAGCCATGGAAAAAGAAGTGTGAGTTTGTTAAGGCGGATGTTGTTGGCAAACTACATATGGTGCTTAGTAATGGTGTTTATATTGACACGCTAAATCTTATGCCGAGAATACAAAACCAAATCCGTAGTCTGGCTGCTTTTGATAATCCGGAATTTTATAAAAATAAGAGATTGGGATATTCTAATTACTATAATTTTAGCGCTGTATATTTGGGAAAGGATGTAGATGGATACATACAGATTCCAAGAGGACTGAAGGAACAAGTTATTGAAGAATGCAAAAAGTCCGGAATTGCTGTTGATATATCTGATCAAAGGGAGAAAGGGCGACCAATCAGAGTTTCTTTTAAAGGTGATTTACGAACACAGCAGGAGTTGGCGGCAGAGAAGTTATTGACTTATTCAGATGGTGTATTAAGTGCGGCAACGGCATTTGGTAAAACGGTTGTGTGCAGTTACCTGATTGCGGAACGTAAGGTAAACACGCTTATTTTGTTACAAAGTAAGGATTTGCTTAACCAGTGGGTTGAAGAACTGAATAAATTCTTGGATATCAAAGAAGAGCCACCGGAATATGAGACGAAAACGGGCAGGAAGAAAAAGAGGGATAGTGTTATTGGGATTCTGCATGGCAGTAAAAATACATTAACAGGTATTATAGATGTTGCAATGGTGGGTTCCATGTACAGTAAAGGTAAATTCAATGATTTAATTAATTCATACGGAATGGTAATTATGGACGAATGTCACCATGCGGCATCTAATACATCCATGGAGTTATTGCAAAAAATTAATGCGAAATATGTTTATGGAGTTTCTGCCACACCAAAACGCGGAGACAGCTTGGATAAGATTATTTATATGCTGCTTGGACCACTCCGGCACAGATTTACAGCCTTGGAAAGAGCACAGGAGCAGGGAATAGGACATTATTTTGTTCCGAGGTATACAAGAGTTGTGGATACTGCTGACAGCAAGGATGATATCAATAAAGCATACAGTCTGATTAGTGCCAGTAAAGTGCGTAATGAGATGATTGTAAATGATGTGATAGCATGTATTGCGATGAAGCAGACTCCGGTCATTTTGACGAGATTTAAGGAACATGCAAAGCTTTTATATGACACTCTGAAAGAAGAAGCTGATCATGTATTCCTTCTGTATGGAGATAATACGGATAAAGAAAATGCGGATATACGAGTTAGATTGAAGCAGGTTCCTAAAAATGAATCTCTCATTTTGGTTGCAACCGGTCAGAAAATAGGAGAAGGCTTTGATTTTCCGAGACTTGATGTGTTGATGCTTGCAGCACCGGTATCTTTTGAGGGGCGTCTGGAACAGTATGTAGGAAGATTAAATCGTGACTATGAAGGTAAAGAAGCTGTTTATGTATATGATTATATTGATGCTCATATGAGATTCTTTAATAAAATGTATGGTAAAAGGTTGAAGACATACAAGAAAACCGGATTTTCTATATGGACGGGAGATGAACAGACTAAGCAGATAATTAATGCGATATATGATTCCGGTAATTACACGGAAAAATTCGAGCAGGATATTGTGGAAGCAGAGAAATCAATTGTAATTTCCAGTCCGGACATACGACAGAATAAGATTGACAGACTGTTATCACTGGTTAAAGATCGTCAGGAAAAAGGTGTAAATGTAACAGTCATTACTACAGATCCGGAGGGAGTTGTATATGGCAGTGCGGATGTATGTTATGAATTAATTAGAGAGATGCAGCAGGTAGGAATTAATGTAGTAACAAAAGCGGAAGTAGAGGAGCGATTCGCCGTTATTGATGAAGAACTGGTATGGCATGGTGGCATGAATCTGCTTGGTAAGGTGGATGTCTGGGATAATTTAATGCGTATCAAAAATCATCAAGTGGCTGCAGAACTTTTGGAAATTGCACTTGGAGTTACATCGGATTCATAAGGAGGTACCTATGAAAAAACAACTCAAATGCTACATCTACACCCGTGTATCAACTTCTATGCAGGTAGATGGTTACAGCTTAGATGCGCAAAAAGACAAATTGCATAAATACGCCGATTACCAAGATATGATTATCGCTGGGGAATACTCTGACGAAGGTAAATCCGGTAAAAGCGTGGAGGGTCGCCCACAATTTCAA
Organism: Lachnospiraceae bacterium; assembly: GCA_045124055.1. Lineage (GTDB taxonomy): Bacteria > Bacillota > Clostridia > Lachnospirales > Lachnospiraceae > CALZKI01. The sequence goes on along the minus strand of JBGVKZ010000028.1, from coordinate 13,212 downwards.
CAGATGCTTCAGGATATTGAAACAGGTAAAGACAACATTGATTTCGTACTCGTATTCAAGCTATCCCGATTTGGACGAAATGCAGCGGATGTTTTATCATCTCTTCAGCGAATGCAGGATTTTGGTGTTAATCTTATCTGTGTGGAAGATGGTATCGACAGTTCTAAAGACGCGGGTAAGCTGATGATTTCCGTGTTATCCGCAGTGGCTGAAATAGAGCGTGAAAATATATTGGTGCAGACCATGGAAGGTCGCAAACAGAAGGCACGAGAAGGTAAGTGGAATGGTGGATTTGCTCCTTATGGATATCAGCTTATTAATGGTGAGTTGCATATTGCAGAGGATGAAGCTGAGGTAATACGAATTATTTACGATAAGTATGCCAACACAACCATGGGCATTGCCGCTATTGCCACATTCCTTAACAACAGCGGATACAAGAAAAAGCTTCGCCAGAACAATACCATTGAAGGCTTTTCCACATCCTTTGTAAAAGGTGTACTTGATAATCCTGTTTACTGTGGCAAGCTTGCTTTTGGCAGAAGAAAGAATGAGAAGATTCCAGGTACAAGAAATGAGTACCATATTGTGAAGCAGGATAAGTATATGCTGAATGACGGTATTCATGAGGCGATTGTTTCGGAAGAATTGTGGAATCAGGTGCATAAAAAGAGACAGGAAACGGGAGTTGCCAACATCAAAACCCACAGCTTAGATCATGAGCATATTTTATCTGGTATTATCAAATGTCCGATTTGTGGAAGTGGTATGTACGGAAATGTCAATCGTAAGAAGCATCCGGATGGCGGGTATTACAGGGATTATTTTTACTATGCCTGCAAACACAGAACTTTTGTGAATGGTCATAAATGCACTTATCGTAAGCAGTGGAATGAGGATAAAATCAATGCATCGGTGGAAGAAGTAATCCGCAAGCTTGTGAATAATCCAAAATTCAAGGAAGAAATTCAAAAGCACATCGGACAAAGCATTGATACCCAAGAGATGGACAGAGAGCATACAGGCTTACAAGACAGATTAAAGCAGGTAACCGGTGCCAAGAACAAGCTGGCAAATCAGATGGATAATTTATCCGTGTCGGACAAGCATTATGACAAGAAGTATGAGGATATGCAGGTGCGTTTGGACAAGCTTTATGATGAGATAGAGGAAATTGAAACTTCCATTGAAGCTGTAGAGACAAGACTGTATAATATTAAGCAGGAAAAGATATCCGGTGATAATGTGTATCAGTTCTTATTATTCTTTGATAAGCTGTACGATAGATTTACGGATATGGAGAAGAAGACATTTATGAAGAGCTTCCTCGAGGAAGTAAATATCTATGAGGCAGAACAAGAGGATGGCAGGGTTCTAAGAAGCCTTAAGTTCCGTTTTCCAGTGTTTTTTAATGATCAGGAATTATGCGAATTGGATTGGGACAACGAAAGTACCGTTGAGTGCGTAACACTGCTCCAAAGGATTTAGGACTAAACTCCTTGAATTTTCGAGAAGTTTTTAAAACTTCTCGAGTTTAGGCACTTAGAGAGGCATATGCATTTTTCTCAAAGTGACCGAAAAGAGAAGAAAAAGGCAATTTCCGATGGCGTACAAGATGAACTTGGTGTGTAGCACAAGGGGAAGTGTCTTATAGAAGTAACGAACTATATGAAGTTATGAATGTAGAGTAATGATTAAAATTCCGGCAGATGTTCTGCAGAGGTATATTCCGAAAGAATATACACCAAAAGAAAAGGTAGATTTAATTGAGCGTCTTGTAATGGAATGGTACGAAAAGAAAGATGGAAGAAATAAATAATCTATTTTTCAATTCCGTGGAATTTCACGAAATTAAAATGACCAAAGCTCCATATGATAGGTGCTTGATTATGATTTGGTATAGATATATGGATATGAAATGCGATAGGGAACTTTTAGATAAAAAATATAATAAAAAGTTCCCTAAATATTTTTTGATAAATGGGGAACTTTTGTATATAATATATATAGTAAAAGTTCCCTAAAAGAAAGAGGTGACAAAAATGGGGGCAAATTATTCAGAAATTCAAGAACTATTGCAGCAAAGAGCAGATATACAAGCAAGACTTAATCTGATGCCATATGATGGTAATCCGGAAATTAAGGAAGCAAATGGTGCGAAATACTTGTATATGCGTAAACGTGTAGCGGGAAAACTGACATCTACTTATGTGGATGTATATTCGGATGAACTATATCAGTTGCTTTTGCGTAATGCTAAGGAACGTAAAGATTTAAATAAAATCATTCGTAAAATCAATAAAGATTTAACAGCACTTGGTTACGAGGATAAAGAACTTTCGGCTAGAGTGTTACAGAATTTGGATTTTGCTAGAGCAAATATGAAAGCGAATATTTATGATCAAGCAGTGTTAGAAGGTGTTGCAACGACATTTCCACAGACTGAGGATATTATTGAGAATGGACAAGTCAATGGTGTATCTGCTACTGATGTGCAAAAGATTCTCAACTTGAAACATGCCTGGGAATTTATCTTAGATAGAGACGTTATTCAGAGTGAAAGTAATTATCATATGCTTTGTCATATCGCCAAATTAGTAAATGAAGGGTTCTTTTATGATGGTGGTCGTATTCGTGGCATTCCTGTGCAGATAGGTGGAACAAGCTATGTGCCACCATTGCCTATTGAATCAGTAGTTATTGAACGGATAGATGAAATTAGAAGTCAAGATAAAGAGCCGATTGAGATAGCGATTGAGTTATGCATGTATTGTATGAAAACGCAGGTGTTTAAGGATGGAAATAAGCGTGCATCGGTTATTTTTGCAAATCATTATTTGATTGCACAAGGTATGGGATTTTTGGTTATACCGGAAAAGGATGTACCAGAATTTAAGAAATTATTGGTGCAGTATTATGAAGGTGCACCGCTTGAGGTCATTGGAACATTCTTAAAGGAACGTTGTTGGAAGAATTTTTAGAGTGGTATGAAGATTTGCAACAGTGTTATCACTTTTTCATACCATACTTCGTGTGTTAAGAAAACTTCTCATATGGTTATGACAATATAGAATGATATAAAGGTAGGTTAATTTGGACAACTGAATAGTTTTTATTTTCTATATTTTGAAGGCGAAATACCATACTTCTTCTTAAATGCTCTTGTAAAATAAGAGTGATTATTGAATCCACAGTTTGTAGATATATCAATAATACTGAGGTTGGTTTCTTTTAATTGTTTTGCAGAGAGTTCTAATCTGTAGTTTACTAAATACGCAGTAAAACTCATACCAGTTAAGTCCTTAAATAATTTCATGAAATGACTTTCTGAAAAGCCACATAAGGTAGCTGCGTTTTTTATAGAAATATTATTACTATAACTATTTTGAATATGATATAAAACTAGTTTTAGTTTATCGTATGTCATTTGTAATGCAATATCATTTTCGTTAGAATTGTAGCTATGCTGAGTTAAAATATGCATTATCATAAATAAGTTTGACTTAACTAAATATTCATGTGTTGTGTAGCTGCTTCGTCTATTTTCTATAAGCGAGAGAATTAAAGGTTTCAGACTTTCATTAAGTTTGGAACCCTTTTTATTATAGAAATCTATCTTTTTTTCATGAGTTAAGAATGGTACAAGATATTTTTCGTAGCGAGTATCATTACCTAATATTGAGAAGTCAAAAACGATATTATAATACTCAGCAGTTTGGTTATCGTATTCTTCAAGGGAATGGATAACCTGCGGCATAAGGATGATGAGATCTCCGGCATGGGCATGATGGGTTTGAGACCATACAGTAATTGTTAGATGTCCGCTTTCAATGTAGATAAATTCAGCTTCGTTATGCCAGTGTTGAGGAAATGAAGTGAGAAAATCAGGTACCTTTCCATGATATACAATATATGGAAAATCAGGTGTTCCATGAAATTTCGTTTCGTGTAAAATAAGGTCTTTCATTAAGAGTAGCACTTCCCTTCTGATAATAGGATTGTGTTAAAAAGTGAAGAATATTGTGTGAGAATTATAACATACATCATAATATAATTCAATTGGAGGTGATATACGTGTCATTTGAAGGAATTAGTCATAGATGTGGAAATGCTAATTGCTATGCTTGGGATGAAAATGAGTTAATAATTAACATTAGTACAAATAAAAAAATAACAGCAGTCAATTTGATTCATGAAGATCCATATATTAATGGTCCGTCAGGAAGACGCCCCTGGTATGGGGTAAGAGCTTCTATGTATATTGCAAAGGAATTAAGAGACAGTTTCATATGGTCTATAAGTATTTTTCCCAAATATAAAAGGTTGCAATACTATTTCGAAGTAATTTGTGATGAGGAAATGCAATATTTGTTTGAAGATGGACTGTATACTATAGAAAATTTGAATGCTAATGGTTTGATGAAGCAATATTTTAAATATGCATGGATGAATTCATCAGATATATACAAGGCTCCTGAGTGGGTTGAGAATACATTTTGGTATCAGATTATGCCCGATCGTTTTTGCCGAAAGGAGAATGGGGCGGTTGAAAGTAAGTTTGCAAATTGGGATGATGTAGAAAATATAGAATATACCACGTTCTATGGTGGAAATATTTGTGGAATTACAAGTAAACTTACATATCTTCGAGAATTAGGGATAAATGGCATATATTTAACTCCTATATTTGAGTCTACAAGCAATCATAAGTATAATACGACAGATTATCGTAAGGTAGATTCGGACTTTGGTACAGATGAAGAGTTTAAAGAGTTAGTAGATGCTGCACACGATAAGGGCATAAAGGTGATGATAGACGCGGTTTTTAACCATGCTGGAAGTGATTTTTTTGCTTGGAAAGATGTGCTGAAAAATGGGAAATCTTCAAAATATTTTGATTGGTTTTATATTAATGAGGATATTTTTGATGGAATACAAAGAACTGATGATGGAAGATTTTTTTCGTTCGCATTTGAGGCTGAAATGCCTAAGCTCAATACAAATAACAAAGAAGTGGTTACTTATTTTTGTGAAGTATGTAGAGAGTGGATTACCAAATGGAACATTGATGGAATACGATTTGATGTAGGAAATGAAATTGCTCATTCTTTTATAAAACAATTACGGCAAGAATTAAAAGCACTAAAACCAGACCTATATTTACTAGGAGAAATATGGCATGATGCAAATCCTTGGCTACAAGGAGATGAGTATGATTCTGTTATGAATTATCCATTTATGGAAAGTGTTAATAATTTTTTTATCAATAAGAATTTAAAATCAATTGATTTTATGTATATGATGAATAGATGCTATTCATTGTATATGGAGAATGTGAATAAAGTTTTATTTAATTTTCTTGATAGCCATGATGTGGGTAGAGTATATTCTAGATTTTGTAATGAAGATGTGTTTTTTCAGCAACTCGTCATACTGATTACAATGCCGGGTAGTCCTTGTATATTTTACGGAACTGAAATTGCAATGGAAGGAAGTGGAGGTCCTTTTAATAGAAAGCCTATGCCATGGAAGGAAATTAAAGGTGGAGAAAAAAATTATATTTTCAATGAAGTAAAAACACTCATAGGTATACGTAGAGAATATAGTGCATTAAAAAGCAATTGTATTGAATGGAAATGTGGTGAAGATAGGTTAATTCACTATGTAAGATCAGGAAAAACAGATATTGAAGTATATATCAATGCAGATAGTAATGATAAGTCGATAAAATTGACTGAACAGAAAATAATATATGCTCGTGGCTATTCAGAAAATATACTTAGTCCGGGTGGAAGTTTAATTGTAAGGAGAAGCAGAAATGAAGATACTGAATGTTAATGACAAGTCGTATGAGATAATAAAACTTTTAGGAAAAGGAAAAGGTGGCTATTCTTATTTGGTAACAGATGGGGAGAAGAAGTATGTTTTAAAGCAGATACATCATGAGCCATGTGACTATTATCAGTTTGGCAATAAGATAGAATCGGAAGTGCGAGATTATCATCGCTTAAAGCAAGTAGGTATTAGAATACCGGAAATGTATGATGTAGATATTTCGAACGAGCGTATTCTCAAGGAATATATTGAAGGTGAAACAGTAGCGGATTTGGTTGAACGAAATGCTGTAAAACCGGAATATGTTGAGCAGGTAAGGCAGATGTGCAGATTGTTATATCCAACAGGATTAAACATAGATTATTACCCAACAAATTTTGTAGTTCAAAAAGAACTGCTATACTATATTGACTACGAATGTAATGAATATATGGAAGAATGGAACTTTGAAAATTGGGGGATTAAGTGTTGGTCGAAAGTATAAGGAGATAATGGAAAACAGATTGTATTTCAGTTGTGAGTGTTGGTATAATAGTCTTATTGAAAAAGGTTATTTCCAAATCGAAAAAAGCCATTCCCTTTTGGGTTGTTTTGTTTTAGTATATATTATCTGGGATTATTGGAAATCAAACTGTTATTTTGTTTTGTGAAAGATAATTTTAAATCTCGTGGTGAGATTGAAATTTGAATTCTCTTAAGAGAATGTGAAAGGATTTATGATGCATAAAGGATATGAAAATGATACAATATGGCGACAAGTTCAAGAGTATCTGCCAGTAAAAAATCGTATAGATGACAACAATGTACCAAAAGAGGAATGGATAGAAACTGGTAATAATCAGATTCATATCGACCATTATATCTGCAATGATGCCAAGGGTGTTGTTGTTATATATCATGGTGTGGGTGGAAATGGCAGACTGCTATCTTTTATTGCAGTACCGCTTCATAAAGCAGGTTATGATGTAATATGTCCAGATTTACCATTATATGGGCATACCGTTTGTAGTGGGAAAATAACATATTCTGATTGGATTGAGTGCGGAATATCGATTGCCGAGAAATATCGACAGGATGATAAACCATTGTATTTATTCGGCTTGAGTGCTGGGGGTATGTTAGCATATCAGATTTCTTGTAGAATGGAAAAAATAAATGGTTTAATGTTGACTTGTTTGTTAGATCAACGAATAAGCAGAGTAACAAAAGAAACGGCATCTAGCAGTATGATGGTAGTTTTAGGTAAGCCACTCCTTAAAATATCACATCGTCTAATTGGCGGAGTTAAGTTGCCGATGAAGATGGTGTGTAATATGAAAGCAATAGTAAACAATGAGGCATTGGCTGAATTGTTGATGAATGACCCAATATCTTCAGGAACAAAAGTCACTTTAGAATTTTTGTACGGGATGCTAAATCCGAATATAGAGATTGAAGCAAATGATTATAAAAAATGTCCAGTATTGCTTGTGCATCCAGAAAGAGATTATTGGACAGATATATCTTTAAGTAGATTATTCTTTGACAAGATACAGGCACCAAAAGAATTGAAATTATTACAAGGTGCAGGGCATTTCCCTATTGAGGAAAAGGGATTAAAACAGTTGGAAGAATATTGTGTAGGCTTTATGAATAGGTAAAGATGGCAAGATACTGTCTATGAAGAATATTCAATTACTGGGGCAATGCATATTGTTTGTACTACACTTGATAAGTTGACTCTACTATTTTAACGGACTATATCACGGTGCCAATTTTTATTTAAGGAAATCTATTTGTAACGAAATAATGTATTCATATCACAATTAAAAATATCACAGCAGGCATACAAAAATGACACAGTCGGATTTTGTGTGCCTTTTTCAATTCGATTATATGAGTAAATAGAAATATCAATACCAATCACTTGCAGTTTTGCAACCATATCAATTTGCTTAATATTCATAGATTTTCGTGATTCCATAATGTATTTTCCAATATTTATATCATTAATTTGTATAATTCGATTTATACTTTTGGCATTCTTCACATGCACACCTCCAATTTATATAAAAATAGATTATTTTAAGAAAAATAAATTGCACTCTCGTGCAATTTAATATATTCTGGTATGTAGAATGAAAGGAGGAGTATGATGTGAATCAACAGATGATAGCAGAAAACATTTATTTATCTGTTAAAAAAAGGATAAAAGCAAAGTGGATATTGGCATTTATAGTATGTTTAATTGTTGGAATATTAACCTATGGATATATAATGGCGAATCATTTTCTTACTTATGATTCGATGTGGAATTTATACTCAGATCAAGATATGATTACATCGGGCAGACAGTTTCTTAAGAGTGCTTGTAGCATAAGTTCGTATTATGATTTACCATGGTTAAACGGTGTTCTGGCGATAATATATCTTTCAATTTCAGCTATTTTTTTAATAGAAATATTTGATGTGAAGAGCTACTTTTCGGTGGCTTTGATAAGTGCAGTACTCGTGACATTCCCAAGTGTAATTTCTACTTTTTGTTACACTTATACAGTAGACGGATATATGCTGGCAGTATTATTAGCAATAGTGGCATTCTTTTTGACTGATAGGAAAAAATGGGGATTTATCTTTGGTATATTTTTACTTGGAACCAGTTTGGGAATTTATCAAGCATACTTAGCATTTGTGATGATTTTATGCATTTTAAAATTATTACTGGAAATTTTGGAAGGAAAAAACAATCGATTGATTTATGTCAAAATAGGAAGATATGCATTAATGGGAATTGGTGGATATTTATACTACGTGGGCTCTTTAAATATAATGTTGACATTAAAAAATGAGCAGATGTCAGGATATCAAGGTACAGATAAAGTTAATGGATTTGAATTAGCGTCTATTCCAACAGGATTAAAAAGTGCATTTATGAATTTTATAAATTTCGCAAGATGGGAAAATGTATTAACTACGACTAATATAATGAAATGTATGACGGTTTTCTTGTTTGCTATTGGAGTGTGCATTTATGCATATTTGTTTATCAGAAAACAATGCTATAAAAAACTAATTCATCTTATTTTGGTATTTGTGTTAGTTGCGATAATTCCTTTCTGTGCGACTATAGTAAATGTTTTATCTCCAGATACATATCAGCACCTTTTGATGAGAGGGGCGTGGAGTCTGTTTTATATATTTGTTATTGTGTTAGCAGATAGGTTAACAATAGGAAAAAATATTTATGGTCGAAGAATCAAGAAAATAATTGTTGTATTTACGTTTATTTTTAGTGGTATTTTAGTGTTAGAATTTTCCAAAATGGCAAATATTATGGCTTTTAATATGCAGGAAAGATATGAAAAAAGTTACGCACTCTCTTTAAGAATTGTAGAAGAGTTAGAAGAAACACCGGGATATGAACACGGTATGAAAGTTACTATTTTAGGTGGTGAACCAAATGAAGAAATTTACCCATCCACAGATATAACTACTTCTGATTTGAGTGGCTATTTTGGAGCAGATGGTGATTATTTTTTAAATTCCACATCTAAATTTGCAACGTTTATGTCACATTATCTGAACGTAACTATTACCACAATTTCTTATGAAGAAGAAAGCAAAATTATAGAGTCAAAAGAGTTTAGGGAGATGGAAAATTTTCCAAGTGAAAATAGTATAAAGAAAATTGATGATGTGTGGGTTGTAAAGTTGAATGGATAAATTTATCTAATTTTGTATTCATATGTTAATATGTCTAAATGCAATTAACTCTTTTTTGGTGTTCTTTCTGCGAATGAATATGATATAAATTAAAACATTGATTGGTTTTCATAGTGAAATCATCTATAATATAAGGCATATGAACAACAAGGAGGTTGCACCGGAGAAGTGGAAAACAGAAAAAATTTATTTTTTGATGATATGGATGAAACCATAATATGGTCTTGTGTACAAGGCATAATGGGGGAAGTACATACTAATGAGGCAGAAGATGCGGCCATGGCAATATTGGGCGATTTTGCATTTTATGCAGGAAATCCGTGTGAAGAACTTATTCGATTTAAACCGGAAAATTGCAACCAGGACTTTATTATTATGGTTCCACAGAATGCTGAATGGGGTAATTTGATTGAAAAATATTATAAAGTTAAAGCGAAGAAAGTTACAAGATATGCCATAAAAAAAGAGCCGAATGTATTTGATATAGAAAAGTTGGAACAGGCGGTTTTGAACATACCTGATGGCTATGAACTAAAGTTGATAGAAGAACCGGAATATCATATGTGTCAGAGCAATCGATGGTCCAGTGATTTAGTATCTCAATACAAAGATTATAATGCATACAAGGAGTTAGGGTTGGGCGTGGCTGTTTTGAAGGATGGAGAGTTGGTTGCAGGGGCATCATCTTATAGTACGTACAACAAGGGAATTGAGATAGAAATTGATACAAGAAAAGACCATCAAAGAAAGGGATTGGCATATGCCTGTGGGGCAAGGCTTATATTGGAATGTCTGAAAAGAGACTTATATCCAAGTTGGGATGCACAAAATCAGTGGTCAGTAGCTTTGGCGGAAAAATTGGGATACCATTTTAGTCACGAATATGTGGCATATGAGGTAATGGGATACTAATTGTATACGGAAATGAAGAAATCACAGTAAGTCTATTAGAGGGTCAAACGATTCTCTTTCCTCCGGCAACACTTGATAAAAAAGAGAAAATAGAAGATGTGATAGGATATCTCGAGAACTGGGTGGATGCCATTGTGGTACGCCACAGTGATATAGAGGTTGTAAAAAATATGGCGAAGTGTGCAAAGATTCCGATAATTAATGCAATGACTTCAGATAATCATCCTTGCGAAATTATTACGGATTTGTATGCATTGTCGAAGATTTACAAAGATTTTGAAAACTATCAAATCACCTTGCGACATATGCAGAAAGCAAATCTGGGGGCTGTCCTGAATCTGTGTCCACCATTTTTTCGAGGAGAAGAAGTTTCAGAGGAAGTAATAAAGAGTGATTATTTTGTGGGTTATGAATTCAAGAGGCATTTGATAGAAGTGCAGCAGGCGATTTTATGTTAGCTGCTTGGAAAATAGTACAATTATATCTATATCTTCATAAGGACAGTGTTCCGGAAGAAGAAAATATATAAACTTTTATCGAAATGTCGGATATAATAGTTCAGATAAAACAGCATTTATACAGTGGATTAATATATAAATATAGGAGCTAACTATATAAAAATCAAGTGATTTTTTGAAAATATTAAATTTAGTTAGAAAAAGTATGTACTTTGAAAATATGTGAATAATTATGGATTTTATGGCACAACAAATAGACCTTTCAAAGAAGGTTCGTTGTATACGTTGAGTTGTATTTGTGGCTACACCAACAATGCAGGATTAAAGGTATGCCCTGTGCTTAACAGGTGATATATGATTCTTAAAAGTTTCCTGATACAGTGACCTTGAGCACATCTGTGACCTTTGCCTTCGGATAACTTTTTGTTGTAATAAGCAGTAAAAATTTTATTGTGATTTATAACCGGCAAAATAATCTGATACAGAGTTTTTCTCAGGTATTTGGAACCTTTCTTGGTTATTGCAGTATGTTGGGCGATAAACTGACTGGATTCATAGTGATATGGAGCAACACCTGCAAATTTGATTATCTGAGACGCTTTTGTATAGTTGCGAATATCTCCTAACTCCGCTAAAATAGAAGTACCAGAGAAGTGGGAAATTCCTGGTATGGAAAGGATAGGAGAGTTATTTTGCAAGGAGAACTCTTCTATCTTTTTGTCTATTTCAGAAAGTTGTTCTTCAATCATTTCAATCTGACATACAAGGTGTCTGATCTGAATTTCTTCAGCAACAGAAGGTATACCGATGGAAGCTCTGGCTGCTGCTTTAAGTTGTTCGGCAGAAAGCGGGATTCGTTTCCCGCGACCTTCATATTCAAAACATTTTCGAATGGTTCGAATATCGGAGCTTGCAATTTTTTCAGCAGAAGCAAATGTTTTCAAAACATTCATGTAAACAATGCCATACTTTGAACGGAATAAGGAATTAAATTCAGGAAACACGATATCGATACATTTCTGAAGCCGGTTTTTATAGGTGTTTAATTCCTCTTTCAGGTTGTGATGATGGCGAGTTAGCTGCTTTTGTTCATAAAGATCAAAGCGGTTTACCTTTGTAATACGATAAGGCTTTTTGCGTTGGTTAGAACCAATTACATCACAAATGGTAAGCGAATCAAGGGGATCATTTTTGGTAATACCACCCTGAAGTTTTCTGGTAAGGTCAGTAGTTGTTGGGTTAATCAGAGCAACAGTATAGCGAATGTCGAGAAGATATTTAAGTAAGGCAAAGTGATAATGTCCTGTATCTTCCATACCAATAAGAAGTTCTGATTTGGAATAGTTGCTTAGTTTTTTGATGAGTAGCAGGAATCCTTCTTGATTGTTATTAAAAGCAGAAGGATTTGAAAGTATTTCTCCAGTTTCTTTGTCAATGATGGAGAAGGTGTGTTGGTTTTTACCGATGTCAATTCCGACTAAAATCATGATAATACATTCCTTTCGTAAAAATATGTAATGTGTTATCCACAGCACTTACTTCGTAAAACCTGGTACAAGATACGAATTCAAGACTCATCTAACTAATCATTATTTAGAAATAAGGTGTGGTGAGAACCTCCTTCAAGTAGTCAGAGCCACAGGAAAAAAAACAAATCCACATCACATATTTCAATCATACAAAGATAGAATACCGTAATCAACCACGGATAAAAAGGTTGATAGAAAGGATAAGGTATATCTGTAAGTGACTGTTAGATGAGTCAATTACAATATACTAGGAAAAATAGTGTATTTATCAGAATTTTGTGACGTAAAATACGAAGAAAAGTATAACGTGGTATTGGTGGAATGGAAGAAGTTTTGTTGCAGGGAAGATTACAGAAAACCTCTGGAATATGCTCTTGATATTATAAAGAAGTATGAAGGATGTAACTATGTTGCTGATACAAGGAACGGATTTGAGAATATCTCTGAAGATACTGAATGGGTAGCAGAGTACTTTATGCCAAAAGCAAAAGAATATGGTTGTAAAACCATTTATTTTATTATCGATAAGGGAAATTCGCTGAAGGAAGAATTAGAAGGACAGGAAGCAGATTCCAAAGAACTGTTGGAGTTTAAATATATTTATGATTTAGAAGAGATTCTTTTATAAAGAGCTATTTAAATAGTTTTACAAAGTAGATAGGAGATAAAACAGTGATAGGGGAATACTACATAATTAATTATTACGCAATGGACCAACTATATGCGAATATAAGTAACAGGATAGATGAATGGAATACGCAACTAGGCGAATGGGC
>JBGVKZ010000027.1:0-80436 GCA_045124055.1 Lachnospiraceae bacterium | reverse complement strand
GTCAAAATTAACTCTAGCTAATTTCTTCCGTTCTTACTTCGTTTTTGGGTTGAATCTCTTCTCGAGATTCCGTTCTTCTGAACAATTCTTTTTAGAATTTTCAGGGTTGCATTATTGTTTATTTGTCAAGGTTCTTTATTTGGCATCTTTTCAAAATACTCAAACGGAGAAGGAGGGATTTGAACCCTCGCGCCGCTATTAACGACCTGCACCCTTTCCAGGGGTGTCCCTTCAGCCTCTTGGGTACTTCTCCAAGACTGAATGCCATTGTTATGAAACTTTCGATTTGCGAAAAGTTTCAACGGAGAGGGTGGGATTCGAACCCACGTGCCCTTGCGGACAAACGGTTTTCAAGACCGCCTCGTTATGACCACTTCGATACCTCTCCATATTCTTTTTTCCGCTGACCGTTTCTCATCAGCGGCAAAAATTATTCTAGCAAAAAATATATGCAGTGTCAACAACTTTTTTCAGAAATTTTTGACTTTTTTTCAAACCGTTAAAAAATGCCGATTTCTCGGCATTTTTTAGTGCTTATTTAATATTCGTTCTGCCAAAATCATATCATCTGGCGTAGTAATTTTTATATTTTCATAACTACCTTCTACAACACGAACCGGAAGTTCACCAAAAGTTTCCATAACCATCGCATCATCTGTTATGGCTATTTGTAATTGACCTTCCTTTTCTAATGAAAGTAATTTATCGTAAGCATCTTTTATCTTATTATAAGAGAAAACCTGCGGAGTCTGAATCGACCATAAAGTAGAACGGTCAGGCGTATGCTCCACAATGTTATCTTTTCCGATTATTTTAATTGTGTCTTTTACCGGCACCCCTACGATACAGGCATCTCCTTCACAAACACAACGGAATGCCCGCATTAGAACCTCTTCCGTCACAAAAGGTCTTGCTCCATCATGTATAAAAACATAACTATCGCTTTTTTTATGACTACCTATCCAAAAAAGAGCCTCATATACGGAGTGATATCTTTCTTTTCCACCCACAATTATATCGGAAACTTTGGAAAACTGATACTTCTTTACAATATTTTCCCTGCAATACTCCGTTTCGCCTTCTCCAACCACCAGTAAAACTTCATCAATAAAACTTTCTTCAAAAGCCTTCAAGGTATAATATAAAACAGGTTTTTCCTGAATCAATAGGTATTGTTTACGAACAGTAGAGTTCATACGTTTTCCTTGTCCTGCTGCCAACACAATGGCTATGGTGTGTTTTTCCATATACACCTCTATCTTTCTCCGAGTTTCAAGTTCGGAACTGCATTCAAGTCAAGCCCGCTTCTCGCACCTTTTTGGTATTCGTAATAACCAGCCACACCAATCATCGCTGCATTGTCGGTACAATAAATTGGCGATGGATGATAAAATTCAATATCTCGTTTTTTGCATTCTTCTATAAACGCATTTCTTAAAGATGAATTGGAAGCTACGCCGCCAGCAATAGCAAATTTCTTTAAGCCATAAGTTTCTACTGCATGTAAAGAATGTTCTACCAAAACATCTACTACCGCCTTTTGAAAAGAGGCCGCTACATCTGCCTGGTTGTATTCTTCGCCTTTCATCTGACAGCCATTCAAATAATTAAGAACAGCAGATTTTAAGCCGCTGAAACTAAAATCGTATTCACTTTCGTTCACTTTAGCACGTGGAAAATGAATTGCCTCCGGATTTCCTTCTTTCGAAACTTTATCTATCTTTGGTCCTCCAGGATATCCCAGGCCAATGGCTCTTGCTACCTTGTCAAAAGCCTCACCTGCCGCATCATCTCTGGTACGTCCAATAATTTCGTATTCTCCATAGTCTTTCACAACAACTAAATGAGAATGTCCACCTGAAACAACCAGACATACAAATGGTGGTTCTAAATCCAAATTTTCAATATAATTAGCACTAATATGCCCTTCAATATGGTGTACGCCAACTAACGGAATACCAGTTGCAAAGCTAATCGCTTTTGCCGCAGATACTCCAACCAGTAATGCTCCTACAAGTCCAGGGCCATAAGTCACCGCAATGGCATCCATATTATCCAATGTCACACTTGCCTCCGCCAAAGCTTGTTTTATGACCTGATTAATTTTTTCAATGTGTTTTCTTGAGGCGATTTCCGGCACAACGCCACCATACAAGGTATGCAAATCTATTTGTGATGAAATGACATTGGATAAAACTTCTCTGCCATTTTTTACAACTGCTGCCGCTGTTTCATCACACGAACTTTCAATCGCCAAAATCAAAACGTCTTTTTCTTCCATTTTCGTAACACTTTCTATCTGCTATTCTGTGGCAGTTGCCTGCTCCCAACCATAAATTTTCCAGCGACCATTCTCGTCTTTTCTCATAAGGAAAATTTCTGTCACCTTTACTGTTGTTGTAGACTCACGCACATTATAAAATGCATATAACTGAGCCCATTCATAACCATCTTTTTCAAAATAATCTACTTCTGTACTAGAAGATGTAGAATAACTGCTGATGCTCCAATCTTTTGCCTCATAGGAAGCAATTTCTTCCTTCAAATCTTCTATATAAGTGTCATAATCCTGATTTGCCACCAACTCATCATCAAATAACTCCAAGGCTCTGTCTGCCAATGCAATGAGTTCATCATCTGTATAACCACCGGCATAAAAGCACTGAGTGATATCACTGTAATATTTTAATACTTCTTTCGGGGTCGGTGGATAGTCATTATCCATATTTCGAAGAAGGACATTTTGTACTGCTGTAATTTCTACTTCCGTAGGCTCATCATCTTTGGAAAAATGATTGAGCAAAAGGTAAAAGATACCCACAATTACTATAACCGATACTACAATAATGATTATTGAGGTCGACATTTTAAATTTTTTCATACGCCATCTCCTTCCTCAAACATTAGCTCGACGCTTTTGCCGTCTTTTCCAGGGTAAGTATTAGGAAAAATTTTTCTTGTTTCTGGAATAAATTCTTCCGCCCTAGTTAGTGCCGGACTATAATGAGTCAGCCAAAGTTCCTTTACCTTGGCCTCTTTTGCTAAGGTTGCCGCTTCAAAAAACGTCATATGCTTGTGTTCTTTTGCTTTATTTAATTTTTCTTGTTCTCCATACATACCTTCACAAACAAATAAATCTGCTTCCGCCGCATTTTTAACAATGCTTGGGACAGGTCTTGTATCGGTACAATAGGTAACTTTTAAACCTTTTCTTGCTTCACCAAGGACCATTTCCGGTGTATATACCTTGCCGTCATCTTCTATAATTTCACCCTTTTGAAGCTTACTCCAGTACTTCATTGGAATTTCATTTTCTTTTGCTTTATCTACGGAAAACTTTCCGCTTCTTGCAACTTTCACACTATATCCATAGCACGTTACATTGTGTTGTACCTTGAAGGCCTCAATGGTAAAGCCATCGAATGCAAAACTTTGCTCATTTTCTTCAATTTCTTTACACTCAATTTCAAAAGGCAATTCCGGAGCAATCACGCGAAGTGCAGCTACCACTCTTGTAAGACCCTTTGGTCCAATGAGCAACAATGGTTCTGTCCGTTCTGCATTACCCATCGTTAAAAGCATTCCTGGTAGACCACTGATGTGGTCTGCATGAAAATGAGTAAAACAAATAATGTCAATCGGTTTAGGACTCCAGCCCTTTTCTTTCATTGCCACCTGTGTGCCTTCTCCACAGTCAATCAAAATACTCTTTCCATTGTATCTAAGCATTAAAGAAGTGAGCCATCTGTAAGGTAGGGGCATCATACCACCTGTTCCTAATAAGCAAACATCTAACATATTCTTACCCCTCCGTCTTCTCTCATCCTAATTATATTTTATAATAATTCTGTGTTATTCGCAATCTCTACCGGAATATTAAAAGTTTTTATCCATTTATCATAACATTCCTCACACAAATCGAACTTGTGGATTTCTTCATCTTTATTGCTAAAATAACCAAAAGCATACTCAACGCTGAATACGCCCTCTGTAATAATACCATTTTGCACTTTCAAATCTTTTTTGCAGCAGTTACAAATAGCCTGCATCACACGATTTGCCTCATTATATTTTCGCATAATTCTACTCCTTTTTTGTTAATCTTCCTTCATTATACAAAAAAGAACACATATGGAACGTGGTAATTGTTCCATATGTTACCTAAATCTTCCACATAATTATTGCATCTTCTGTCGGATTTTCATAGAAGTTCTTGCGTACTCCCTGCTCTACAAACCCTAATTTTTCATAGAGTCTGATGGCAGGAATATTGGATTTTCTTACTTCCAAAGTAAACGCCTCTACGCCTTTCTTTTCCGTTTCCTTCATTGCATAAGAAAGCAGAGAAAAAGCTATATGTTTGCAACGCCATTCTAAAGCCACTGCCACATTGGTAATTTCTCCATCGCCACCAAAATTATGAATACCTAAATATCCAGTAATTTCATTCTTCTCCTCTGCCACAAAAAAGTAAGAATAGTCTTTTTGAAGGCTTTCCTGAAAACCTTCTTTTGACCAAGGCGTCGAAAAAATCTCTTTTTCCATTTTGGCAACGCTATCCAAATCTGTTTCCACCATAGGTCTAAAAATCATATGCTATCAAACCTCGCCGGCTTTCTTTTTTTCTTCCATTTCCATTCTTTCTCTCTCCGCCTGAGAAAGTCTCAAGTAGTCCGGTTCCATATCTTCTGCCGAAACATACTCGCCTTTTTTATAAGCAAGCATACCTAAAGCACCTACCGATGTTGCTTTCTGCCTATTAAAGCCCGCTGGTGCAAAAGAATAGTCTACCTGACACAAAGCCTTAATTTTTTCAGCATAAACCGGAACACCATCTCCTAAAAAGATTACATCCTGTTCATGAATATTGACAATTTCTATTATTTCTTCAATGGAAATTGCACACTGTTTTAAATCACATACCATCTCGTAAGAGTCTTCATTTTTCTCAAAATGGTAAAGCCCTGTGTACACCTGGTTACGTCTAGCATCCATTAATGGACAAATGAGTGCCTTGCTACCATACAAATTATATGCCAGGGAATCCACCGTAGGAATTGGCACCAAAGGACAGTCAAGCGAAAGCCCCAACCCCTTCGCCGTTGCACAGCCAATACGAAGTCCAGTAAAAGAACCGGGTCCTTTGGTAATGGCAATCGCATCAATCGTGGATAAATCCAGCTCTATCATATTTTTTATTTCATCTAACATTGGTATTAACGTCTGAGAATGCGTCTTTTTATGGCAAGTCGTATATTCTGCCACACATACATCATCTTCTATTACGGCTATGGTAGCCACAAGTCCTGAACTATCTAGTGCTAATAATTTCATTGTTCTATTTCCTCAATCGTAATTTTTCTATAATCGAAGCCCTTTTCCAAATCTTTTTCAATGGTTACTCTTGTGTAGTGTTTTGGCAAAATCTCCTCAATCAGATTTGCCCACTCAATAAAGCATATGCCTTCACCATAAAAACAATCCTCATAACCAATTTCTTCCATTTCCTCCACATCGCCAATGCGGTATACATCAAAATGGTAGAAAGGCATTCTGCCTTCTTCATACACCTGTAAAATAGTAAAAGTCGGACTAGAAATAGGTTCCAAAATACCAAGGCCTTCAGCTACCCCTTGGGTAAAAACCGTTTTTCCAACTCCTAAGTCGCCTATCAGGGTATAGACGCTTCCTCTAGTTGCATTTAATCCAATTTCTTTTCCTACCTGAAAGGTTTCTTTCGCTTGATATGTTTCTATGATTTTCATAAATAACCTCTTATTTTGACCTTTTTAGGCTCCATATTGACAGAAATAATTTCAATTAATTTGGGTACATCTGTGCCTAAATCTTTTCTTGGAAAAATACAGGCATTCATTCTTGATGTATACAAAATAATGCTTTTTTGTGAAGATACGGCCTTATACATATCCTCCCATTTTTGCATCTGTTCTTCTCCCTCTTGGGAAACAAACACGCCTTCTTCATTGAATCTATAATGTAATGGCTTTTTAAAAGCAGGATTGGCAAGTTGCTGCTGTTTTGCTTTTAAAAAGAGGGTACACGGCATATATAATAAAATTATAGTACCGGCAATTATAAAACCTACATTTCCATAGGTCAAACCACCAATCAACAAAATTGCCCCAACAATATTTCCAATCAGATTCGACATTTTGGAATACGCGTGATGCATCAGATAATCGTACAAAATCCCGCTTGTAATTTTTACATCAAATTCCATTTCCATAAAACAAACCACCTATTTCTTATGTGCTGATTTTAAAATAGGACTTAACTTTTTGTAAATCAGAATAGTAATCAGTGAAACCACCGTACCCTTGATTAAATTCAGTGGCACTACCGCAAACAACACAAGCGTTGTCACATCGGTAATATTGGCATTCACTTTGGTTCCCATTTCTACAATACTTGCCCCTGAACCGTCTGGTAAAAGAGGCATTCCATACATTTTGGCAAAGGTAGGTAGTAAATAAACGGCATTGAGCCACGAACCCACCACAGTCATCATTAAAGTACCTATTATACTAGAAAAAATAGCACTTTTTTTGCTTTTTTTCAACCAATATAAAAAAGAAGCTGGCAAAACAAAACTACAACTTACTACAAAATTTGCCATTTCACCTACAAGTGCTGTACTTGTACCTTTTGTTATGAGTTTCAATAAAATTTTACAAAATTCAATCATAACGCTGGCCACCGGGCCAAAAGCAAAGCCGCCGATAAGTGCTGGTAATTCACTTAAATCAATTTTATAAAATGGCGGTGCGAAAGGTACCGGCATTTCCAATATAATCAAAATCGTTGATATGGCGGCAAACATACCTATCATTGCCACTTTTCTTGTAGTAAATACTTTTCCTTTGTTCCCTTGTCTTTTTTGCAGCCATTTTTCTGCTAAGTATGCGAGCAAAAAAATAAGAGTTACTATTCCTAGAAACTCCACGGCAAATAAAACATCACTTGTTACACTTTTAATAAATGATTTCATAACTTTTCTCTCCTTCTTTCGTCCAGACTTTACTGTCGGTTTTGGATTCGCACCAAATCAGCCAAGGTCTTTGACCTCGGGTCGCGGACTTATCCATCAAAATTGAGGTTTCTTTGATGGCATCACCACCGGTTAGGAATTACACCTTACCCTGAAGAATGTTTATTCAGTTTTCTATATAAACATACAAGAGTGCCGCTACAATGTCAACATAAAAGTTAGATTTCCTATTACAAAAAGGACTCTGTATGAACAAAGTCCTTTTTCCTAAATTTTTATTATTTCGCTTTTGCTTCCCCTTTACCTATTTTCATGGTAAGAGCAATACGTTTTTTGGCTACGTCTACGGACATAACTTCTACATCTACAATGTCACCAACGCTAACAGCTTCTAATGGGTGTTTGATAAAACGGTCTGTAATTTGAGAAATGTGTACCAAACCATCTTGATGCACACCGATATCTACAAATACACCAAAGTCGATAACGTTACGAACAGTTCCCTTTAATACCATTCCCGGTTTTAAATCTTTCATATCAAGAACGTCACTTCTTAAAATAGGAAGTGGCATATCTTCACGTGGGTCACGGGCTGGTTTTTCCAACTCTTTTAAAATATCTGTCAGAGTCATTTCTCCGATACCCAGTTCCTCTGCCATCTGTTTCTTATTTTTAATACGTTTTTCAAGATTTCCTACAACAACCGGCTCTTTTTCAGCTGACTTTGTGCCTGCTTCTGTTTCCATCTTATCTTCTGTAAGACTCGCTCCGGCTAACGCCTGAGCCAAAGCTGCACCCATAGCAGAATTTTTGTTTTTAATAACTACCTTTGGCTGATTCTTTTTCTCCTGTTTTTTCGGCTTATCCTCTTTTTTGACGCTATAAGAAAGAGACTGTTTCCATGCATTCTTTACATCATCCATAGTCAGACCGAGTTTTTCCAAAAGTTTTTCGGCTGCCTCATAAGATTCTGGGTGTACGCTGGTTTCATCTAATGGGTTGTCCCCACCGATAATACGCATAAAACCGGCACACTGCTCGTACGCTTTTGGACCTAATTTGGCAACTTTTAATAACTGATTACGGTTAGTAAAACGACCATTTTTTTCACGGTATTCCACAATATTTTTGGCAATTACTTTGGAGATACCGGAAATATATTCTAATAAAGAAGCACTGGCTGTATTCAAATCCACACCTACTTTATTTACACTGTCTTCTACCACACCATTTAGGGCTTCGCTTAATTTTTTCTGATTCATATCGTGCTGATATTGACCAACGCCAATAGATTTTGGGTCAATTTTTACCAATTCTGCCAGTGGGTCCTGAAGACGTCTTGCGATGGAAGCTGCACTTCTTTGTCCTACATCAAACTGAGGGAATTCTTCTGTGGCAAGCTTACTTGCAGAATATACAGACGCTCCTGCCTCGTTTACAATGACATACTGTACTTTTTCTGGAATTTCTTTTAATAATTCCACAATAACCTGTTCTGATTCTCTGGAAGCTGTCCCATTTCCTACGGAAATTAAACTGATGTTGTATTTTTTAATCAATTTCTTTAATTCTGCTTTGGCTTCTTCTACTTTATTCTGTGGTGCAGTTGGATAAATGACTTTCGTATCCAATACTTTACCCGTTTCGTCTACTACTGCTAATTTACAGCCTGTACGGAAAGCAGGGTCCCACCCAAGAACCACCTTTCCTGCGATTGGTGGCTGTAACAAGAGCTGCTCCAAGTTTTTACCAAATACATTAATTGCACCATCTTCAGCACGTTCCGTCAAATCATTACGAATTTCACGTTCAATAGCTGGGGCAATCAAACGGCTATATGCATCAGACACTACTTCTTTTAATACTGGTGTTGTATATTCGTTGTCAGAGGTAATGACCTGTTTTTCCAGATAACCTAAAATTCTTTCCACTGGAGCCTCGATTTTTACAGCGAGCACTTTTTCACTTTCACCACGATTTAATGCCAAAACTCTATGTAAGGCAACTTTTTTAATTGGCTCTTGATAGGCGTAGTACATTTCATAAACACTTTCTGCTTTTTCGTCTTTGGCACTACTGATAAGAATTCCTTCTTCAAAAGTCAAATCACGAATAAAAATACGATAATCTGCATTGTCTGAAACCATTTCTGCAAGAATATCCATTGCACCCTGCAAAGCTTCTTTGGCAGATTTTACTTCTTTTTCCTCATTCACATAATTAGCTGCTTCTAACAGCACTTCGCCGGTTGCACTCTGGGATAAAATAAGCTCAGCTAACGGTTCTAAACCCTTTTCCTTGGCAACGCTGGCTCTGGTCTTCTTCTTTGGTCTGTATGGTCTATATAAGTCTTCAACTACAACCAAAGTTTCTGCTGCCAAAATACGTTCTTTTAGTTCATCTGTTAGTTTTCCCTGTTCCTCTATGCTGCTTAAAACCTGATTTTTCTTATCTTCCAAATTACGAAGATAGGTTAATCTTTCATACAAGTTTCTAAGAATTTCATCATTTAACGCACCAGTTGCTTCTTTACGGTAACGAGAAATAAAAGGAATCGTATTTCCTTCATCAATCAATTTTACCGCAGCTTCCACCTGCCACTTTTCCACTTGTAATTCTTCTTTTAGCTTTAAGATAATATCCATATAAAACTCCATTCGTTTTCTTTATTTTCACAGTTTCCTTTCCCAGATAGCTTGTCAATAAAAACTGCATATACATTATATTAGATTCTACCGTCACTTTTCAAGAAAGATTTGTATTCCTTATAAAAAAATGCTACACTATTCACACAAGGAGATTTATTATGGACTATTCAAATATGCAAAACAACCCTATCCCCAAAAATAAAGCTCTCGTAAGTGGCTCATTTATATTAGGAATTTTGTCACTGATTAGTGCTTTTACATGTCTTAGTGGGTTTTCCCCGATATTTGCAGGGCTCAGTATTATTTTTGCACTGCTTTCCAAGGGAAAAGAGGCTACTTATGAAAAGAAGGCAAAACAGGGACTTATCTTTTCCATTATTTCTTTGGTAGTAAGTGTAGTACTTTCCGCTATTGTATTGCTGGTTTCCTTTATGACAATGTTTCAGTATGAACCAGACGAATTACACGACTATTTAAATGAAGCCTATGAAGAAACTTATGGCGAAAGTTTTGACGAATTGTACGAAGATTTGTATGGAGAAGACTTTAATGATGTATTAGAAGAAATGTATGGAGATATGTAACTTTCACATTTCCATTTTAAATAATGATTCAGAAAGGCTGGTGGATTTATGAGCGATTTTCAGATTGGAAGTGTCAATAAATTGGACCCAACTTATGAATGCCAAACTTGTAAAAACAGGAAATATCAGGATGGCTCTGATGAAATGGTGTCCTTTAAAGCACCTGGTCATATTGCCCCAGAATCTTCTGCTGCCAAAGTCAGAAGTCACGAGCAAGAACATGTCACCAACGCTTATAAGAGTGCCGCACAAAATAACGGCAAGGTGGTATCCTGTTCTGTTACTTTAAAAACAGCCATATGCCCAGAATGTGGTCGTTCTTATGTGTCTGGCGGAACTACCAGTACCCAGATAAAATATTATAACGAATCCAATCCTTATCAGCAGGATTTAAAATGCACTGATGGAATAAAATATATCGGTATGAATGCCGATTATATAGTATAAAAATGGAGTTAGATGAAATGATGAAACAACACAAACCCTCAGCTTTGTTAAAAGCTTTGGCAAAAGAACAATTAATGGGAAAATATGGAAATGCGATTGCTATTTTTTTAGTCTATATTGGGATGATATATGGCTGTTCAGGAATCGCTTCTATATTTAGTTTCCTTCCAGGAGTGATTGGAACACTTCTCTATTATGGGGTATTACTTTTTTGTTCGATATTTTCCGGATTTTTCGCTTACGGAGTAAACCTTGCATTCTTAAAAACTGCATGTGGTACTCCAGCCAAAGTAAGTGATATTTTCGCTGGATTTAAAGCAAACTCAAAGGAAATTATGAAAGCCCAGGCTTATAAATGTCTGTTAACTTTTTTAGGTATGACCCCCTGTTATATTTTTTTAGAAGTAGTGGATTTAAACAAATATCCTGATTTATTTGGTGTATATATGTTGCTTATAGCACTGGGTATGGTAATTGAAACACTGGTTACTCTTGTATACAATCAAGTATTTTTCATTATGTTAGATTTTCCAAATTATAATGCGAAAAAAGCCCTTGCCTTCAGTCGTGAACTGATGAAAGGAAACAAGGGCCGTTATCTTTATTTTCTATTAAGTTTTTTGCCACTAATAATTCTTGGCCTAATGACTTGTTGCGTCGGTCTTTTATGGATTATGCCATATATGCAGACTGCAATGGCATTCTTTTATTTAGACTTAATGCAAAATAAAAATTAGTCTTCTGACACTTTTTCTCCAGTATGGAGCCATTTTAAATATGCATTGATAAAAGGATCGATAGTACCGTCTAAGGTAGCGTCCACGTTACCTGATTCCTGACCGGTTCTGTGGTCCTTTACCATTGTATAAGGCTGCATAACATAGGAACGAATCTGATTCCCCCAACCAATTTCTGTTACTGCACCACGAATATCCGATAGTTTTTCAGCATTTGCTTCCTGTTTTAATAAATATAATTTTGCTTTCAACATTTGCATTGCCTTATCTTTATTCATATGCTGACTACGTTCATTTTGACATTGAACTACAATTCCGGTTGGCAAATGAGTAATACGAATAGCCGAAGATGTTTTGTTGATATGCTGCCCACCAGCACCACTGCTTCGATAGGTGTCGATTCTCAAGTCATTTTCATCGATTTCTACATCTAAATCTTCTTCAATATCCGGCATAACATCTAGGGATACAAAGGAAGTCTGACGTTTTCCCTGTGCATTAAAAGGTGAAATACGAACTAATCTGTGGACACCTTTTTCTGACTTTAAGTATCCATAGGCATTTTCTCCGTTAATCTGGAAAGTTACCGATTTAATTCCGGCTTCATCACCATCTAAATAATCTAAAACTTCCACAGAAAATCCTTTTCTTTCTGCCCACCTTGTATACATACGATAAAGCATCTGTGCCCAGTCGCAACTTTCTGTACCACCTGCACCAGCATTTAATTTTAGAATGGCATTATCTTTGTCATATTCACCACTAAGAAGCTGGGAAATACGAATGTTTTCCAGGGTTTCAATAAAACTATCCAGTTCCTCTCTTATTTCCACAACCATTTCGGCATCTTCTTCCTCGTATGCCATTTCAATTAATGTCTCGATATCTTCATACTGGGTACTTAAAGTATTACAAGTATCCACTACGTCTTTTATTTGCTTCAATTCTTTCATTTTTTTATTGGAAACATCCGGTACGTCCCAAAAGCCAGGGGCTTCCATTTCCATTTCCAATTCTTCAATTCTCTTTAACCTGCTTTCTAAGTTAAAGTGAATCCCTCACTTCCGCTAATGGAGTTTTGTAGGCTTGTAATTCTACTTTCATCTGGTCTAATTCTACCACTTTGCGTCACCACACTTTCCAAATTCATTTCGTAATTTCATATATTTTTTATGGGCGTCTGTTTGACAGGACGCCCATTTATTACTTTGCTTTTATCTTCTGCCACAGCAGTTTTTATACTTTTTGCCGCTTCCACAAGGACAAGGGTCATTAGGATATACTTTTACAGACTCTCTCTTAACAGGTACTTTTGCTGCGGAATCATCTTTGTTAGTTCCTGTAACTTTTGCAACCTGTTCTCTTTCCACTTTCTGTTCAATCTTCACGTGGAATAAGAGTTTCACGGTATCTTCACAAATATTTTCTTCCATTTCTTCAAACATATCATAACCACTCATTTTGTATTCTACAAGTGGGTCTCTCTGACCATAAGCCTGAAGTCCAATACCTTGGCGAAGTTGGTCCATATCATCAATATGATCCATCCATTTACGGTCAATAACTTTTAATAAAATAACACGTTCAATTTCTCGAATGGCTTCCGGTTGTGGAAATTCTGCTTCTTTACTTTCATAAAGTTTCACAGCTTCCTCTTTCAGTTGTTGTTTCAGTGCATTCTTTTTCGGTGTCTTTACGCGATTTTTAGAAACTGGTTCTAATGGAATGATTGGCAACAACAAAGAATTTAATTCTGCATAATTCCATTCACTTGCATCACTTTCATCATTGATACTAATGTCCACTTTCGATTCTACAATATCTGTAATCATCTTAAAGATAGCATCACGCATACTTTCGCCATTTAAAACACGTCTTCTTTCTTCATAGATGACTTCACGTTGTTCATTCATAACCTGGTCATATTCCAATAAGTTCTTTCTAACACCAAAATGATTGCCTTCAATCTTTTTCTGGGCCTTTTCGATTGTGTTAGAAAGGGTCTTATGCTCTAATTCCTGACCTTCTGGAATACCAATCGCATTAAATACTGTAATCATTCTGTCAGAACCAAAGAGTCGCATCAAATCATCTTCCAAGGAGATGTAAAATCTGGATTCACCTACGTCACCCTGACGACCGGCACGACCACGAAGCTGATTATCAATACGTCTGGATTCGTGTCTCTCTGTACCAATAATTTTAAGACCTCCTGCAGCCTTTGCCTCAGCGTCCAATTTAATATCCGTACCACGACCTGCCATATTGGTAGCAATAGTTACTGCCCCATGAACACCTGCATCCGCAACGATTTCTGCTTCCATTTCATGAAACTTCGCATTTAAAACTTTGTGGTGAATACCACGTTTTGTCAACATTCTACTTAGTTCTTCTGATGCTTCAATGGTAATAGTACCTACCAAAACAGGCTGTCCTTTCTGATGTGCCTTTTCTACTGCATCAACAATCGCATTCAATTTTTCACGTTTTGTCTTGTATACTGCATCCTGTAAGTCCACTCTGGCAACCGGTCTATTCGTAGGAATTTCTACAACGTCCATTCCGTAAATATCACGGAATTCTTTTTCTTCGGTTAAGGCTGTACCTGTCATACCACATTTTTTCTCAAACTTGTTAAAGAAGTTCTGGAAAGTAATGGTGGCAAGTGTCTTACTTTCACGTTTTACTTTCACGTGTTCTTTGGCTTCAATCGCCTGATGTAAGCCATCAGAATAACGTCTGCCTGGCATAATACGACCTGTAAACTGGTCTACAATCATAACTTTATCATCAGCTACCACGTAATCCTGGTCTTTAAACATTAAGTTATGTGCTCTAAGTGCCAGAATAATGTTATGCTGAATTTCAACATTTTCAGGGTCAGCTAAGTTCTCAATCTGGAAAAATCTTTCTACTTTTTCCACACCGGCTGCGGTCAAATTAACGACTTTATCTTTTTCGTTAACAATGAAATCACCGGTTTCTTCTCTTTCTACCCCCATAATGATATCCATTTTGGATAAGTCTTCCATATCTTCGCCACGCTTCATCTGACGTGCAAGGATATCACAGGCTTCATATAATTTTGTAGATTTACCACTCTGGCCTGAAATAATCAGAGGGGTTCTTGCTTCATCAATCAAAACAGAGTCTACTTCGTCGATGATTGCATAATGCAAATCACGAAGTACAAGTTGCTCCTTATAGATAACCATATTGTCTCTTAAGTAATCAAAACCAAGTTCATTGTTGGTTACATAAGTAATATCACAATTATAGGCTTCACGTCTTTCTTCTGCTTTCATACTGTTAAGAACAACGCCAACTTTTAAGCCAAGGAAAGAATGTACCTGACCCATCCACTCTGCATCACGCTTTGCCAGGTAATCGTTGACTGTTACAACATGTACGCCCTTACCTTCCAAAGCATTTAAGTAAGCTGGTAACAAACAAGTCTGGGTTTTACCTTCACCTGTCTTCATTTCCGCAATACGACCCTGGTGTAAAATAATACCACCAATCAACTGCACTCTATAATGTTCTGTGTTTAATACACGTCTTGCAGCTTCTCTAACCGTTGCATATGCTTCCGGCAACAAGTCATCTAACGTTTCGCCGCCTTCTAATCTCTTTTTATATTCTTTCGTCTTTCCACGTAATTCTTCATCGGATAACGCCATCATAGTATCGCGTAAACTTTCAATTTTGTCTACAATAGGCATAATTCTCTTAATTTCACGTTCACTGTGAGTTCCGAATAAC
The DNA here is from genome assembly GCA_045124055.1 of Lachnospiraceae bacterium. Lineage (GTDB taxonomy): Bacteria > Bacillota > Clostridia > Lachnospirales > Lachnospiraceae > CALZKI01. The sequence goes on along the minus strand of JBGVKZ010000027.1, from coordinate 65,249 downwards.
TTTTCTGCAATACTCATTGAAAATCTCCTTTTGGACTGTTCATACAGCCAAAGTACATTCTACCAGATTTTCCCCTAATATTCAAGGTATGCAGACCTTATAAAAATCTGAACTTTTTGTAAACAATTTGTGGCATTTATCCTCTGATTCTTTATCTTACTGAATTTCTAAAATAAGGCTCTCCAAAGCTCCAATGGTATAACTTTTCTTATCGCAAGCGGTTTCATCTTTGCCATATAATTCTTTAAGAATCTCATACTCTTCTAAATCAACTTTGCAAGGAATACTCGACAAATTGTGAATCACCTGTTTTGTGCCAAACATTGTTGCCCCAATCGGATTTGTCTGTTTTGTCAAAGTCCTCTGTATCGTTTTTATAGACCCATCTGTAGTAATTTCGGTATTCACTCTTTTCATCTTCTAGTGCTGCTACAAACCAAGGGTGTTCGTCACTGGTATGATTAATAGAAAAATCCATAATGACTTTGATGCCCCTTGTATGAGCTTCCTGCAAGAGCTTAATAAAATCTTCTTCTGTGCCATAATCACTATTCAAAGCAGTATAATCAGTAATATCATATCCGTGGTAGGAAGATGATTTATTAATTGGCATCAGCCAAATTCCGTCTCCACCAGAGTCTGCAAATGGCCTGACAAAAATCTCATAATATACACCCTGATTCACTTCCTTTGCTGCCTTATTTCTTAAATTTAAAGTAAAGTCACCGATATCATAGGCATCATAACTATATGTTCCAGCCACATAGGGTTTGGTAATTTCTTCCTCGTAAGGCTCGTTTTCCGTCCTGCCCTTTTCCATAAATGCCTCCAGGGAAGCTACATAAATGGTATTCTCATCTTCCCAATAATAGTATCCTGTCCTTTTGACAAGTCATACAAATAATGATGAACTTCCCAGATACCTTCTTCCAATTTTTCATCATCAATGTTTTCCACCAGTATTTGTGGGCCTTCTCCTACAAAGAAAGCATTGGAAAATGAATTTTCTTTCTCCACTAGGCCTGACTCTAACAAAGTCAGGGTGGCTTCATTTTGTTCCAGTTCGTCCTCCTTCCAAATCCCTGTTTCCAAAATTTCCATCGTTTGACTTTCCACTACCCACTTATAACAAGTGAGAGTGGTTTGCATATGTAGTTCTATGGTTTTTTCTTTTTTGACTAATTCGCCGTTACAAAATATAGAACATTTCCCCAAATGGCTACACTTAAGAAAGCTATCAGAAAACTCTTTCCAATAACTTTTTTTCTCTTTCATTCATTTTTATCCCTCTCAATCCATTTTTTCACGCTTTTTAGCCACACACTGAATTTCACGCCATTTTCATTTATGACTTTTATTTTTCCTACAAATTCTAGTAGTTGGTCCGGAGCTGCCATAAAAATTGCAACCCCTGTTCTTACATTTACGGTGTATTCCCGTGGTACATAGTACTGCAATTAGCAGGAGCAATATCCATAAAAAAAGCCTAATTTTCTTTTCCCTCATATTGTTTCCCCAAAGGTTCTACCATTCGGTATCCGTGTCCCCAAACGGTTTCAATGCGTACCTGACAATCTAAAATATTTAATTTTTTCGAATTTTACGAATGGTTTCATCCACTACTCTTGTTTCCACATCTGCATCAATGCCCCAGACATTCATTAAGCATTCCTCTCTGGAAACAGCTTTTCTAGGATTTTGAGCAAAATAGGAAAGTAAGGAAAATTCTGTGGCACTTAGCTCCATACTATCTTCCTTATTTTTGCAATATATTTTCTTCTCGTAGCCCGAAATGTATAAATCCCCAAGAACCATCTCTTGCCCTATGGACTCCTTATGTTCTAACTCGATTCTTCTGAAAATAGCTCTACTTCATATCCTGCGTCCTGTAAAAAAAACGCCAAGCAATTCTCGGATATTTTTTTCATCATCTGCCGCATAAATTACTTTTGACATAAGTTTCCTCCCTGATGATTTTTATTGCAATATAGCTTTATTATAAAATACTGTTGGAAAATACTCTTCTTAATTTTGTCACGAAAATGTCAAAAAAGTGTCAAAAGCTTTATCAGACAAACAAAAAACCACGAATCACAAAATACTGTTTTTCAGTATCTTATGTCGTGGTTTTCTTATTACATTTTTACACTTTTATTCTGTGCTATAAGTTTTTTTATTCCTGTTGTGCTTTAGCCGCTTTTTTAGCCGCTTTTGCTTCTAAAGCTTTATCTGTCGGTTTTACAAATACTAAGGAAAGAATGAATGCAATGGCGTAAAGCACGATTGTTGCGTACAATACGCACTGATAACCTACTGGGTTTACTTCGTAGCCGTCTACTATCACAGTTTCGCCAAAATGGTTGACAATCCATGTTGCTAACTGATTACCTGTTAATCCGGCAAATGCCCAAGCTGATAAGGTGATTCCATGAATCGCACTGATGCTTCCCATTCCATAATGGTCGGAAAGAAGAGTCGGTACATTGGAGAAACCACCGCCGTATCCTGCATTCACTACAAAGATTAATGCCAAAACAAGAATCATCAGTACTGTATTACCATTTCCGTTTTCAATACCACCAGTTAACATAACTGCACCAGTAAGTACAATAGAAAGGATAAAAATTAATTTATAAATTGTATTTCTATCTTTCATTGTATCTGCCCAAGCAGAGAAACCAAGACGTCCACCTGCATTGAAGATTGCGGAAACAGTTGAAATAATACCAACTGCACCTGCAAGACCGATACATTTTACAATCGCTTTTTCTTGTGAAATAAGTGCAAGGCCACAAGTAATGTTAATATAGAACATTAACCAAATTCCAACATAGTTCATAATTGGTTTTGTCTTAATAACTGACATAATGCTCTGACCTTTTTCCTTTGTCTGAGGTTCATGCCAACCTTCTGGCTTTTTCAATAATAAGTGACCTACAAACATCATAATAAAGTAAACCACTGCAAGAATCAGGAACATTTTGTAAATGCCGCCTTCTCCAAGGTTTTTCAGTAAAGACTGCATAATTGGGCTGGCGATGGCTTTTGCTGCACCAAAACCAGCTACTGCAAGACCAGTTGCAAGACCTTTTCTATCCTGGAACCATAGCATCAATGTCTTAACTGGGGAAAGGTAACCTGTACCAAGACCAATACCCATAATTAAACCGTAACATACATAAATACCAATTAAGGCAAGAGCACTTCCTTTATGAAGTCCGCCGTACCAGATGAATAAACCTGTACCCGCCATACCAACTGCAAAACAGATAGTTGCAATAAGGGAAGATTTATGTATATCTTTTTCTACTACATTACCAAGGAATGCTGCTGACATACCGAGGAAAAAGATTGCAAAGCTGAATGCCCATTCAGTCGCACTTTTTGAAAATCCAATATAGTCAGCGATTTCCTGACTAAAGATTGACCAACAATACACTGTACCAATACTACAATGTAACAACAATGCCGGAATTGCCGCACGAACCCATTTATTTGTACGCCAGCCACCGGACTTTTTCACGTTTTCTCCCATAAATTTTACTTCCTTTGTCCTTTTTTCTTTTGTCTGAGTTCTTTCCAAAGTCTGCTATTTTGTAATATCTCAAACACAATTATTATACACCTATTTTTCGGGAGTATCAAGAAAATATATATAGGGCTATATCTCTAGCTATATATCCCAGGCATTATGCAATAACTTGGAAGGAAATTTTTTCATTATTTAATAGTTTTTGCTTTGCTGCACTCTTAGATAGTCTCATATAAAAATGCTATATAGAATTCCTCTGCATTTTGAATTGATTTTCTGCCTGAATTGGCCTGAATAATAGTTAACGACAGCATATGCTTATAAAAAACATATGCCATTTGAATTTTAAGATAAATAGAAATCTTTGTTACATACTTTTTTCAAATTGCTGAATTGTCTCTGACTTTGCAGCCAGTTTTAACCACTTAAGTAGAAGTACTGTATCCTGTTCGCTTATGATTTTTTCTTTTAGATCGTCCGAAATTTTTCCAAGGTCTTGAAGCAGGTCAAGGATTGCTTCTGCTTTACCTTCTGCTTTACCTTCTGCACGTTCATCTCTAAGCATTTCGTGTAAAATCATAAACTTTTCCTCCATCTTTCTACTTAACTTTATGCTTTGAACACTACTTTGTAATTGTCTTACAAAATCGTCTTGAAAGTCTTTCGTACTTTCTTCCAAATCCGCTTTCACATAATCAAGAAAATTAACCAACTCTTTGGATACTTCATTTCTATTTTTCCCTCTCGTACTTAAAAAAATACTTTTTACACCATCTTGCATACTCAAATCTTTATCTTCAAGACATCTATTGTCAAAGGTATAGCAGTATTTTTCTTTCAGAAAAGGGTCAAAATCACAAATAAAAATCACATATGTATTTGGTAGTTTTTCATACTCCTCACCACTAAGTAAAAGTTCCATATCTATCTGACTATGATAATATCTTGCTCTTTTTCCAATGGCATTTTCTCTAATTGCCTGCATTTCCACATTATAATGTGTTTTATTCTCATCTTTTGCATATACATCTAAACGGATTCCCTTGTATTCAGGGTGATAGACTATACTATGCTCTAAATTAACTTCTACATTTTCAATGGTAATGTGTAGTATCAATTCAAGAAATCTTTGACAGTTTTCTGGTTTGCTCATAACTGCCCCAAACATAAAGTTGTCTTTAATTGTTAATTCTTTTAGTGTTCTTTTCATATATATTCCTCCGTTTTGCAGAGGAATTCTATGTTTGAAGTATAACATAGGCTGGTTCTAAAGCACAATCCCCTTTAGGCTTTATCTGCAATATGCTTTTCTATAACATATACCAAAATACAGCCAATTCCATAGCAAATAATATCCTTGATATCAAATACTGAGCCAATCAATATTGAAAAGAATTTATTTTTCTCTAACCCGATTAATTTTACGATTTCAAAATATTGTGCTACTTCTACCAATGCTGCAAATAGAAACACATATAATGGCAGCAGTTTTACTTTTTCTGGCAGCAATATTCTCAAAAAAGTGCATATTAGCACAGTAACCAATACATCACCTACATAGGGTCTGATAAATTTATCGTGAATAAAGAGTGCAATCAAAACCTCTGCCACCAAAAGAATCAAAGTAATTATCGCATATCGTATTCTTTTTTTCATAAAAATTTTTCCTTTTACCTTAATCATTGCCTGAACAATTTGCCGCATCAATAGCAATAACCAGCATCAGCCCCATCCATTCATCTTGCGAATTCACAAAGTCAATAACATAGGTATCTCCCCAGTGTAACAACTCTTTTGTTATATGAATTATGGAACTACAGCCAGAATATACATTGTATTCCCAGCCTAAAAAGTCACCTTCGACTCTCCAGCCATTGAAATCTATGTCGTATCTTGGATAAAAGAATGTGAATTGTTTCTGAATCATTCCTCTTGTAATGCCATCTATTTCAATCTCAAATTTGGGCAAAAAAGTAAGTAATTTTTCTTTGATAACTCCTATTTCTCGATGATATGCATCAAACACATGTAAGCGATGACCTAAGGACAGGAACTCGGCTTTTACATAATACTTCGGATTTCCCATTTCATCATATATATCATAAGAATCTGTCCACGAAAAAACTCTTTGTTTAATCAAAAGTTTCATTGTTTTTCTCCCATTTCCACTACATCACTCTCCGTAGTATCCTTTCCCTCATTTTGAAGATTTTGTAGGGCATCTGCATGGTCATTGTCCTCGTCCACAGACTTATATTTCTTTGGCTTATCATTTTGGGCCAACATAGCTGCTGTTTTTGCCATTTGATAGAGTTCAGCACTATATTCCATCAACTTTTTTTCATCTTTTAGAGGTACTTTGTCCCCTTTTGAAATACGACGAAAAATCACCATAGCTTTTCCCATTTCGGTTATGCTTTCTTGCATTGCTTCCCCCTGCTTTTTTGCATTTTCCATATCGCGAATACCCATTTGCAGAGCAAGGTAATTTTCCTTTGCCTCCTTTGAAATCTCTATGGAAGCAGCTTTTTCTTCATTCGATTGTTTTTCTTTACTCGCATATTGCGTTTTACTATTTTCTAATATTTCTTCTTTTGTTATTCCATTACTTGTCAAATCTATGTTAGAACCTGACACAGTTGTTCCTTGTATACCAATCGTCATAGCTAATCCTCCCATATTAGACTCATTATATCACAATCTTCGGCACTTACAAAGCCTACAAACTCACCCAGTCATCTTGATTTTTGCACCAATCAGTGATATGCTTGGTTAGATGGGCAGAAAATGTATTTTTCACGTTTTCGCCACACAAATTTGAGAAAAAAAGAATATACGAGGTGTAAAAAAATGTCAGTAACTTTTGATGATTTAATCGCCCAAGTAGCAAAATGCGAAATCAAAACAGTGGCAGTTGCAGTTGCACAGGATACTCCAGTGCTTGAAGCTGTTAAAGCTGCTAAAGAACGCAACATTGCTAATGCTATTTTAGTTGGTGATGAAGAAAAAATTAAAAAAATTGCAGCTGAAATTGATATGGATTTATCAGAATATGAAGTAATCAATGTCCTTGATACAACAGAAGCTGCTCTTACAGCTGTTAAGCTCGTTCACGATGGAAAAGCTGATATGTATATGAAAGGTTTAATCGATACAAAAGGATTTTTAAAGAGTATCCTTGATAAAGAAGTTGGTCTTCGTACAGGCAATCCTTTATCTCACGTTTGCCTTTTTGAAATTAAAGGTGTTGAACAGTTACTTTTCTTAACAGACGTAGCTTTTATGACATACCCTACTTTAGAAGACAAAGTTCACATCATTGAAAATACAGTAGAAGTGGCAAAGGCTTGTGGTATTGAATGTCCTAAGGTTGCTCCAATCGCTGCCGTTGAAGTAGTAAATCCAAAAATGCCAGCAACCGTTGAAGCTGCCGAACTTACAAAGATGAATGAAGAAGGACTTATTAAAGATTGTATCGTAGATGGACCATTGTCTGTTGACCTTGCTATCTGTCCTGAAGCTGCAAAACATAAAAATGCAGAAGGCAGAAAAATTGTTGGTGATGCAGATATTCTCTTGTTCCCTGATATTCATGCAGGAAATATTGCGTACAAGTTCCTTGTTCATACAACTGAATTTAAAAACGGCTGTATTTTGACAGGTACAAAGGCACCTGCTATTTTAACTTCTCGTTCTGATAGTATGGAAACAAAAGTAAATTCTATCGCTTTAGCTGCCGTAGTTGCTGAAGCAATGAAAAAGAAAAATGCATAATAAAAAGAAGGAGAACAGACTATGTCAATTAAGAGTTTAATTATTAATCCAGGCTCTACTTCCACAAAAATTGGTGTATTTGAAGATGAAACTCTTTTATTTGAAGAAACACTTCGTCATTCCACAGAAGAAATTGCACAGTATGCAACTATTGTAGACCAGAAGGATTTTAGAAAAAATATTATTGTTAACTTATTAAATGAAAAGAACTTTGACATTAACTCATTAAATATGGTTGTTGGTCGTGGTGGTATGTTAAAACCAATTCCTGGTGGCACATACGCTGTAACAGATGATTTATTAGAAGATTTAAAGATTGGAAAACAAGGTCAGCACGCTTCTAACTTAGGCGGTATCCTTGCTCGTGAAATTGGCGATTCTATTGGCGTTCCTTCTTTCATCGTTGACCCAGTAGTTGTTGATGAAATGATGCCAATCGCAAGATATTCCGGTGTACCTGAGCTTCCAAGAACCAGTGTTTTCCACGCACTGAACCAGAAAGCTGTTGCCAAACGTTATGCAAATGAAGTAGGCAAAGCTTATCAGGACTTAAACTTAGTCGTTGTTCATATGGGTGGCGGTGTTTCCGTTGGTGCTCATAAAAATGGTCGTGTAATCGATATTTTCAATGCCCTTGATGGCGATGGTGCTTTCTCTCCAGAAAGAGCTGGCAGCGTACCAAGTGGTGCACTTGTTAAATTATGTTTCTCTGGAAAATATACCGAAAAAGAAATTTACAAAAAATTAGTTGGTAACGGCGGTTTCAATGCGTATATGGGAACAAATGATATGCGTGACGTAGAAAAAGCGGTTGCAAATGGAGATAAAAATGCAGAAGAAATTCGTGATGCATTTATCCTTCAGGTAGCAAAAGATATGGGTTCTATGGCTTGTGTATTAGATGGCAAGGTAGACCAGATTATCGTAACAGGTGGTATTGCTTACGACAAAGGCGTTGTTGAAGGTCTGAAAGCAAGAGCTGAATGGATTGCTCCATTTACAGTATATCCTGGTGAAGATGAACTTCTTGCACTTGTTCAGGGCGGCTTACGCGTTATGAATGGTGTAGAAGAAGCTATGAAATATTAATTTCAAAACTTAAAATTAGAAATTTTAAAGCTATGTGTCGGTTTGAGTCACAACTCACTCCACCACATAGCTTTTTATTTTGCTTTTTTAAATGCTCTTTTCTTCTCCTTTTAAACACAACGTTAAATCCTTGCTTTTACTTTTGTATAATAGGAAAATTGTAATAATTGTCATCAAAATTATTATAAAAATTTGACGAATTAAAAAATTATATTCTCCACTATATCGATATTTTTCTCTAATCATCATTCCATTCCAAAAAGAAGTAAAATCCCATACAAAATGCAATGCTATGGTAACTAATATATTCTGGGTTTTTAAATAAAGTACTGAAAATATAAACCCAATAAAGCAAGCCAACAAAATAGTAAAAATCTTTGCCTGCATATCACTTTTTGTATCAGTAAATATATTCATAATATGTATAAAGCCAAATAATCCACCTGAATATATGCAGCCCACGACAACTTCTCTTTTCTCTAAACTCCTTTTTTTAAATAAAACATTCAAAATTGCTGTTCTGAATACTATTTCTTCAGTAACGGCAACAGATATATAGTAAATAAGACTAATTGTGAATATTTCATTTATATTATCCGGATATATATTTTTGTTTTCCCCAAAAATCCATACTATTGCTTCAACAAAATGGAATATTAAAAATATCAGCATTGGTAATGCATAAAGCCCTATCCCCTGAAGGAAGCTTTTCAAAGTAATTCTTCCAAAACTCCCTTTCGCTATAAGCAATATACCTACTACCGTAACAGAAATAACCGCATTAACAATAATTGCTGCTGTTTCACTACTTTCCACTTGATATTTTTTTAAATGCATTATTAGGGACATAATTAAAGTTCCATAAATACCATATACAATGACTAGTATAAATGCAGAAAAATACGATATTAACGTATGTTTTATTTTGCCCATACCATCTACTACCCCTTCCCCATAAAAATCAATAGCTGCGTTCTACGACTTTTAAAGTTATAAAACGCAGCCATTTTTAATCAATATTAAACATATAAATTATGCTTTTTTTACTTTCTTCTTTCTAGAAACTACTACAAGAATAGCAATTCCCGAAATAATCGCAAGGATAGCAATTCCAATTCCAACAATCAGAATTGTGTTTGCACCTTCCTGTACTAATACACAAGCAGAAATTCCGTCAACACTTACAGTGCCTTCTACTGTGCTAAGTACTTCTGTTCCGGCTTTCTCACCATCAATGTAAATATTCCATTTTCCGTCTGGCAATGTAATATCTACGGCTTCCTTGTTACCATTATAGATTACCATAATGTTTTTCGCTTTTTCGCCATTTGGACTATTTGCGATTGTGTATGCAACAACATTTTTCTGCTCTACTTCCATAAAGGTTAAGTTATTTTCAACATCTTCTGTGGTTGTCATACGAAGACCTGAATGAGCCTGTCTGAAATCAATCAGTCCCTTGTAGTATTCATACATATCAGCAACGTTTTCATCTTCCAGTGTATCCCATTTTATACTGTTGGTATAGTCATTAAGATTGTAACTGTTATGTGAATATTCACCGTTTTCACCTTCGATTGGTTTACTACGAAGCATTTCTTCACCGGATAACATAAATGGAACACCCTGTGCTGTATAAATAATAGCCGCAGAAAGCTTATTCATACTAAGTTTTTCATCTTCTGTTGCATCTGGTGCTGAGTAGTATATCTTATCCCAAAGTGTCAAGTTATCGTGGCAACTTGAGTAAGTAATACACTGTCCTGGGTCTCCAGCCCACGAACCAGTTGTCTTTTCATATGCTGAGTAGTTGATACCTGAATGCTGTACGGCTGCAACTACACCATATTGAATACCAATTTCCTGTCCGCTCTTACCTGAAATAAATCCATTGTCATAACTATCAAATACACTACCTTTGATTGCATCACGAATATCATCACTGAAAGCGGCAATACCAGGAACTTTATAAGTTACACGTTTATTTGTCTGTTCATTGGCAATAAGTCCTGATGTACCACCAGTCCAACCTTCACCTAAAATAATGATGTTAGGGTCGATTTCATCTAATGCTGCTCTTACAGCAAGCATTGTTTCTTGGTCGATACAACCCATTAAGTCGAAACGGAAACCATCTACGTGATACTCCGTTGCCCAATATACACAAGAATCTACGATGTATTTTCTCATCATACTTCTTTCCGTGGCTGTTTCATTACCACAACCAGAACCATTTGTATATTTGTCTCCATCTTTTCTGAAGTAGTAATCAGGAACAGTTTTATCAAGACAAGAATCCTGTGCACTATACATATGGTTATAAACAACGTCCATAATGACACCAATTCCATTTTCATGGAATGCCTGAATCATTTCTTTAGCTTCTTCCACTCTGACTTCACCATTGTAAGGGTCCGTAGAGTATGAACCTTCTGGAACGTTATAGTTCTTAGGGTCATAACCCCAGTTATACTGGTTAGAATCTAATTTTGTTTCATCTACTGTTGCATAATCATACATTGGCATAATCTGTACGTGTGTTACGCCCAGTTCTACGATATGGTCTAAGGCTGTTTTAATACCTGACTCAGTTGTTGTACCTGTTTCTGTAAGTCCTAAGTATTTACCCTTATTTTCGACTCCTGATGATTCATCGATTGTAGTATCACGCACATGAATTTCATAGATAATTGCATCTGTATTGTTTTCCACAGTTACGTGTTTATCATTTTCCCAACCATCTGGGTCTGTGCTGTCTAAGTCTACAATCATACCTCTATTACCATTGACACCTACTGCTTTTGCATATGGGTCTACGGCTTCTTCTGTATTACCATCTACTGTAACTGAGTATGTATAGTATACGCCGTGCTGATCGCCTTCTAATTCGTATACCCAAGTACCCTGTACATCTTTTGTCATGGGATATGTATCAATCAGGCAATCGCCTTCGCCTGCTTCGTATAAATTCAATTTCACTTCTGAAGCAGTTGGTGCCCATACACGTAAAATAGTTTTTTCATCTGTGTAGGTCTGTCCTAAATCATTGCCTTCATAGGTATAACTTTCTTCAAAAGCTTCCGATGAGAAAGCCCCTGCAATATCTACTGCACAACCCTTGTAGCCTTCTCTTTCAAGATAGTATGACTTAGATGCATCTAATGGTTCGTCCATAATAATGTATGCATCTGTTACTGTACTACCACTTTCGCTCCAAGCTTTCTGAATTGGATAGCTATTTCCATCAGAATCTTTCACAGTATAATGTGAACCTTCACCCTGTGGGTCAGAAGTATCTACTGCTTTCGATACTTTGAAAAGGATTTTTTTCGTTGTTTCTTCAAAACCTGCTGAAACAATGATTGGTGTTTTATCAGCGTCGCTTTCTGCATACCAAACTTCTGGATTTCCTTCTACGGTATATACATCTAAAACACCATCCTTTGCTTTAGATATATCAACTGTTCTGACATATTTTGTATCTGTAACACCATCGATTGACATAGATAGCTTTACTTCTGATTCATTTTCGTAGTCCAGAAATCCTGCGTGGTAAACAGCACCATATTCATCATTTTCAACCTTTGGATATATACCACCAGCATTTTCGCCTAATGCTGCATAACATTGCACCCCAGCATAGTCTTCGCTATATGTATAATAATGCACATTAACTTTTAATGCTTCTTCTTTATCATATGCTCCAAGTCTTGTTTCTTCTGCTGCTGAAAAATCGTATGGCTCACAGCCTACTGGTGCTGTTGTGGCAAATTCTTCAACCCCTGATGTAACCCAAATTTCCACTGTATTTCCATTAATTTCTACATATCGGTCAGTTTCAACATCTTTGGCTTCCCATTCATTCAAACGCACGATAAAACCAATCCTGTCAGTATTTTCTGTACACTGATACATTGCAATTTTACCGAAATCATCTTCTGCTGTGAATTCTACTGCACTTCCATCAAAGCCTTCTTCCCAAATCCACATATTCCAGCCAGTATAGTCATTGTCAGCTCTACCGCCGTAATGTACGATAAAAGTAGTTCCTACTGCTGCGTGGGCTTCCATTGGAGTCCACATACCAAGCAATGTAACCAATGGCAAAAGTATAGCTAGCACAAATGCCGTAAGTCTCTTTTTCATAGTAATACCTCTCCCTTTCTAAGAACTCATATATTAGCATTTTACCATATGTTTTTCTATATGAGAACATATTTTTATTAAAATTACACAAAAATATGTCTATATTTCATAAAAAAACAGACCTTATGGGAACGTTTGTTGTTCCCTAAGGTCTGTTCAAATTAGACGTTTCTAATTATTTATTAGCTAATTCAGCTTTTAAGCTAGCTGTTAACTGTGGAAGGATTTTGTTCAAATCGCCAACAATACCGTAATCAGCTACATCAAAGATTGGAGCTGTTTCATCTTTATTGATTGCGATAATGATATCAGATTCTTCCATACCTGCAACGTGCTGAATAGCACCTGAAATACCGATTGCAAAGTACACATTAGGACGAACTGTTTTACCTGTCTGTCCTACCTGTAAATCACGTGGTTTCCAGCCTGAGTCAACTACGGCACGTGAACAACTTACTGTTCCACCAAGTACTTCTGCTAAATCTTCAAGTAATTTGAAGTTTTCTGCATTTCCAACACCACGACCACCTGATACTAAGATTTTAGCGTCCATAATATCTTCTACATCACTTACTGCTTTTACAACTTTTAAGATTTCTACATATTTGTTGTCTGGTGTGAAACCTGGATTAAATTCTTCAACAACTGCTTTTGCACCTTCAACTTTTTCACGTTTCTGCATAACGCCTGGACGAACTGTTGCCATCTGAGGACGAGTGTTTGGACAAGCGATTGTAGCGATTGTGTTACCACCGAATGCAGGACGAGTCATCAATAACTGGTTATGTTTCTGTTCCTGACCTGGAATTGGATTGATTGGGAAATCACCAATTTCAAGTACAGTACAGTCTGCTGTAAGACCTGTCTGAACTCTTGCTGAAACCTTTGGTCCTAAATCTCTACCGATTGCTGTTGCACCAACTAAAACGATTTCTGGTTTATATTTTTCGATAACTGATGCTAACGCATGTGTATATGGTTCTGTTCTATAATCTTTCAATTCTGGATCATCAACTACGATAACTTTATCAGCACCGTAAGCTGCTAATTCGTCTGCAAGACCTTTTACATCTGAACCGATTAAAACTGCTGTAACTTCTGTTCCTAAATCTGCTGCTAAGTCTTTACCTTTACCGATTAATTCAAAAGCAATACCGCTCAATTCATTATCAACCTGCTGAGCAAAGACAAATACGCCCTTATATTCTTCTAAATTCATTTTGTTCACCACTTTTCCTTTTAATTAGATTACATGTTTTGTTTTTAATTTTTCGATGATGTATGCAACTGATTCTTCTGTATCAAGAGTAACTTTTTCGCCAGTTCCCTTTCTTACTTTGTCAGATGCTTTTGCGATTTTTGTAGGAGAACCATTTAAACCTAAGTTGGAATCTAATACGTCAACAAGGTCTTTTCTTCCCCACTGTGTGATTTCGCCAGCTTTATCTTTTTCACATGCATCAAAAATTCCACCTGGAGTCATGTAACGTGGCTCGTTTAATTCAGCTAATGCTGTAATAAGACATGGCATTTTCGCTTTTACTTCATGATATCTATCTTCATACTGACGTTCTACGATAACGCTATCTCCATCTACTTTAATAGCCTGTGCATAAGAGATTACAGGGATTCCAAGGTGTTCAGAAATCTGAGGACCTACCTGTGCTGTATCTCCGTCGATAGCCTGACGACCTGTGATAATTAAGTCGTATTCTAAGTTACGAATTGCACCAGCAAGTGTCTGAGATGTCGCCCAAGTATCAGCACCACCTAAAACTCTATCTGTTACAAGGATTCCTTTGTCAGCACCCATAGCCATTGCTTCAAGAAGTACATCTTTTGCTTTTGGAAGACCCATTGTAATAACTGTAACTTCTGCACCGTACTCATCTTTTAATCTAAGTGCTGCTTCAAGACCTGCTTTATCATCAGGATTCATGATTGTAAGCATTGCAGCTCTATCAAGTGTACCATCAGGATTGAACTTTACGCCACCCTTTGTATCAGGTACCTGTTTAATACAAACAACGATTTTCATTGTATTTATCTCCTTATTTTTTCTTTCTTATTTGAATTATTTTAATAAAGCACCTGAGATTACCATTCTCTGAACTTCACTTGTACCTTCATAGATTTCAGTAATCTTAGCATCACGCATCATACGTTCTACATCGTATTCTCTGATGTAGCCATAACCACCATGAAGCTGAACAGCTTTTGTTGTTACTTCCATAGCTACTTCTGCTGCATACAATTTAGCCTGAGCTGCTTCAACAGAGTAAACTTTCTGTGTCTGTTTAGCCATTGCTGCTTTATAAACAAGTAATTTAGCTGCTTCACATTTTGTAGCCATATCAGCTAACTGGAACTGTGTATTCTGGAATGCACCGATTGCTTTACCAAACTGTTTTCTTTCTTTTACATAGCTTATTGTTGTTTCTAAAGCACCTTCTGCAAGACCAAGAGCCTGAGAAGCGATACCGATACGACCACCATCAAGTGTGTGCATAGCGATAGCAAAACCTTTACCCTGCTGTCCTAAAAGGTTTTCCTTTGGAATACGACAATCTGTAAAAATTAATTCGTATGTTGATGAGCCACGAATACCCATTTTCTTTTCTTTTGTACCAAATGTAAATCCTGGTGTTCCTTTTTCTACGATAAATGCAGAAATTTCTTTTGTCATACGACCACGTTTTTCTACCACACCTGTGATAGCAAAAATGATATATACATCTGCTTCTTTACCATTTGTAATGAAACATTTTGAACCATTAAGTACCCATTCATCTCCTTCAAGAACTGCTTTTGTCTGCTGTCCCTGAGCGTCTGTACCAGCACCTGGCTCTGTTAAACCGAAAGCACCTAATTTTTCACCTTTTGCAAGTGGAACAAGGTATTTCTGTTTCTGTTCTTCTGTACCATATGTTAAAATTGGGTCACAGCAAAGTGATGTATGTGCAGAAACGATAACACCTGTTGTACCGCAAACTTTTGATAATTCTTCTACACACATAGCGTATGTTAAGATGTCACAACCCTGTCCGCCGTATTCCTTTGGAATAGGGATTCCCAAGAAACCTAATTTTGCCATTTTTTCAACTGTTTCTCTTGGGAAAGCTTCTGTTTCATCTACCTCTTGAGCGAGAGGTTTTACTTCTTTTTCAGCGAAATCTTTAAAAAGCTGTCTCGCCATTTCATGTTTTTTTTCTAAAGTAAAATCCATGATTCTTTTTTCCTCCAAAAATATATTTTAATTATTGAGCATCAACAGGAGTTTTTGTTCTGTCTGCATTATATACATAAAAGCCCTTGCCGCTCTTAACACCAAGGTTACCGCCACGAACCATCTTACGGATAAGTGGACATGCACGATATTTGCTGTCGCCTGTTTCATTATAAAGAACGTCCATAATAGCAAGACAAATATCTAAACCTACAAAATCGCCTAATTCTAATGGTCCCATTGGATGGTTTGCACCAAGTTTCATAGCAGCATCGATACCTGCGATATCAGAAACACCTTCCATTTTGATGAAAGCAGCTTCGTTAATCATTGGGATTAAGATACGGTTTACTACGAAACCTGCTGCTTCGTTAACCTGTACAGGTGTTTTTCCGATTTCTTCAGAAATCTTCACGATAGCATCAACTGTTTCCTGTGGTGTGTTTACGCCTGCAATAACTTCAACTAATTTCATTCTATCAGCAGGATTGAAGAAATGCATACCAATCATAGGACGTGTTAAACCATTTCCAATTTCTGTAATTGAAAGACTTGATGTGTTAGATGCAAAAATACATTCAGGTTTTGCAATCTTATCAAGTTCGCCAAATGTTGTTTTCTTAACTTCCATATTTTCAAATGCAGCTTCTACGATTAAATCGCAATCTGCACAAAGGTTTTCTTTCAAACCAGGAGTGATTTTAGCAACGATAGCGTCTGCTGTTTCCTGTGTCATTTTACCTTTTTCTACAAGCTTTGCATAACCTTTTGCAATCTTGTCTTTTCCGCCTTGTGCCCACTCCTCTTTAATATCGCAGAGTGCAACTTCGTATCCGTCTACCTGAGCAAATGCTTTTGCAATGCCCTGTCCCATTGTACCGGCACCAATAATACCTACTTTCATGATAAAACCTCCTAAAGATTATTTTATTATTTGTTTTTGAATGGTTCTTTTACTTTTTCTTTGTTTTTGTCAAGGAAAAATGCCATTCCATATACCTGGTCTTCTGTTTCAAAACAGTCTCCAAATAATTTTTCTTCAATAACGATTGCCTGATCCATATCTACATCAAGGCCTTCATTAATTGCTTTTTTGCAGTTACGAACAGCGATTGGAGCATTCTTTGCAATACCTGCAGCCATTTTTTCAGCAGCTGGCATTAATTCTTCCTGTGTATAAACAGCGTTTACAAGGCCGATTCTGTATGCTTCGTCAGCTTTGATATTTCTTGCTGTATAAATCATCTGTTTTGCCATTCCAGCACCTACAAGACGAGCAAGTCTCTGTGTGCCACCAAAACCTGGTGTAATACCAAGACCTACTTCTGGCTGACCAAATACTGCGTTGTCAGAACAAATTCTGATATCACAGCTCATAGCGATTTCACAGCCACCACCAAGTGCAAATCCGTTGATTGCAGCAATTACTGGAATTGGGAATGTTTCTAATTTACGGAAAACATCGTTACCCTTTTTACCAAAAGCTTCACCTTCTGCTTTTGTAAGTGTGCTCATTTCTCCAATATCAGCACCAGCTACGAATGATTTCTGACCAGCACCTGTTAAAATAAGACATCTTGTTTCGTCCAAATTAACAGCATCTAATGTAGCATTTAATTCATCAAGAACTGTTGAGTTTAATGCATTTAATGCTTTTTCACGGTTGATTGTAATAATACCAACCTGACCTTTTTCTTCATATAAAATGTATTCCATCACTAAATCTCCTTAAAAATGACTAAGCTTCATATTTTTCAACGATGGTTGAGCAGCCCATACCGCCACCGATACATAATGTAGCAAGACCTCTCTTAGCATCGCGTTTCTGCATTTCATGAAGTAATGTAACAAGAATACGACAACCTGAAGCACCTACTGGGTGACCAAGTGCAATGGCACCACCGTTTACGTTTAATTTTGTTAAGTCAAAACCTAAATCTCTACCAACTGCGATTGACTGAGCAGCGAAAGCTTCGTTTGCTTCGATTAAGTCCATATCATCGATAGAAAGACCTGTTTTAGCAAGTACTTTCTTTGTAGAAGCAACTGGTCCGATACCCATAATAGATGGGTCAACACCGCCAAGTGCACCTGCAACCCATGTAGCCATTGGTGTAACACCAAGTTCTTTTGCTTTTTCTTCGCTCATTACAACGATTGCTGCTGCACCATCATTGATACCAGAAGCATTACCTGCTGTAACTTTACCATTTGGATTAATTGCACGAAGTTTTGCAAGACCTTCCATTGTTGTGTTTGGACGTGGTCCTTCGTCTGTATCAACAACCACTGTTTCTTTTTTCATTTTAACTTCTACTGGAACGATTTCATCTTTAAATTTGCCTTCAGCCATAGCTTTTGCACATTTCTGCTGACTAGCTAATGCAAACTCATCGAGTTCTTCTCTTGTAAGGTTCCATCTTTCATCAGCACAAATATTGTCTGCTGTCTGAATCATATGGTAATTGTTGAATGCATCCCATAATGCATCATTAACCATTGTATCTACCATAGTAGCATTGTTCATTCTATATCCATAACGAGCCTGTGGAATCGCATAAGGTGCTTTTGACATATTTTCCATACCACCTGCAACAACGATATCAGCATCACCTGCTAAAATCATCTGTGCTGCCATATTTACACAGTTAAGACCTGAACCACATACAACGTTTACTGTAACTGCTGGTGTTTCGATTGGTAAACCAGCTTTGATAGATGCCTGACGAGCTACATTCTGTCCGAGACCAGCCTGGATTACACAACCCATATATACGTGGTCAACATCTTCAGATTTGATTCCTGCTCTTTTTACTGCTTCTTTGATAACGATGGAACCCAAATCTGCTGCTGGTACAGTGCTAAGTGCACCACCCATGGTTCCAATCGCCGTACGGCATGCGCCTGCTAATACGATTTTCTTTGCCATTTTAATTTCCTCCATATTTGAATAAATGCCCGCATTTTCGGGCTTCGCAATGATTGTTATTTTTTTGTCATTGCCCACTGCTCCTATTTTATCATAATATAGGCTTTTTTGCAATGTTTTAATTTGTATACATATGGATTTTCCTATACCTTAAAAAAGATAAGCCCCGATAGCAATTCTATCGGAGCTTTCCTATTCCTAACTTTTCATATTCAATTAATCTTCCGGTTCAATAATTCCGTATGTGTTACCTTTTCTCTTGTAAACTACATTTACTTGGTCTGTTTCAGCATTCATAAATACGAAGAAACCGTGTCCTAATAATTCCATCTGAATACATGCATCTTCCGGATACATTGGTTTGATATCAAATTTCTTAGAACGAACAATTTTCACTTCTTCTTCGTCCATATAATCCTTTTCAAAGAAATCTTCCTGGAAGAATCCACTGTCTTTTTGCTTGTCCGCTAACTTCGCTTTATATTTCTTTAACTGGCGTTCTATAATCTCCTCTACTAAATCTATTGATACATACATATCACTGCTAACTTGTTCTGAACGGATAATACTTCCTTTAACAGGAATGGTAACTTCAATTTTCTGTCGGTCTTTTTCAACTGACAATGTAACGTGTACTTCTGTCTCCTTTGTAAAATATTTTTCAAGCTTACCGATTTTGTCTTCTACCGCTGCTTTTAACCCCGGTGTGACCTCAATATTCTTGCCAATGATAATAAATTTCATATTCATCACCCTTCCCAGTTGTTATTGTATATGCATTATATCACATTTAGAATGAATTGTGCAACAATTTAAGGGATTTATTTCAATTTCTTAGTTACCATAACTTATACACATAATTTTTTGAAATATTGTGGAAAATGTGCATAACTCACTTCTTTTTCTGTTTTTTCGACATAATACGGCATTTTATATTGTGGAAAACTTTTTGCCCATTCTCAGCTTTAGTAATCTATGCTTGATGTAGCACCTAATAAAAAAGCACCTCATAAGAAATTCCTATAAGGTGCTTTAGTAAATCCATATTAAAAAATCCTTCTAATGCATAAAATCTTTCTGTATGAAGCATCAGAAATAATAATACCCGTCTTTTCCGTAGAAGCGTGAACAATCTGTCCGTCACCAATATAAATTGCCACGTGACCTGAATAACAGATAATATCCCCAGGAATTGCGTTTTCTAAACCGTCTACACCATAACCTACATTTCTATCTGATGCAGAGGAATGAGGTAATTCTACACCAAAGTTTGCATAAACACTCATAACAAATCCCGAACAATCTGCACCCTCAGTTAAACTTGTGCCACCCCATTTGTATGGATTTCCTACGAATTGACAAGCGTATTCAGCCACATCGATACCAATATCCGTAGGTTCAACCGCGGTATCCACAGCTACACTTTCTTCAACTGTTTCTGTTTGTGCCTTTTCTAAAGCAGCCAATCTTGCAGCTTCTCTGGCTTCTTCACGTTCTCTTTGTTCCTCTGCAAGTCTTGCAGCTTCTTCTTCCTTGGATTCTGCGGTAACAAATTCAGAATGCAAAGACACCAATTCCTTAGAAACGTATCCGTCACCTTCTTCTACGCTGACTTTACACCATTCTTCCGTTTCCTCTAAAACGATAACCTGGTCGCCCATAGCAAGATAACCCAGCACTTCGGATTCCTGTGCCATTTCTTTCTTTACATATAAAGTAACCGTTTTTACTGTTGCAATTCTGGTATCCAATTCTTTTGCTAATTCAATCGCATCTTCTCCTGTTACGCAATATTCAGCTTTTACATATCCAACTACATTACCTGATGAAATCTGATACCAACCATTTTCTTCTGCCAATAAATCACCTACGGAATTATTGTAAAGTTTACCAACAATCTCGCCTTCTTCACTTGGCATAGAACGTACATTGACGTAATCATTTACCTGTGCGATTACCAAATTAGAGAATTCTGCGTCTTCATCTGATACTTGATTTTCAACTAAACTTCTTACATCTAAAGTATCTTCTATATTATCAATTACTTGGCTGTTCTGACCTTTTGCCTGTGCAATAGACTGAAGGGACTGACTACTCTGAGATAAGTCAATGCCCATTCCGGCAGAAGGTAAAACATTTTTTACCACCATACCATTACTTGCGTTTGCGGAAATATCGCAGTTTAAAAATATTACCGAGGCAAGAGCAAGACAAACCACTTTCTTTAAAAAATTATATTTCATAATTGCTCTCCATAAGTTCTAT
This sequence comes from Lachnospiraceae bacterium, assembly GCA_045124055.1. Lineage (GTDB taxonomy): Bacteria > Bacillota > Clostridia > Lachnospirales > Lachnospiraceae > CALZKI01. The sequence continues at coordinate 44,288 of JBGVKZ010000027.1, read as the reverse complement.
TAAAAAAATCAAACCTACCAATAACTTATGCTTGATTTTGCATTAATTGTTACATATTTTACGCAAAATGTTACAAAATTATTACGTAGGTTTTGAATATACCACTCTATTTCCGTTCTGTCAACCTTTACTTATTGAAATAATCTTCCACGCCACTGATTGCATTTGCTCCATCGGCCACCGCTGTAATGATTTGACGAAGTCTTTTTTTCTTACAATCTCCGGCAACAAAAATCCCCGGAATACTGGTATTTCCAAGCTCATCGCCAAGAATATAGCCTTTCTCGTCCATCTCTACAAGTCCCTGCAAAATCTCCGTATCCGGTACAATGCCAACCGCAATAAAAATTCCATCAACTTCCAATTCTCTCTGTTCTTTTGTCTTAACATTGGTAAGCGAAAGTTTTTCCACCATATCCTCACCACAGATTTCCGATACTGTTGTATCTATGACGAACTCGATATTTGGTAACTGTCTGGCTCTTTCCACTAAACTATGTGCAGCTCGGAAAGTATCCCTTCTGTGAATCACATACACCTTTTCGCAGCCTCTTGCCAAAAAGATAGCATCCTCAATGGCAACATCTCCGCCACCAACTACTGCAACTTTTCTATTCTTAAAAAAGGCACCATCACAAGTGGCACAGTAAGATACGCCCATACCAGTTAATTCCTCTTCTCCCTTAACCAGCAATTTCGCATGATGTGCCCCAGCAGCAAAAATAACTGCATTGGCTTCATAAGACTCTTTATCTGTGTGAACCACCTTCGTTTCTCCATCTGTTTCAATAGATAAAACATTGGCACACACAAATTCAGCTCCGGCATTTAAAGCGTGATTTTTAAATTTTTCTCCAAGCTCCATTCCTGTAACGCCCGGAATACCCAAATAATTATCCACTTCATAAGTGGACAACACTTGTCCTCCACCCACACTACTTCTGTCTATTACTAATGTATTAAATCCTGCTCTTTTTCCATAAACCGCCGCAGATAAACCAGCTGGTCCAGCCCCAATAACAATAATATCGTATTTCATTACTTGTCCCTTTTCTTTCTTTTGTGTATAGTATTTCATATAAATCATTTTTTATGTTTGGAGGTTTTCCTTATGAAAACAGCTCTTGTAACCGGCTCAAGCCGTGGAATTGGCTTAGCCATAGCTACTATTTTAGCACAAAATGGCTATGGACTACACTTAACTTGCAAAAATTCTTTTGAGATTTTAAAAGAAGTGGCAAAGAAGCTGTCCGATACCTATAAAATTCCTTGTTTTGCACATCAAGTCGATATGGGGAATTATGAAGAAGTGGAACAGTTATTTGAAAAGATAGATGACCTGGACATTCTTATAAATAATGCAGGAATTTCCTATGTAGGTCTATTACAAGATATGGAAAAAGACGACTGGCAAAAGATAATGGATACCAATTTAAGCTCTGTTTTTTACACCAGTAAATTTGCCATTCCAAAAATGTTAAGAAAACAAAACGGCTCTATCATTAATATTTCTTCTATTTGGGGCAACGCAGGAGCTAGTACAGAAGTTGCTTACTCAGCATCGAAGGGCGGAATAAACGCCTTTACTAAAGCTCTTGCCAAGGAATTGGCTCCAAGTCATATCCGGGTCAATGCCATTGCCTGTGGCGTTATTGATACCGATATGAACAAATGCTTTTGCAAAGAAGATATGGATATTTTAATAGAAGAAATTCCTGCCGGGCGACTTGGTAAACCGGAAGAAATAGCTCATCTTACCTATCAACTGGCAAATGCACCCGAATATTTAACCGGTCAAATTATAACAATAGATGGCGGCTTTTTATAAAAGTCACCATCTATTGTTTCGTTCCTTATAAATATCACTTAAAAGTATCCTTTATAATCCACTTTGTATTGTCCTTTTGGGAACAAATAGTGATAAAGCTCAATCAAATAATCATCTGTCATACTTGCAATATAATCTACAACAATCTGATTTTCGTCTTCTGCTAAGTATTTTTCTATATCAAAATAAGCCTGATACTGATTCTGTTCCTTCAAAAAGTCAATGTGATGTGTATACAAAATAGAATCCTTTTTCTTTTCCTTTGCCTGCTTTAATAGTTCTTCATATACACAGGCAAACATCGGTTTAATTTGCTCATCAACCACTTTTTTCATATCAGCGTTGCCATAAATAAACTGATAATTTTCCTTTTTTGCAAGCTTTAATGCCTTAAAATATTCTTCATCCATAGCCAGATAATCTTTTCCATAACTATTTTCTACAATATTTACAATCAGATTATTAATAATCTCTGCATTACTTTGCCCAATTTCCAAGGATGAAAAAATATCCTTATTTTCCACAACCTTCAAACGCTCTGCGTCCTGTCTGTCTTTTCCTAAATACGCAATGATATCACAAATACGCATCACACAGCCTTCCAGTGTCGATGGCACTTGTTTTTTATTGGCTTTTTCTGTAAGATAACAGCTTTCCAAACGCTTATCAAACTCCTCAAAATTTGAAAGTTGGTGAGGCCTATACTCTTTTAGTTCCATTTCTCCATTGTGACAAACGACACCATCTAAAGTTTGTAAACTGATATTTCTGCAAATAAGGTGGTCTAAAACTCTGACACTATGAACATTATGAAAAAAATGACGTCCACTTTGTTCATAAAACAATTCGTCCAAAATACGTTCTCCATCATGACCAAAAGGCGTATGTCCCATATCGTGCCCTAAAGAAATTGCCTCAATCAAATCATTATTAAGTCCCAATATCGCCCCAATATTGCGGGCAATTCTGGATACCAGCTGGACATGATAAGACCTTCTGGAAATGTCATCATTTTTATATAGGGAAAACACCTGAGTTTTGTCACTATACCTATTATAATAAGGATTATGCAATATTTTCTCCGTATCACTGACAAAAACAGGTCGCCATAAAAAAGGCTTATCGTGACCGGCATATCTACGCACAACATCACTGTCAATACACGCATATGGATTTTGCCAGCCATTTTGTCTGTCATATTCGATTCTTTCTTGTAGCTCTTTGCTAAGGGTATTATAAACTGCCACTTCATTACCTCTCTATCTTTTTTACTATCAGAATCTCCTTGCACCTTCAACAATTTGTGATAGAATGTTTTGGAAACGATTCACCAAAGGAGTTTTGTTTATGAAACAACGTCATCAAGGAATTTTACTAATTTTATGTGCCGGACTTTCCTTTTCGTTTATGACTTTTTTCGTCAGATTATCCGGTGATTTACCAACGATGCAAAAAACTTTTTTCCGAAATCTTCTTCCTGCGGTTTTTGCCGCCATAAGTCTGATAAGAAAGGGAGAAAAAATTCGCTTAAAAAAAGAAAATTTTCTGCCCCTTGCCTGCCGCTGCGTTTTCGGAACTGCCGGAGTTATCTGCAATTTCTACGCTATTGACAAGTTAAATCTTTCCGATGCAAATATGCTCAACAAGTTGTCCCCATTTTTCGCAATTATCTTCTCTTACTTTATTTTAAAAGAAAAGGCAAACAAATTTGAATGGGGTGCGGTTGTAGTTGCCTTCATAGGTTCTTTATTCATTATTAAACCATCTTTTCAGATGGAATTTGTCTACGCCCTTATAGGTCTTCTTGGCGGTCTTGGTGCCGGAATAGCCTACACTTGCGTAAGAAAATTAGGAAAACAGGGAGTCAAAGGGGCCGTTATCGTATTTTATTTCTCCATATTTTCCTGTATTGTAACAACACCTTACCTGATTTTTAGTTATTCACCAATGACTTTAAAGCAGCTGATTTATCTAATGTTAGCTGGTCTTGGTGCTACTGGTGGTCAGTTCTGCATTACTGCTGCCTATACCAAAGCTCCAGCAAAAGACATTTCCGTATTTGACTATTTTCAAATACTGTTTGCCGCAATGCTCGGATTTTTCTTCTTAGACCAGATTCCAGACTGGCTAAGCGTTATAGGTTATATCATCATCATCGGTAGTGCTATTTTCAAATGGTGGTATATCAAAAATCAGGAATCGAAAGCTTCTTTAGAAAAAAAATAATGAATTATTTATCCAGCATTTCTACAAAATTATCAAGATATTTTTGATTTTGTGGGAAGGCTGGATTTTTTGCATAATTGATTACCTTTTCCTTATACAGCTTTTCCATTTCTCTGGCATTACTAATCTCTTCTTTGGATACCTTTTTCCACTTCAAATATTCCTGCAAATCTATATACGCATTAGTCACTTCCCAATACACAGCATACTTTTCGTCGTATGCCTTATACAAATTGAGAAATTCATATAATTCAGCATACTTTTTTTCATAATAGTATTCATCGCATTCATTGACTATAAACGCTTCGCTGTTGTAATAGTCTGTTGATTCTTCTTTTACATAGCGAATCGTAAAAAGAGCAAGGGAAAACCATATCATAGCTCCTAAAAGGAAAAGAAAGAGTTTTCCTACTAAGATTCCGTAAGAACGAGCTACATTTTCCTGTTTCATTGGTAGTACCCCCATTCTTTCATATAGTCGATTTCTTCCTGACTAAGCTCCAACTCACCTACCCAATATGCCATAATTTCTTTTTGATAGGTTTCGTACAATTCACGATTTCTTTCATCAAGCTCACTGTATATTCCGCAATCTAAGGTATACACACGGGCAGAATAGTCCAGGGCATAATCCAAATAGTATGTATCCTTTGCCTTTTCTTCCTCGCTAAGACTAGCATAAAATAGCCGGTATTCCATATATCGACTATAATCATTATGTAATAGCGTTGCTTGAGTATAGGCATAATACTGTGTGCAATCCACGTCCTTTTCATACATATAGGCATCTAGCCTGTCATATTCGCCAGCTACATAATATTCTTCCATTTGTGCTTCTATCTTATCACGATTCCACTTGAAACTTAGTTCTTCCACTTGCTCCGAAATCCAGAAAAACAGAAAGGCTCCTACCCAATATGCCACAAATAAAACTACTAATGTGACAAGACAACGATTCATAATACGATTTAACATATATGGGGAAATCAAAAATTTCCCCATAGCTTTTCTCTCTCTTTCGTATGAAAGCTCTGCCTCGCTTCTTTGAACACTCCAAAGCTTACCTAGCAAATTCTCCGTTTCACAATAAGGACACCTTAGCTCTCTGGTTTTGTACTGGCCACCACAGTTTTTGCATTTCACTGGGCCTTTTCCTCCATTCTCGAAATCGCGATTTCCGCCAACTCTAAATAGTCATTTTCTTCTTCACTATACACAGAAATTGCACTTTCGATTTCTTCCTCTGTTAAAAACATATAAGATTTTAGGGCCTGCATATATTGTTCTCGTACATACAAAGCTCCTTCTTTTTCTCCATATGGAAAGTCAAAATCTTCCATCTCCTTGATTTCTGCTAACCTTCCAATACACGCTTCTATGGCTCTTTCTACACCAGTTACTTCCAGTTCAATAACTCCTGCATATTCCCACTCATTTTTCAGTGCCGCTATATTGTCATCTAAATCCCAATAAATATCATAGATTCTATCGTATTTTTCATAACTACCGCCACGTTTACCAATTTGGGCAAAGTAATCACACATGGTTTCATAATCGCCCGCGATATAATATTGTTCCAAGCGTTCAATTTCTTCTTCCTGCTGTGCCAGTAAGTCCCCGGAGGTCACTTTAGAAAAAGCAAATATCACTACTAAAATCAATGCCAAACCACCTAATAAAATAGCGAGTGCATAAAACAAAGTCTTCGTAGTCTTTTTCAAAACCTTTTTCGGTGCATTCTTTAGTTCATCACGCTTTTTTTCATACCTTTCCAGGTAAGCCTCTTGCTGTTTTTTTGCGACCTCACTGTTTTCTGTGCCACAGTATTGACACAATAGTTCGCCATCTTCCATTTTCGCACCGCAGTTTTTACATACCATTTACTTCACCTCTAAAAAAATCCCCTTCCAAACCTGAAGTACCTTTTACAACTTACTGATAACTTACTAACTCTTTAATTGTTTCGTCACTTTCCTCATAGTAAACCGTAATTTCATCGCCGATATTTAATAAAATTAAGCTTTCGTTCTCTGAGAAATTCTGTTTATATACCCCATTATTGGTATCTTTAATATACACAATGGTTTCTCCCTCTGTGGTAACAAATTGAATGTCAAAAATCGTAATCTCTTTTGATGGCAAGTTTTCTGCGGCGAACTGGTCAGTACTGATAATTCCGTTCTCTTTTAACAGACGTCTGTATTCTGTCAAAGCTTCTTTTTGTGTACTACCTGTGGCTACAATGTTATATTTCTGCACATTCACCAATGCGTACATTTTGACCAGTCCTGCATTGTCCTTTAATACCATAATGTAAGTCGGTGAGCCATCAATGTTAATCAAAGATGGGAAGGCAGCTGTGTAGCCCAAATGCTGTACTTGACCTTCTGCTGAGGACATAGCAGAATATTCCTCTGCACCGGCAATCTCATAGTACTTACATTCACAAGTTCTTAAATTAATCATAACAAAACCGATGTTGGATTCATCTCCATTAACAGAAGTTACGCCTGTATAAATCCATACGTCGCCATTCATCACTTTATAACCATAATCATCTGTGGTCACTTTACAGCCCTTGTTTCCGATAATGCTGTTAAAATAACCACCTGAATACATTCCGTACCAATCATATTTTTCCTGTACCAACGTGCCATCATACACTCTATCTACCCAAGCAGGTACATTCTCTACATCATAATATTCACTTTCTCCACTGGTTGGGTCACAGATAACAACACCTTCTACGTCCTTACCTCCAAACAAACCAATTTTCGCGGTTAAAGTCGGACAAATATAATAAGGTTTTCCTTCGTTATCCAGCTCTAAATAATAGCCTTCAAAAATTGCTGTCGGATACTGAAAACGAAGATGTCTTTGCAAATTATCACCAAAGTGACCGGAAGAAGTATATTTGATAGGGCTTTCAAGTTCCACGTATTCTGCCTCATTGGCAACAGGGTCTACCAAAACATAACCCGGAATACCTTCTTTACGGTTATTAAACCATTTAAACCAATCTGCATATTCTAATGTGGCGATTTTCATTGGTTTTCCATTGTAATCAAACGTAGTATATTCATCACTTACCACATACTGACTGACCACATCTGCCAGAGTACCAATCGCTCTTTCTCCGATAATCTGGGCACTGGCAGTATCCATCAGTGCAATATCATTAATATTTTCGCTTTCCGGAATATCTTCTTCAAAATGACTGGTCTCAACAGTAATCAAGCTTGCATATCTTTTTGCATTGAAAAGAGGAGAGGAAATCAAATTACCCAAAAGTAATACCAAAACACAAATACATACTCCTCCTCCTAAAACTTTTGTCAAAACTGACATCTTTTTGATAGAAAAGTCAATGGGCCAGTTTTTTTTACCAAAAGGAAAAGAAAACACGACGCCCAATGCTAAAAACACAATAAGTTGTGCCCAAAATCCATTGCTATGAATGTTCATTGCTGGTAATGAAAGATAAAAATTAATTAAAAATGCAACCACAAGGCACACATATCCTATCAAATTAAATTTTCCTAACTTTATTTTCATAAAATCCTCCTATTTTTATTCTAAATGGGTATGCACAAAAAACCGTGCATACCCATTATGTAACATTTTTATATATTTCGCCACTTATTTTTTCGAAACTTCCAATTTTTCCATCGGAACTGCCGGGCTGTATAAATATCCTTGATACAGATAACAACCCACTTCTTCCAGTACGGCTCTTTGCTCCTCTGTCTCAACATATTCTGCCAAAACATCGATTCCCAAATCCTTCGACAACTTGGTAATAGAAGCCACGATTTCTTTGGAACGAATATTGCCCAAAATAGACCTGGTCATAGAACCATCTAACTTAATTAATGTAAACAAGTTTGTCTGTAAATATTTGATAGATGTACTTCCCATTGAAAAATCATCAATGGCAAACCTGAATCCTGCCTGACTAATTCTTGTCAATCGTTTAATCAATTCCTCTTTAATAGAAAGTGCCGCCTGCTCCGTTATCTCAATAACAATTCTTTCCTTGTATTTGGCATATTTTTCACCAAGTCCAATTAAGAAAGTTTCAAACTCTTTGGACTGGATGGTGGTTCCCGTTACGTTGATGGAAATTTTCGCATTTTCTCCAAAGATATGGAGTAATTGCGGCATTGCTTCCATTATCGTTTCAAAAATATTCTTTTCCAAGGCAATAAGCTTGTCGGATTCCTCTGCAATCTGAATGACTAATGGCGGATAAATCATTCCATACGCACTGTGTTTCCATCTTAACAAAGCTTCTGCACCAATACATTCTCCTTTGTGATTGTACTGTGGCTGGAAATACAAAATCGGTTTTTTCTGAATCAACTGAAAATCCAAATCCTCCGCCAGATGTCTAGCCACCATACCACTGTCATCTCTTAAAGATAATAATTTTACCGGCTCTCTTGTCTCCTCACTTCGCTTCATAATATCAACCAGTTTATCCATTTTTGTATTGGCATTTTGTACTAACTGCTTATCAAAAATGCGAACAAATGGTGCATAAATCAAAGTACCAATAACCAGGTTGACAATCTGCAAAATGCTTCCTGCAATAGAACCGGTGGCGGCATATCCACTCCATAAAACCGGTGTTGTCCACTCCACGTGATGTATTGGTATCGGCACAAGTCCAATTTGAATTGCCAAAGAACTTATCAGTGCCAAAACTATTGGTGTTAATAAATATGGGATAAAGAAAATCGGATTAAACACAATCGGCAACCCAAAAGTAATCATTTCACTAATATTGAAAAATCCCGGAATGGCTGCAATTTTCGCTAATTTTCTATTATTACGTCTTTTACTGAATACTAAAATTGCTACTAAAAGACACATTACGCAACCGCTTCCACCCATTAAAACAAAGGTGTCTAAGAAAGTCTTACTGTAAATTTCTGTTGCTGCTAACCCCTGTTCTAAAAGTTCCTGATTCCTATCCATAGCCGGTTCAAAGATATTTTCACAAACGGGCTCTAACACATTGTTGCCGTGAATTCCAAAAAACCACATAAGCTGTGTCAAAAATTCAAACAGCACCACTGTTCCCATATTTCTGCCCATATTGTCAAAGAGCTGGATTAAATAGTATTCAAATACCATCTGCAAATTGTTGCCATCAAAACACAACATTACCAAAGCATTAAATGCTGCTGCCAAAATCGCCACAATAGCCGTTGGCAATAAAGAACCTAACGTATTCCTAAAAATTTCGTCATCGCCCTCTGTAAACAGACGAATGGTCTTCTTCATCTTTTTACTAATAATATCATAACAATAGGACGCCAAAAGTGAACTCACAACCGCAGTGAACATTCCGGATGCATTCCACGTGTCCAGATTTACCCCATTATCCAGAGTGCCGCTCATAATGACAAAAGCTACTAAAGATGAAACCACTGGTCCTAATGTGTGCTTATTATCGCCTGCTATCTGCTGGGTATAACAAATAGCCACACTAAGCGTCACATACAAAGACAAAACATGAAACGTAGCTGCATATATGAGATTTAGAAAATTCTCCAAAATCCCGCCACCAAAAGACTGAATAAATTGCTGATAAGCTTCGATTGGCAAAGACTTAAGCATAAGTGCCATAGACCCAATCACCAAAACCGGAATCAGCATAATCAAACTGCTTCTAATACACAAAAGTAGCTTCGAATTATTCATTCTTTCATACAAACGATACAATAACCCCTTGCGTTTTTCCTCCATATTTACTCCCCATTTCTTCTAAGAAAATACCTATACCCTAATTATAAACTTTCCCTGCTATATGTTCAAGCGTCTTTCCCAAGTTTACAGGCTTTTAAGCGGTTTTTCATAACACCACCACTGGCCCTCATATAAATCTGTTTCCCCCACCTTGTGAAAGTGCAATTTTTCATAAGCTCTTAGTGCCTTTTTATGATATTTACTTACTAAAAAATGCACGTAAGTATAACCTCTCTCCCGCAATATTTCCATCGCGTATTCCAGAAGTTTTCCCGCAATTCCCTGATTTTGATAGCTTTCTTTTACCACCAATCTGGCAAGCTCAGCTCCATCCCTATGAAAAAAGGGTAAATTTTCTACTAATTCATCATCATCAATGGAAATTGCTCCAATAACTTCTCCGTTCTCAGCTTTCAGGCAAAATAATCCATGCCTTTTTAAATCACCCTCGGTATGTTCTATCCCTGGATATTCTTCACTCCAGGTGCACCCCTCACTACCAATGGCACTTTTATATAACTGTCTGATTTCTTTCACATCGCCTTCTTTTGCTTCTACAAATATCATCGTTTTACATACTCTTTTCTTTTTTTACTAAAAATCCTTTTTAATCTACTCAAAATTATATCATATTTACGAATTGAAGGATAAAAATTTTTGTGGTAAAGTAGGTTTGTATTAATTTTGATGATTAGGCTTACTCGGAAGGAGAAAAATCACAATGGAAAAGATCTATGAAGGAAAAACAAAAAATGTGTATAAGCTTGACAATGGCAACGTAATGTTGAAATTCAAAGACGACTGCACAGGAAAAGACGGCGTTTTCGATCCAGGTGAAAACAGCGTCGGATTAACAATCGAAGGTATTGGTAAAGCTAATTTACAGACTTCTATCCACTACTTTGAATTATTAAAAGAAGCTGGAATCAAAACACACTATGTAAGTGCTGATGTTGAAAATGCTACTATGGAAGTTCTTCCAGCAACTGTATTTGGTCACGGCCTTGAAGTTATCTGCCGTCAGGTTGCAACAGGAAGCTTTATCCGTAGATATGGCGAATATATGGAAGATGGTACAGTTTTAGAAGGTGGCTATGTAGAATGTACTTTCAAAAACGATGCTTTAGGCGATCCACTTGTTACAAGCGAAGGTCTTGCTGCTCTTGGTATTATGACACCAGAAATGTTCCAGAGTATGAAGGAACAGACTTTAAAAATTACAAAAATCGTTTCTGATGATTTAAAATCTATCGGACTTGATTTATGGGACATCAAATTTGAATTTGGTTACAACAACAACGAAGTTATCTTAATTGACGAAATCGCTTCAGGTAATATGCGTGTTTATAAAGATGGCAAAATCGTTGACCCTGTTGAATTAACAAAATTAATCTTAAATAGATAATTTGAAAAGACGAGGTGCTACCTAATTTTAGGTAGCACCTCATTTATTTTACCGGCAGGCTTTCTTCCAAGACTTCCTTTTTATGCCACTTATAATAGGCATGAACCAGGTTCTCATACCCCCACTCTTTCATCTGTTCATAAGTAATTCGGTAATTTCCCTTATAATGTCGTCCCGTTACACAATATCTGATATATTGCTGCATATAACTATCAATTTCTTTTAATCCCTCTGTCACAGTCAAATTAGGGAAGAACCATCTTTCCCAAGTAAATTCGCTCTCCTCCTCATACCCAAAAAATTTTTTATTCATAGCGTGAATGAAGCCAATGGCGGCTTTTTCTGTGGAAAGACCTTTTTTTCTCTGCCAACGACGCAGGGCGTCTGCTTTTCTTTTTATCTTGCCTTTGATTTTTTGTTTTGTATTATCTGACAAATCCAACTGCCCATTCTGGTAGGAAAATCCTAAAAAATCTATCTTTTCTCCCGGGCTTTTTATAGAAATTTTGGATGGATTTATGGCTAATTTATGTGCCTTTAATTGTTCTAAAAATAATATCTGATATTTTTCTAATTCTTCCATCGTATCTGCAAAAATCAAAACATCGTCAGAATACCGAAAATACTCTATCTTTTCCTTAGCAAATAAGGAATCCACGCTTTGCAAATAAACATTGGCAAAAAACGGTGCTACCGGAATTCCTGCCATAGCTCCGTGTTCTTCCATAATGATATTCCCTTCAAACTGTACTTTTTTCTCTAAAAGAAGTTTTTCAAAGATTTGATACAAAAAACTATCATCTTCTTTGATAAACTGCATTTTTTCCAGTAACTTAGACACATCAATGGAATTAAAATAATCGTGTATGTCCGCCTTATAGCAATACATATGCGTAAACTTTCTATTGCCTTTAAGTTTACATAATGCTTGCTTTACTCCATGATTTTTTCGAAAAGCATAACAATTACTTTCAAAAAAGTCATCATACTTATGTAAGTAGTAAGCAATAAACTTTAGCGTTATATTTGTTTCCTCCGAAAAAGAATAGACCACACGTTTTTTCTTTGTGCCAGACTTGTTAATAAACTTTTTGGTTGCATACTCTGTGGGAAAGCTTCCTTCTTCTATCTGCTTTGCCACTTCCAAATATTTTTCTGCATCCATATAGGCTTGAAATAATTCCAATTCCTTTTTGCTTATATGTTGGCGTTCTATTTTATCATTCAAAAAATTGAACCATTCTTCTTTTCGGGTAAGTGCCTGTATAAGAGAATTTTTGCTGTCTGTATCCATCGTTTTTCCTCAAAACCTAACTAGAAATAAAAAAAGAAAGAGAAAATGCTTTGAAAGTCATATAGCTGTGCTTTATGACACCAGGCTGAACGCATTCCAATTACCCGCAAAATCTTTGTATAGAATACGCTTCACCCCTCGCGGGTGCAACATTCGTTACGTTTCTCTTTCTTTTTATATATAAATAAACTGAATATCTAAATTTACTGAATATTTTCTTTTAAACGCTTAGAAATATATTCTTTTTCATTTGGAAGGTGTGAATAGAAATCCATATATGGAACACCATAAGAAGCACTTGCCTGTGCTGCTAAACGGTCTTCCTTTTTGTTATGATGACTATTGCTTGTAATAATCATAATCATCGCCTTTGGAACTCCATTCAAATAAAGGCCATAGCTATAATTTCTGGCACCGGTTACCCCAGACATTAAATCCTGCTGTACGGTATATCCGCTCCATTCTTCTGCAAAAACTTCTTCCAGACGCTGTCTCAATACCTTTTCACCACTACCTTTATTACCTGTCTTTTTCGTAGTTGTCGTTGTATGAGAAACAGTTGCCGAGCTGGAACTAAAATTTTGAGTTCCCTCTGTACCATTTGTACCAAAGGCATTTCTCAGTGCCGAACCAAGTGTATTATCCACGGCATCTTCCACAGCTTCCGAAACAACTCGTCTAACCTGTTTTTTAACTAAATTCTCTAAAAATCCCATAGTTTTCTCTCCCTAACTTTAGACCTTTATTGATACCACTCTCTATTTTAAAACAAATTCTCTTTTAATTCAATAGAATCTTCTTCTGTAATAGGACGAATCACCCTACACGGATTACCTGCTGCCAAAACTCCTGCTGGAATGTCCTTTGTCACAACACTTCCAGCCCCAATCACACAGCCATCTCCAATGGTTACACCACCACATACCGTAACATTGGAGGCTATCCAGCAATCATTTCCAATTTTAATTGGTTTCGCATACTCTAAGTCGTATAATGTACCATCTTCTTTGACACGTAAATTACGTTCATTTGCAAGATACGGGTGAACCGGTGTCATTAAAGAGCAATTTGGTCCAAAAAATACGTTATCTCCAATGGTTACAGGTGCACAGTCTAAAACTGTGAGATGAAAATTGGCATAACAATTATTACCAAAGGTAGTATAAATGCCATAATCAAACTGAATCGGACCTTGTAAGTATAAATTCTTTCCTTTGTTTGGTACAAGTTTGTCCAAAATTTCATTTCTTTCCTGTTCTTTATCTTCATATAAATTGTTATAATCCAAACACAATTTATGAGCTGCTTTTCTTTGCATAGCTAAAAGAGAATCCGAACTATCATAAATTTTTCCATTTATCATCTTTTCCTGTTCTGTCATAATGTAGCCTCGCATTCTGAATATTTTGCTTTTTATCACATAAAATATACCTAAAAAAATATACAACTTCAAGGAGTTTTTATGAAAAAACGTATTTTAATTTGCACTTTATTCAGTGCATTATTTGTATCCGTTTTTGGTACTTTAGGACATTTTTTCTATGAATGGAGTGGCAACAATCATTTCGTAGGCTTATTTTTTCCGGTAAGTGAGTCCACTTGGGAGCATATGAAGTTGTTCTTCTTTCCCTCACTTATCTGCTATATCCTGTTATGTTTTATTAAACGAAATAATGAGCCTTGTATTGTATATGCTTTTCCAAAAGCTATTTTTCTTGGTACGTTCCTAATACCTGTTTTTTTCTATACTTATTCCGGTATCCTAGGCTTTAACGTAACCTTTATTGATATTGCCATTTTTTATTTATGCGTCCTGCTTGCCTTTTCTTATTTGTATAAGACTACCCTATCCGTAAAAAAACTGGACTACTCCCTTGCCTTAACGATTGCACTGATTCTTCTAACGCTATTGTTTATGTGTTTTAGTTATAATCCACCATCACTTGCTCTTTTTCAAGAGCCCTCATAAAGCTATTTCTATTTCTGCAATCATATTTAAGGTATTATCAATATCAAACTGACTGACAAAAGCGGATAATTGCTCCATTTTTTCTGTTAAAGCTTCTGTGTACTGATACTCATTGAGAGAAGCCATAAGATGATCCATTTCAGAAATATCAAAATTCTCTGTGGCTTCTTTTAACTGATTCAGTAATTCTATCAATGTCTCTTTAATCACATTGTTTTAAACTCATTCTTTCCTTCGCAAACAAAATTTGAAGTTTTTCCTTATATTCACGCCACTTTTCTAAAAAAATGGGAGTCATAGCATACAAAATATCCCTTTGCTCATTTCTGGCAGCATCTTCTAGAACCTTCGCCATTCCTGATAAACTGATAATACCGATAGTGGCTGCCGAATTTTTCATACTATGTACTTGAATACGATAACTATTTTTGTTTTCCACATCCTCCATATTGTCATAGTAGCCTTCCAACGTTTTAGCTTCACTTTCTAACATCTGATAGAACAAGCGGAAGGACTCCAGTAAATCCTTATCCTCTGGGAAATGGAGTCTTCCATAGGAAAAATCCACCCCATCAATGATTGGAAATTCTATGGTTTCCTGAGGCATGGATGCGGCTTCTATTTCTTTTTGGTTTACATAACCTTCTTTTACTAAATCTTTTGGCAACATTTCATAAATCATTTTTTCCAATTTATTTGGCTCTACAGGTTTGGATAAGAAAGCATCAAAACCTTTCTTTAAATAATTTTCTTTTGCTCCAATAACGGCATTAGCGGTCAAAATTATGACCGGTGTATCCTGGCATAAATTTTCCGGCATTTTCCGCATAGCGTGAAATGTTTCAATTCCGTCCATTCCCGGCATCATATGGTCCATAAAAATTAAATCATAATGTTTTTCTTTCACAAGTTTTAGACAAGCTTCTCCGCCATTTGCCTCGTCCACCTGAATTTTCGTCTGTTTTAATAGATTGCAAAATACCTTGCGGTTCATCGCATTATCATCAACCACCAATACTTTAGCATCTGGTGCCGTAAAAACTGCCTGATATTTGGAAAGCTCCAGCTTTCGTTTCTTTTGGATATCAAATTCGCCCACTACTTCTTCTGAAAGTACCTTTTGCCTCAAAACGAAGGAGAACGTTGAGCCTTTTCCATACTCGCTTTCTACCTGTAAAGATGAATCCATCATTTCAAGCAGTTGCACACAAATATTGATTCCAAGTCCAGTACCTTCAATATTACGATTTCTCTTTTCCTCAATACGTTCAAAAGCAACAAACAGTTTTTGAATATCTTCTTCCTTAATGCCAATTCCAGTATCTTTTATTAAAAATTTGATAGAAACAATACTATTTTCCCATATTTCTTTTGTCACACTTAAGGTGACTTTACCTGTATGAGTATATTTAATTGCATTATTTAACAAATTCACAACAATCTGGCGGATTCGGATATCATCACCCTCCAGTAAATTGGGTAACGATTCATCGACTATAACTTCCAGCTCTAAATCTTTGCTTTGTGCCTTTATGGTCATCATATTGACAACGTTATATAAAAAATCACGGAAGTTATAGGACATCGGAATAATCTCCATTTTTCCCGTTTCAATTTTAGCAATATCCAAAATATCGTTAATAATGCCAAGAAGTGCCTGTGCTGATGCCTGAATATCACTGGCATATTGTCTGATGTTTTGCTCTTTGCTCTCTCGCATAATCATCTCGTTCATACCAAGCACCGAGTTAATTGGAGTCCGAATCTCGTGACTCATATTGGCAATAAAGGTAGTTTTCGCATGATTCGCCGCATCTGCACGCTTTTTTTCTTCATTGAGTTTCTCAATCAAAATTGCATCAGGACTTTCCACCGATAAGAAAATACCTAAATTCACAATCGCAACTCCTAAACTAGAAACTAAGGAGGTAGGTATGGCAGCCTGATATATAAAGACAACGGTTTCTGTGATTACCGCTATGGCAATGGCAGTCTTTTGCTTATATTCCATTTTTCTCCAGTAGCGAATCATAACAAACATCGTCAAACTTGTATAAACTGCCACACTTGCATATGCCACATATGCCACAGGCCCATAGGAATAATTGGTAATAGGATTTTCAATATAATCTAGTGGTAAAGTGATAAGTCCTATAAAAGAGAGAACCAAAACTGTGGTTGCAATTTTAGATACTTTAAAGTGGGTCTTGATTTTTTCTTCTACTAAAGCCACGCAATATACATAAATCAGGCAGAACATCGTTATCAGAAAGCCCATATAGAACTGGTGAATCACGCGGTTGAGTACAGGCGATACTGTTTCTAAATGATTTACCGTGTATACACTGGCAATGTCAAATACAATTTGCAAACAAGAAACCACTAATATCCCACCAAACAAGGTGTGGGCTCGACTTTTTTTCTTATTGGCAAAAAAGTACATAATTGATATAAAAATCAAAATAATCAGACAACCTATTTGTAGCTTATACATACCTTCACTCCTACTTTATAACCTCTTTTATATATGTTTTTCGTTCACCAAAACCCCTGAAAACTGCGGAAGGGAAAATCGGTTTACAAACATCTGACATTTGCACATGAAAATATAGTAAATATTTTTTCCACACTGATGCAAGGTCTCAAAATTACCTTGTCCCTTAGCAATAATGACATCTGCACTATCTAAAACGTCTCTAGCTTTTTGACTAATTTTTTCAAGACTTGTTCCTGCAATGTTAGAGCCATTTTCCAAAACTGTTGCTACGTCTTTAAGTCCCACTTCTAGGGCATCTTCTTTAGTGGCATCATTCATCACAAGACCCCCTCTAACAAAGGCGGTAATATGTATTTGGGGATAAAGCTCTTTTATTAGTCTCATAAACAGCTTATCTATAACAATTTCTCCACAATTATCTAATAAGTACACCAGTTCTTTAGCATCTTCCAATTCTTTTTGTAAAGAAAGTAACTCCCTTTCCTCAACTTTTTCATTAGGAGCTTTTTCTAAAAACTCCATAAGCGTATCTTCCTTCACATCTTTTAAAGCAGCAAAGTCGATATAGTTGCCTATCATTGCATATTGAATAGCCATTTTTAAAGGCTCTTTTGCACGAATAAGCTTGTCCCAAAGGGTCTCTTCCATACCTAGCATAATTTGATTAAAATGCGACTTAATCTTTGTATAATCTGCATAAATTCCAAACATTTCTTTTTGCAAATCATACATATCCCTTACCAATACTGGTGCACTTGTACTTTTGGGTGCATCTGCTACCAGACGTAGTACTTTTTGAATGTATTCGATTTGCTTATCCATTTTTGCATCTTTAGGACATCTTTCTAATTGTTTACTCAAAAGACATTTGATGCACTCTGGATAGAGTCTTGTAACTTCCATTTTTTCTTTCCTTCCTCGATATATAAGTCCATTATAATCGTTTCTTTTCAAAAGATAAACACAAAAACTGTTTACAATCCTTGAATTTCCGATTATATTTATCTTATGTTTAAAAACAAGAGAGGTTATTTGTTATGCAAAAGGAAATCCCTTACAAAATTTACTTAGAAGAAAGTGAAATGCCAAAACAGTGGTACAACGTTCGTGCCGATATGAAAAAGAAACCGGCACCACTTTTAAATCCAGAAACTCATAAACCTGTTACCGTAGAAGAATTGTCTAATATTTTCTGTACGGAACTTGCAAAACAGGAATTAGATGATACAACTCCTTATTTTGATATTCCAGTAGAAATTCGTGATTTTTACAAAATGTATCGTCCTTCTCCATTGGTACGTGCATATTGCTTAGAAAAAAAATTAGGTACACCTGCACATATTTATTACAAATTTGAAGGAAACAACACCTCTGGCAGCCACAAATTAAACTCTGCCATCGCTCAGGCTTACTACGCAAAACAGCAGGGCCTTAAGGGTGTTACAACAGAGACCGGTGCTGGTCAGTGGGGTACAGCCTTATCTATGGCTTGTTCCTACTTCGATATGGATTGTCAGGTATATATGGTGAAGTGTTCTTATGAACAGAAGCCTTTCCGCCGCGAAGTTATGCGTACATATGGTGCAAAGGTAACTCCTTCACCATCTATGGAAACCAGTGTTGGTCGAAAAATCAACGAAGAATTCCCTGGTACAACAGGAAGTCTTGGCTGTGCTATTTCCGAAGCAGTAGAAGCCGCTACCAGTCAGGAAGGATACAGATATGTGTTAGGCTCTGTATTATCACAGGTTATGTTACATCAGTCAATTATCGGTTTGGAAACCAAAGCCGCTTTAGACAAATATGGCGTAAAAGCAGATATTATTATCGGCTGTGCCGGCGGTGGTTCTAACCTTGGCGGTTTAATTTCTCCATTCGTTGGCGAAATGGTTCGTGGCGAAGCTGACTACAAGATTATTGCAGTAGAACCTGCTTCCTGCCCAAGTTTAACTCGCGGTAAATACGCTTATGATTTTTGTGATACCGGAAAAGTTTGTCCGCTTTCTAAAATGTATACTTTAGGCAGTGGTTTTATGCCATCTGCAAGTCATGCAGGCGGTCTTCGTTACCACGGTATGAGTTCTGTGGTTTCTGAAATTTATGACCAGGGCTTGATGGAAGCCAGAAGTGTGGAACAGACAGAAGTATTCAAAGCTGCTGTGGAATTTGCCAGAGTAGAAGGTATTTTACCAGCTCCAGAAAGTAGCCACGCCATTAAAGTTGCTATCGATGAAGCCTTAAAATGCAAGGAAACCGGTGAAGAAAAGAATATTGTATTTGGTTTAACAGGTACAGGATACTTTGATATGTATGCCTACCAGAAGTTTAACGATAATACGATGGGTGACTATATTCCAACTGACGAGGAAATTGAAAAAGCACTGGCGAAGTTACCAACTGTATAAAAGAAATACTCTATTATAAAAATAAGTTCCCGTTACAAATTCCCTATTGCGTAGAGAAATTGTAACGGGAGTTTTTATTATAAGTGACCATTTTTGAAAACATATTTGATGTCTAGGTTGCTATCCAAAATCAAAATATCTGCTTTTCTATTTTCTAAAAGTACACCACACTCTTTTTCTAATCCTAAAGATTTTGCCGGGGTTATGGTGCAGGAAGTAATTGCCTCCTCTAACGGAATATGCATATGCAAAACTGCTTCTTTGAAACATTCATACAAATTACAAATACTTCCGGCAATCGTGCCGTCTTTCAGTCTTGCCACCTTTTCTTTTACAAAGACCTCCTGTCCGCCTAGCGTATATTGTCCTTCCGGCATTCCCGTTGCCCGAATGCTGTCGCTAATCATACAAATGCGTTCTGCCCCAAAGAGTGAAAACATTCCACGAACCATAGCAGGATGCAGGTGTATTCCATCGCAAATCAATTCCACATATACGTTTTTCTCATCCAAAGCTGCACCCACAATTCCAGGCTCTCTATGGGAAAAAGGCTGCATACCGTTGAATAAGTGGGTTACGTGACTTGCACCATTTTGAAAGGCTTGCCCAGCCCTTTCATAGTCTGCCATACTATGTGCCAAAGAAACCACAGTATCTTTGGAGGCTTTCTTTATAAACGAAAAGTCTTCATCCTTTTCCGGAGCTATGGCTACCTGTTTAATTAAATGGTTACATAAATCATTCATTTTCCGAAAAAATTCATAATCCGGCTCCAAAAGATATTCTTCCTTTTGTGCCCCTTTTTTTTCCTTTGATAAAAAAGGACCTTCCATAGTAATGCCCGAAAGCACACCTTTATTTTCTTCGTCGTATTTTCCGGCTATTTGAAAAATCTTCTTTAGTTCTTCTTTTGAAAGTGTCATCGTCGCTGGAACAATACTTGTTATTCCATTTTGAAGCTGATATTCATAAATTTTGTGAATTGCCAAAAAAGAAGCATCGCTAAAATCATATCCGATACAACCGTGAAAATGAATATCTACAAATCCCGGCACTACATACATATCCGTGCAATCAAGCACTTCTTCCGTATTAAGAACGCTTTCTTCTACTGTCACTTTTTTTTCTTTTATTTTGTCATCAAAATATTCAATTTGCACAATTTTTTCATTCAAAACAGTAATATTGCCACAATGAAAGACTCTGTCTTCCCCAAATATCTTTCCATTTTTTAGTATCATATTTTCCCTCTATTTTATGGGACCATAATGTGAAAATAAAATAGAGTGCATCTTACGACACACTCTATCTATTTTCATCATTGTCAATAATTAGATTCCCATTCTATTATAGTTTTCACAAAGTGCATTCATTGTTTTACATAATTTATGTAAGTAAATAAATGGACCTACAATAATCAGTGAACCAAGAACATTCCACAACCAGTATGTCGATGCACCAAAGTCGGTTGCAATACCTCTTGCACGAGCTTCGTCACCGATACGATTGGAAAGACTATGTAACCAAACGATTGAGAAAATCTCACAAGTAATAGGACCTAATAAGAAGTATACTAAACAATAATGTAAGGTATTCTTTCCATCACGTCTTGAGGCTATCTGGTTGATATTTTCACCTACTGATGAGTAAAATATAATCCCATAAATACCACAAGTAACCAGATTTAGAAGAATGGTCTTCCAAAGTCCTCTGTTTGTTTTAAGTGGCTGAAAGCCCATTGGCTGATAAGGTGTCTGATAACCTGGCTGTTGATAACCTGGCTGTTGATAACCCTGACCATTTGTGTTTTGGTTATTAAAATTTCCGTCCACGTTTTTTCCTCCCGAATAATCAATCAAAATCCTCTTTTATTCTATCTTTTCCCAAAGATATTGTCAATAAAATATCCGCAATTCTATATCTTGTATATCAAGCTACTTCCATCGCCATTTAAGACTTCTTCAATAGCCTCTAATAATTTTTCCTTTTCTGGTGGTTTTAACAAATATCCTACCGGGTTAAGCTGCAAAACAGCTGCAATATGCTGTTTATCTGCAACACCTGTCAAGAACATTACCGGAATATCTTTTAATGCCTCATCGCTACGAATCATTTCAAGGGTTTCTTTTCCGTCGCACCCTGGCATCTCATAGTCCAATAAAACCATATCCGGAAGATTTCTTTGCATAGACTTAATGGCCATTTCTCCAGAAGTAGCTACGGATACTCGATATTTTTTATCTAATAAAGATTTTACGCTACGAAGGGTTACTGCACTGTCATCTACAATTAAAATATGTTTTGCCTTTACTTCTTCTTTTGGAGCACTTTGTTCCACATATCTGCCTTCTGCTAAAATCTTAGCACACTGTTCTAAAACAACGCTAGTACTCACCGGGCGGTACATTGGAATGACATTATCGCCATTGTAATATTAGTTATAGCAATCACAATTTTCCTTTTTTCCCACCACAACAACCGGAAGATGTAAATAAAAGTTATGTAAAAATTCAAATACATTTTCTCCTATGTCCCCTTGTTCTGCGGCATTAATCATTACCATATCCGGTTTTACAATTCGCATCATATTTTGCATCGTTTCATTTGTATCCGTGCAAAATTGTACACGGTAGGAACGATTCAGACATTTATACAGTTCTTCTGCTATTCTGTCCAATTTACCAAGTATTAAAATTCGATACATATTATCCTCCTTATATCTGACTCAAAATTTCATCTACAATTTCTGCCACACTGTCTGAGTCCAGGTTAACTACTGCAGTGGCAAGATTCTCTATTTTTTCTCCAAGAGTTTCTTCATATTGATACTGGCGTAATTCTTTCATCAAATCATCTGCCATATCAACGTCCATATTTTCCATAGCTTCCTGCAAAAGCTGTAGCTTTTCTGTCACCAACGACATATTCTGAATTTCCGTTTTTTCTTCTTCTTTGATACAAACAGATAATTTTTCTTTATAGCTACGCCAAGTTTCCAAAAATTCTTCTGTCAGGCGATAAATAGTCTCTTTATCTCCATCTTTTGCGGCAAACTCCAGGGTTTTTGCCATTTCGCTTAACCCATTAGCACCAATGAGAGCAGACGAACTTTTCATTGCGTGTACCTTAATACGATAATTGTCTAGGTTTTCCTCGCCCCTGTCAAGTTGTTCGTAACACTTTTGCAAATAATCTGCTTCACCCTTCATTGTAGAATAGAAATCGTATACAGAATCCAACAGCATTTCTTTATCCGGAATATGTAACAAGGCACTATTCCAGTCGATTCCTTCGATATCTGGTAATGTAATATCTTCGTTTTTTCTTCTAACGTGTTCTCTTTTTCACTTGTTTCATACATAACCAGGTCTTCTGGTAGCAGATTAACAATCATTTTTTCCAGTTTTTCCGGCTGAATTGGTTTGGATAGGAAATCATCAAAGCCTTCCCGTAAATACATCTCTTTTGCTCCTTGAATGGCATTGGCTGTCAGTGCCACAACAGGTGTATTCTTACAAGGATAATCCTCCAATTCTTTCATATGGTGCAGGGTTTCCACGCCGTCCATTTCTGGCATCATATGGTCAAGGAATATGATATCATAATGGTTTTCCCCAACGAGTGTAAGACACTCTTTTCCACTTTCCGTCTCATCAATTTGAATCTTGGTCTGTTTTAAAAGGCTCATAAATACTTTTCGGTTCATCAAATTATCATCTACCACCAGCACTTTTGCCTTTGGAGCAACAAAGGAAACGGAATATTTATATTCTGAAGGCATTTTTTTAATACGTTCTTCCAAATCCCCAATGGGCTCAGCATTAATAACTCTTTGTCTTAAGGTAAAGAAAAATTTGGAGCCTACTCCATATTCGCTTTCTACCTTTAATTCGCTATTCATAAGCTTTAGAAGTTGCATTGTAATGCTCATTCCAAGCCCTGTGCCTTCAATATTGCGATTTCTATCTTCTTCAATTCTTTCAAAGCGAGCAAATAATTTTTTGATATCTTCCGGCTTAATTCCAATGCCGGTGTCTACTACTGCAAAATCGAGTACAACGTCCTCGCCTTCCATTTTTCCACCAACACTTAGACTAAAACCGCCTTCTTTTGTATATTTTACAGCATTGGTCAAAAGATTAATCAGGATTTGCCTAATACGAACTTCGTCTCCATATACTCGAAATGGCAAAGTTTTTTCTACCGAAACCTTCATTTCAAGTCCCTTATCTTCAGCTTTCATCATAATCATATTGACTACATCATGTATCATACTGCTAAAGTCATATTCTACTGGAATAATTTCCATTTTTCCGGATTCAATTTTTGAAAAGTCCAAAATATCATTAATCAGACTCAGTAGAGTTTGTCCTGCATTTTGAATATTCAATGCGTATTCTCTAATACTTTCATCTTTACACTCTCTTAAAATCATAGCGTCCATACCTAAAACCGCATTGATTGGAGTACGAATTTCGTGGGACATATTCGCAAGGAATTTACTCTTTGCCTCATTCGACATAACTGCCTTTTGCTTTTCTCTTTCTGTATTTAGTACATCCTTCATTGTGTTAATAAAGGAAATAATGAGCACGAATACAAGTCCTACCGCAATGACCGAACCACTAAACTGATTCGTCCATCTAAAGTAAATGACAAGCTGAATAACTGATGCCAAACAAATACAGGCGATACCAATAGCTACCAGTCTATACTCTTTAATCTTTCCAATAAAAATGTCTCGAATCAGAGTAAATGCCATAAGCACAATAGAAAGTCCGGCAATCATACCCATATATTTAATCGTATCAGAAAAATCCACCAAGTTTGTTACGTGCAAAATCGTACAAACAATGGTATCTACTATATTCAATAAAATAGCCACACTATACGCTTTCCAATATCTTTCTTTTTGCACACCATTTAGGTACAGCATAAACGGAATGGCCAGAAGCATTACCATAAAAAATGCAATATCACTGATGACGGAAACGCTTGGAAATAGCACCTGTCGGAACACAGAGTTGGCCAGTATCCAAATGGCAGCCAAAAACACGCCCCAGCCTAAATACTCCATTTCAATGTTCTTTTTATAACTGGTTTTTAAGGCAAAGCTAATGACAATCGTAGCCACACCTAAGACAAGCATAAATAAACCAATAATCAGTTCTATACCATTTCCTTTAAAAAATTCACTCCAGATTGCCCATTTATCTCCATAATGAATGTCATGGAACACCCCACTATACGAGGAATCTGTCTGAATTTCCATACGAATTTCTTTGCCAGCGTCTTCTGACTGTAATTCAATGAAGACCCACGCCACAGCACTGACTTTACCAAAAAGTCTGGTGTCCTTCGTTGTATATTCCTGCCTTAGCACACCATCTATGTAAATTTTCATTTCCTGTTTAGAACTACGAACACACAAATACACGTTATCTTCCACATCTTCTGGTAGCGTGTTCTCCACCACAATTAATTCATTTCGTTCCGCTTTACATTTGCCCGGAATTTGAAGTTCTTCTTTCGTTCCATCTTCCTTGACCCAAATCCAGCCGTCTGAATAAGTGCGATAATTACTGTCTTCTTCTTTTCGTTCATAAGAAAGGAAAATCTGACCTAGAATAAAATATAAGCATATAGCCGTGGTCAAAATTAAGAAAATTCTTTTTAAGATAAGCATGAGTTTATGTTCTTTTATAGTTTCCATTTTCTTCCCTCATAAAATACCTATTTGCTTTCAATATAGCTACAAAAATATTATAAGGCGAATAGTACTTTTGTTCAATATTTATCCCGCAAAAAAGATTGTGCATTTGCACAATCTTCCTGCTTTTTAATCTGCCATTTCCAATAATCTGATATAGTGATTGGCTTCACGCAATACGTGGTCTGCCAACAGTGGCAAAATAATTGATGCAATTTCGCATTTTAGGATACCCTCCGTTCCCGTAGCTTTGAAATCACGATATTTACGGGTTTCCTCCAGTGTTTCCTCTGTAAGTCCCATAGCCCTACAATCCTGTCTTCTGGCTCTTTCTAAAAGTTCCTTATATTCCATAGCAAACTCATT
This sequence comes from Lachnospiraceae bacterium, assembly GCA_045124055.1. Taxonomy (GTDB): domain Bacteria; phylum Bacillota; class Clostridia; order Lachnospirales; family Lachnospiraceae; genus CALZKI01. The sequence continues at coordinate 18,834 of JBGVKZ010000027.1, read as the reverse complement.
TGCTGTTTCAATCAATTTTTCTTCCGATGGGTCTAATAATCCACGGATAAAAAGTGCGTGCTCCATCATAATCTGATTCCAGAATTTCTCAGTATCCCGAATACATTGATAAGACAGCTGTCTGTTTTCCTGCAATTCCTGTAAAGTTGCACGATACAATTTGGCTTCTCTTAAAATGTGTTCAATAAGAAGCGGATAATTGGCATTAAATAAGTTGCCAGTCTTTACTTCTTTTAATATATCTTCTTTGAAACAAATGAACTTTTCTAATAGTTCTAGGGTTCTTTGATTCAACAAATGAATCACTCGTACAAATTCTCTGCTTTCGTTAGACGTATTTCCAGGACGTAACTCCATTTCTCTTTCTGTAATTTGGGTATCAATGGCTACGCCGCTTAAGTGTTCTGTACATTTTTCTGCATCTAAAGTAAATTCCGTCACCAATTCTCCAGAGCGAACTACCCCTCGACTGATTCTACCATTGCTAAGTGCCACGGTATCTCTTAGCACTTCTTCAAACTGTGTTTTAAACCAATCCGCCTTTTGTATCCATTCTGTATTCACACAAGGAAAACCTGCTTCTAAAAATAGTCCGTGTTCCTTCATGATTCTCGCAAAAAACAGATGTGTTTCTAAAGATAATAGTGTATAATGGCTCATTTTATCATACCTTACATTTGCTCTTACTTTTAATATACGCAAAAAAAATAGAGCCGTTACCTATTGCAACGGCTCCTTACAAGTTCTTTCCTTATGCTTCTGATGCATTTTTCAAAATCTGCAACTGTTCAAAAGTACCTTCTACGGTTTCTGAGAAGCTATGTAAATCATCACATGCACTATCGATGGTTTCTTTACTCATCTGTGTACCTGCCAATACTTCTTCTGATGCGGCAGATAAAGTAGAAATACTTTCTACAATTTTCTTATTAGCATTTAATACTTCTTCTACTTCATTGCTGATGCTGTCTACACCGCTTTCCAATTCATTCATACCTTCTTCTACGGTATTAAAGCTTGCTGTTACTTCTTCTACACGCTGTCTCTGAATTGCTATACTTTCTACGGAAGCTTCCAATTCAGCCTGTGTTTCGTTGGTAACTGAAGTTAATTCACTAATAATATCTGTAATTTTTTCTGTTGAAACTTTTGTTTCTTCTGCAAGTGTTCTAATCTGGTCAGCAACTACTGCGAAACCTTTTCCTGCTTCACCGGCTCTTGCTGCTTCAATACTTGCATTCAAAGCAAGTAAATTGGTCTGAGATGAAATACTTAAAATAGACTCTGTGATGCTTGATACCTTCTGCACATTCTGAACAAGTAATTCTACGGTTTCGGAAATTCTTGCTGTATTCTGGTCTACTAAAACAGATTTCTGCTGAAGGTCGTCTGCCATTTGTTTACCATTTACAACAGTTTCTTTCAACTTGTCTGTAACCGCTTTTGCCTGTTCTGCTGTTTCATTAGTATTTTCAAGTCTTACCTGAATCTGACCTGTCATTTCTGCCTGATGGCTAATTGCCTCTGCCGTATTTTCTGAGCTTTCTGCAATCTGTTCCATAGACATATGTGCGGAATCAATCGATTCATTGATACTACCAAGCTTATCTAAAACTTCATGGAAGTCTGTATCCAATTTTTCCACAATACCACTAACGGTAGTGGCTACTTCTGCACGATGAACTGCTTCTTTTTCGATAGCCGCCTGATTTTCCTTACTATTGCGAATTAAAAGGTCAACTGTACGCCAAGCACTGAGTGTTGCTACAATGGAACCCATAACAGCTACATTAGCAAAACCAAAAGAAACACTGTCGCCAGCCAATTGACAAAGTACACTCTTTACAATAGCAATAATAACTGCACAAGCACAACCAATCACCACCAGTGGTGCATTTAAGTAAACCATAAAACCAGTAATTGCAGGCAACGCCATAATCAAAGTTCCCGCACCATTACCAAACACAAGAACTGTGTATGTAAATAAGAATCCAAATGCCAGACAAAGCATACCAGCTTTTTTCTCACCTAGCAATTTTACAAAAAGTGCTGATACTAAAATCATTACCACATAAACAACGCATCGTACGATTGCCATAGTGGCAACATCGCCGGCTTTCATAATGTTACTGAGTTCAACACCACCAAAAATCAAATAGCAAATAGTCAAAATCAAAAGCATAGTTTTGTTAGAACGCTTATACTGTTCTGGAGTCAATTTTTGTTTTTTCATAAGTTAATCTCTCTTTCCTTTTCCGAAATATAAAACATGTGTCATTAGTACTATTCTATGGTAAACTTCACTAACTGTCAATATAAATATAGCGTTAATTTATGCATTTTTCCAACTTTCCTATGGTATCTGCTTGCACACCTCAAATATCCTATGTTACAATTACGATAATTGGGGAAATTGGTCAATTTTTCAGCCAATTTTACTCTTTTACACAAAGTTACTTATTAACTAGAATTCATTACAGAAAATGGGAAGGTGCAGAAAACATGTTACCTAACGTGTTAATTGTAGACAACGACAAACTTACTTTAGACACTATGAGTTTATATTTAGAAGATGTGGCCACTGTATCCACAGTTCTTGGGGGAAGACAGGCTCTGGACTTCGTTCAGCAAAATCCGGTAGATGTTATCCTTTTAGATGTTGATATGCCAATTATGGACGGATTTACCACTCTGGAACAACTTAGAAACATTGAAAAATGTATCAACGTTCCGGTTATTTTGGTTACCGGTAAAACAGACAAGCATACCATATTAAATTCTTTTATTATGGGTGTAGACGGCTATCTTGCCAAACCGGTTTCCAAAGAGGTCCTTATTAATAAAATAAACGAAGTTTATCACGATAAAGAAACAAAAATCAATAAAAAAACGGTTCTTATGATTGATGACGATATGTCTTATTTGAAACAGCTTTATAATCTCTTATCGGATACCTACAACGTCATTATGATAAATTCTGCAAAACTGGCTTTGGATTATCTTCTGACTCATACCCCAGATGTTATCGTATTAGATTATCAGATGCCACTTTATAATGGTGCTAGCGTTATGAATATGATTCAGAAAAATATGAATAAAAAACCGATTCCAATTATCCTTTTATCCGGTGCTTTAGACCGTGAAGCTCTCCAGGAATGTTACGCATATAATCCTTTTGCTTATCTTGCAAAACCGGTTTCCAAAGAAGTTTTAATGGATAACTTAAAACAGGCGTTGGCGTTAGGAGATGGATTATGTTAATGAGTCGTATTTGCCCCCAACTCTTATTTGCAGGATTTGTATTAGCACTCTATTTTACACTTGCCCATCTAAAAAAAAGTGATTGGAAATATAAAGAAAACCGTCTTTTCGTAGGTTTCTGCTTTTTCAGTGCTGTATGGAGCTTTGGTTTTTATGGCGTATTTATCCAGCTAATACCGGATAATGCTTACCTGTGGCGTGCCATCGGTATGATTGGTACTTTTGGCTATTTGATTACCGCCCAATTATTGATATGCTATTTCGCCGGTGTGCGTAAACTGGTGCAACGCTATATTGAAGTCTTTTCTTCTTTAGGAATTATTCTTTATTTTTTCATTATTCAAAAAAATCAAGCGACTTATGAGCTCACCGATATCGGTATGAGTTATTCTTTTACACCGGGACTTTGGAATAATCTTTACATTGTTTACAGTATTATTACCGGCATCAATATGTTTTGCATAACCCTTCATATGATTTTCCGTTCTCCTACTCAGAGAATGCGTGTGCTGGGGCAAAAATTTATGATAGCAGAATTAGTCATTGTATTAGGTATGCTATTGGATACGATTTTCCCAATGATTGGTATGAATGCGATTCCGGGTAGTAGTATTGCTCAGTCGGTTGGACTTTTTGTTTTGTATGGTGCAGTAAATTTTGCCAGTCATTCTCGTATTAATATCAGTAATATGTCGAAATTCGTTTACTACTCTTTGACGGTTCCTGTATTAGTATATGATTCTAAAAAGAAGCTGCAGATTTTAAATGATACCGCCTATTCCTTCCTCGGAATTGAAAAAAACACAAGAGAAGATTTTGATATTACTGGTATCGATTCACTATTTCAATCGGAGCAAGACGATGTCTTTGAATTTTATGGAAAATCCCAGGAAGTAGATGCCACCTGCTGCCATAACAATTTGTTTTGTTCCTTGTCTGTAAACAGAATTTATGATGATTATAATGACACCATCGGATACATTATTATTGTTACGGACCTCTCCGAACGTATGAAATCTATGAAACGTCTGGAGGAGGCAATGAAAGACGCAGAACACGCCAACCAGGCAAAGAGTATTTTCCTTGCCAATATGTCCCACGAAATTCGTACTCCTATGAACGCCATTATTGGTTTTTCCGAACTGGTGCTGAAAAAGAATTTAGAACCGGAGGTCAGAGAACATGTGGAAGATATTAAGTTTTCTTCCCATAACCTGTTGGCAATTATCAATGATATTTTGGATATTTCCAAAATTGAATCTGGAAAAATGGAATTGGTCCTTGGTTCTTACTTTACTTCTCACCTGTTAAACGATGTTACCTTAATTATTGCTCCACAGGCAGAGAAAAAAGGACTTACTTTTGACATAAAAATTGATGAAAAAATACCAAAATCCCTATATGGCGATAAAGTCCGAATCCGAAGTGTATTGACAAATATTTTGAACAACGCCGTTAAATATACACAAGAAGGCGGCATTATATTTGAAGCTTCTATTTTAAAACAGACCAAAACCCACGTAACTTTACAATTCACAATTAGTGACACCGGTATTGGTATTCGTGAAGAAAATCTGGAAAACTTATTTAAAAACTTTGAACGTTTCGACCAAAAGGTTCACTATGGGATTGAAGGTTCCGGATTGGGACTCGCCATTTCTAATGGTTATGTAAGCCTAATGGGTGGTGAAATCAAAGTAGAAAGTACTTATCAAAAAGGGTCTACTTTCACGGTAATTTTGAAACAGGAAATTGTAGATGCAAGTCCTCTGGAAAAGGACTATAACCACGAACATACTTCTCACAACAGTGCAAATATTTCCGATATGAAAATACACGGAATGCCTGTTTTAGTAGCCGATGATAATTTAATCAATCTCCGTGTTGCACACGGTATTTTGAGCTATTATGGTTTGGAAGTTGACACCGTTTCCAGTGGTAAAGATGCCATTGATTTGTGTCGTCAGAAAGAATATAGTTTTGTATTTATGGACCAGATGATGCCTGAAATGGATGGCGTAGAAGCTATGAAGAAAATACGTGAGCTTAGCTCCCACTATGCTTTTGGCGGTAGTTGTAAAATTATTGTCCTTACTGCTGATGCTATTAAAGGTACAAGAGAACACTTAATGAGTCTTGGTTTTGATGAATATTTAGGTAAACCAATCAATATTGCTCAGTTAGAACGGTTGTTTTTACGCTTTGTTCCTGCTGCAAAAATCACTTATGAAACGGAAATCTGGGAAGATACTTTTGAAGATAACGAACTAGGCTTTTTGAAAAAGACTTTAACTGGTGTGGATGTAGACCGCGGTATTGCAAATTGCGGCGGCAAATTGGAAGACTACATAAAAATACTCAAAATCACTTATGATTATGGTGAGAAACAGTTAGCGGAATTAAAAAACGCCTTTTATGAAAAGGATTATGAAACATACATCATTAAAATCCACTCTATTAAAAGTACTTCCTTAAATATTGGTGCTGCTGATATTTCCGGTCTGGCTCGTACTCAAGAAGAACAGGGACGTGCCGGTAATTTCTCTTACATCGATAAACATATGGAACATTTCCAGAAGCAATATAAAAAGCTACTAGAAAAGATACAGAGCGTTTTAGAAGAACAAAAGCTGCTTTCATCAAAAGATGATTCCAGGATGGAATCTATCCCAATCTTAGATGAGCATATGATTTTACAGCTTTACAAAAATATCGAACGTCAGATAAATAATTTTGACTTTGCTAAAGTATTTGAGATTTTGGAGGAAGCAAAAAAATATAAACTTCCAACCAATCACGAAGAAGTCATAAAGCAGATTGAAGCTTATATGGAAGATTTGAGAGTCGATGAAATCAAAGAATTACTAAGTAAAATGGAAGCCTAAAATAGAACTCCAAAGTTAAAATCCCCGTTTTGTATATTGAAAATGCAAAACGGGGATGTCTTTTTGTTGTTATTTGACAAAAAAGATTTGTATTATAAACTATTTGACATAGTATACGCGTTTTGGTTTTCTTTCCGGGATTTCTGGCATTTCCATATCTGCATAGCCAAGAGCCAAATGCCCTACACCGATGTAGTCTCCCTCAATTCCTAAATCTCTTAAAATTTCTTTACCAAAATCGCTTTCGAATTCTTCTTTTGCTCTATGAATCCAGCAAGAACCAAGTCCCAAATTGTGTGCCATAAGCATCATATTACCAAGGGCAAGGCTCCCATCATATAGGGCTGTATTATTTTCCGTATTGGCAATGACAATCAAAATAACTGGGGCCTGGTAAAATGGGTCAAATCCTTCCTGAAATCCACCAATTTTTGCATTTTCGCGGGCAATTCTATCGCGAAGTTCTTTATTGGTCACAGCTAGAATTACTGGAGATTGTTTTCCTCTGCCACTGGCTGCATAAAGTCCAGCTTCAATGACTTTATCTATCAGCTCGTCGCTAACCATTTTATCCGGTTTGTATTTTTTGATACTTCTTCTTTCTTTAATAATATTAAATAAATCTTGCATTTTAGTTCTCCTTCTTATCATTTTCATATAGTCATAATTTACTTGATTTGTCAAGAAGAAAGCATTTTATTTTCCTTCAGATAACGCCAAGAATTTTTCTCCAAATACCTTCTCTTACCTTGAAAAATTGTTTTATTATGGATACAATATAAATAACGAAATGGAGAAAAATTTTGTTTGCTATGTATTACTGAAAACTTCCCCAGATGTAAAAGTCTTTTCCGAGAACTTAGGTAAAAATGAATGAAAAGGCATATATTGGTCCAGGGCTTAGTGATGCCGGCGACGGAATTTTCGGGGGTAAAATAGAGCAACAATTTTTATGCACCATTTCACAAATAAAGGAGGTATTTTATGAAAATTGCAAAAAGATTTTTGGCAATGTTATTGGTGGTTGCGTCCATATTTTCTTTATGTGCCTGTGGTATGACCAAGGAGGAAAAAGCATATAAGGAAGAAGTGGAAAATGCCGTGGGAATTTATCCGAAATGGGCGGAAACAACTGTATTCTATGAAATCTTCGTCAGAAGCTTTGCAGACAGCAACGGAGATGGCATTGGGGACTTCAAAGGTATCGAGGAGAACCTTGATTATTTGGAAGAATTGGGAATTGGAGCTATTTGGCTTATGCCTATGATGGAGTCCACAACCTATCATGGATATGACGTTGTAGATTATTATTCACCTAATCCAGATTATGGAACAATGGAAGATTTTGACTCATTAGTTGAAGAATGTCATAAAAGAGACATTAAAGTCATCATTGACTTTGTCGTAAATCATTCCTCAAGTTCAAATGAGTGGTTCACAACAGCCTTGGCAGATGAAAACAGTAAATATAGAGACTACTATTTTATCGAAGAAACCATTCCTGTTGATGAAACTGATGAAACTTATTCTTATTGGAGACAAGATGAAGGAACCGGCCTTTACTATTATGCTCATTATGACACAATTATGCCGGACTTAAATTACAACAATCAGGAATTACGTGACGAAATCAAAAATGTGGCAACCTTCTGGTTGGAACATGATATCGATGGTTTCCGTTTAGATGGTGCAAAAGAAATTGATACCGATATCAATGTAACATTAGACTGGTGGTCAGAATTTACAAATGAAGTTGCCAGCGTGAAAAAAGATGCTTTTATCGTTGGTGAAAACTGGACTACATCTTATGTGGAAGTAGGTAGATATTACGAAGCTATGCCTTCTTCTTTTGACTTTATTTTGGCAGATAGTATCTTAAGTATGGCAAGAGGTCAATATGTTGACATTGTAAGCGATATGAACGTAATGCGTGAACGCTTCCAGTTAAAAGTAGATTCAACTGATGTTAACGGTATGATGATTGACTCCGTTATGATTGGTAATCACGATATGGATAGAGTTGTAACAAGACTGAATTCCGAAGAAAAAGCCAAATTGGCAGCAACTATCCAGTTTACCTTAGCAGGTACTCCATTTATTTACTACGGTGAGGAAATCGGTCAATTAGGACAAAAACCTGATGATAACCGTCGTGAACCATTCGATTGGTATAAGAGTGCCGACGGAGAATATATGACTGAAATGACTGACATTTTCTTTAATCCGGTATTAACTTACGTTCAGGCAGATGACGGTATTTCTGTTGAAGAAGAACGAGATGATGAAAACAGTATGTTTAATCATTACAAAAAGCTGATTGCTATGCGTAATGAAAACCCTGCTTTCTATAATGGCACATATGAAACACTTGGTATGGGTGGCGGCGGACTTTATGCATACAAAGTTACCGGAGAAGATTCTCAGTATCTTGTAATACATAACCAGAGAAAAGATGATAAAACGATTACATTAAATGTGGGTGGTACAGACATTTACAATAATACAGAAGTTACTGCCGGCGAATACGAAATTAAAGCATATTCTTCACTGATTATGAAATATGAAGGTGATACCAATCCAATCAACGAAGATGATTTTGTACAGGAAGAACCTCAGACCTTTACTGTTACCTTCCGTGTTACTGTTCCGGAAAACACACCAGATGAACCAATTTATATCATTGGTACATTTGATAATTGGACCGTAGCAGACGAAGCCTACATTATGACAAAAGTAGACGATTACACCTATGAATACACTATGACAGGTGATGAATTGTCAAGCATTGAATATAAGTATAATCGTGGAAATTGGGACGCACGTGAGCAGAATGAAAATCACGTAGATTTGGTTGGTCCACTACAAAAAGAAAACAGAGAATATACATATTATGAAGATAATTATGTGGTAGAAGATGTAATAGGTAGTTGGTCAGATATTCCATAAAATGAATAAAGAAAAGCCTTTCTCAAGGTGAGAATATAGAAAAGCCTTTCTCAAAGTAAAATGCTTATGCATAAAAACTTTTTGAAAGGCTTTTCTTAATTTTATCATCAGGTCCATAATCCCTAGCTGACAGAATTGTAGCTTTCTTTTTCTGATTTCAAACTTTTACTGAAAATATAAGGCTAAAAGTGTGATTTTTTTCCATTCCAAAGGTTTACTTTACGCTTAAAATATATTAGAATTAGACCGTATAAGATTTTGATAAGGAGAAATTAATCATGAAAATTTCATCATTACAGAGCGCAAGATACGAATACGCTCCAAAACTTCCTGGAATGCTTCGTAACGGCATTGCAGACATTTGTGTAAATGAAGGTGCAGAAACTCAGAGTGTAGCTGATCAGGAAAAAATCAAAGCACTTTTCCCAAATACTTATGGTAAAAAGGAAATCACTTTCCAGAAAGGCCAGAACACATCTGAAGCAAAAAAACAGGTTGTAGGTGTTATCCTTTCAGGTGGACAGGCTCCTGGTGGACACAACGTTGTTTGCGGTTTATATGACGCTTTAAAAGCAACAAACAAAGACAACGAACTTTACGGCTTCAAAGGTGGCCCAAGTGGACTTTTAGAAGACGACTACATCGTTTTTGATGACGAATATATCAACCAGTTCAGAAATACAGGTGGTTTTGATATCATCGGTTCTGGTAGAACAAAACTTGAAACAAACGAACAGTTCGCAGTTGTTGCTGAAGTATGTAAAAAACACGGTATCACAGCTGTTGTTATCATCGGTGGTGACGATTCCAACACAAACGCTGCTGTACTTGCTGAATACTTCGCAGCTAATAACACAGGTGTTCAGGTTATCGGTTGTCCTAAGACAATTGACGGTGACTTAAAGAACGAAGATATTGAATGTTCTTTCGGTTTCGATACAGCTACAAAGACATACAGCGAAATCATCGGTAATATCGAAAGAGATGCTAACTCAGCTAAAAAATACTGGCACTTTGTAAAAGTTATGGGCCGCTCAGCTTCTCACGTTGCTTTGGAATGTGCTCTTGAAACACAGCCAAACATCTGCTTAATTTCAGAAGAAGTTGCAGCTAAGAAAATGTCACTTTCACAGATTGCTGACTACATCGCTGATTCAGTAGAAAAGAGAGCTGCTAAAGGTATGAACTTTGGTGTTGCTATTATCCCTGAAGGTGTTGTTGAATTCGTTCCTGAATTCTCAGTTTTAATTCACGAAATCAACGAACTTCTTGCAGGCAGCAAAGCTGATGCATTCAACGCTCTTCCTACATGGGATGAAAAATATGCATTTATCGAAAAAGGTTTAACAAAAGAATCTATGGAAGTATTTGCACTTCTTCCACAGGCTATCCAGCAGCAGTTATTCCTTGAAAGAGACCCACACGGTAACGTACAGGTTTCATTAATTGAATCAGAAAAATTATTCTCTGCATTAGTAAAAGATAAATTAGAAGCTAGAAAGGCAGCAGGAACATACACTGGTAAGTTCAATGCACTTCACCACTTCTTAGGTTACGAAGGAAGATGTGCTTTCCCTTCTAACTTTGACTCAGACTATTGCTACTCATTAGGATACAATGCATTTATGCTTATCCAGTACGGTTACAACGGTTACTTATCAAAAATTTCTAACCTTTCTAAACCAGCTAATGAATGGGTTGCAGGTGGTATGCCAATTACAAAGATGATGAACATCGAAAGAAGACATGGTGAAGATAAGCCAGTTATCAAAAAAGCTCTTGTAGAACTTGATGGTGCTCCTTTCAAATACTTTGAAGCTCACCGTGAAGAATGGGCAGCCAACACATGTTTCGTATATCCAGGTGCTATCCAGTACTACGGACCAGCTGAAGTTTGTGACATCACAACTGTTACTCTTGCTTTAGAACAGGCGAAATAATTTAATGCTTAAATTGATTTAGAATTTAGGTAAAACGATATGAAAAGAGGCATAGGATATGGTCCTATGCCTCTTGTTTTTATGCAAGTTAAAGCTTTTACCCAACAAGTATATAGCAACTATTCATTATTAACTATTGCTTTCGCATCTTTTGGCAAACAATGCACTATATTTAAAAACTCCATACAAGCCTTCTCTTCTTTCAGGTTGTAATTATAACCCAGATACTCTGCCACATACTTTGCCGTAGGAGAAAACAATTCAATCATAGTAAATACTGCTTTCCAGCATTCTTCTACTGTTCCACAGGAATATGTAGATAAATACTTTTCATAATCTTCTTGCTCTAACCACTTGTTCATATATTTGGCTGATTTTCCTACACTAACTGAAAAATCAGTTTTAATGCCTATTTTCCATAATATAACCTTTTCTAATTGCTTTCGTACCAGAAAATTCATCATATCATGAACATATAATAATTCTTCTCTCCACAACCCCTTAGCTACATTGTTTAAGCACCACCAAAATTCTGTACAGGTACACAAAAATTGTCGCTGGTTTGGTTTTTTCACATAATAGTCTTCGTCTGTAGCCTCAGGTATAGCCGGTAAAATATTTTCTTTATCTAATAATATTTTACATAGTTTATCGTCTGTTATATGCTCCTTAGCATATTGTATAGACTCTACATGTAAATCAATTCTATTTCCATCTGTAAACTGAATAAGCCAACCATAAAAATTATCCTTATCACTCGGATAATCCGGATGTTCATCAGGATATTGCATAAACCATATTTCACCAAATTTATTAATCCACTCTTTATCTTCAATAAATGGTCTAGTGTCATTTACTACATAAACAACATCATAGTCCTGAAAAATATCTTTTGGCACATTTTTATTTGTTCTTGATCCATTCATATATAATGCCTTTATTCGTTTATCTTCTTTGGCTATCTGTAATAACATTCCATAAACTTCGTTCTCTGTTCTCAAATCAGCATCTCCTATTACATTTATATTAAAATTGTTTTTTGTATTCTAATGAATCAAATTGTATAATAAAAGCCCCTGGAATGCAAGCATTGATATAGTATTAGCAGTTTTACTCTAGTCAGCAGAAAGTTAGCCCTGACCGAATATTCGTTACATCAAATACTTGTTTACCATCTGCTCTATTTTCCCGGTATTTAAGACACTTTGTTCTGTTTCATATGTAAGAATCAGCCTCTCTCCAGGAAATATTCCATTGTTTTCATAAGCATCTATTTTACGGACCATATTTCTTGCATACATAGGCTCATCAGCCATTCCACTATGTTCCCAATATATTTCCTTACCTATCTTTTTAGACATAAATGTGAAGTCAGGATATACCATTCCCATTCCTTTCAAATATATAGGACATTCATATTTATACTCTATTCCATTCCTGTAAAAATAATCCGCCATAATTTTCTCGGACTTTGATCTGACGCGTTCTCCACGCTCTGTCACAATCATCGGCATCCCGTCTCCAAATCCTTTCCCCTGATATTCTTTGGCTTTCCACTCACTTACCCTTTGTTCCCACGTCGGTTCAATCGGCTGTATGAAACGTTGCCGTTCTTTATGCTCTTTCCAAAAGATTTGTTCTATTTCATCATCATAATAATCTTTTACAAGCTTTTTTATTTGATTTAATCTTTTTTCTGCCAGCCTCAATACCCTCTCATCATAAGACTTCTGAGCAAGTTTTTGAATGAACTCATCATTACCTTTGGTTACATATTTTCCAAATTTATTTTCCTCTGTACAATGATAGAATTGTAAGTAAGTATTGCTCTTAGATAATCTGAGTGTTCCTTCCGGTGCATCTTTCAAACGCATTTTAGCTATAATTATAATTTCTTCTAATCTGACTTGTTCTGCCACTAATAATTCTTTTAGTCCTTTCAAATATTCTAATTTCCTTTCTTTTTGCAAATTCTAATTTTCAACCGTAATTTTGGGACATATATTACGGTTTGATTTTATGTTTTTATTTCACAACCGTAGAGTTTATATGAGAGTTTCAGTTTAAATTCTCTTTTTATCAATTTCGACCGTAATTTTGGAGTGGGAATTACGGTTATAAAAATCATTTCAATTATTTAGTCCGTAAAGTCTCTGTGATTTATACGGTTGATTCTCAACTTTTTTGGATGTTAACCGTAAAATATGCCCAAAGTATACAGTCAAATTAAGTTTTTTGGATTTTCAACCGTAATTCGACTAGAATAGTACGGTTGAACTAGATATTTTTTGATTTCTAACCGTAATCTTTAACCAAAATTACGGCTGAAATAATGATTTCATAGATTTAGGCTGAATGCCCAACAAAAGTGATTATAGAAAAATAAAAATAATTATAGAAAATCCCGGAAATGAAACATTTCCGGGATTGAAATTCTGTGGTTCCAACAATTAACGTTTTGAGAACGAGAAAAGCCCTGAAATAAGGGATTTGTGACGGGTAGTGTTGCATATGTGTTTTATATGCAGGACTGCCCACACATTCCCAGAGCTACTTATAATATTAACAAAGAAAGGACAATCATTATGAAAATACATTTTGCTTACTACAACCAATACAAGAACGGAATAGATATTGCTTTTGCAGACAATACGCTACTCTTTCTCTCATGTGCAGAAGCTGAAAAGAATCTTCACATTACGCCAAATTCTCAAAGGCTTATCGATAATCTTGCAATTGATGAACCACTCAAATATGCTGCACTAGCTCTTGATGGTGAGTTACAGGCATGGGCTGATGCTATGGATGAGGATTGGAGTCCGTAATCACTCCTCCCCCCTATAATTAAGGTTCTTCTGTAAGTTGTTCTGCCTCCATATCAGAAATAAATTGTCTCATTTCTTCAATAGACTGCTGCAATTCTATCCTAGTATACTTTGTATTCAAATGATTTTCAGGATGATGTATTTGATGCCTAATATATTCAGTTAATACTTTTTGTTCATCTCTTACATTTCCATTTGGCAATTGCCTATGATACAAACGAGTTGGCTTTCCAGAGCAATATGCATTCTTCCACCCTTGGAACTCTATATACGAGTATAATTCATCATGATACTCTTCTGTTATTTCATTGAATGCAATATAGTTCACTTCATTTAATGATGGATACTGTAATTGTCCTGGCAAAACATCCTTTATCGTTTTATTACCATTCTCCTCAACAAGTAGCCTTAAATTAGAAAAATCTAATTGTTTAACTATGTATGCACTATGTGTTGTCAAAATAACCTGTACATTCAATGCTTCGGAAAGTGTTTTCAATGACTCTATTAATTTACGCTGGTTATCAGTATGTTGCGATGTTTCCGGTTCTTCTATTGCATATATAATTCCAGTATTATCTCCCTCAGAAAATCTCCTCTCGACTTCACCACGAAAGAAATTAAGCAAGACCAAACGTTTTACCCCGCTACCTCTCTTATTTATTGGTATATCTTCGTCACCTGATATTGAAACTCCTTTAAAAACATCTTGCCACTTTAATGCTTGACCAGTCGGAATAACGGGATTCAAGCTATTTGCAATATCCGGATCCATCTCTCTTAATTTCTCTAATGTTCTTTCAGCAACCTCCTGTAGTTTATGTTGAACCTCATCAGCCACTTCATTTAGTGTAGCTTGTAAAGATTGATCACTCAAAATCTGTTTAACAGCTTCTTTCAATGGGTCTTGTACTTCATTATCTCCATCACTATTCTTTCGATCCGATTGGAATAATGAATAAACAGGCAAATAGTTAGCTAATTTCTCCCAAATTTTCTTTGCATCTTCTTTTGATGCATCTATTTCTATATCCTGTAACTGTAAATCCTCACTATAGTTACTCCATATAGCAGCTCTCATTAATACATTCACATTTAGATTTTCACACTCTATTCCCTCTGCTTGAATAATCTTTTTTAAATCAGAATTTTTCTTCAACAATAAATCTGCACATTTGACATTAGTTGGATGATATGCCTTAATAAATACTTTCGGAGCACCACCATTTTTATACTTTTTTATTACCTCTAAATATCCCTCCGAATTTACCATATATTCGTCCTGCAAAGAAGTTTCAACTGATGTATCTATTACAACGCACTCTGGCAATTCTTTAAAGCTCACTGATATAATCGTATCCTGATTTCCAGCTTGTGCTTCTGATATATTAACATCATTCTTATCAATTTTAATAACACCTTTTCCTTCATTAAAGAATATGTCTAGTGCTTCTAATATTGTCGATTTTCCAACATCGTTTTTCCCCACAAAAGCTGTTAAATCATCAAACACAATAGTCAACTCATCTTTATACCCTCTAAAATTTTTAAGCTTTAACGAATGTAATTTCATGTAATCCCTTCTTCCTTTTATGCTTGTTTATGCACGAAGATTATTGCTATATCTTGTTAAAAATGTCTTATTATCTTTCAAGACTTTCAATACATCTGTATCGTAAGCATCAATCATGTTATATATACCCTTGCATTTACTACCAGGCGCTATATTTTATCCCCATATGGCAATGCTCTAATGTATTTTTCCATTGCTTCAAAATCCGGTGTTCCATCTGTCTTGCTTGGTAATTTTATAACACTATCCTTCATTTTTTCCAATGTCCACTTTCTTCCATAGCTGAATCTATATCTATTAGCTTTAATAACTGTTACAATAAATAAAGCATTATATTTGTTTAATTCCCACCATTCTTTTGCGTATAAAACATTTACATCATCGGATGCCCAAAATGGTTTGTCCTGATAAAATGCCTCACCCACACTACCATTATAATTTACTGTAATGCAATTAGGCTTCCAGAAATAAT
The DNA here is from genome assembly GCA_045124055.1 of Lachnospiraceae bacterium. GTDB lineage: Bacteria > Bacillota > Clostridia > Lachnospirales > Lachnospiraceae > CALZKI01. The sequence goes on along the minus strand of JBGVKZ010000027.1, from coordinate 2,932 downwards.
CTGTTTCTATTTTTTCTCTGATACCATTATTTTCACTTATTGCACCTAAAAAATTGATATTTCCCGGAATCATATCAGCTTTTGTTAGTCTTTTACCTTTCTCAATATCAAACAGTTCTGACAACTTATATTTAGCCCAACTTTGTATATTTAGTCTATCTATTTTTTTACTATTCGTAGTGCTTACCTCTATCATATTAGTTTTTTCCACCCATGTGGGAAAACTATCTGGCAATACAAGTTCTTTCAATGTTCTGTCTGCCTGTCTTCCATAATTGAATCTATAGGCATTTTTTTGAATACATAAGCAATAAAAGAGCTTTTGTTTTAAGCTCATTGCAATTTTAGGAGTTAATACAGCAATTTGGTGCGCAACATAGCATTCTTCATTTTGAACATGAGCCATAAGAACCGACCCTTTCAAAGGAACCGTAATAACTCCTGCTGGATATTTTTTTACCCCCTCACATTCTTCAACTTTAGCAACCACTCCATTATTTTTATCCTGAGAACTCACAAAATTAATTCCTGTTTTAGATAAAGTCATTTCCGAAAAAATCAACGTTTTAGGATACTCAATTTCAAATATTTCATTTAGTTTCATTTAGCTCACCACACTTTACTAAATATGCCAAGTATTCATTTACAGTATCTTGGAAATCATCCATTTCTAGTTTTGAATAATCCGTCTGCATATACGCTTCACATAACCACTCATCCATATATGTAACACAATGCCTAGCTGACAATCCATCAACCACATCTCTATTTCTATACAATTTCAACCATTCTTTTTCTATGCCTTCCCACTTGCCCAATGCATCAATTCTTCCCAATTTTTTTCTTTTTACAAATCCGTCTTCTTTACAATACGCAAAAAATGTTTCCTGTGTACTATCATGTGGAGTATGTGCCTCCCATACCATAACGCATACATTTGTGCCTGTAGGATAAAAAATATCATCCGGCATGGAAAAAACCGCTTTCAAAGTGTTTTTCTTCATAAGTCGCTCTCTAACATCTTTATATTTAGTTCCAATTGCACAACTCATTGGAACAACAACTACTCCTATGCCCCCGATTGTCAAGATATCTAATAAATGCTCTACAAATTCAAGTTCAACTACATCTTTTTGTGAGTATGGGGGATTTATTAATCCAATATTGATATTTTTACTCTTAAGCTCATTCGTAATATTTTTATTAAAACAATCACCTTTGTATATATTGGATTTTCCATCTTTACGAATAATCATATTAGCAATTGCCAGAGTATAAAGTCCATCATCAAACTCCACCCCATATAACCCGTTTTTGCGAATACTCTCAATCTCATCTGGATTAGCATCTTGAAACATCTTACTCATAGCCGTAACTAAAAACGAACCCGAGCCGCAACAAATATCTAGCACTCTACTATTTTTATTTACTCCAGCTAGATCACACATAAACTCTGTCAAGTGCTGCGGAGTTAAGACAATACCTAATCCACTACCATCTCCACCTGAATATTTAATAAATTCATGATAAAAAACTCCCAATGCATCTACTGTACTATCTGCGTAATCCATCATTGGTTTTATTTTCATTTCCAGTTGTTCAATATACCATGTGATTGACTTAGAATGTCCTAATGGTATTTCAGCAAATTTTGTGTTATCTAAAAGCGTACTAAAAACTTGTTTTATATAATTAATTCTACTACTTCTGATATCGCTTTCTTTTAGCACATTTTCAATAGCATTTTGAATATTTTGCATTACAATTTTATATGAAGTCAACGATGAATAACTTTTTGAAAAATCTTCATCATTTAAAGCAATCAGAATTCCAGCAATGAAAATAGGTTTATGTGCTTCTGTCACTTTTATCTCTCTCAGCGAATTATGCATATCAATCGCTGTATTTCTGATTTCATCTAAAGAGTATGCTTTTTTTAATTTATTACCCTTAATCAATTCAATATAGTTTTGTGGCTCTAAAATAATATCTTTTGCTTTACTCAAAGCAGTATATCTATCCTGTCCCTGCCCCCAATAAAACGTATCAACTTTCATATGTTCTGTTGTTGTACCACTAATTGCTATTGCAATAACATTATATTCCTTCTTTAAGAACTTTGCGTAATATAATACGCCATCAACAGCATATCCACTTGGCTTATTCTTTTTTTCACTACAATGCTTTTTAGCTGTATTCTTACACTCAACTACAATAATCGTATGTCTGTCATCATTAAATGTGATAATGTATTCTGGTTTAGCTTTTCCTTTCCCTCCTTGTGTGTAATCTTCTAATTCACATTCTTTCGGCTTTCCGCCTGCCATTTTCAAAAGTTTGTCAATTTTATCAATACTTGAAACATCTCCTTGAGGAAATACATAGCCAAATTTATTTTCTCCAATAGTGCACTTCATTTCTTTCATAGTCAAGCTTTCGGTATACTGTTCAATCGCCATTTCACATTCCTCCATTACATATTTCTTGTCTGTAATAAATATTTTTCTATATCACTTTTTTTAATACGCCACGATTTACCTATTTTAGACGCAGACAACTCCTTTTTTGAAATCAAGCGTCTAACTGTTTTATCACATACTTGCAAGTACTCAGCAGTCTGTTGAATTGTCATAATTTCATTGTCCATTACTCTTCCTCCATAATATACTTCATAATATCACATATGTGGTATTTTTTCTAGTAGATACTGAAATACTATGGACATATTTGGACTTTTGTGGAAGAACATATGTTCTTTTCTGTATTGTATCATATCCTCATAATATGTCAATACTTAAATGCATTTTTAAATTCCAGTTGGCAAGAGTAAATTCCATATAGCCAGAAATTACTCCTGCACGTATATTTGCCGTATTGCTTTTAAACTTTATAATTCCTTATACTGTACTTGCAGCTGATTGCCTGCCTGTGC
>JBGVKZ010000026.1:0-2901 GCA_045124055.1 Lachnospiraceae bacterium | reverse complement strand
TCTTTTGTATTTTGTTTTGTGTGGTAACTTAACAATAGATACTTTTTAAAGAGGAATCAACTGCCTTTTTTAGAAAGAATAGAAAAACTGCGCCACAGCCTTGGCAGGCCATCGCGCAGCGATTTTGTTCACTTTGAATTTGAAGGTGTGAATGATGAAAAGAAGAACAACGGTAGTGGTAGTTATATTAACGCTTATAATGACATTTATGGAAATGTCTGCTTTGCCAGCAGTGTTATTTTGTAATGTAAAAATTAAGGACATAAATCCGATTTACATTACTTTGATGTTGAATTTTTTATTAGCTTTTGTTATTTGTTGGATGTGTAAAAGGATTTTTATAAAAGATTGGTGGTTTGGTTTACAGTTTAAAGGAATTTTATCAGGTTTAAAAAATTATGGATTACCTGCGATAATTGCGACTGTTATAGTCACATTTGCTTTCTGTATTGGATTGACACCGTTCGATAATAAACCAACAATGTGGAGGGTTGTTATTGAAGGAATTGTATATTACATAGGTGTTGGTATTATGGAAGAATTATATTTGAGAGGTTTGTTACAGAATATTATTGAAAAGTGGCTGGGAAAAAGAAAAAATGCAACATTATATGCGATTTTAATTGCTTCTGTATTATTTGGTTTAGGTCATATTTTCGGTGCTTTAGGACAACCAATAGTTACAGTAATAGCTAAAACCATTTGGGCAACTGCACTTGGTATTTATTTTGGAGCAGTTTATGTTGCAAGTAAAAATCTGTGGGTTCCAATTATTCTTCATTTAATTATTAATCTATGCGGTATTCCTTTTTGTTTTTCGACAAGTAATCAGTACCCCACAATAGCTTTGATAACTTGTCTTGTGTCTTATATTATACTTGCAGGTTATGGCATATATATTATAAGAAAAAAATAATTTGTAGTATTAAGTATTGTAACTTTCAGTAAGCCGGTGTGTTTAACTGTGAGACGAATTTGAATTTATAAGGAGTAATACAATGAAGAAATTGGGGAAAATTTTATTTAAGATACTTAAATGGATATTTATCATACTTGTTTGCATCTTTGTACTTTTTCTGATTGTTCGATTTATAGGGCAGAGGATTTATAGCAGTACACCTGAAGGTGGCATAAATGAAGAAATGTATGTAGATATAAATGGCACAAAACAGTGGATAAGTATTTACGGACAGGATAAGGACAATCCCGTTTTATTATATCTGCATGGCGGGCCGGGTTCGTCTACAAGTCTTTATGACTATGCTTTCACAAGAAAGTGGTCTGATGTGTATACAGTTGTTACATGGGATCAGAGAAATTGCGGAAAAAGCTACTCTTCTGAGCAAAATGATACTACACTGACCTACGACCTGATGATGAGCGATGGCGTAGAAATGACAAAATACCTCTTAGACTATCTTGGTAAGGATAAGATAACCTTGCTTGGTCATTCTTGGGGAACATATTTCGGTAGTAACCTTGTCCTTGAATATCCCGAATATTATGAATGTTATATTGGAACGGGACAACTTGTGGACTTTTATCAGAATGAAATTGCCTTTAAGGAGGAAGTACTTAAATGGGTAGAGAACGATGAAGAGGACAAACAGCTTGCTGAAAAATTAATTGTCGGCGATTTTACAGTGGAATATTTTGCTGCAAGAAATACTCTGATGGAAAGATATGGGTATGATATGATGGTTGACGGAACGGATTATAACATAATTGCAGCAGTTATATTTAATCCATACTACTCGCTTGGAGATATTTACAATAACATCACTTCTGATTACAACGTGTATTCGGAGTTTTTAGGCTCAAAGGAATTTGAAAAATTCTCATTACTTGGCAAAACGGACTATGAAGTGCCTTTTTATAATATAAACGGCGATAGGGATTATCAAACGAATTTTAGCCTTGCACAGAAGTATTTTGACGAAATAAATGCTCCATACAAGCAGATGTTTATTATGAAAGACACTACACATGGATTACTTGAATCAAAATCGGAAGAATTTTCGGATATATTGCACAAAATTGCACAAGCGGAATATTAAACCGAACACTTGATTTGTATTGTAAAATTTCAGTAAACAAGTGCGTTTAACTGAGAGACGAATTGAATTTGACGGAGATATACTATGAAAAAGAAGTTTGTTTTTGGGATACTTTGTTTCATGTTACTATGTTTATGTGCTTGTGTGACTAGAAATGAAGAAGAATTGTGGGATGTAAATCAATATGAGAGGGTAGAAGATATCATAAGCATTGAAAAATTGGATTTAGGGCGGATGTCATCTGAAGGAGTAGAAGTATCTACTTACAAGGTGAAATATCAGGTCGATGATTGTACCGTTGTATCATATCTTTCTGTTCCAGATGCGTGTATAGAAGAACAAGATGCTTATCCATGCATAATTTTTAACCGAGGTGGTAATCGGGAATTTAGTGCAAATGTGCCAGAAAATATCGCATATTTGGCAGAAACTTCTGGAAAAGTCATTTTTGCAACTCAGTATAGAGGTGTAGATGGAGGAACTGGAACAGAAGAGTATGGTGGAGCAGATTTGAATGATGTTCTTAAACTCATTGACTTTTGTGAAGAATTTGCTTTTGTAGATATGGAGCAAATTTATATGATGGGGGTATCCCGAGGCGGAATGATGACTTATATGGCAGTCAGAGAGGATAGTAGAATAAAGAAAGCTGTGGTTATATCTGGATTATCAGATGCATTTATGGCTTATGACGCAAGAACAGATATGCAGGAGGTTTTTAAAGAATTAGTTGGAGAAACACCAAAGAGCAATCCAGAGGAATATGAAAAACGTTCTGCTGTTTATTGGGCAGAGGAGATTAAGTGTCCAATATTAATTATACATAGCAAATTGGATGAAAGAG
>JBGVKZ010000025.1:0-18918 GCA_045124055.1 Lachnospiraceae bacterium | reverse complement strand
TCTTTTGTATTTTGTTTTGTGTGGTAACTTAACAATAGATACTTTTTAAAGAGGAATCAACTGCCTTTTTTAGAAAGAATAGAAAAACTGCGCCACAGCCTTGGCAGGCCATCGCGCAGCGATTTTGTTCACTTTGAATTTTGGGGTGTGATTATGAGAGCAATAATTTTTGATGCATTTGGCACTCTTTTTAGGGTTACAAGTGGTGGTTCTGCAAAAACAATAATGAAAAATATAACTGATTGTGGGATGATTATTGATGAAACGGCATTTCTCGAGGAGTGGAAATCTTATTATAAAAATCACACGTCAAGCGATTGTGAATTTATGACAGAACGTGATATTTTTATTGCGCGAATTCAAATGTTTTATGATAGATATAATGTAAAAAGGAATGCGGAAAAGGATGCGGATTCCTTGCTTACTGGAGCATTTGAACGAGAAGCTTATCCAGAGATTAAAACTGTATTGAGCGAACTTATGAAGAATTATTTGGTTTTTATTGGTTCAAATACGGATAATGATGTATTGGAAAGTGTAATGCAAAAAAATGGTATTGCAGTTCATAAAGTATATACTTCTGAAAACTTAAAATGCTATAAGCCTGCTAGTCAATTCTTCACACGAATCCTTGATGAAAATGGTCTTTTGCCACACGAAGTTCTTTTTGTTGGTGACTCCATAACGGATGACATTTGGGGACCAAAAGCGATTGGAATTAAAACTGTTTGGCTTGATAGGAATGGTATTGGTGGTAGTAGCGGACAAGACTATACAATTACCGATATGAATGGACTTTTAGATGATGTGTTGAGATAAATTGCAAAATGTATAATAGTTTGTCAAATTCCAATATGACGAACAGTTAGATAAACTTGAATTTGTGGAGGTAAGTAATGCAATTACGTGAAAAGATAAAAAAAGAACTGATAAGCTTATGTACAGGGGAACTTGCTGCAGTGATATCGTTTTGGTTTTGCTTTTTTATGTTTAAGAAGTGGTTAGTGGACCCCAAAATGATGCTTCAAATTATGTATCCATTGATGGTTCTTAGTTTTATTCTTATTCAAGGTTCTATTTACTGGTTTGTTTTATTTAAAAGAATGTCCAATCCTAAGTTTCTTTCAACAAATGTAGTAATTATATACAGAATATTTAAAATAATAGATGTAATTTTGTTATGCATAGGGATTTTAGTAATCGTGTTGAATTACAGTAATATTGCAGTGACAATACTTTCTGTTTTTGTTTTGCTATTTTCTATTATTGAGTGGATAAATTATTATATAGTAAGGCTATCTTATAGTTATAATCCAAATGTTTTGATTGGGCATTTAAAGAATAAGACATTGAAAAAAAGTAGAATTGCAAGAGAAATCGATAAACGATAAATTCAAGTTTGTCTAACAGATATAATTAAACACAAATCCCACTACTTTACAAATTTTGTTAAGTAGTGGGAAATTTTATTACCCAAGTGTCAATATTTAGAGTTAAAAAGCAATCATTCTAGGAAGCTGACCGACAGCTGACCGCCGTTTTTGGTGGTCGACCACTTGATTAGGATTGACTTGGCAGGTGGGGTATGCTTGTTCCCCTATCATCTAATTTCCTATGAAAACAGCACAAAAAAAGAACCAACCCCAAGGCTCCTACGTCCTCAAAATCAGTCCCTCAAGTGCGCCTCCAGGGGTTCGAACCCTGGACACCCTGATTAAGAGTCAGGTGCTCTGCCAACTGAGCTAGAGGCGCGAAACGTATTCTTTATTTACAACGCAAAGATTATTATAGTATAATGTTTTTCAGTTGTAAAGCATTTTTTTTAATTTATCCAAATGCTTTAGGTTGCAAAATAGGAGAAAGCTATGATTTTTGATACCCATGCACACTATGATGATAGTGATTTTGATTTAGATAGAGAAGAATTACTTGGGCAGATGAAAGATGCAGGTATTTCCCATATCGTTAATGTTGGTGCAAGTCTTGAAAGTACGAAAACGACTTTGGAACTGGCAAGCAAATATGATTTTATTTATGCCACAGTAGGTGTTCACCCTTGTGATGTGGATAAATTAGATGAAGAAAGTTTTTTGTGGCTTAAGGAACAATGTTTAAAAGACCAACGGATACACAATAAAGTGGTTGCTGTTGGTGAAATTGGTCTGGATTATTATTGGGACGAGCCGGATAGAGCCATTCAAAAAGAGTGGTTTGCACGCCAGATTGCTTTGGCGAGAGAAGTAAAATTGCCGATAGTTATTCATTCGAGAGATGCAGCAAAAGATACGATGGACATTATGACTTGTGAAAAAGCGGAAGAAGTAGGTGGAATTGTGCACTGCTTTTCCTATACAAAAGAAATTGCAAAAATCTTTTTAGATATGGGATTTTCTTTTGGAATTGGAGGAGTTGTTACCTTTAAAAATTCCAAAAAGCTTAAGGAAGCAGTAGAATACATTCCCATAGATAAAATTGTGATTGAAACAGACTGTCCCTACCTTTCACCAGAGCCACATCGAGGAAAAAGAAATAGTTCGTTAAATCTTCCTTATGTCATTAAGGCAATTTCGGAGTTAAAAAATATTTCAGAGGAAGAAGTAATGAAAATAACCTATGAAAATGCGATGAAAATATATAAAATAGCGGATTAAATAGAGAGGAAAGAAAATGGCAACCTTAGGAAATCCAAAAAATACCATAGAAATCATTCAAAAATATGGATTTAACTTTCAAAAAAAATTTGGGCAAAACTTTTTAATAGACACACGCGTTTTGGAACGGATTATTGAGGAATCCGGCATTACAAAAGACGATTGTGTATTAGAGATTGGTCCGGGTATTGGCACAATGACTCAGTACTTATGTGAAAATGCACGAGAAGTTATTGCGGTTGAAATTGATAAAGCACTAATTCCGATTTTGGAAGATACTTTGTCGGAATATGATAATGTTACAGTGATAAATGATGATATTTTAAAGGTAGATGTACAAAAATTGGTGGACGAAAAAAATGGCGGAAAACCAATAAAAGTAGTTGCGAATCTACCTTACTATATTACAACTCCTATTATTATGGGACTTTTTGAAAGTCATTTACCACTTAAAAGTATTACTATTATGGTACAAAAAGAAGTGGCAGACCGTATGCAAGTAGGTCCTGGTACAAAGGATTATGGTGCTCTTTCCCTAGCGGTTCAATATTATGCAAAACCGGAAATCGTTGCCAATGTACCACCAAACTGTTTTATGCCTCGTCCAAATGTAGGAAGTGCAGTTATCAGGCTTACAAGATACGAAAATCCGCCTGTTTTTGTTGAAAATGAGGAATTTATGTTTTCTCTTATAAGAGCAACTTTTAACCAGAGAAGAAAAACACTGGTAAATGCCATAGGAAATGCACCAAATTTGAATATTTCCAAAGAAATGGTAGCAATAGTTCTTTCCGAAATGGGTGAAAGTGCCACTGTCAGAGGTGAAACTTTCAGTTTAGAAAAATTTGCAGAATTTTCTAATAAAATATATCAAAAGATAAGGTAAACTATAAAAGATAGTGTAATATTTCAATATTTTACACTATCTTTTTTTCTGACAAAAAAAGACGTTATTTTCTATCATATTTTTTTGACAGATATACACTATATATGGTAAACTTAATGACAAAAATAGGGTTATTTTGTCCTTTTTTACAATTATTGGTATGAGGTGGCTACCTTGGATAAATATGAATACAAAGTTAGAACAGATGAAATGAAACAGTTGATAAAAGAAGGCGAGTTTGCAGAAGCTATGGAAATAGCGGATTCTATCGACTGGCGTAGAGTTAAAAATACAAAAATGTTGTGTATTGTCAGCGACATTTATAAAATTAATCATAAATTTGAAGAAAGTAAGGAAATTCTTCTTTTGGCATATGAGAAGAACCCAACTTCCAGATTGATTGTATATTCTTTATGTGAATTGTGCATCAAGATGGACGAAGTGGTAGAGGCCAATGAATATTTAAAAGAATTTATTCGACTTGCACCAAAGGACAATGGAAGATACATTTTGAAATACAAAATGCTTGAAGCTCAGGACGTAAGTCTAGAAGAACGAATTTCTGTTTTGGAAGAATATAAAAATCGTGAGCCATTAAGTGAGAAATGGGCTTATGAATTAGCATATTTATATCACAGAGTTGGTCTTGTGACTCGTTGTATTGAAGAATGTGACCAGTTATTTTTGTGGTTTAGAGAAGGTAAATATGTATTAAAGGCTTTGGAGTTAAAGCAGATACATACTCCTTTATCATCTGAACAACAGTATGTTTATGACCAGCAATTTTATCATACTCATAGAACTCATATTCCAAAAACAGCATACGATAATTATGATGAAAATGGTGAAGAAATTCCACAGGAAGAAAAAATCGAAGTTCCGGCAATGGACGCTAGTGAATACAACACTATTAACTTGCAAAGAGAACTTGCAGAAAGTATGAAAGAAATTCTTCCAACAGATGAAGTAAATTCAGGGAATATGCAAGAAGTTCTATTTTCTGATACAAGCACAGAAGAACCACCAATTTTTGAAGACCCATTGGATTTAAGTAAGACAGAAGAGGTTTTACTTCCAGACGAATTGATGCAGCAAGAAATCGAAGATGAATCTGTAACAGATAATTCTACGGAAGGAGAAATCGAAGAAGAGCTTGTAGAGGAAGTATCTTTAGACGAAGAAGTAGTTGAGGAAGTTTTGGTACAAGTTCCTGATGAACAATCATCAGATGAAACATTTACTGAAATGGAAGAAATCGAGCTAGAAGATATTAGTTTGGCAGAAGACCCATTGGACCAATCTACTAAAATTTATAAACCAATTACTGATGAAGTAATTATGAAGGCTACAAAAGAGAACTTTAAGCCAAAAATGCAGGAACTTCAGGAAAATATGACAGCGAAATTGCCAGTTGAAATGGCAAGAATGTTGTCTCAGGAATACGACGGACAGATTAGTCTTGTAGTACCTGAAACAGAGCAGGTAGAAAAACAGATTACCGGCCAGCTTAATATTATTGATGTTATGGCTGAATGGGAAAAAATTAAAAAAGCTACCGAAGAAAAGCGTGCAGAAGAAGTCAGACAACATGTATTAGAGCATACAGGAAATATTTTTGTTGAATTTGATGAAGCATCAAGTAGTCAGGATATTTTAGCAAGTGTCAATATGACAGAAGATACTACTTTAGATGAAACTTTGGAAGATGAAGAAATAGAAACTGAGGAAATTCAGTTTGAAGTTAATGAAGAAGCAAAAGAAGTTTCAGAAGATGAAATTTCAGAAGAAGTCTATGAAGAAGAAATAGCTGATGAGGAAGAAATTTTTGAAGATGCCGAAGTGACTGACGACGAAGAAGTTTTTGACGATGAAGTCTTCGAAGATGAAGAAATGGTCGATGAAGACGAAGTCTCCTCAGAGGAACTAGCTTCTGAGGATGAAGTGTCTGAGGATGAAGTGTCTGAGGATGAAGAAACAACTGACGAAGAAGAAGCTTTTGAAGAAAAAGAAGATTCTGACGAAGAAGTTTTGGATAAAGAGGAATCTGAAGAACCAGAACAGGAAGAAGCTTCTGATGAAAAAGAAAGTGTAATGCGTGCTTTTACACCAGAAGAAAAGATGCTTTTCCATTCTTATGTTCAGACGAAGAAAGAGAAGAAAAAATTAATTACAGCGTTAGATTCTATGAGCCTTGCGGCATACACAGGTAACGTTATCATTACTGGCGAAGAAGCTGCCGATACTACTGCACTTGCAAAGAGTATGATTAAAGATATGCAGATTTCTGATGCGAACTTCTCAGGAAAAATTGCAAAAATAACCGGTAAAGGTCTTGAAAACAAAGATATTAAAGATGTTTTGAACAAACTGGAAAATGGTGCTTTAATCATCGAAGGTGCTGACAAAATGTCAGAAGATACAGTAAATAAGCTCTATAAGGGGTTAGAGAGAGAAGATAAGGGAATTATCGTTATTATGGAAGGTCCAAAAAAAGCTATGAATAAATTTCTGGACAAACATAATATACTTAATAAGGTCTTTACAGCACGTTTTGATATAGAGGGTTTAAGTAATAAAGCTCTAGTTGAGTATGCAAAGAGATACGCATATGAGAAGGAATACTCACTTGATGAATTGGCTGTATTGGCACTTCATTCCAGAATCGACGATATGCAGACAAATGATCATTCGGTTACGATTGATGAAGTTAAGGAAATTGTTGATGAAGCCATTGCTAAGGCAAACAAGAAAAATCTGAAACATTTCTTTGATGTATTGTGTTCTAATCGCTATGATGAAGAAGACATGATTATTTTACGCGAAAGGGATTTTGAAATAGAATATTAATATTAGGGAGGCATTCGTATGGCAGAAAATAATGCGAGAGAGAGAGTTTACATTTCAGGAGAAGACCAATATTTATTTGGTCAGGGAACGCACTATGAAATCTACAAAAAGTTGGGGGCACATCTTTCCGTAGAAGACGGTGTAGAAGGTACACATTTTGGTGTTTGGGCACCAGGTGCTACAAACGTATATGTAATGGGTAGTTTCAATGACTGGAATGAAACACAGTATCCTATGAATAAATTAGGAGATGGTGGTATTTACAGCTTGTTTATTCCAGGCGTTAAAGAAGGGGATATGTATAAGTTTGTGATTGATACCTGGTATGCAAGTAGAATCCAGAAGGCAGACCCATTTGCGAACAAGGCAGAGTTAAGACCGGGTACAGCATCTATCGTTACAGATATTACAGGTTATGAATGGTCAGATAACGAATGGATGGATGTTCGTGATACAAAAGACCCTAACGCACAGCCAATGGCAATCTATGAATGTCATATTGGTTCTTGGATGAAACACCCAGGACAAGAACCAGGTTTCTATAATTATAGAGAATTTGCTGACAGACTTGTAGAATATTTGAAAGAAATGAGATATACGCACGTAGAATTGATGGGTATTGCAGAATATCCATTTGATGGCTCTTGGGGATATCAGGTAACAGGTTATTATGCACCAACTTCAAGATATGGCGATGCAAAAGATTTTATGTACTTAGTAGATTCCTTACATAAAATCGGTGTTGGTGTTATTCTTGACTGGGTTCCTGCACATTTTGCAAAAGATTGGCATGGACTTGCTGAATTTGATGGTACATGCATTTATGAGCATATGGATAGCCGTAAAGGTGAACATCCAGAGTGGGGTACAAAAATCTTTAACTATGGTAAAACAGAAGTTAAGAGTTTCTTAATTGGTAACGTATTCTATTGGTTAAGAGAGTACCATATTGATGGTATCCGCGTAGACGCAGTTGCTTCAATGTTATACCTTGATTATGGTAGAAAAGCTGGCGAATGGGTTCCAAATATGTATGGTGGAAATAAGAACTTAGAAGCTATTGAATTTTTCAAACATTTGAACTCTATTGTTCATAAAGAATATCCAGGTGTTGTTACTATCGCTGAAGAATCAACTGCTTGGCCAAAAATCACAGGTGATGTAAACGAAGACGGACTTGGATTTAGTTTCAAATGGAATATGGGTTGGATGCACGATTTCTGTGAATATATTAAGCTGGACCCAATTTACAGAAGTTATAACCACTATGCATTAACCTTTGCTATGAGTTACAATAGTGCAGAAAACTACATTTTGCCATTGTCTCACGACGAAGTAGTGCATTTAAAATGTTCTATGCTCAATAAAATACCGGGCTATGAGTTTGATAAATTTGCAAACCTAAGAGGTGGCTATACATACTTCTTTGGTCACTCAGGCAAAAAACTTCTCTTTATGGGTCAGGATTTTGCTCAGTCAAGAGAATGGAGTGAAGAAAGAGAATTAGACTGGTGGTTACTTGGTGAAGTATATCACAAAGGTGTTCATGAATATGTAAAAGAACTTCTCAATATTTACAGAGATTATCCGGCAATGTATACAGTAGATAACGACTGGGCCGGCTTTGAATGGATGAATGCAGATGATAAGGACAGAAGTACTTATTCCTTTGCTCGTAAATCACCAGATGGAAAGAAAAATGTATTATTCATCATCAATATGACTCCTATGTATTGGAATGATTATACACTGGGTGTTACAGAAAATACAGAATACAGACTTCTTCTTAACAGTGATGATACAAGATTTGGCGGCGGTGGACGTATGGTAGCCGATAAATTACAGGCATTTAAACCGGAATGGCAATATAATGGTAGAGATTACGCAATTACCGTAGATGTTCCACCATACACAGCACTTGTTTTTGAATACGATAACGTATAGAAAAAGGTTAAGAAAATAGGAAAATAATCCGAAATATAGGGTGAATACGCGGTGTATACTGTGTATTCACCTTATTTTTATGTGGTAAAAGTTTTGGAGGCAGTATCTATGAAAGTAGCATTAGAACAAAACAATACAAATATTCAGACTGAAAGAATGGCAACTTCAGTGAATACAAGAGAAACTACGAAGACTTCCGGTGTAGTCAGTGGTGTTTCTGTTGATTTGTTTGCAAATAATACAGATAGTGATGCTTACAAAGACGTGCCAAAAACTCAGGAAGACATCGTGCAAGATGCAAGTATTATGGACGTTAAGACAAATTCTGATTATAGAATTGTTATGTCTAGTTGTATGTCAAATGAAGATTTTGCGTCCCTTTTAGAAGAAGGTGTAAATCCTGGCAGTACGGAAATTGAAACAGTTGTAACGATTGTGGATAAGATTAAAGCCGAAATGGCAAAATCCGGTCATATTGTATCTGGTTACAACGACAATTTAGATAGAGAAACCTTAATTGAAATTACAGGAAGTGAAGCTTTTGCCAATGAATTAGCAGATAGTTTTAGTAAAAAGGATATTCCGCTTACAAAAGAAAATGTGGAAATGGCAAAAGAAGTCTATGACAGAGTCGAAAAAATCGGTGGTATCAGTGATGATGCAATGAAATATATGATTGAAAATAATTTGGAACCAACGGCCGATAACTTATATCTGGCTTCATATTCTGTAAAATCAGGAAATGGAAGACAGGGAAAAGGTTATTTTGCTAACGATATGCAAGGCTATTACTCCCAAAAAGCAGAAGTCTTTAACTGGGCAAACTTGCAGCCCCAAATGGAAAAAGTTATTAAAAATGCAGGCTATGAAGTGTCAGATGAAACTTTAATGGATAGTACGTGGATAATTAAAAATGGAATTCCATTTACTGTGGAAAGTTTTGACATCTTTGAAAAAATTAAAAATGTAGATTTCTCAAACAAAGAAAGCAAAATGTTTAACGCTATTGCAACTGCTATTGCTGATGGTAAGCCAGCTAAAGAAGCTGTCTTTTCCAATGTGACTACGATGATGGAAAAGGCAGTTATGGTGCAAAATGCAGTAGAAGAAGTATCTGATTTGGCATTAGAATTATGTGTTGATGCAGGTCAACCATTGAATATTCGCAACTTGTCATATTGGCAAAAGCAGATTGATGCGAATGTAGTATCATCAAAAACAAGTCAGAAAACAGATAACCTTTGGGAAAAAGAGAAGGCTTATCTCACCCTAGAAGAAGTCAGACTTCAGATGAGTGTAGAAGCCAATTATAGATTGTTAAAATCCGGCTATCAGATTGATGTGGCGGAATTGACAGATGTTGTAGAAAAATTAAAAAATACGAATTTGGAGAGTGCTAAGGTTTTATTTGGTGAAGGAGATGTGACTACTTTAAGTAATAAACAGGCTCTTTTTGATGAAACTATTGATAAAACTTCAAAGATTCCAGGTTTACCGGCATCTACGATTGCACTTTTTGTAACAGGACAGTCGGAATTCACACTGAATCATGTGTATGAAACCGGTACGAATCTTAAGGAAAATTACGAGAGGGCAAATCGCTCTTATGAAACAATGATGACGACTCCACGTGCAGACCTTGGGGATTCCATTAAAAAAGCGTTTCGTAATGTAGATGAAATTTTAAAAGATATGGAATATGAAATCAACGAAGAAAACCGTAAGGCTGTTCGTACACTTGGTTATAACAATATTCCATTGACAGATGAAAACATTGGAAAAGTAATAGATGCCAACAGACAGGTAGCGAATGTTTTGGATAAATTGACTCCGGCAGCTATTATGAAAATGATTCGCGATGGAGAAAATCCATTAGAAATGCAGATTACAGATGTAGAAGAATATTTGGTGGAAAATACAGATATTTTAGAGGGAACTAGGACAGAAAAGTATAGTGCTTATTTGTACCAGCTTGAACAAAATTATGAAATTAGTCCAGAAGAAAGAGAAGCATATATTGGTGTATGCAGATTGATTCATCAAATTAATAAATCTGATGGTAGTGCGGTAGGAAGTATCGTAAATAGCGGAATGGAGCTGAATTTTAAGAATCTTTTAACCGCAGTTCGAACGAAAAATAAAGGGCATATGAACACGATTATTGACACAAATACGGGTGTCAATGAGGGTAGAATGGAATATTTTAATTCCATTTCTTTACAGATTGAACGTGCATTTAAACATCAGATGCAATCCTTAGAGGGTTATGAAGAAACTCTGGCAAAATATGAAAATGATAGGCTTTTGGATATTCAGAATTTGACCCAAGTGTCCGATAATATTATTAGCCGCGTATTAGAAAATGATATGCCTGTTACAGCAGATAATCTGCTTGTAACAAATGCTCTTATGAATATGGAGTATCAGCTTTATGGAAAAATTGGCAGAAAATTAAAAGATGCCAATGGGGACAAAGAGTTTGATAGTTTTAAAGAAGCTTGTGAAGATTTGCAAGATGCCTTTGATAGTGAAGATAAGGCAAATAAGGGCGTAGAAGATTTTACAAAGAAAGTACAGGATTTACTCTCCTCTGATACTTTGGAAGAACAGGCAAAAGCGATTGATGTTAAGGAATTGAGTCTTTTGCACAAACAAATTGGAATGGTAAAAAATTTTACTTCCGACAGACAGTATCAGGTTCCTGTTTATTTGAATGGAGAATTTACAACAATTCATTTAACACTTGTCAAGGACGACAGTAATATAAGCAGTGTAAATGCTTCTATGGAAACCGAAAAGTTTGGTACAATCGGTAGTAAATTTACAGAAAATAATCAATTTGTAGAAGGTTACTTAGTGTGTGAGAACGGATTCGATACACAGACAAAAGAGGCGTTCACAAAAAGCTTTTTCACATCATTAAATCAAGAAAATATGCAAGTAGGAAGATTAAGTTTTGTACAATCAAAAGACGTAAATGCACAGAAATTTAATGATGTAGAAGGAAGTGAACAGGTATCTAAAACAGATACAAAGACTTTATATGCAGTTGCTAAAGCGTTTATCAAGGCAGTGCAAGAGGCAATGTAAGATAAAAGCAAAAGGCAAAGATAGGAGTAATTATGAGAATCAGTTATAACGCACAGGCTATGTTAGCCAATAATTATTTGACAAAAAGTGACAATGCTTTATCTACATCTATTCAGAAACTTTCTTCTGGCATCAAAATTACTGGTGCAAAAGATAATCCATCAGGTCTTGCTATGGCGAAGAGAATGAATGCACAGATTCAAGGCTTATCTGTTGCAAAACAGAATTCCAGCGATGGTATTTCTATCGTAGAAATCGCCGATGGTGCTTTATCAGAAGTTCACGAAATCTTACAGAGAATGAACGAATTATCTGTAAAAGCAGCAAATGGTACTTTAACTGATGAAGATAGAAGCATTATTAACAATGAAATTCAGCAATTAAAAGAGGAAGTTGATAGAATTGCAGATACAACACAGTTCAATGGTCAAAATTTATTAGATGGAACTTTTGACTATAAGGGATATACAGATAACACAGAAGTAAATGTTCAGACATATTCTGATTCAGCAGCAGGAAAAAACTATGTGTTAGAATCTTTATCTGTTACAACTGATGATAAGGGAAATGTTACTAATTGCACATTTACAGCAGGCGGTGAAATTCCTGTTACTGCAACAAATTATGAATATAATGGTAATACGGTTACAATCAGTGATTTAGCGTCAGACTGGTCTATGACAGTTTCTTTTGATGACTTACAGCCTAATACAACAAAAGATTATGGGGATGTAAACATTGAAGCCAATGACTTTGGTGAAATGAGAATGCAAGTTGGTGCAAATGAAGGTCAGGTTTTGGAAATCAGAATTCCAGAAATTTCTTCTCAGCAAATGAGAATCCAGGATATTGATGTAAGCACAAAAGAAGGTGCAGATTTAGCGATTTCAAATCTTGACTTTGCAATCAAATATGTATCAAATGCTCGAAGCAGACTGGGTGCATATCAGAACCGTTTGGAACATACAGAAAAGAACATTGATGTAACAAGCGAAAATATGACAGGTGCATATTCCAGAATTATGGATACAGATATGGCTGAAGAAATGACTACATATACAACACAGCAGGTAATTTCTCAGGCAAGTACATCTATGCTTGCTCAGGCGAATGAAAGACCTTCACAGGTGTTACAGTTATTACAGTAAATGGTAAATCAATATGACAGATGAATTAAAAAAAGAATTTACTCTAAAAATTACACAGGCAAATTCCACAGAGTTAATTGTAATTTTATATGATATGATATTAGTATATATGGAAGAAGCCACAGAATTTTGGGAACAGAAAGATAGAGAAGAATATTTGAATTCCCTTAGAAAAATAAGAAATTGTATTGGTGAATTGATGGATTCTTTGAATCATGATTATGAAATCGCCAGAAATATGTATAGTTTGTACGTTTTCTTTTTAAAGGAAATTGTAAAGGCACAGACTACAAAAGAAGGCGTTAAACATATGGAAAATATTAAGCCTATGATAGAAAGTCTACGTGAAGCATATAACCAGATTGCAGTAGAAAATAAAAGCGGCCCTGTTATGAGAAACACGCAGACTGTCTATGCAGGTTTGACTTACGGTAAAAAAGATGTAAACGTAAATTTGGAACAACTGTCAAATCGTGGGTTCCGTGTATAGTTTTGCTTTTGTAATAATTTGTTCATTCATAGAGAATTGATTTTGAGGCAGTGCACCTTGACGCACTGCTTCTTCTTTTAGGTACTTGTAGCGTTTTAACAAGGAATTCACCTCATAAATATAACATTCAATTAAATCTTCATCAGTAACATAATTAAGACGTGCATAAGCCGTTTCTAATTCACTTAAAGTTCTGCTTAAATCATCTAATATTGTAGGGATACCAAATTGCTCTTGGTTTATCGTATGGTCGTAATTACTTTGACTGAAAAACAGTTTCATAAGAAATCCCTTCCTTCTATGAGTATACAGATATAATATGTATACAGTGTTATTATTGTCCTTTTTCTAAGTATAGACAAAATTTGGTAGATTATTCATAATTTATTACTCCTTGTCATAATTTAGATTAAGAAATTTTTTGGGACAAAAATATGACACAATATACGGACTTAATCGTTTTATTTGTAGGCATTACGATTGTATTTTTCGTAGCTTTATTTTCAAAAAAATCAACAATTTTTATTACATTTCTTCTCAGAATTATTTTATGCGGACTTATCATTTATTTTGCAAATATGGGCTTTGAAAAAGCAGATATTTCTGTGTCTTTGGGCTTTAATTCGGTGACTCTTTTGACAAGCGGAATCCTTGGATTTCCTGGACTTTTATTGCTTTATGGGATAAAAATCTATGAGTTGTTGTGAGATTTTAACAAAAATGATTTTTTTGAAAAAAAGGTATAGACAGGTGGAAAAATTGTGTCTATAATCCATCTTACCAGTTCATAAAAATCTTTTGTATTAATTCTTAGTTACATTTATTATGGGTGACATTTCGTCACAGAGATTCCGAATGTGAATTTAAAAGCGATAGGCGAAAGGGTGTGGTAAGAGTATGTTTGTGCTGCTACTCATACTTTTGGCAGCAGTCTACACAGATTACGGACACGGGAAGATACCTAATTGGATAATTGTCTTTGGTATATTAAGTGGTCTGTTTACCAGTTTTATAAAAGGTGGCTATATTTCTCTATTGGAGGGATTAGGAGCAATGATTTTACCGGTGCTTTTATTGTATCCAGTATTTGTTATTGGTGGAATAGGTGCTGGAGATTTAAAACTGTTTTCTGTGGTAGGTAGTTTCCTTGGTTTCAGGGGAGTATTAATTTCTTTAATTATTGCATTTTTCATAGGTGCAATCATTTCTATTGTGAAAATGATACGTTTTCATAATTTCAAAGAACGAATCTATTATTTCTTTTCTTATATGGCTGACGTTTTATTAAAGGGAAAATGGAAGCTATATGAGACAGAGCTAAAAGAATCTTCTGAGAATAATCTTTTTCAGAAGATTTCGACGGATTTTCCAAAGTATAAGATACATTTTGCATTACCGATTTTTTTAGGTGTAATCACGTATATAGGGGGGATTTTGTGGAGAGTCAATATTTAGTAATTTATGACAAAGACGCTGTTTATACAAAACGCTTGCAAGAATTTTTGTGTAACTGGAAAAATAATCCTTTCAAAGTGTCAGCCTTTACAAATAAAACGGATTTACTGCAAATGTATCAAAACAAAGAAGAAATTTTACCAGAAATTCTATTGGTATCAGAAGGTAGTTTTGAAAGAGAGCTAGAGGAGATTGGAGCAACACATATTTTTATTTTAAATGAAACTGGTCTTAGGAAGTATCCAGAGTATGCGAACTTTAACAAGTATCAGGCAGCTTCCGAATTATTCCAGGAGATTTTACTGGAGTATACCAGTAGACAAAAGGAGTTGCTTCCAAAATTTTATGGCAATAAGGAAGCGAAACTGATTGGTGTATATACGCCGGTTTCGAGGTGTATGCAGACAAGTTTTTCACTTGCACTTTCTCAAATTTTAGGAAAAAAGGGAAAGACTTTGTATATAAATTTTGAACAGTTTTCGGGATTTTCAAAGCTATTTCAAAAAGGGTATTTAAAGGATTTATCGGATTTGGTTTATTACTTCCTCTATTCAAAGGACAAGTTCTTATATTGGCTTGAAGGGGTTGTGGAACATTTTAGCGATATGGATTATGTTCCACCCGTTTTAACGGCAGTTTCTTTAGTTAGCGTTAGTAGTGATACTTGGGTAAATATGTTACAGACAATAGGTAGAGAAGCTGGATATGAATATATTGTGCTTGATTTAAGCGATAGTGTGCAAGGGATTTTTTCAGTACTCAATTTATGTCATAGAGTGTATACCATTGAGCGAGAAGATACGATTTCTCTGGCAAAATTGCATCAATATGAACAGGTATTGGAAGAAAAGCAATATCACGACTTAAAAGAAAGAGTAAAGAAGGTTAAACTGCCTACTTTTTACATAAGAGACAGTTCCTTCGAAGAAGTAATATATGGAGATTTGTATGGCTTTGTGAAAGAGTTGATTCGAGAGGATTTTTATGGATAGTAAGGCATATGAACGATTACAAAAAGATATTTATAAAACTGTAATGGAAAAATTGGATTTTGGCAGAGATTATTCTGATAGGGAAATTGCGGAATTAATTGATGACGTCATTGTTTTAGTAAGTAAGTCAGAATCCATTGATATCTCTTACAGAGGAAGAATAAAAAAAGATGTGTATTATGCTATCAGGAAATTAGATGTTTTGCAGCAGTTTATTGACGATGCAGATATTACTGAGATTATGGTAAATGGGAAAGACAACATCTTTATAGAAAAACACGGTGTTTTAGAGAAAACAAATTGTACTCTTGGGACAGAAGAAAAGCTAAAAACCTTGATTTTTCAAATGGTATCAAAGTGCAATAGATGTGTAAATGAGAGTTCACCTATTGTAGATGCCAGGCTGGAAGATGGTTCAAGAGTAAACATTGTTTTAAATCCTGTTTCAATAGATGGAAGTACGATTACTATAAGAAAATTTCCGAAAAATCCGATTACTATGGATTCTTTAATAAAGATGCAATCTATCTCAGAGGAAGCCGTTCTATTTTTACAAAAACTGGTAGTATCGGGATATAACATTTTTATATCCGGTGGAACCGGTTCTGGGAAAACAACTTTTCTAAATGCGTTATCAGGTTTTATTCCATTAGAAGAAAGAATCATTACGATTGAAGACAGTGCAGAATTACAGTTATTAAAAGCACCTAATCTGGTCAGATTAGAGACAAGGAACAAAAATGCTGAAGGGTGTCAGGAAATTACCATAAGAGACTTAATTAGGACTTCTTTACGTATGAGACCCGACAGGATTATTGTGGGAGAAGTAAGAGGTGGAGAGGCTGTAGATTTGTTGCAATGTCTTAACACAGGGCACGACGGAAGTATGTCAACAGGTCACGGAAACAGTGCAAAGGATATGCTAAGTCGTTTGGAAATGATGGTTTTAATGGGTATGGATTTACCGATAGAGGCAGTACAAAGACAGATAGCATCAGGAATAGATATATTAGTACATTTAGGAAGATTAAGAGATAAAAGTAGAAAGGTTTTACAAGTGGTAGAGATATTAGAATATGTCAACGGAGAAATTTTATTAAATACTCTATTTGAATATAAGGAAACAGGAGAGGATGAAAATGGGAAAGTTACAGGAATTTTGCTTAAAAAGGGTGAGCTTGTTCATAAGGAGAAACTCTTGGCAGCAGGCGTTACTATATAGTTTCATAGGACTTTTGTTAGCGATAATATTTGCTTATTTTTTTTATCGTTCTATGTGGGCTATCCCATTCTTATTGCCAATTTCTATAAAAGTCGCTTTTTACCTGGACGAAAGATTTTATGAAAAAAGAAAAAATATTTTAAAAAATCAGTTTCGAGAAATGATTTTAGCGGTTGCGACTAACTTAAGAGCTGGTTACAGTGTTGAGAATGCGTTTCTTGAATCATATGCAGATTTAATACATTTATATGGGAAAAAAGGAAGGATTATTTATGAACTGGAAGCTATTAAAAAAGGTTTGTCTGTCAATTTAACCCTTGAAAAAGTACTAATGGATTTTTCTAACCGATGCAATATGGAAGAAATCACAGAATTTGTGGATATTTTTGTAATTGCCAGAAAAACCGGTGGAAATCTGGTAGACATCATACAATCTTCTGTTACTATGATTTCGCAGAAGATAGATGTGGATAATGATATTCAGGTGATAACCAGGGCAGGAAGGCTGGAACAACAAATTATGTTATTTGTACCATTTCTTATTATTTTCTATATAGAAATAACAAATGAAAATTTCTTTTTGCCCCTATATCACAATACAGCGGGCGTTTTGATTATGAGTGTCTGTCTTATAGTCTATTTTATTTCTGTAAAAATTTCAGCAAAAGTCATTGATATAAGGATTTAGTTATGAAAAAGAAAAAATGGATAGAAAAATTAGGTTTTAAAATAGTTACAAAGTATGCTCTTGATAAAAGATTTTTACGTTTTTCTAAGGAGCAAAAGATTTTAGAGGAACTCGGAACATTAAATAGTAGCGTAGAAAATGTGGAATTATTATATCGGGAGTATTTGGGAAGAAAAGTTGTTTTCTTTTTACTTGGTGGAATTATTTTACTGATATTTGGGGTAGGAATATTATTTCTCTCAAATGAAAATCAAGAGATAGTGGAAAATACCATTTTACGAAATGAGTATGGAGGATTAGAAAAGGGAGTTACTCTGATTGCAAAGTCGGAAGGGTTGGAGGAAGAAATTACTTTTTCTATTGAACCCCAGCATTACGCTAAGGAACAGTTAGATAATATGGCAGAGGAAGTTTACAGCTATTTAGAAACTAATGTTTTACCGCAAATGGATTCTAAAGAAGATTACTATCTCGTCAGAGAAAATATGAATTTTCCAGTGGAAATTACAGGTTATCCATTTTCTATTGTGTGGGAATGTAGTAATTACAATGTATTAAATCAAGATGGTTCTATTGTGGAAGGGGACTGGGAAAAAGGGGAGGAAGTCATTGTTACCGCAAAGCTTTCCTGTTATGAATATCAATGGGAAAGAGAATATTTGTTGCTTGTATTTCCATTGGAATTAAGTTGGGAAAAAAGTTTTTCAAAAGAAGTAATGGAGTCTATTGAGGAGCAAGATAAGGCAACTACACAATCGTCAGAATTTGTTTTGCCGGAAGAAGTTAATGGGCATAGGATTACATACGAGAAAGCAAAAAATAAAACTTATATTTTCCTACTTTTTTTATTGGCAGCAGGGCTTTTTTTAACAAGCTTTCTTATGGATAACAGATTGTCGCAACAAATGGAAAACCGAAATAGAGAATTATTGTGTGATTATGCTAAGTTGGTAAGCAAGTTGTCTTTGTACCTTGGTGCAGGGTTATCTTTAAGAATTGCACTTATAAAAATTGTGGAAAGTTCTGATAAGTCAAGATTTTATGTCAGAGAATTAGAGAGAATGGTTCATGAAATGGAAAATGGTGTTTCAGAAAATAAAGTAATGGAGGGATTATCCGAAAGATGTAGATTACCTTGTTATATCAAGTTATCTGTGTTAATTAATCAGAATTTATGCAAAGGTAATAACCGATTATGCGAGCAATTAAGAATTGAGGCAGACAATGCCTTTGAGGAGAGAAAAAATCTTGCCAGAAAATATGGCGAGGAAGCCGGAACGAAGTTGTTGTTTCCAATGGTGCTTATGTTAGTTGTGGTAATGATTATTATTATGTATCCGGCATTTGTTTCGTTTACAGCTTAGAAGGAGCTAACTATATAAAAATCAAGTGATTTTTTGAAAATATTAAATTTAGTTAGAAAAAGTATGTACTTTGAAAATATGTGAATAATTATGGATTTTATGGCACAACAAATAGACCTTTCAAAGAAGGTTCGTTGTATA
>JBGVKZ010000024.1:0-15373 GCA_045124055.1 Lachnospiraceae bacterium | reverse complement strand
CAGTGGAAAAACAATGCCGCTGGCAAATCAATGAGTTATTTGACAGATATATCTTATGATTCAAGTTATAACTTCAAAGCTGCTAACACCCCACAAGGTGCTAGAAAAGCAGGTGAGGAATACACGGAGACAACAGGAACTAAGTTTGTGAACAGGTCACCAGATAGGTCGACAACATATTATGCAACAGTAGGAGCTCATGGTAAGTGTGGTAGCTCAAAGAATTATGTATTTAAAATTGCTAAAGATATTAGAAGCACCTAAGGGTGTTTATTTTTTTGCTCATTTTTAGGTAGGAACACATTGTATCAATGCCAAATTGCCAAGAATATTAGTGTTTGCAATAGTTCGGTTTATAACAACGCTAGAGAGGTTGATAGTGTGACAGTATGTACAGAATATGTGACTGTAGGCAGATGTGTAATCATACGCTGGGTAGCAAATAAATGGCATAAGTCAGGTTTAAGTTTGTCTTTTAGCAGTTCACTTGCAACGCTGATTTAGGAGACTTCGGCTGTAGGTGGGAGATATATAGGCTATAGGACGGATTGGGGTTACTAATAGGGTTAGGTGGTGCCACAGTAGAAGAAAATGGGTGGAGTTTATTTGGGAGATTGTGTTACCGATAAGAGCGATAGTCGGACATATGAATTTCAAAATGGTACATCAAAATGAAACAAAGGATTGCAGTATCTATAAAATTTGTATCTGTATCCAGTAAAAAGCAGGTCATATAAGTGAAAATGATTTTCGTGTTAGATTTTTTGCATTTGCAATATGTTGTTTATGATTCATGGGAAGATAGGAGTTGAAAAGTAAGATTTCAAATTTTGTCATCAAATTGAAATTAATAGTTGCAGTAGGTGGGATATGTTTGTCTGTAGGTAGAGATTAATTTGTGAATAAGAATATTTGAGGTGACTATAGGAAGATGGGTTTGTACTTGTTTTTTGTCTTGTTTGTATAGTAAATATCAAATTTATTAAGGAGGAAAACAAGATGTATAATTTGTACGAACACTTACAGGATGGTAAACAACTTTGGTTAGGAGATTACCAAACAATAGCAGAATGTCAGAGAGCCACAGAGATTAGATGGGATATCATGAAGCAATTAGGATACGCCCGAGCAGTGTTTCATTGTGAAAGAGCAGTGATAGGAGAACATTCAGTAAGTTGGGTTTATAAAGAGGAGGGTGATGAAAAATGTGGTCGGTAGATAATATTATTAAAACATTGAAAGAGTTGCAAGAGAGACATGATATTAAAGGCAGCTTGGATGCAAGACATTTCTGCATGGGATTGAATTTAAATATCAACGGATTAGTTTACTTGTTGGCATATATGTTTGTAGAAGCATTTAGGGAGATTAGAGAACTAAATGACGAGTTATACAAACTACGTGCAGAAAACGATAGATTAAACAGGCTGCTCAACGATAAGTGTGACGGCAATGGAAGAAGAATTCAAATGGCTAAAGTGATGTCGGGAGCGCCAATTGCCAAAAAGCCAAAGAAGAATTTAATGGATTTAAGTTTCCAAATGAGTTTAGGTTCAACGGATAAGCAGCTGATGGAGTACTTTGAAATCAGCAAAACAACTTTGTGGAGATGGAAGAAAGAACTGGAAGAAGCAAAGAAAACGAATAAGAGATTGTATTTCTAAGAAATAAAGATAAAGTGACATGGATTTTAATATGTGATTCTAATAGATGAGTTACATGGAATCCATGTCATTTTTATTTTGTAGTATTTCATAGTAGGAAAATCAGATTACTTTATATATTGGTTTATACATAGGATTCTAAAATTTTTTGGAAAATATAAGGGGTTGTTTACATTGGCAAAACAAATACTCGTTGGGGTTAAAAATGGGATGGACTAGTTGAGCGAAAATTGTGGCTTGTAAGGGTACGTTGGTTAGTTTCCTGCATTATTCAAAAATGCAGGAGGTATGAGATAAATTGGTGGGAGCGATTTGGGGTGATACGACTTCTGAAAAGGAAAAACAAGATAATACAAAATACGATTCGTTACGTGGGTAAGAAGAGTTTGCATAAATGTCCGTGATAGTCACTAAAAATCATGGTTTATATATACGTGATTTCCTTGCAACATCACGTCTTTTATACCCACACCCCAGCGTTATGATTGTATTGTGAAGAGGAGATAAAAAAGAAAACTCCTAAAGAAAATCAGATAGTGCATAAGAGCGCGGAAAGAATACGAGGTAAAATATTATGTGTAGAATGAATGTCGTAGTGAACAAATTAGTACTTGGAAACAGAGAGTTAGGTTTTGAATGTTGGGATGGTAAACAGATTTCAGAGTTTACAGCGAAACAGTTAAAAGATATGATTCGTGCAGGAAAACAGAAAGTCTGTGGTCTTAAGATTGGTGCGAATGGAGAACTCGAACTTGACAAAGAAGGATTCTTTACAACAAACATGATGGTACATAGTCATATTGGTTCGTACAAGTCAATGGAAGAAGAAGGTATGGCAAATCTTTTATATGTATGCATTGGAACACATGAGGAAGCAGGTAAGGTGGTTTATGATTGTATCAGCAGCCGCTTTGAACAGGCTAAGATTTCAGAGAGTGATATGAGAGCCTATTTAAAAATTGGGATTGTTTCCGGTGGTGCAAAACTGGACGGTGACAAGATTGTGGTGGCAAGTCTTGAAGTAGTAAAGTCAGAACAAAAGGTTGAGGAACCAGTGAAGGTAGAAGGTGTTGAGGAAGAAAAAAAAGAAGATAGCGTGAAGATGCCGGAAAGTGGTTCTCATTCTAAAAAGCGTTAGGTGAAAATAAAGATACATTTTTTATAAGTGCACTCACAAAATAGGATAAAAGTGAATTGGAGACCCATTCAGTTATTTTGGATAGCTGGGTGGGTTTTTTGTTGTGTCATGCAAAAAGACATATTTTGATATGTAATTAGATTTTATAAAAATAGTTGAAAAGGAGTTGGTGATACACATGACGTTTAAGTGGATTCAGCATAATACAAGAGCAGGAGAGATGCAGAAGTGGAGCTTGGTTAATAAGGAAAGCAAGGTAATCGTACTTGATATGTGGTTTTCACCTTATGCAGACAAAAAGCAAAATTATAAGCTGCGTAGGAAAATACAAACTTCATACGAACTGTATTTTCAAAAAGTATGGTTTAAAGAACTGACATTTTAAACAAGGGGGAAGACAAGATGAACAGATTTGGAGAACAGGATTTCATGTTGATTAATTTAAAGGGTACGCAGGGAGCAAGGGAATTTGGCGTACTAAAGACGATTGGTAACAGAGATATAGTAGCCAATGCAAAATTATTAGAAGGTGCCGATGAAGCGGACAACGTGTGGTTAATGGAGAAAGTCAAACAGGCATATCAGCAGTATTACAGCAGAGTGCAGGAATATAATAAGGAGGTACAGTAAGATGAAACGATTTAGATTAAGACAAGAGATTAGTGTGACAGCGGAAGACGGAGCTCCAATAAAGGAGATATCCGTTGATATGTGGGTTAATACAGAAGGTATTAAAGAAGATTCAGTAAAGGATATGTTTAAAGTATTTGCTAATGGCTTTACCAGATTGTTGGAAAAAGTCAGTTTTCAAAACGACACAAAAGAAGAAAAAGTAGAATTTGGAGTAGCGAGGTGGTAGTAATGGCGAGAAATGGGTTTAGAATCGTGCCAAAGATGATAAGCACTAATAGGTGTACCTTTGACATAGTATTAAACAATGGTGATTTCAGAACAATTGCACAATGCGACTTTCCGAACGATGGGCAGATGAACGATAATCTTGAAGCGGCACAAGCAATTTGTGATGTACTAAAGAAACGTATTAGAAAATCAGTGTAGGAGGGCAGGTCTTATGAGTGGGATAAGAGATTCGTGTGAAATGACCGAAGATGAGCTTTGGCAGGAAGAGGTTTACGACAAAATACAAAGGCATGAGTATATAGTCGAGTATGGTGATGTAATCGACTTTGAAACTGGAGAAGTGGTTTGTTCGTTAAGGCTTATTAAACCATAGCGAGAGCATGGTGTTTCATTTTGTTTTTCCTTTTATATACAAGGCGGTTGCGTGTAACAGCGAAGCCGCCTTGAGTTATGTTTGGGAGCATTTTTTATAGAGCACATTTGGGACTAGTGAGATGAAACAAAGCAGCATAAGCTGTGATGAAATATAGGAAAAAGAGTAATTCATAATTGCGTGTATTGGTCTAGTTAATAAAAGATGCAGACATCAACTGTCCAAACAAAAGATTAATTTTTGGAAAAATCAGAATTAGGGATAATTGTTGTATTGGGATTTTTATAGCAACTGAAGGAATTTGTATTGAAAAAACCGGGGCTAATATAAATGTACTGAAAAGTGAAATCAGTACAAAGTGGGGAGTGAGGTTTTTGTTAAAAAAACGGCTTTGGAATAAATGATTTTAGTGTTTATAGAAAATAAATAGGATTTTTATGGAATAGCAATTTTAGAAAAAAGAGGTGGCTTTAGAGCGGACTAGTTGTAAGAATGAAATTTACATATAATAAGCAAGAAACACGAATAATGTTATTATAGCCGGTGCAAAGGTTTTGATAAATAGATGCACCGGCTTTATTTTTGCATATACACCTACAAAAGACCACAAAGATACATGCAGGGTATAGGCATCAATTTGAAATAAGGGGATGCATGAGGTGATAGTCTGAGTTTGTGACATAAATATGAGTTTGCTAATAGATAGCCATGTTGCCAAGTGATGATGATTTATATAATTATATGATTGGAGAGAAAACATATCTATGATAAGATAGATATACGAAAGAAAGGTGGGACTTATGGGAGAATTGAAGAACGAAGAGATTATTTTTAGGGCTAATATGATTATGATTAAGATGATATATCATAGTATTTTACAGATTGTTCCTAAAAAATATCCTAGTTATGCACGTATTGGCAAGGAGAAAATGGATTCTCTGTATGAGATATTAGGAACTAGTAGACCGTATTATTCTAAAATGTGTAATGGTCATTATAAAAGTGCAACTAAAACGATGATTGAGGCAGTTAAAGATAGTGAAAGTATGCTCGCAGCAATCAGAGGAGAAGAGTTGCTTGAAATAGGTAAGTATGATACTCCAGAGAAATGGGAGAGAGTATTTGGAAATAAAGAGAAAGAAAAAGAAATTGAAAACAGTGTAAATAACTGGATGAGAAATCTTGCGTTGCAGGAAGACAATGTGGATTCTGGTTTAACAAAGGACTGTGTGCTATGGTTAATGAACAGAATAAAGGAGTACGTAGATAAGAAGGATATAACTATTGATGGCATTGTATATGAGAAAGCAGCAGGATTTATGGAGTTGACATTTGAGCAATTAGATGAGTGTCATCCGGCGACAATCCAAAGAATGTTTGAAAAGGTTCAAAATAGCTATAGAAATTTCATGGCTGTCTATCAATATAAGTGCGTGGACCATTCTGGGAAAAAGAATAAAAAGAGTAAAAAGTAAAAGTAACACTTTGAACATAGAAAAATTACATATAAGAGTGGATGTGTAACATAAAGCGTTTATAAATGATACAGCTTAAAAAAGCACGTAGGAATCGAAAAATAGCGATTTCTACGTGTTTTTTTGTTTTGTGCAAAGCGTTCTAAAACTGTTACATTGTGTAATGTTACGGGTGATAGTATCATAATACTTGTCAAGAGGAACACAACAGAAAGCGAGGTAATAAACATGAGATAAGGGGAAATTTATGGGTATAAAATATTACATCATGAACAGGGTGCGATGCGAGTGATGTATGTACATATAGAATTCATGCAAGGCTCGAACTTACGCACCAAGGGAGTAGTCTGCTCAGACCCAAAAAAGGGGTCCTGGTGGTACCAGGTGTGTGAATTGACTGTGTCATATGAAAATGGATATGACATGGAGTATCCGAAGAGGGTCCCCCTGAAATAATGGGGCTAATGGAAAAAAGTTATTCATTAAGTGTTTAAGCGGAGAAATTAAATTTGCAGGTTTGCAGTAGTTTATAGATATTCAGTAGAAAAAGCGAGGTAAAGCTATGAAGAAGACAGAAGCTATTAAATGGATGACCGAGTATGTCATCAAAGAACTACACGCAGATAGAGGAATTGACATTGTGTTAAAGAACAATGGATTAATAACACCATTTCCAAGTTGCATTACAGCACAATTTGGAACAAGAGAGCTCCTTAGGGCAATAGATAAGGCATTGAACAATGTAATAGATTATTTCCATGTACAAGGAACGAAAGTATATGACTGCACAATGTATTGTCCTAATGGCATCATTATAGCATATTACACAAATCCTAAAAAAATGGAACGAACCATTAAGGAATTAAAAGAGAACGAGCTTTTTTCTAGTAATGTTATATGCGTATCAAATACGCCAGACATTAAATTGGACTAGGAATAAGCTAGGGCAATTAGGAGAGACACAATGTGTTCTCTCCTAATTAAATAGAATGATTTAAGGAGGACAGTGATATGTTCGCGTTTAGTATAGAAGCAGATACGTTGGATGGTTTATTAATAATTGATTATGAAACTAATATTCCAACTAGTGAAAAGATGCAAGAGTCCTATGAGGTGTTGAAAACCCTAAGGGCAAAAAAACATAAGCTGAAACATGGGATTTCTACGAATGATGAAGGTGTTGTAGACAGAATCGCAGTGGTGATGGACGCAAAAGAATATAATGAAGCAACACGTTTTTGCAAAGGACAAGCATTATATCCAGTTTTAGATTTTGAAAAACTTTTGAGAAATATAGAAGACGTTATGACAAGAAGAGGGGGAGTTGAGATGATGAAAGACAACGTTAGTAACGAATCATTAGTGGTAGAAACACCAGAGGTGGAAGAACCAGTGGTAGAAGTATCAGTAGCAGAAATCCTAGAGGAAGAAGTACAAACAGAACCAGTAGCACAGCAGGAGTCAGAGGACGATGTAGCTGAGAGTGGTGAAAAGGACGAAGAGGCAAAAACTGAACAAGTAAAAACAGCGACGCCAATTACCAATGGGGCAGAAAGTGAAAATCATACTCGCTTAAAAGGAAGATTAGCAGAGTTGTCTCAAAACCCATTGTACCAGTCAAGGAAAGAAAAAGACGGTCACCATGTTATCGCAGAGTCTGCAAATTCAGATTTGAAGATTAAAGTTTATGGTGAGGGTGGAAAGTCTGATTTGACAAAAGGTGCATACGTTTATGCTAAAACCCACAATAAAATAGGGAAAGCAAGAAAAATATCATTGGCAGATATATCTAAAGGTGGAACAACGTTGATGAATTTCATGCTAGAGTTTGGAAACGCATTTACTATGGCTGATATTTCAATAGCGAATAATAGATTATGGTTACTAAATGAATTAGGAAAATTAAACATAATAGATTTAGAGCCTAGGATTGATATGAAAGGAATCCACGCATTCTTTATGAAAAAGATTTCACAAGGATTTGAAGGATTAGACACCATGACAATATATGCAGAAGAAGTAGAGGGTCGCATTGATATTGGGATTTGGCAGGATACCTTTGATGCATACTGGGAAGAGATTGCTGATGATACAGACGTTGATAAAAGAGCATGGTGTAAACAGGCAAAGGCACAAGGCTGGCTTCTTCCAGATGCCGGTAGGGGTGGTGGACAACATACACCAAGTGCGAAGAGATGTCATGCGTATGGTAGAAAAGAAACAGAACGTATTCAAAGATTCTCGGTTCCTAAGGCACAAGCGGAACAGTGGATGACACAGCGTAATTTACAACACATGATGAAGGTGGAAGGAGATTAGTATGTTTAAGTATTACGGAAACAAAAATAAGATGGTGGCTGCAATTCGTGCAGCCATACCATCACAATACAATGAGTACTTGGAGCTGTGTGCAGGAATTGCAGCAGTTGCAAGGAATGTGGTAGATAGTAGTGTGACTAGAACAATAGTAGAAAAAGACCATGGACAGGCAACACTACTGAAGCAGGTGCAACAGAATCCATTAGATGTAGCATTACGCTTAAAAGAATTGGGATATAGCAGAGATGTGTTCGACGATGCTTTAGATATGAAGAAAAGAAACTATGAAGGTTGTTCAGAAATTGAGACGGCTGTTTATAGAAAAGTCTTGACCGACCAATCGTATAATGCATCTTGCTCGTCGTACAGGGATATTGATAAAGGTTGCGATGATAGTATCGACTTGTTGATTAGTGCAAATCGTAATAGAGAAAGGTATCTTCGTCAGATTTTACCAGATTGTCTTAGATTTTCGGAAGAAATGCAAGGAATAGAAATCATAGAGGGAGATATGTTTGATTATTTAGAAAAATTAAGTAATCCAAATTTATTCTGTATGATTGACCCACCGTACCAGCCTTCAAGAAGAAGTGCCGGACAAAAGGGATATGACCAGGATTGGTCAGACGGTATGCACCATAGACTTATGGAAATGTTGTATAAGCAATATCTACATAACAAGTTGAAAGCAAAGGTAATGATATTCTGCTATGTAAATTTAGATGATTTGCAAAGTGACATTTATTGCAGGTATCTAATGAGAATGGGATTTACGTTGTATTTGCTTAAGGATGTATATTTGCCACAAATATACTCTAAAAAAATAAAAGATAAAATTGATAATCTTGAAAAGACAAGAAAGAAAAAGAAGGCTGTCGAGTGTATTTTCATAAACTATGAACCAATTGCAAAGGGCATAGTTGTACCGGAGCGAATGATTAAGTATGAAGATGTATTTGGTTAAAGTAAATAGCCAGTAGGTAAAAATTAATAGTGGTTCGGTACAAAATATATCGAACTGCAACAATGAGGTTTTGTTATTCAGTAATGCGGAAAGGAAATCGCATTATGAAAGAAACAGCACAAAAATCACTATTAATCAGTGAAAAATATAATCTTACAATAAAAGAAGCAGTGGAGTACTTCAATATTGGGGAGAAAAGCATACGAAGGATAGTAGCAGACAATCCGACAGCTGAATACATACTTATGGTTGGAAACAAGGTGCTTTTAAAACGCAAACTATTTGAGCAGTTTATAGATGAAACAGGCTCTATATAAGCAAAAAATACCTTGAAAAATATTTGTAGTTCCGATACAATCCCCACCCCTAGTGGTGGGGAAAACAATTCAGATGGAGGATAAAGCTATGAGTGAAAAAAGACGAGATAATAAAGGTAGAATTCTTCGTAGGGGAGAACAACAGAGAAAAGATGGTAGCTATATGTATACTGTATTAGACCCTGTTACAAAAAAGAGAAAGTTTATTTACAGTTGGAAACTTGAAAGACACGATAAGATGCCAGCAGGTAAAAAGCCAGACCTGTCGTTACGAGAAAAAATAAAATTACTAGAGCGTGATTTAGCCAATGGTATTTCCTTATCTGGTGGAGATATGACTGTTTTAGAATTAGTTGAGAAATATTTAGAGCAAAAACGTAACGTAAGACCAACAACAGCGGCAGGATATAAAACAGTAGTAAACGTATTGAAAAAAGATAGATTTGGTAATCAAAAAATCAATCAAATCAATACAATAGATGCAAAATCATGGATAATAAAATTGCAGTCAGAGGATAAGAAAAGTTACAGCAGTATTCATACAATACGTGGTGTGGTTCGTCCTGCATTTCAAATGGCTTATGAGGCTGACCTGATTAGAAAAAATCCATTTGATTTTGAATTAAATAACTTCTTAATCAATGATTCCATTAAAAGAGATGCATTAACAGCTAAGCAGGAGCGAGATTACTTAAAGTTTATTCAGCAGGACGAGCATTTCTGCCAGTATTATGATGGGATATTCCTATTATTTAAAACTGGATTACGTATTGGAGAGTTTTGCGGATTGACATTAAAGGATATAGACTTGAAGAAAAAAACAATCAACATAGACCATCAGCTACAGTATGTAGGAAATAAAGGAAAATACATAGAAAAAACAAAAACTACGGCTGGTACAAGAGTGTTGCCAATGTCTGATGAAGTGTATGACGCATTTAAAAGGGTAATAGCAAATAGGGCAAAGCCAAGAGTTGAGGAAATGATAGAT
Source organism: Lachnospiraceae bacterium (assembly GCA_045124055.1). Classification (GTDB taxonomy): domain Bacteria; phylum Bacillota; class Clostridia; order Lachnospirales; family Lachnospiraceae; genus CALZKI01. Next base: position 5,271 of record JBGVKZ010000024.1, on the reverse strand, counting down.
GGCTATACAGGGTTTATATTCTTAGACAAGCGAGGAAAGCCAATGATGCCATACCAGTGGGAGAAAAAGTTCCAGCATTCAGTAGCAAAGTACAATAGGATTTATAGAGTACAGCTTCCTAAAATAACACCGCATGTATGTCGTCATACATACTGTACGAACATGGCAAAGCGACAGGTTTCGGTAGAAACTTTGAAGTATCTTATGGGGCATACAGATATAAGTGTCACGTCGTCTGTGTATACGCATTTAAAATTAGAGGACGCTCAAGAAGAGATGAAACGATTGGAAAAAGCAGAAGCAGAGCTCAAAAAATGTGCCGAATAGACGAGTAAAAAAGAGCATAGGGAAAAAGTAGAAATGAGTACGAGTTGGGTTTATACTTCAATTTGTACTCATTTTACCTACCGAAATATGGTAAAATATGCGAAAATATGCTAGGATAAGGCTAATAGGTTAAATGTCTGGAAACATTGATAAAACCTAGGAAATTCAAGGAAAAAAGAGGTTATACCAAGATATGCAAAGTAAAATAAAAGTGCTCATGGTTTGCCACGGCAATATTTGCCGTTCACCGATGGCAGAATTCGTTATGAAAAAATTGATACAAGACGCAGGTCTATCAGACTGCATCTATATAGAGTCGGCAGCTACCAGTACGGAAGAAATTGGAAATCCAGTATATCCGCCAGCTAGAAAGAAACTAGCCTCAGAAGGTATTAGTTGCGAGGGGAAAACTGCACGCCAGATGAGAAAAGACGATTATGACAAATTCGACTATCTCATCGGTATGGATTCTGCCAATATCTGTAATATGCACCATATTACAGGTGGAGACCCTGATGGAAAAATATACAAATTAATGAGTTTTGCGGGAAAAGAGAAAGATGTGGCAGACCCTTGGTATACAAGGAATTTTGACATTACCTTTGAGGACGTATTGGAAGGCTGCACGGCTCTTTTAGAGCAACTACCAGTTTAAAAGAGATAAGAATGAAAACAGTAGGCCAAGCTCCTAATTACCAACCTTTGAAGGCAAAATCCGCTCCCCGCAAACCTTTGATGGCAAAATCCCCGAACTACCAACCCTCGCCTAATCAAGCCCCTACCCACCGCACTTTTGCTCCGATTTTAGTAATCCTGGCAGCGTGTCTCTGGGGCATATTAGTGGTTTTTGTAAGAGCTTTTGGAAAAGCAGACTTTACATCAATGGAAATTGTTACTTTACGAGTATACTCCAGTGCCATATTTCTCTGGATTTTTCTGTTCCTATTTGACCGAAAAAACATCAAATTTCATATAAAAGACAGTTGGTGTTTTGTGGGAACGGGACTTGTCAGTATCGTATTTTTCAGCTATTGCTATTTTAGAAATGTAGAAGTCAGTTCGGCAGCGGTAGCGGGAATACTGATGTACACGTCACCTATATTTGTGACATTCCTGTCAGCAATATTCTTTCATGAAAAAATTACGAAAATAAAGGTGATAGCACTGTTTTTGGCAATTTTGGGTTGTGCTTTAGTAAGCGGTGTAGTAGGTGGCATCAGCAATGTATCAGCTCTTGGCGTATTCCTAGGACTTGGCTCAGGAATCGGATATGCACTATATAGTATCTTTGGGCGGTTTGCATTAGATAAAGGCTATGCACCTCTTTTGGTAACGGCGATGACCTTTACGTTTGCCTGCGTGGGTGTCCTTCCATTTATTCATATAGCTAACCTATGTAGCAAACTCGCAGCCGACCCCAAATACATACTTCTAGCACTGATTATGGGACTTGTGGGAAGCTGCACACCATTTGCCCTTTACACCATAGGACTTCGATATATGGAAGCCAGTAAGGCAGCCATTTTAGCAACTTTAGAACCTATTGTAACGGCTTTAGTTGGAACTTTCCTTTACAAAGAGCCAATCGATATTTTTATTATTATGGGTATTATTATGGTTCTTATAGCCGGGATTCTTAGTTCACGTAAAGCTTAAAGAAAATAAGAGAAAAGAATCGGAGAATATACATAGCGTACATATCTCCGATTCTCTTTAATCATTATTTCTGGATGAAGTATTGCATTTTCACAATGCGATTTTTAAAAAACAAAATCTTCGTATATCCCCTTAACGTCTTTTTAAAGCCCTTTTATGAGCTGCAATATCTTTCCATGTTCCCGGGTGGAACAAAATCAAAAGCGGGAACAATTCCAAACGTCCTGCTAACATATCAAAAATCAGCACATACTTAGAAAAATTGCTAAAAAAACCAAAATTTTGTGTGGGACCTACCAGCTCAAGCCCCGGACCAATGTTGTTAATGGCTGCTGTAACAGAGGTAAAGGTGGTTACTAAATCTTTGCCCTCGAACGAAATCAAAAAGATGGATGCCACAAACAAAAGAATAAAGGTAATCAAATACACATTTATGGCACGAACTACCTCATGCTCCACTTCCTTACCTTCAAACTTAATTTTCTTGATACTTTTTGGGTGAATATAAGAATTACATTCCTTAATCACTGTTTTTGCCATAATCATAATACGGGAGACCTTCATACCACCACCGGTACTACCGGCACAAGCTCCCACAAACATAAGTAACACCAGAATGGTTTTTGCTGTCCCAGACCAAAGATTGAAATCTGTTGTAGCAAAACCTGTGGTCGTTATGATAGAAGCCACCTGGAAAGATGCGTCTGTTAAAGCCTGAAACACACTGGCGGAAGTTTCCCAAATATTGATAAAAATAATACCAATAGCGGAAAGAATAATCAAAAAATAGCAACGCACTTCTTCAATAAAAAAGCCCTTTTTAAACTTACTAAATAGCAAAATATAATAAGCATTAAAATTCACACCGAATAAAATCATAAATATGGTCGTTACCCATTGCAAATACGGAGAATAACTTGCAAAACTATCGTTTTTAATACCAAAACCACCAGTTCCGGCCGTTGCAAATCCCGTGTTAATTGCCTCAAATAATGGCATATCGCCAAAGCACAAAAGAATAATTTGCAAAATAGTCATACCTAAATAAATCAAATATAAAATGCGAGCTGTATGCTTGATTTTGGGTACGAACTTTCCGACAGAAGGACCAGGGCTTTCTGCACGCATCAGATTAATGTGCGAACCGCCGCTTAGTGGAACGATGGCAAGTAAAAATACCAAAACACCCATACCGCCAATCCAGTGCGTAAAACTTCGCCACATAATTGTACAGTGGGATAATGCCTCCACATCAGACAAAATGGATGCACCGGTGGTAGTAAAACCGGACACCGTTTCAAACAATGCATCTGTGAAAGAAGGAATTTCTCCAGTCAATACAAAAGGAAATGCACCAAAAATACTCAGTAGTATCCAACTAAGAGAAGTGGCAACACAACCTTCTTTTAAATAAAAGACTGTGTTTTCCGGTTTTCGAAAAGACATTAGCTGCCCAAGAAGTAACGAAACCGCCATAACTCCTAAATACACAAGACCTTCCGTTTCTTTATAAATCATTGCGGTAACACAAGGAAGTAACATAAACGCGGCTTCAATTTTCAGTACACAGCCGAGAATATAACGAATCATAGAAAAATTCATAATAGCCTCCTAGTCCAAAATATCCAAAATATCATTAAAGCCTGTGTGAGTGGTGACAATCATTACCGTATCGCCCACCTTGATGCAGTCTTGACCACTTGGAATCAGGATAGAACCATTACGATTAATAAAAGAAATCAAAAGATTTCTTTTTAAAGATAAATCCATCAGTGGAATATTTGTAATTTTTGACTCATTTTGTACGCGAAACTCAATAGCTTCCACCCTCGAATCAAACAAATGATACAAAGTCTCAATATTACTTCCAAGAGAATTCTTTTTCGCACGGGCATAGGCAATGATAGCTTCCGAAGTAATATATCTTGGATAAATTACGCTACCTAAATCTAGGTTATTGATGACATCTTTAAAGGTAATATGATTAATTTTTGTAACCACCTTTGCACTAGAAACCTGTCTTGCAAAAAGCGTCAACATAATATTTTCTTCATCAATTCCGGTAAGTGGAACAAAGGATTCTACACTATGAATACCTTCTTCCTTCAAAAGTTCCTCGTCTGTGCCGTCTCCATTTATAATAATAGCTTTTGGAAGCAAAAGACTCAATTCCTCACAGCGTTCTCTGTCTTTTTCAATGATTTTTACAGAAACGCCTGCGTGAAGCAACTGCTCAGCTAAATACTGTGCACTTGTTCCACCTCCAATAATCATTGTATTTTTCACTTGACGGGTATTAAATCCAATGGCATCTAAGAACTTTTTCGCCACTTTTCGATTGGCTACAAAACTAACAATGTCGCCTTCTTCCATAATAAAATTACCGGAAGGAATATGCACCTGACCGTCTCTTTCAACGGCACAAATCAGCACTTTATGAGTGGAGGCTTTGCCTAGTTGCGAAACCGGGAGATTGGCAAGCACATTGTCAGCGGGAATTTTAAATTTAATTAACTCCGCCTGGCCATGAGCAAAAGAGTTCACCTCCAAAGCAGTTGGCAGGTACAAAATACGAGCTACCTCCTTGGCAGATTCCAAATCTGGATTAATAATCATTGCAAGCCCCAGTTTTTCCCGTAAGTAACCTACTTCCTTGCTATAATCCGGAGTACGAACTCTGGCGATGGCAGAACAGTTGCTGACACGTTTTGCCACTGTACAGCAAAGTAGATTCAGTTCATCGGATTCCGTTACGGCTATAAAAAGGTCGGTTTTTTCAATACCGGCTTCCATCTGGACACTATAACTTGCACCATTTCCAACCACACCCATTACATCGTAAAGGCTGCTCATAGACTGAACAACATCGGGATTTTTATCAATAATTGTTACATCATTTCCCTCTTTGGTAAGCTTGTCGACTAAGGTTGCTCCTACTTTACCACCCCCCACGATGATAACATTTAAGTGATGATTTTTATCTGTATTATGCTGAAACATTTTAAACCTCTCAATGATTGTTATTTTTAAAATAACCTGATTACACATAATATATCACTTCTTTCTAAAAAAAGCATTATCTATTTCGAAAAACTTGTAGCCCCCATTTTACCACGCAAACAGTAGTCATAACCCCAAAAACATCTTCATACAATGTAAAAAACGTATTCGGTGAGGGTCATTTGAAAGATTATATTGAAGAAAGAGCAATGAATATTGCCACGTATATTATTGAAAACAACGCTACCGTCAGGCAGACGGCAAAGAGGTTCGGCGTCAGCAAGTCTA
>JBGVKZ010000023.1:0-48184 GCA_045124055.1 Lachnospiraceae bacterium | reverse complement strand
TTAACATTTTAATACCTCCTAATTACACAATGTTCTTATTTCATTGATTAATGAATTAATAGCTGAACCCAATCTGAAAATATCCCAATTAAGTTGCATATTCTCATTTTCTCCTTTTACATATATGAAATTGGCTATTTTCCCCCCAAAAAAATAGCACCGCCTATTCTTAGACGGTGCTTCCACTTTTCCTTATAAAAGATGTTTACCCTTACATTCCCTTTTACACACGCCTTCGTCAACCCCTTGATTATGACGTGATTTTATCATATTTCGACATTTTTTTCAAATACATTCCATAGACGAATATACAAATATTGGGAAATTGTTACTTTCAAATATTACTGTTGATTATTTCTAACTATACTTAAATCTGTAAAAAATTTCGAATACTCATCTCCTAGTTCAACCTTTATCAGATGCATATGTATATTGACTATCTTCATAACTGTCAATTTAGGGTTCTCGCAGTCGCAAAGTATTTTGCACACAGTTCATTGTACTATATAAATGATAAAAAGTCGGATTCGCTAGGGAATATATATCGCTGACTCTACTCAGTGCTGCTTGGATGTTATCTGCTATTGTATCTAACTCCTGATTTTCTGTCTGCACCATCCCAATTTTTGAACAGTTATTTTATATATGGTAATTTTATTTCTGCACCTGTATTACAATCTAAAAATTTTTTCTTATCGCCTTCACTAATCAACTTAACTTCTGTTCCAACAGAACAATTATATATAGCAATAATAGCTAGTTCTATATTAGCCACTGTATTATAATCAAAAACAAGCAAATTATTTGCATTATTCAAATATTCGTCCGTATCAATATCTGATAAAAATCCCATCCATTATCTATACAATTTGTAGACTCTTCTCTAATACGCCATCGTATTTTCCCTTCTACAATAATATATTTTTAGATACTATACAACCATCTGCGTTCTTAATAGATTCATTCGGTTTACTCAATTTCTTTATCCTTTCAACTATATCTTTTCTATATGGCATTTGTTCATCTATCTGTATTTGTGTTTTTCCCCTCGCATTTGTCACATTAACTACCACTCAATTTTATTAAACCAAAGCTCATATAATGGTTCAAATTCTTCATCTGTATACTTAATATTAATTAGATATGGCAATGCTACTCTATTTTTACTATCAAGCTGATTCAAATCCACGCCTGCATCTACTAATCGCTTACATAGGTTTATAGTTTGAACTAAATTGTGATTTGTTCTTAACAATAAAATATGCAACAAATTTTCATTTTCTTCATTTAAAACTTTCACACTTGTCCCCTTAATCTAAAAAGAAATTTGTAATCATATATCGATTTTCTGGATTATTGTTAGATATTGCATAAAAAAGCAAGGATTTTTTATCATATGTTTTAATTTCGTCGCCTTTTCTAGCAGAAGACTACAATCTTTCCCTTAAGTTTCTCTATGAACTGTTCCTCGAAAACAGCAATCAGTTTCTTAATTAGCTTAATTAACAAAGAATTATCATCCTCATAGGCGTCAAGGGCGGCATGCTGTTCATATATCCTTAATGCCTATGAAATAATAATTATAATTTAAACAACCAATGAAAAAGTGACATTTTCTCAAGTTAATGTCATTTAAAAAAGTGACATTTTAAAAAGTTATTGATATGTTTCTAAACAGTAATCCAATATCGTTTCATCAGACTTTCATCAACCTCTATGGTATTCTCATAAACTCCATCATTGGCAAGAATAGTCTTTTAAATTCGATTTGCTCCAAAAAAAACACCTCATCTTGTCTATAATCTCTTAGTAAAGCATATTATTCTGTTTGCTTCTACAAATCCCATTTTAAGATGAAACTGCAAACTTTCCGTATTATCTAATTCGCAATCGCTTGCAAATTCCGTACACCCGTAAGCCTTAGCAAACATTTGACATTCTTTCACTAATTTTCTTGCAATACCTTGTCTTCTATATGCTGCTTCAACAAAAACTCCTTCTAAGTACCCTACCGGGCTGGTTTCTGTTCCTTCGACATAATCATGTCTAAATCCACATTGAGCAAATCCAATTGCAACACCATTATGATATGCCATAAATATAGCACCACCATTATCCATATAATCAATTAAATCTGCTTCTAATTCATCAACAGAATTGTCATCCCACATTTGAATCGCCAGTTGTGCCACCACTCCAGCCTCGCTTACAGAACCCCTCTTAATTTCTATCATTTTTTATCCACTCCACTGATTTTTTTAATGCCTCTATCGTCTTTGTTTCTAATACGCATCTTGCATTACATTCCCTAGCCGTATTCAAACGCTCTTTCAAATCTATTTCTCCATCACCCAATGCCAAATGATCTTTCGGCGGATTTTCTCTTCCGTCATGAATATGAAAATGACATAACTTTTCCTTATTGCTAAGAATAAATGGCACATCAATTTCCCCTGTTCCTTTTGAATGGCCTATATCCCATGTCAAAACAAAACACTTGCTTTTTAACATACTTTCTATTGCCATTTTTTCATATCCGCGAAAACCATTTGTATTTTCTATAGCAATCTTAATGTCGGCATTACCAATCCACACTTCACAAGCTTTTATAAAATGCAGAAAATACTCCATATATACATCAAAATCTCTCTCATACATTTGTACCTTTTTGTCTGGCAATGTAATATAGATTCCATGATGCATATGCATATTGATTGTTAATGGTTGTTCCTTCTTCCCATACTTATTCTTCAGCTCTACAAAGTGCTTTGCTACATCTATTGTTCGACGTACTGTTTCCAAATAAGCATCTCTAACCAATGGATTAAAGTCTGCAATATTGAGATTTTCATCTAAATGAATTGTATAATAAATCCCTGCTTCATCTGCTTTCTCATAAAACCAATCGGTATCCTCTATTTTGTCGATTTGATATTCTGGAAAATTCATATTCAATTCAACAAAAGATAGTCCCAACTCTTTACAAAGAGAAATATTCTCCTCAAGAGTTCTATTTTCTATCAGAGTTGGCATTCCAAATTCCAACATATAATTGCCTTCTTTCTTATCATTTCACTCATCATCTATCACAACATAATAGACAACAAAATTTTTTACATAGATTCTGTAATACGGATAGCGACGTTCCCTTAAAGAACGATATGGTTCAGATGATTCTGCCACAGGATGACGCTCCAATATTGCTGTTTCAACCTCATCCAACAAATCATTTGCAACCTTTTCTATTATATAATTCCTCTGCAATATATACAATCTTTTCCTCTAAATCTTCGTAGAACAGTGGCAAATATCGCATCTAATACTCGTACTGTTGCTGTATCTGCACGAAATTGAATCAAAACTTGTTCTGCCATAATAATTCCTCCTTCACCATTCTTTATGTAGTTGTTTTGCATATGTTTGTCATATTATTACATGTAAAAATCTGAATTTTATCAATATCATTTAAAAAATAAAAATCCCACTACCTACATTTCTATAGATAGTGGGATGAAAATCTTATATCAGCATACAAACCTCAACCTCAATGTCACTCCATTGATTATGCCGCAGGTATGCTCCATAACTTTTTCTATATTCTTTTGCTTTTTCAAAATCAAGCTTCACACTAAATAAATAGCATTCGCCTACTTTTGATTGATAGCTGCCTGTGCTGCTGCTAATCTAGCAATTGGTACTCTAAACGGAGAACAAGACACATAATCAAGTCCAATCTTGTGACAGAACTCAACGCTTGTAGGGTCTCCACCGTGTTCACCGCAAATACCTACGTGTAATGCTGGGTTAACTGGTTTACCCAATTTGATTGCCATTTCCATTAACTTGCCAACACCATTTTGGTCTAACTTCGCAAATGGGTCATTTTCAAAAATCTTAGCATTGTAGTATGCCTCTAAGAATTTTCCTGCATCATCACGTGAGAACCCAAAAGTCATCTGGGTTAAATCGTTTGTACCAAAGCAGAAGAAATCAGCTTCTGTTGCAATTTCATCAGCAGTTAAAGCCGCTCTAGGAATTTCAATCATTGTACCTACTTCATATTCAAGGTCTGAACCTGCTGCTTTAATTTCTGCATCTGCTGTTGCAACTACAATATTTTTCACATATTTTAATTCCTTTGTATCGCAAGCAAGTGGAATCATAATTTCAGGTGCGATATGCCATTCTGGGTGCTTTTTCTGAACATTGATTGCTGCTCGGATAACGGCTTTTGTCTGCATTCTTGCAATTTCAGGATATGTGACAGCAAGACGAAGACCGCGATGTCCCATCATTGGATTAAACTCATGTAAGGAATCAATAATTGATTTAATTGTTTCCACGGATTTATTCTGTGCTTTCGCAAGTTTTTCAATATCTGCCCCATCAGTTGGTACAAATTCATGAAGTGGTGGGTCAAGGAAACGAATGGTAACTGGATTTCCTTCCAAAGCTTCATACAATTCTTCAAAATCACCCTGCTGAACTGGTAAGATTTTTTCCAGAGCTGCTTCTCTTTCTTCCACTGTATCAGAACAAATCATTTCACGGAATGCATCAATTCTGTCGCCTTCAAAGAACATATGCTCTGTACGGCAAAGACCAATACCTTCTGCACCTAATTCTCTTGCTTTTCTTGCATCTGCTGGTGTATCTGCATTGGTTCTAACCTTCATCGTTCTGAATTTATCAGCCCAGCTCATAATTCTACCAAATTCACCGGCAATCTGTGCATCTACGGTTGGAATAATTCCATCATAAATTTTACCGGTAGAACCATCGATAGATAAATAATCTCCTTCGTGGTATTCTTTTCCACCAAGCGTAAATTTCTTATTTTCTTCATCCATTATAATGTCGGAACAACCGGATACACAGCAAGTGCCCATACCACGTGCTACAACGGCTGCGTGAGATGTCATACCACCGCGTACAGTCAAAATACCCTGTGAAGCTTTCATACCTTCAATGTCTTCCGGAGAAGTTTCCAAACGAACTAATACGACTTTTTCCCCTCTTGCATTCCAGTTTTTCGCGTCTTCGGCTGTAAATACAATTTTTCCGCAGGCTGCACCTGGCGAAGCTGCCAAAGCCTTTGCCACAGGTTCTGCTGTTTTTAACACCTTTGCGTCAAATTGTGGATGTAACAAAGTATCCAAATTACGAGGGTCAATCATTGCTACCGCTTTTTCCTCAGTAATCATACCTTCATCTACTAAATCACATGCAATTTTTAAAGCTGCCTGAGCTGTTCTCTTACCATTACGAGTTTGCAACATATACAGTTTCTTATCCTCGATTGTAAATTCCATATCCTGCATATCACGATAGTGGTCTTCCAGTTTTGCACAAATGCCAATAAACTGTTCATAAACTTCTGGCATAACTTCTTCCAACTGTGCAATTTTTTGTGGCGTACGAACACCGGCAACTACGTCTTCCCCTTGAGCATTCATCAAAAATTCGCCCATAAGTTTCTTTTCCCCTGTTGCTGGGTCACGAGTAAAGGCTACACCTGTACCTGAGGTATTACCCATATTACCAAATGCCATCATCTGTACGTTAACAGCCGTACCCCAAGAATATGGAATGTCATTGTCACGACGATAAACATTTGCTCTAGGATTGTCCCAAGAACGAAATACGGCTTTAATAGCCTCCATCAACTGTTCCTTCGGGTCTGTTGGGAAATCTTTACCGATTTTGCTCTTATATTCTGCCTTAAACTGATTCGCTAATTCTTCCAAATCTTCCGCAGTCAAATCAACGTCCTCGGTAATACCCTTTTTCTCTTTCATTTCATCAATTAATTCTTCGAAATATTTTTTCCCAACTTCCATTACAACGTCAGAAAACATCTGAATAAATCTTCGATAACAATCCCAAGCCCAACGTGGATTACCTGATTTTTCAGCAAGTACTTTTACAACATCCTCGTTTAAACCAAGATTTAATATTGTATCCATCATACCAGGCATAGAAGCCCTAGCACCCGAACGAACAGATACTAAGAGTGGATTTTCTTTATCTCCAAATTTCTTACCTGTAATTTCTTCCATTTTAACGATGTATTCCATAATCTGTTCCTGGATTTCATCGTTGATAACCTCACCGTCTTCATAATACTGTGTACACGCTTCAGTCGTAATTGTGAATCCCTGTGGTACAGGCAGACCTAAATTGGTCATCTCTGCTAAGTTGGCACCTTTGCCACCTAACAGGTTACGCATATCCGCTTTTCCCTCACTAAATAAGTACACCCATTTTTTACTCATACTCTCTTCTCCCTCTTTATATATTTCAAAGGTGCAAATAGCCACATATATACTAAGGGCTACTGCCCTAATATTATATCACAGTAGCCCATACTATGCATCTTTTTTTCTATATCATTTATCGTCATTTGTCTTTGGAATAAAACTATCAAAAATAAACAAATCAAAATGTTCTTTCATTTCATCTAGCTGCTGCTGACTCTTAATCGTCCATGCCACTGCCAGATTACCATACAACTTTCTGCAAATTCTTCTGGATATGTTAGAGTAGTTTTTGGCATTGTATGCAACGAAGTCCGGTTTTGCCATAAAATTGGTTAACAGATACGTCATCACAAAATACAACATACCTTTCCCGCTCTTATTTTTTAAAAAATCTTCAGAAAGTTGACCTCTTATCACATCTTTCCTATGCTTCTTATACCACCTTACACCAAAAGGATTAAAGGATTCTATACAATAGACACCATTATAATTTTCCAGTATCTCATTTCCGACTGCACACACACTGGTATCCACGCCATCTATTTTGTATTCAATAATCAATGGTACTTTTCCATCTACCAATTTTAAAACATCTGAAAAAAGTGGAATCTTCTCCTTGCTTTTTGCAAGAGAGAACTGCTGCAATTCTGCGAAAGTGTAATCACCCACCTTGCCATCTACTTTACACATTCTTTCCAATTTTCCATCGTGGAAAACCACCGCAACTTTATCCTTCGTAAGCTGCACATCCATTTCAATACCAAAGCCATAATCGATAGCCTTACGAAACGCCTTCATCGAATTTTCCGGTGCATCACTCTCATTATCAAAGAGACCTCTATGGGCATACAAATGATGCATCAGTTTTTCCCTGCTTGGTTTACCACAAATTCTTGGCATAATCATCAATAAGTAAATAATCGTTAAAATAACTATTGTTATTAATGCAATATAGACTACTGTCATTACAAAAATTCATCTCCTTATTAATCCTCTACATCAAAATGTTCTAATACACTAGCTTTTTTTTCTGCCTTTTCGTCCCCATGTCTTACCTGAGACATTGTCACGAAGGCCAACACTGAGAAAATTACAGCATATGGGAACAAAGTGTAATAAGAAACTTTTTCCAATAAAAATCCAGATAAAATTGGAGTCAATACCTGAGCCGACATAGAAAATGTGTAATATAGCCCTGTATATTTTCCAATATCAGAACCACGACTCATTGCTACTACCATTGGATAAGAATTTACATTGATTGCTGCCCATCCAAAACCAATAAGTGCAAATGGTATATAAAGCCACGGCTGATATGTGGTTGAACAAATAGCTACCGCATAACAAAGCGTCATCAATACCACACCACCCATAATGGTTTTCTTTCTACCAATTTTCGAAGCTATGATTCCAATCGGCACATAACTGATAATTGCCACTATCATCGCACACATCGTGCAATATGTATACATCCCACTCTTATCTCCCCAAAAATGAAGGGCATAACGGGAAATAGCTGTGGTAACCGCATTATATGCCATATACCAAAGTGCTACGCTCAAAAGCAGGAAAGAAAGACTTTTTTTGACCTCTTTTTTCATAGGTACTTTTTTTTTCGTCTCATCTTCCTTTTTCGCCATATTCCAAAATTGCCTCTTTTTTCAGCTTATTTTCGGAAATGGTACATACCAAAACCAAAATTGCCACTACCATAAATACCGCAATACTGGTAAATAATGGCATATAGTTTGGATTTTTCTTATTACTTATAATAACTGTAATCATTACGAGTGCATACAGGCCACCAACTGCACCCATTAAATTAATGATGGCATTCGCTTTACTACGAAGTTTATTTGGTGTCAAATCCGGCATCAGAGCAACCGCCGGCGAACGATATAGTCCCATTGCAAGCAAAGCTCCAAACAAACAAATAATAAACATACCTAAGTTTTTCCTATTATCCGCAATCGGTAACATCAGCATAAAAATAACTGCCAAAATTGTACCTACTACGATAAAAGGCGTCCTTTTCCCATAACGAGTATTCACCTTGTCGGATAAACCACCAAGAAGTGGTAACAAAAACAATGCCAGAACATTATCCATAGCCATAATAACGCCTGTTATTGTTTCGCCCATACCAAAACTATTCTTTAAAATCAATGGAATAATATTATCATACATCTGCCAGAAGGCAGAAATAGATAGAAATGCCATTCCGATAAGTATGGTTCTTTTAATTTTTAATTTCATAATAATCCTCCACTACATTTATACTCCATCTTTCATTGTACCTTAATCCAAGTGAAAAAGCCACTTGTTTCTGGTGAAATTATTTCTTGGTTTTTTGTAAAGAAACTGTTATTTTGGTTGCTTTTTTCCTTATTTTATGTAAAATGTATAAGGTGAGACTAGAAACAAGACATATAAGTAGAAAAAGAAAGGTTTAGATTATGATTTGTGCAAATAATGTAACACTTCGCCTTGGTAAAAAGGCACTTTTCGAAGATGTAAACATCAAATTTACTGAAGGAAACTGCTACGGTCTGATTGGTGCCAACGGTGCAGGTAAATCTACATTTTTAAAAATATTATCCGGTAAATTGGAAACAACTCAGGGTGAGGTTACTATCACTCCTGGACAGCGTCTTTCCGTTTTGGAGCAGGACCACTTTAAATACGATGATTATACAGTTATGGACGTAGTTATTATGGGCAATCAGCGTCTTTACGATATTATGAAAGAAAAAGATGCGATTTATGCCAAAGAAGATTTTACCGATGAAGACGGCATCCGTGCCAGTGAATTAGAGGGTGAATTTGCCGAACTTGATGGTTGGGAAGCAGAATCTAACGCTGCTATGCTGTTAAATGGTCTTGGAATTGACCCATCTATCCACTACGCTACTATGAAAGACTTGGTAGGTAACGACAAGGTGAAAGTATTACTTGCCAAAGCACTTTTTGGTAACCCAGACATCTTACTTCTCGACGAACCTACTAACCACTTGGATTTAGATGCGATTGCGTGGCTGGAAGATTTCTTAATTGACTTTGAAAATACGGTTATCGTTGTTTCCCATGACCGTTATTTCTTAAATAAAGTTTGTACGCATATTGCTGATATTGACTATGGCAAAATCCAGCTTTATGCAGGTAACTACGACTTCTGGTATGAATCCAGTCAGTTACTCATTAAACAGATGAAAGAAGCAAACAAGAAAAAAGAAGAAAAAATCAAGGAATTACAGGAATTTATTTCCCGTTTCTCTGCCAACGCTTCTAAATCAAAACAGGCTACTAGCCGTAAGCGAGCTTTGGAAAAAATCGAATTGGACGAAATCAAACCAAGTAGTCGTAAATATCCTTATGTAGACTTCCGTCCAGAACGTGAAATCGGTAACGAAGTACTTTGCGTAGAAGGTATTAGTAAGACAATTAATGGAGAAAAAGTTTTAGACAATATCTCCTTTATCGTAAATCACAATGATAAAATTGCTTTTGTTGGTGGTAACGAAATTGCAAAAACAACACTCTTTAAAATATTAATGGGTGAAATGGAACCAGACGAAGGTACTTATAAATGGGGTGTAACTACTTCACAGGCTTACTTCCCTAAGGACAATACGGAAGAATTCGACAATGACTTAACTATCGTTGACTGGCTCACAGGCTACTCTCCTGTAAAAGACGTAACTTATGTTCGTGGTTTCCTTGGACGTATGCTATTTGCCGGTGAAGACGGTGTAAAAAAAGTAAAAGTTTTATCCGGTGGTGAAAAAGTACGTTGTCTCTTATCTAAGATGATGATTAGCGGTGCAAACTGTTTAATCCTTGACGAGCCTACTAACCACTTGGATATGGAATCTATTACGGCTGTAAATAATGGTCTTATTAAGTTCTCAGGTGTGGCATTATTCTCTTGCCACGACCACCAGTTTGTGCAGACCACAGCCAATCGTATTATGGAAATCTTACCAAATGGTACGTTAATCGATAAAATCACTACTTACGATGAATATCTTGCCAGCGATGAAATGGCTAGAAAACGTACTGTTTACACAAAAACAAACGACGACGATAATGATTAGTTCGTCATCTTTCGCTAGGAAGAGATTAATTAAATTTTGATTTAACTTTATGAAGGTAACTATTTTAGTTGCCTTCATCTTATTTAAGGAGAACTTATGAACATCGTAGATTTACACGTACACTCTAATCGTTCCGATGGTAGTTTTACACCGGAAGAATTGGTTGACTATGCCGTAGAAAAGGGGCTATGTGCTTTTGCCTTAACAGACCACGACACCGTAGACGGCATTCCTGCCGCCCTTGCTCAAGCGAAAAAGTGGGCAAAAAAGGGAGTTTCCATTGAGGTCATTCCAGGTATTGAATTTTCCACAGAATACAAAGGAAAGGATATTCACATTGTGGGCATCGATATTGATTATGAGGCCGAATTTTTTAAAGAGCACTTAACCAGCTTTGTTCATTCCCGCATAGAACGTAATAAAAAAATGTGCAGAAATCTTCAGGAAGCCGGAATTGATATCAGCTACGAAAAACTTTTGACCGAATACCCTGGCTCTGTCATTACAAGAGCTCATTATGCCAGGTTTTTACACGGACACGGCTATACTTCTTCTATGAAAGAAGCCTTTGACCGTTATGTAGGAGACCATACAAAATACTTTGTTCCAAGAGAAAAAGTCACCCCTACTCAAGCCGTGGAACTTATTTTAAAAGCTGGTGGCATTCCCATACTAGCTCATCCGGTTCTATACGGCCTTGGAAAATCAGCTCTGGATACGCTTGTAGCAGAATTAAAAGACGCTGGTCTTATAGGCATTGAAGCAGTATATTCCACATATTCTCCTTCCGATGAACGAGATATAAAAGCTCTTGCGTTAAAATACGATTTAGCCATTAGTGGTGGTTCAGATTTTCACGGAAAAGCAAAGCCGGACATTGATTTAGCCGTAGGACGTGGTAAACTATTTGTATATGAAGGAATTTTGAAGGGATTAAGAGAAAAGCGATGAAGTTATTTTTTACTGATTTAGATGGAACTTTATTAAATAGTGCTTGTGAAATTGGCAATAAAACAAAAGCTGCTTTAGATAAGTGGGTGGAATCTGGTAATCGACTGATTTTAAACTCCGGTCGTCCTCTTGACAGTATTTTAGAAATAAAACGTCTCGGGGCACTAAATTACCCAGGTATGCTGATTGTTGCCAATAACGGAAGCCTTATTTACGACTGTGATACTGCTACCATTCTACATCGTTTCGGTATTCCATTTGAACACGTAAAGTATATTATGGACGTGGCAAGAAAACGCGGTGTACATTGTCAAACCTATACCGATACTCACATTGTTTGTGAAAAGGAAAACGAACATTTGACTTTTTACACAAACCGAATCCATTTACCTTATATTTTAACTGACGATGTGGTTAGCGTTTTACCACTTCCACCTCAAAAGCTTCTGGCTATTGATGTTAATAACCATCAAAATTTAGAAAGCTTAAGACAGGAACTTCTTCCTTGGGCCAAAGGCAAAGTGGAAATGCTCTACTCCTGTAACGAGCTTATGGAGTTTATCCACTACGAAAGTGGCAAAGGCAATGCCATTTACACTGTTTGTAACCTATTAAATGTCCCCATCGAAGCTTCGCTAGCTGCCGGAGATGCTAACAACGACTTTTCTATGATTGAAGCCGCCGGCATTGGAATTGCTATGAAAAATGCCACTCCGATGCTTAAGGAAATGGCAGATATCGTAACAAATGAAGATAATAATCATGATGGGTTGGTTGAAGTTTTGGAAAGGTATATGTAAAGAAAGCACAAAAAATGCATCCGCCTACACCGATTCATCGCATAGCGATTTAGGTGTAGGCAGATGCTCTTCTTTATCCATTATGCTTCCACAATCAAATATCTGCCATCGCCTACATCAAATACTTCAGAAGCCTCCAAAATTTCCTCTTTCTCTGCACCATCGACATCAAGTCCTTCTTCCTCGAAGTACTCCCATACTTCATCTACGGAATTAACCAAAACCGCCATACAGTCTTCAAGAAATTCCTCTGCTTCCTCCTCGTTTTCTGCTACTTTTTCAGGAAATAGCTGTAACTGATTTTTCAAAAAGCATTCTAATACAGCATCATCAAATTCATTCATAATATTACCTCCTTATATTTTTCTATGCCATTGGCAATTCTATCGATTATTTTATCCTGGTACCTTTCATACTCTAAAATAGCTAACAGCTACCTCTCCAACTTTAGTAATTCACAGATTGCCTGATAGACACCCTTTTCTTTATAGGAAGGACATATATCTGTTGCAATCGCTTTTACCTCGTCAATAGCGTTTTCTACTGCAAAGCCACGTCCTGCTGCCATCAAAAGTCCGATATCGTTGGAGTTATCCCCAAAGGCAATGGTTTCTTCTTTGGTGATATGAAAATAACTTTGTATGATTTGTAAGGCATTTCCTTTGTCTACCGAAGCTTCCATATAATCCACCCATTCTTCCCCTGCCATAGTGGCTTTTACTTTATTAGCAAAGGCTGGAATTAAAAGCTTTTCACCAAGTTCTCTGATACTACCTTTTTGGTAGGCAGCCACTTTAATAATGGGCACATTTTCCTTTAATACATCATCAACCAGGCGAAATTCATTTCGATAACCATACTGAATCAAATCAATAAACTCTTGATTTTTCGTATCCATAATGCTTCCGTTGTTAGTGGAAACAATATAGTCACCTTTCGTATTTTCCTTTCGTATCATATGAACGATTTCTTCAATATGTTCTCTTTTCATCTCTATCAGAGAAATATCCTTGTTTTGATAACGAATATGTGCACCATTTTCGGCCAGAAAAATAATATCCTCTCTGACCGGTTCAAACATATTGGCAATACTCTGATACTGTCTGCCACTGGCAACACAGAAAAGAATTCCCTTTTGTTTTAATGTTCTAATCATATCAAACATCTCGGGGTATAAAACCGCCGTAGAATTTTCCACTAACGTTCCATCAATGTCTGATGCTATTAATTTAATCATTTGTTATATCCAATCCTAATTTTTTCATTTCCTGATAAATTCGAGAAACTGGCAGACCTACCACATTGTTGTAGTCTCCACAAATGCCTTGAATGTAGGGACTAAAGAGCCCTTGAATTGCATAACTACCTGCCTTGTCTAAACATTCCTTAGTTTCTACATAAGTCTCTATTTCCTCTTGGGTCATAGGATAAACCATTACGTCCGTTTTCTCATAGAAAGATAGGGCGTCCGTTTTATTTTCTTCGTTCCAAAAAAGGCATACGCCTGTATAGACCTGATGGGTCTTTCCTTGAAGGAACGAAATCATTTCTTTTGCGTGGTTTAAATCTCTTGGCTTTCCAAGGACTTCTTCCTCATTTACAACAATGGTATCCGCCCCAAGAACCACAACATCTTCACCACTATGCATATCCATAATGGCTTTTGCCTTAGTCTTTGCTAAATCCATAACCAATTCATAGGGCTTTGTTTTATCACTTTTTTCTTCTAAATCGCACACCTCAATCGAAAAATCGTAACCAAGATTTTTTAATAGTTCCTTTCTTCTTGGAGATGCCGATGCTAATATCAATTTACTCATGATGTGTTTCCGGTATAAAAAGACGCGTATTGTGCACATCTTCTTTTTTCTTTACGGTTTCGATAGCTTCCTGGCAGAAATATTCTTGAGAATTAAACAACTCTTTTCCACGCTTATCCACCTTTTTATAGCTTCCGTCAGCTTCCAGAATATGTGCTTTTCTTGTATCTTTTAATTGTCCTTCCAATATTTTTTTGCATTTTTCACGTAATGCCGGTTCTTCCACTGGGAAAAGAATTTCTACCCTACGTTCTAAATTACGGGGCATCCAATCTGCACTGGAACAATAAAGTTCCTCATTCCCATCATTTTTAAAATAATAGATTCGACTGTGCTCTAAAAATGTACCTACAATAGAGCGGACAGATATGTTTTCGCTGACTCCCTGAATGCCTGTTTTTAAACAACAAATACCTCGGATAATCAATTCAATTTTTACACCTGCCGCACTTGCTTTATATAATGCTTTAATAATATCCGCATCACAAAGAGAATTCATTTTCGCAATAATATGTGCTTCATGCCCTTTTAATGCGTGTTCTTCTTCCCTTTTAATCAAATATAAAAATCTGTCTTTTAGCCAAAGAGGTGCCAGCGTTAGTTTATTCCAATAAAGTGGTTCTGAATAACCGGATAACATATTAAATACCGCCGTTGCGTCCTCACCAATTTGTTCTGAACAGGTCAAAAGTCCGATATCTGTATACAATTTTGCGGTGGAATCATTGTAGTTACCTGTGCCAAGATGCACATAACGTTTGATACCATCTTCTTCTCTCCTAACCACAAGGGTTATTTTAGAATGTGTCTTAAGTCCTACCAAACCGTAGATAACGTGACAACCTGCTTTTTCCAGCATTCTTGCCCATAAAATATTATTTTCTTCATCAAATCGTGCTTTCAATTCCACCAAAACGGAAACCTGTTTCCCATTTTCAGCTGCCTGTGCAAGTGCTGCAATAATTGGCGAATTTCCGCTGACACGATAAAGGGTCTGCTTAATAGCCAATACATCCGGGTCTTTTGCTGCCTGCTTAATAAAATCCACTACCGGTGTAAAAGTCTGATATGGGTGATGCAATAATATATCTCCGCGTTTAATGGCTTCAAAAATACTTTCTCCCGGCTCAATTTCCGGCACTTGTTGTGGGGTATATTTGCTTTCCTTTAAAGAATCAAAGCCCTCTAACCCATACATTTTCATTAAAAAGGTTAAATCCAATGGGCCATCAATTTTATAAACATCGTTTTCTTCGATTTCTAATTCTTTCATTAAAATTTCTAAAAGCTGCGGCTCCATATTGGCTTCAATTTCCAGACGAATGGCTTCCCCCCACTGTCTTTTCTTAATCTGCTTTTCAATTTCTTTTAATAAATCTGCCGCCTCATCTTCTTCAATCGTCAAATCCGCATTACGCATAATTCTAAAAGGTCCTGCACTGACAATATCATAATTTAAGAACAGTTTGTTGATATTTCTTTCAATGATTTCTTCGAGCAAAATAATTTTACGGCTACTAGAATCTCCAATTTCTACCAGCCTGTTTAAAACGCTTGGCACTTGAACAGTGGCAAACTCAATTTCCCCTTCGCCATTTTTCTTTTTTACCAAAGCTCCAATATTCAATGTCTTATTACGAATCAATGGGAATGGACGGGAGGAATCCACTGCCATAGGTGTTAACACCGGGTATACGTGGTCCATAAAATATTTATCTACCCACTTTTCTTCCTCGCTAGTTAAATCTTCATAACGGGACACTAAAATAAGTCCATTCTCCTTAAGCTTTGGAACTAACATTTTGTTGTAGGTTTTATACATATCTTCCACTAATTTATGTGTTTCTACATTCAGTTCTTCAAGCTGTTCTTTTGCCGTCATTCCTGCAATATCTTTTTTCTTATAGCCTGCGTGGACCATATCCTTTAAAGACGCCACACGAATCATAAAAAACTCATCTAAATTAGAGGCCGTAATGCTTAAAAACTTTAGTCGCTCCATTAATGGAATACTTTTATCATTGGCCTCGCTTAAAACACGTCTGTCAAACAAAAGCCAGCTAAGTTCACGATTTTTATAATATTGGGGATTAGAAAAATCTATCTGTGTATTCATACTTATCCTCTACTCCTTCTGTTTTAAACGGATAACTGGCTTAATCGAAAATACTTCTTCAAAAAATCCTGCTCTTTCTTTAAACAGGCCTCGTTCCAAAGTAGTATCAACTGCATTTACAGTGGTAATAATCAAGTCGTTATCTTTCACCACAGCTTTAATATTTTTAAATTTTTGTCTATGGCTTCTATCCAGCCCGTTTGCTACCCGCAAAATCGCTGTCAATTTGGCGATAGTCAAATAGGCTTCCTCACTGATTTCCAAGTTGTTTCGAATTCCTTCATAATATGGAAAATCAGAATGGTTATATTTGACTACATTGGCAACAATCTCTCTTTCCATTTCCGAAAGACCAATCATCTCCGTAGATTTAATAATGTGATAAGAACATTCCGCCAAATCTACTAAACTAATATATTTGCCGCAGTCGTGTAATATAGCTGCAATTTGCAATAACAGGCGTTCTCTTGCTCCAAGACCATGCTGTTTTTTCATACTATCAAAAATAGTCAGAGTAATCTGTTCTAAGGTTTCTGCACGCTTTTTACTACCCATATACCGCTTACTGATATTTTTTGCACACACAATAATGTCTTGTTCAAAGTCGTGTGCCGGTTTAATGAATTTTTCTTTTTCTGCATATTCATAAGCGATACCGTCTGTTAAAGTAACGCCCGGTGTATACAAAAACTTACTCTGCATAATGGATTCTATGTTATGGGTTAGCATCGCACAAATATATAAAAGAATTGCCTGATCTTCTCCTATATGAAACTGTTTTGCCATTTCTCTTACAGGCATATTTCTAAGACTTTTTAGGAAATCCGAAAATTCCTCTGAAGTCATATGGTCATTTCCATCTTTTAATTCCTTTTTTAATACGGGTGCCAAATAATCGTCTACAATAATTAAATTTGGAATTAATTTTTCTTTCAAATATAGTTTTTGAAATACCTGTAACTGATTCAAGCAAAGTTCTTCTATCAGTTCTTCAAAAGAAGAAGTCTTTGCATTCAACATTTTCATGTTTTCCCACAATCTAAGTACACCCAGTTTTAAGTTTTGCGTGGTAATCAGAGTATTATTTTCAAATAAGGAAATCTGAATACTACCACCGCCAATATCCACAATAGCCGTATCTGTTTCCATAGCCTCTATGAAGTCACCCATTTTGGCAGCTACAGATTTATAATCCAGAAATCTTTGTTCTGCATTACTTAATTGCTGAATTTCAATTCCTGTCTTTACTTTAATCTGATTCAAAAGAATACGACTATTTTTCATTTCACGAATAGCACTCGTACCATATGCCACATAGTCGTCCACTTTATAAGTACTCATTACCATAGAAAAATCTTTTAATACTTTAATCAGTTCTTCCACACTGCTTCCATCAATTTTTCCTGTTTTATAGGTCTGTGTACCAAGCTCTACCTTATGTCGCAAACAATCAATTTCTTTCATACCCCACTTTGCAGACAATTCAAATATCTTCATACAAATTTCATAAGAGCCTACATCTATGGCCGCAAATACTTTGTTTTTCTTACTTGGCATAATATCACCTCAATTAAATAACATATGTCTTTAAATTATACCTGTGTAGCTATATAATCAATAAACTGCTGTGCACATCTTCCTGACAGGCCACCATGAGAAATTTCCCACTTATTTGCTTCTGCCAATAATTGTTCCTCACTCATATCAATTCCATTTCGTTTTGCCAATGTTAAAATGATATCGGCAAACTCTTTGTGAGTTGGTGAACCAAAGAAAATCTGTACCCCAAATCTTGATGCTAAGGAAAGTTTTTCCTGAACGGTATCTCCGGAATGTAAATCATCTCGTCTATCTTCCTTATCGCTAAAGCGTTCTCTAACAAGATGTCTGCGATTACTTGTGGCATATATTAGAACATTTTTCGGTTTTTTCTCAAGTCCCCCTTCAATTACCGCTTTCAAATATTTATATTCAATTTCAAAATCTTCAAAGCTTAAGTCGTCCATAAAAATAATAAACTTATAATTTCTATTTTTAATCTGACTGATAACATCATTCAAATCCTGAAACTGATGCTTATATACTTCTATGATGCGAAGACCCTTGTCATAATATTCATTGGCAATGGCTTTTATACTGGAAGATTTTCCTGTTCCAGCATCACCATACAAAAGACAGTTATTGGCTTTTTGACCATTGACAAAGGCATCTGTGTTGTCCTTGATTTTTTTCTTAGCAATTTCATATCCTACTAAATCATCAAAATATACGTGAGCAATATTCAAAATTGGCTCTAACCGTACCTCCCCATTGTGATTGACAATACGGAAGGATTTATGTAAACCGAATTTCCCTACTCCATATTCTCTATAAAACTCCGTTAGTGTATCTTTCATTTCGTCTGGAGTGTGATTACTTTTAAATTTCACCGCCAAAGTACAAATTCTGTCTCGAATTCTTGTATTATATACTTTGCTTTCTTCTGAGCAGCCCTCATAATTTTCAATCAATTCATAGGCATCTACTTTTAATACTTTCACCATATCGGAAAAATCATAGTCATATAATTCCTTAAAAATCTCAATATCGTGTAAAACTGCCTGGTTGATAGTTCCTTCTATATTCCCCTTGATTTCACACGCTTTACTATAACTGTTTTCATTATTCACCAACAAATTCGTCAAATAGCAATGCCACAAATTTCCATAAAATCCGTGATTACCGGCTTCTTCAATCAATCTATGGATACAATCGTAAAATAATGCTGCTCTATCTTCTAAATTGTAGTACTCATCCTGATAGTTCTCAATGAGCCACACCATATCGTGTAATATCTCACCGCCTTCAAACTCTCTGTATACAATTAATCTGTCTTCTCTCATGTCCTTTATAACCTTTCTAAAAAAGTAATTTTTTACTTTTATTTCTACCTATATCTTATACCAAATCCCTCTTGATAGCAATAAACGAAAACAGTATAATTACATATATTACATAAATTTAACAAACTGTTTATGGAGGGATAGTTCATGAACGAAAATAAGAAAAACTTACTGATTCTTGGTAGTATTTTTGTCATAGTTATAGTCATTGCACTTTTATCCACTATAAAATTACCTGGCAAAACACTTCCAAAAGACACCATTGGTAATACCGCAGGAAACTTAAATAATGGGGGACTTTTTTGCGAATATGATGGGAAAGTCTATTTTTCTAATGCCTATGACAATGGCACTTTATATGTAATGAATTCCGATGAAACAGAGGTTTCTAAGCTAAACGATTCTAACGTATCTTTGATTAATGCCAGTGAATCTTATCTGGTTTATTATCGAAGCGGAAATCTTTCAGAATCCGGCATTGGTACTTTGGTAAAAAATTCTGGAATTTTCAGAAGCAACCTAAAAGGGAAAAATGTGAAGTGTCTCGATGATAGTATCTGTACTGCCTTGATTCTGACAGGGAATCAGATTTATTACCAGCATTACAATAATACCGAATATACTAGGTTATATAAAGCTGATATTAACGGTGAAAGCATTGTGGAAGTAGAAGATGCCATTATCAATCCTCATTGTGTCGTAAATGGTACTATTTATTTTAATGGTACAGACGGTGACCACTACCTCTATGGCCTTAATACAGAAACGGATTCCATCTCTACCCTTTGGACAGGTAATCTTTGGAATCCCATTGTGGAAGGTAACTATGTATATTATATGGATTTGTCAAATCATTATGGCCTGTCCAGATATTCACTGTTAGATAATACTGTGGAAATCTTAACCAACGACCGTGTAGACTATTTCAATGTATATGAAAATATGATTTACTATCAGACAGCTTCCTCTGACTCTCCTTGTTTAAAAAGAATGTATACAGATGGAAGTAACAATGAAATTGTCAAAGAAGGCTCTTATAAAAATATCAACATTACTTCTAACTATGTGTATTTTACCGCCTTCGAATCTGAAACACCTGTATACCATACTCCAACTTTTAGTAAGTTAAATGTTACCGTTTTTCAGCCTCAGGAATAAATAACATCAGTTATTTCTTTGTTGCCACTGTCTTACATTTATCCAGTAAGGCAGTGCTCCCAAAGGCAATTACTACGGTATCTTTTCCACTTATTAAGTCCACTATTTCAAAGGCTTCTTCTATGCTGCTTGCGTTTGTTATATTTGGATTTAATTTTTTGACTTCTCTAGCCAATTCAATTCCAGGCAAAGCATTTTGTATATCAGGTGGTGTCACTGTGAAAATCTGCTGTGCCAGAAAAGCACTTTCCCGCACAACCAGCTCATAATTTTCTTGTAAAGTCCCAAGCACAAAGATATAAGGATTCTCTGGGAAAAAATATTGTAGATTTGCCATAAGTATTTTTGTAGCCTGACTATTATCTGCTCCATCTAAAATCACATATGGCCTGGTATTTAATACCTCAAATCTTCCTTCTAATTTTGTCTTTAATAAGGCTTTTCGCACAAGCTTTTCCTGTAAAATAATTCCTTCTTGTTCTAACCTACGAATAGATAAGACACTGTTTTCCATATCTTTTTTTGAACCACAATTTATTTTTAAATCCTCAAAACCTACTATGGAATAAGTTTGTCCTAAAAGGGTTCTTTTGTAATTTCTGATGTCTTCCGTTTCTTTATTTTCTGTATCTTTAAGTTCTTTTGGCAAAAGAATATAGTCGCATGCTTTCTTGTCAAAATAGAATAAAGCCATTAAGAAATACACTTCCTTTTGAGTCAGTGATTCCATATCTATTTTTCCATCTTGAAAATTTTCCTCAAATATGGCAGCAAATTCTTTTTGACTAATGTTTTTTTGATTCACTAAGATATGTTCGCAGGGCCGTTTCCACGCAAAAAAGGTAAAGCGTCCAACTTTTTTATTATGTTCCTTTAAAATGGATTCACAAAATGCACCTATGGAATCATCTTCAAAAGTGTTCTGAAGATACAAAATTTTAAAAACTCCTTCTTTTCCTGAAATTTTAGAAAAAAGTTGCAATATATGCTCTGTATCTGCTATGTTTTTTCCTGTTTTTAACTGTTCTAATTTGGCAATTACCTGTGCATAATTCATCATTTTTGGCTTATCCTATTTTTATGAAAATATTTGTAAAACACTTTATTATCTGTGGAATCATCGGTTGGTGTATGGAAATCATTTTCACTTCCTTTGGGAGTTTACTGACCCAGGATTATACCTTAATGGGTCACACCTCACTTTTAATGTTTCCAATATATGGTGTTGCTGCTCTTATTTTTCCATTATACCAAAAAATCAGTTTTTTTCCTATATGGTTAAGAGCTTCCTTATATGCAATTTTAATCTTTTTTGTGGAATTTATTTCAGGTACTATTCTGAAAGCTCTCCATATATGTCCTTGGAATTATGAAGGGGCAACCTGGAATCTTGCCGGTGTGATTCGACTGGACTATTTCATATTTTGGTGTATTGCCGGACTTATCTTTGAAAAACTTTTATGCAGACTTCATACAGATGAAAAAAAATTAGCGGTATGATACACATACCGCTAAAACTTTAGTCAAAATCTGCTGGGTCTACATCAGACATATCACCTGAACCAATATCTAATGTGTTGATTGTTCTTCTCTTAAGCCTTGCCTCTTCAGAAGTCTTTAAAATATATTCCTTTAAAGTTCTTGAATTTCTAATATGTTCCAGTACTAATTCCGGGTGTGTGGTGTCTCCTGTATAACACACAATAGTACCTAATTTTACTATTCTTTCAAAAAGGCTCTGCTTTAAGGTAACGTCCTGTACCTTATACATATAACAATCGTTCTCTACTTTATTAAAAAGTCCTTTATTGATTGTTATAGCATCTTCTTTCACAATGTATTTCGTAAATGTAAAAGGAAGTCCTAAAAACACCCATCTTTTTCTCTCTATGTATTCCATATCCTATGCCTCCTGTTTGCATAAAAAATCGCTCTTTCTTTTCATATTATATCGAATTATTTGAGACATTACAATCACTTTGTGTTATGATAATGTTATAGAAAATTCGTATGAATTTAGGAGGGTTTCTTATGACAGCAAAAGAATGTATTTTAACAAGAAGAAGTATCCGTCAATTTACGGACCAACCAGTAGAAGAATCGGTTTTAAGAGAAATCGTTGAAACCGCATCTTTTTCACCAAGCTGGAAGAATACACAAATTACAAGATACGTGGCTATTACTGGCGAATTGAAGGATAAAATTGCCGCAGAATGTACTTCGCTATATTCCAACAATGGCGTAATTATGAAAAATGCCCCAATGGTTGTTGCAATTACTGCAATTAAGGGTCGTTGCGGCTATGAAAGAGATGGCTCATTTACCACTCAAAAAGGTGCTTCTTGGCAGATGTTTGATGCCGGAATTGCTTCCCAGAGTTTCTGCCTCGCTGCTCACGAATTAGGACTTGGGACTGTAATTATGGGAATTTTTGATGATGATAAAGCCAGAGAACTCTTAAGTCTTCCTGAAGATAGAGAAATGGTTGCTTTCATTGCTCTTGGCTATCCAAATGAAACGCCTTTAGCTCCAAAGCGTAAAAGCGTAGATGACCTATTGACCATTATGGAATAAATACATAAAAAAGCCGCAAGTAGCTAATCTTTTATCGAAGAGCTCTTGCGGTTTTCTTTTATTCTTCTACAAAATGATTGGTGTAATACTCAGAATGCTTTTCCAATTCTTCGAATAATCCTTCGTGACCATATTTATCACTCAAGGTCTGTTTTTCTGTGGCAAATAAGTTCGTTCCAAGTCCCAGTCTGTCTCCCTCAATTTCAACACCCATTGCGGCTAAAGTAGTTGGAAAAAAGTCCAGCGTACTGTATAGATGTTCACCATTTCCTGTATATACTATGGCTGGATTTACAATAGTATAATACACGGTTCTATCATATTCTCTGTCGATTGAGGCCACATATGTTCCACCCATATTCAAGTGGTCTCCCGCAATAACAATCGTAGTATTTTCATAAAATTCCTGTTGTTTTATCCATTCCACGAATTCATAGATTTTTTTGCTGGAACAATTCAAAGTGTTCAGGTAAGGATCTTCGTAGGTATCCTCACAATCTTCACACTGATATCCGTCCATAAAATGTGTGTCTACGGTTAAAATTGTTACGTTAAAAGGTTCTCCTTTTGCGTACTGATTTAAAATCTCCGTTTTCGCGTATTCAAATAATTTTTTATCCTCATATCCCCAGAATTCATAATAATCTTTTGGAATATAGCCTCGCTCAATGGCTGTATTATAGTCAAAAATCTCATATTCCCCATGGGTATTAAACAGGTTGTCTCTACCTCCAAAGGAAACATCAGAACCTATAATCAATTCCTGATTATAGCCTTCTTCTTTTAAAATATCTCCAAGATTGGTTACTCCCGGCAAGAAGGAAGTATAACTTTCCTCGTCTTCTACACCCATAGGTAACACTAATGGAATTCCTGAGGTATGGGTGGTCATTGCCGCAACTGTCCAATCCGAATTGTAAGATACGTGTGCACCATTATTGGTTTCTGTATTGTAAAAGGAAGTGTTTTCTTCCATTAATTTTGTCAATTCCGGAATATAGTTTTCCTCCTGTGCTCCGCCGTATTCCAAAGACATAAAGGAATTTTCCATAGATTCGCAGAAGATGTAAATCAGATTTCTCTTTTCTTCTGGAAAAGTTAAAGTAACAGAATCCGGGGCTACATATTCTTCTTCATAAAATTCTGATTTATCAAAAAAACGATTCCAAACATAGTTGACTGCACCAATTTCTGTAAGGCCAAATAAAGCCACCACCAAAAATACAATCACATTCCAAGACAAGTAATGCTTCTTCAAAAAATGGAAAGGTCTACAACATTTTTTTAGTTTCTCGGATTTTTTATTTTCATTTATGTAATAATCACTCAAAACAATTACTACGCTAGCTACCAATACACAGATAATTATCGCAGAAGGCAGTATTTGTAAAGCAAACCCTGTGAAAACCTCTGTATTCGCTCCGTCCATTGGTGCCATAAGGTTATAAAGTATCTGTTCAAAATCTACTGTGTTAAAATAACAGGCTTTCCATATCAATGCACGAACGATTAAAATTGTCAAAAACATAAAGCAAGTTCCGGCAATAAATGCCCCACTGGACCAGCTTTTTTTCATAATCTCCTTAAACTGCTTCATAAAACCTCACTGATTTATCTATAAATCTGTACGCTTATGCGACATTTATCCTTTCTCGTCATATGGGTAATCCCACCATAACAAAATTTTCCTTTTCCCCTAACGTTAACAACGTCCCCTTCTTGCAGACATTTTGCATTACTGGTACATAGTCTGCCATTGACATAAACAATACCTTTTTCAAAGTAGGACAAACTTTCACTTCTACTAATGTGGTAAATTCCAGACACCACAACGTCTATTCTATCAGATGTGACAATTATTTCCAGTGTTTTTCCTTCATCTTTATTAAATCTTAAAAAATCTTTTTGCTTTTTACACTGAATATGGGTATGTTTTACTCTGTCCAGGTTTTCTACAATATAGTCGGCAATGTTATTTAGACAATACACATATCCCTCATTTTCTGATAAAAAAATATCTCCAATTTTACTTCTGTCAATGCCCAAATTCATAATAGCACCCAGAAAATCTCTATGCGAAAACTGGTCAGAAAATTTCTGAATCAATGGAGTTATTTTGATACACACTATGGGAAATTCCTCCTCATAGCCTAGCTCCTCTTTTCTTCCGAATCGAATCATTTTTCTATCACAATTTGGATTTCCGCCTTCTAATTCATAACCGGCATAGGCTAGCTCCCGTTCCATTTTCCAGAAAATAGATTGCTCGGTGAGTCCTAAAAAACCTGTAAAACTATATGTATTTTGTTCATAGGAACGTCTTGCCAGTTCTAAAAGACGATTCTGTATCTGTTTCTCATCATATTTATTTTCAATAGGCATCTAAATTGTCCCTCACCTTGCAGGAAATTTTCATGATTTCCTATGCATTAAAAAGGGATTATGTCGCCACAATCCCTTATCCTTCTTATGTAAAATTGATAACCGGTTCTTTTGGTCTTTTACATAGTGTTACACTAATTGCGTGTAACATTGGTCCTTCTCCTTTGTAACCTGCAAAACATTCTTTTTGAATAGTTGCTTTTACTGTTACCCAGGCTTTCTGTTTTAATTTATCCGCATCATCGTATTTGCACGCATATCCTAAAAATGCCATATCATCTGCACAACAGGTCATTGCCATTCTACCTGGTACAAAATATCCCTTTGGAAAATTTTCAGGTGTATAGACCATTGCAGTAAATTCAATGGTTTTTCCGATGTATCTGTCTAAATGCTCCATAGTATCAATATACCAAATACCATAACCCAAATTATCTAAGGTAATTACCGGTGCATTAATATCAAAAGGTAGGTCTTCTTCTAAAATTTCATTAATTTCACCATTGGCATCCTCAAAAATAATTTCTGCCTGTGGATTAACCGCTTTGATATTTCTCTTGTAGGTTGCCAAGTCATCAATTCCATCACATCGATTGAAAATAATCATTTCTGACTTTTTTACCATTTCTGACAAAAGAGATTTCATATTTGTGTAGTACATGGCAAATGTAGAAGCATCAATCGTTGTAATCTGCTGTTCTACCTGCCAATGAATCGGAAGCTTCATATTTTTAAAATTCCACATTCCATTATACTCGATAATCACTCTTTCTGGCTTGTACTTTTTTTCCAACTCTATAAGATTTTGAATAGTAAAATCTTCTTCCTCGTCAATTACAACCATATCTGTGCGACTCTTTTTTAGAAGTTTTTCCTCATATTCTACTTCCCCTTCTTCACACACAATCAAAAGGGTTCTTCCTTTTATGGTAAAATATGGTTGTCCCAATGTATAAACTATAAATTCACTTTTTCCGCTTTCCAAAAAGCCATTTATCATAAATACAGGTATCATGATTAGTTCCTTTCAAATAACTGTTTTAAGTGTTCTTCGTTGAGTTTTGAACCGATAACACAAATTTTTCCTGTTACGTCTGGTTTCCCTTCACGCACATCGCTTTCTCCCGGTACATAATCAAAATAAATCCAAGTTCCGTCATTTGATGCTACCATTCCTTTTGCACGAAGCACGAAACCATAGGTTTCTTCCTGCTCCAAAGCACCTAAAATTGCTTCAATTTCTTCTTTTTCAAAGGTAGCAGGTGTTTCTAACCCAAAGCTTGTAAAGACTTCATCTGCGTGATGATGTCCGTGATGGTTATGGTCGTGACAACCACAGGTACAGTGTTCATCATGTTCGTGATGGTCGTGGTCATGATGGCATTCGTGGTCTTCATCGTGATGATGATGGTCGTGATGACATTCGTGGTCTTCATCGTGATGATGATGTCCACCGCAGCAACAATGTTCACCGTGGTCGTGGTGATGGTCATGGTGATGCTCGTGGTCATTTTGTTTGTGCACTTCTTCCATCAATTCTTTTTCTAAATCTTTCACACCTTCAATGGTATCTAGTATAAGTTGTCCTTCCAAAGAATCCCAAGGAGTTGTGATAATTGTTGCTTTTTCATTGTGCTGACGAATTAACTGTATACACTGTGCGATTTTTTCTTCACTCATTTCATCGGTTCTACTTAAAACAATCGTTCCGGCGTGTTCAATCTGATTAATGAAAAATTCGCCAAAGTTTTTCATATACATTTTGCATTTTTTTGCATCTACTACCGCTACTGCACTATTTAACTGTACCGGTACATCTGTTTTTACGCCTTCCACAGCCTTTATAACATCTGATAATTTTCCAACGCCTGATGGCTCGATTAAAATTCTATCTGGTGCATATTTTTCAATTACTTCTTTTAAAGAAGTGCCAAAATCGCCTACTAAAGAACAGCAGATACAACCGGAATTCATTTCTTTAATTTCTATACCGGCTTCTTTTAAAAATCCGCCATCGATGCCGATTTCACCAAATTCATTTTCAATTAAAACGGTCTTTGTATTGTTCAAAACCTCTTTTAATAATTTTTTGATTAATGTTGTTTTTCCTGCACCTAAAAATCCGGAAAAAATATCAATTTTTGTCATATTTACTGCCTCCAAAAATCTTTTATACTATTTTTTGGAGGGCTATTCAAAAAAATAGTCCCTCCGATATTTTAATAAAAGCAAAACGATAAGCCGGGTTATGTCGTGAATGACCATCTATCTAGAACGACTGTTGCCAGCCGCTTCAAGCAACCCACCTGAGAACAAATCGGGCCAATTCAAACGTTCTCTATTTGGTCTTGCTTCGAATGGGGTTTACATGGCTATTGTTGTTACCAACAATACGGTAGTCTCTTACACTGCCTTTCCACCCTTACCACTTTCGTGGCGGTTTATTTCTGTTGCACTTTCCTTGGAGTCACCTCCACCGGACGTTATCCGGCATCCTGCCCTATGAAGCCCGGACTTTCCTCACCTGCCTAATGGCAGCCGCGGTCATTTATTTTACTTTTATATAAACATATTAAACATCAAAACAGCTTCCACCCACAAATTCTCGACAAATGGAGTTATTAGGTAATTTATCGCTGCTAACAGCCAAGAAATATTCTAAGAATTTTAAAAGTCTTCTGGCTTCAAAATATTCTTCATCTTCTGGCTCAATACTGTAAAGAAGAGGTTCTGCATATACTTTTAAAACTGCCAGTTCATACACCAACGCGGAATTAAACATTGCATCTGCATCTTCCTGGAAAGGAAAAATATTTTCTTCTTCTCCCTTTCGTACAGAAGGCCACATTTGAATCGTTCCTTTGGCAGATGTCCCTCTTGTTCTGGCATCTCGCACCATTCTTCTTATCAGTCGTCCATCGGTTGTAGGAATTCGATTGTGCTCATCTACATTCATACTGGTTAAAGCACTAATATAAACCTTGTACTTGCTTTCGTGTGGCAAAGCATAAGACATTTTATCATTCAAACCATGAATTCCTTCAATAACTAAAACATCTTCTTTGCCCAATGTCAAGAAGTTTCCCTTATATTCTCTACGTCCTGTTTTAAAATTATAGTATGGTAATTCCACTGTTTTCCCTTCCAGCAAATCACACATATCCTGATTAAACTGTTTGATATCAATGGCTTCTAGACATTCAAAGTTGTAGTCGCCATTTTCATCTCTTGGTGTCACCTCTCGATTGACAAAATAGTTGTCAATGGCAATCGGGTGAGGTGTCAAACCATGAGTACTAAGCTGAGTCGATAATCTGTGAGAGAAAGTAGTTTTACCAGAAGAAGATGGTCCCGCTATCATCACAAATTTTACATCTTTTCTATCCACAATGTCCTGTGCAATTTCAGCAATTC
Organism: Lachnospiraceae bacterium; assembly: GCA_045124055.1. GTDB lineage: Bacteria > Bacillota > Clostridia > Lachnospirales > Lachnospiraceae > CALZKI01. The sequence goes on along the minus strand of JBGVKZ010000023.1, from coordinate 19,733 downwards.
TTCTTTCCTGAAGTGCCTCCTGAACACGAATGATATCGTAAATTTTTCCTTCACAAATTTTATTATTTAAATCACCCACTGTATCAATTCCCATTTTTTCTCCTAAAAGGGTCGATTGCATCAGTGTGTTGAATAGTTTTTCTCTTGGTTCAAAAACTCTTAATTTTTCTGGTTCATTGCGTTCCGGTAATAAGAGCATAAAGCCTTTTTCATAAGAAAATACATTGAAATATTTGACATAGCTACAATCTGGAAGCATAAAACCGTAATAGTAATCGTAATATCCGTCCAGTGCATATACATTCACGATTGAACTACGTCTAAACTTCATCATTTTCACTTTATCCTGCATACCCTGTTTTTCAAATAATTCCACCGCATCATCTAATGGGTAGGATTTTTTGATAATTGGCATTGCTGCAATGACCATATAGTTCATTCGCTCATTGACACGTTTTACAATTTCATCGGTTATTTTTATATCGCTTTCTATGCTACAATAATACCCAGCTCCAATCGCAAACTCAATTTTTGCCTTTTTTACGTTTTCTCTGCCCATAACATCATAAATGGCTTTTAACATCATCATAGTAGCCGTTCTGATGTATGCCTTATGTCCGATAGAATCCTTTAAGGTAATAAATTCAAGGGTTCCGTCCCGGTCTGCTTTTTTCACCAGTTCTCTAATTTTTCCATTAAAAACAACTAAAGCAATTAAACCATTATGTTCCTTGCTAAAATCCTGGGCAATGGTTTCAAAACTTGTGCCTTTTTCATATTCGTATGTTTTTCCTTCAATAATAATTGATACTTTCCCCATACTAATCCTCCATAAGTAAATGCTATATTATATGAAATACCTCAGAAAATGTAACCTAAATTACTATAAAAGGATTTTTCGTTTCTTCTGTAAATACCTTAATGCCATGCATTTGTTTTTTCAAGAAATCCTTCATATATGGTACAAATATTTTCTCGATACCATAATGCCCTGCATCAATCACCATCAGGTTTTGTGCCACACTATCAATTCCTGTATGATGGGAAATGTCTCCTGTGACATACACATCGGCACCAACTTTTATGACATCTTCCACAAAATCTTTTCCAGACCCCGGACAAATAGCCGCAATGTCTACCACTGTGCGAAGGTCTCCATACACAGCTACACTGGAAAGAGAAAATTTGCGTTTCACAAATTCCGCACACTCCCCTAGCGTCATTGCTCTTGGTAATTTACCATATCTACCAAGACCTTCCTTTGAAATATCATCTTCATAGGTAACATGCAGTACTTGAGAATTGGATAATTCCATTTCTTCTGCCGCTGCATCTGCCATTCCAAGTACATCAAAATTGGTATGCATAGCATAGTAACAAATATTTTCACTAATCAGCTTACGCACTCTTCTACCAATAAAATCTTCTTCGGTAATGCTTTTTAATCCATCAAAAATCAGCGGGTGGTGAGTAATAATCATATCTGCACCATTCAAAACAGCTTCCTCAATGACTTTATCCGTTGCATCTACGGCTATATATATGGAAGAAATCTCTTGGTCGCATCTTCCTACCAATAACCCTACATTGTCCCACTTTTCTGCAAAAGAAGGGGGTGATAAAATTTCCAGTCTGGTAATAATTTCGCTACATCTCATAGACGCCTCCTGTGTACCCTAAAAAATAGAATTTCTCTATCAATGAAAATACTTTATTGCATCTTCTACTTCTGTTTGCTGTTTTTTTAGTTCAAGAAGTCTTTCCTTAATTTTGTCAGTTTTTTCTTCCCTGGAAAGTCTTTTTTCAATCTCATCAAGGGTGTTCTTCGTATACACAAGATATTGAAGTAAAACCGGGTGTTTATCAAGAAGTAACCTCTCTCCAAACTTATCAAACACCGGGTTTTCCGCATTTTTTTCCTTGGAAGAAACTAAAACGTGCATAATCGGATAAAACTTTCCGTCTTCTAAAACCATATCTTCTCTGTCAATGAAAAAGCCTTGTTCTCGCAAAAAGGCACGGACAAAATGAATTTCTGACTGAGGCTGTAAAATAAGTTCTTTCATTTTACGTACCTTATCCATACCTTCTGTAAGAATTTTAATCACTAATTTTCCGCCCATTCCAGCACAAATTAGTGCATCACTTTCTCGTTCTTTAAGAGAACATAATCCATCGGATAAAATGGTTTCTATCTGATTTTCCAAGCCATATTCCACAATATGTTCTTTTGCCCGCTCTAGTGGACCAATATTTACGTCCATTGCATATACAAAGGGAGAAATATCATTTTTTACAAGATAAATGGATATGTAACCGTGGTCGCAACCTACATCACAGACACGGTTCCCTTTTGTAACCATTTTTGCAACAGTCTCCAAACGAGCTGATAATTCCATAATTCTTCTCCAAATATACTAAATTTCTAAAAAGTCCTTTAATTTACGGCTTCTACTTGGATGACGAAGTTTTCTAAGAGCTTTGGCTTCAATCTGTCTGATACGCTCTCTGGTTACGTTAAATTCCTTACCAACTTCTTCCAATGTTCTGGCACGTCCATCATCTAAACCAAAACGAAGACGTAATACTTTTTGTTCTCTCTCTGTTAACGTAGACAACACTTCGCGAAGCTGTTCTTTTAACAAGGTAAAAGCTGCCGCATCTGCTGGCACAGGTACGTTATCGTCCTGAATGAAGTCTCCTAAATGGCTATCTTCTTCCTCACCGATAGGTGTTTCCAAAGAAACCGGCTCCTGAGAAATTTTGAGGATTTCTCTAACACGTTCTACTGGCATACTCATTTCTGCCGCGATTTCTTCTGGACTTGGTTCTCTACCTAACTGCTGAAGTAACTGTCTGCTTACACGTACTAATTTGTTGATTGTTTCCACCATATGCACCGGAATACGAATCGTTCTTGCCTGGTCAGCAATGGCTCTGGTAATAGCCTGACGAATCCACCAAGTAGCATAAGTAGAAAATTTGTAGCCTTTGCTATAATCAAACTTTTCTACTGCTTTAATAAGACCTAAGTTACCTTCCTGAATCAAATCAAGGAAAAGCATACCACGACCTACATATCTTTTTGCAATACTAACTACAAGACGAAGATTTGCCTCTGAAAGACGTTTTTTTGCTTCCTCATCGCCCTGTTCCATTCTTTTTGCTAACTCGATTTCTTCTTCTGCAGATAAAAGTGGCACTTTACCGATTTCTTTCAAATACATTCTTACAGGGTCTTCCAAGTTGTAGCCATCTGGCATCGTTAAATCCAAGTTTTCAACGTCAACTTCATCTTCCTCTGTCAAAATAATTTCTTCATCATCAATATCATCGGCTTCCGGTATTCCAAGAATTTCCACTCCATTTCTTTCCAATTCTTCAAATACCTTGTCCATCTGTTCTTCCTGCAAATTCAGTGCAGCAACAAAATCCTGTACTTCTTTTAAATCCAGTTCATTCTTTTTCTTTTTTGCTAAGTTAATGAGTTCCTTTAATTTCTCATCAAACTGTACCTGTGTGTTTTCGTCCATTTCGGCTTTCCGTCCTTCCATTGTCTAGTTCTATTATTATCTTTCATTCAGCAAAATATGCGTTTTTTGTAGTTCTTCTAATGCCTTTTTCCCAGCAATCACCTGTTGGAGAGCAGTTACATCGCTACCTAACTTCTGAGAATAATGTTCGTAGCTATTTTTCTTAACAGCTACAACAATATCGTGAAAAGCTTTTTCCCTATCTGCCTGAGTCTCCAGCCCCGTCAAATTGGTGGAAAATAATTCTGCCACCTGACGCTGTTCACTTTCATCTACAAACATACTGATAATTGCTGCCGGATTATAAGCATCTTTTTCAATATCTTCAAAAAGTTTTGTGGCTACCTGCCGGTATAAATCCTCGGTAAAATCCTCCGGAGAAATGTATTTCTTCACCGTCTTATATAGTTGCGGATTATCCGTAAGCCAGGTAATCAAAAGTCTTTGATTTTTCTTAATAGCTTCCTCCGGGTCATTTTTGGCTTTAATTCCCGTTTTTGGTTTTTCAATGGGTTTGGCAATTCCGGTTTTAGAAGCATACGACGTAACTAGTTTCCTCAAATTGTCAAATCCAATATTATATTTTTCTGCGATTGCCTGAATGTAGTTTTCCCGTTCTACTTCCTCGCTAAAACCACATAATTTTTTCGCCACTTCTTTAAAAAATCTCGTTTTAGAATCCGGGTCTTTCAAATCATACTCTCTTTCTAATACCCGAATTTCAAAGAAAAAGCTGTTTTCCGCTTCATCAATTCGTTTCTGAAATTCTTCTGCACCGAGATTTTTGATAAATTCATCTGGGTCTTTATAGGGCTCTAAATGAATGATTTTTCCAACCAAATCCACTTCTCTTAAAATCCCAAGTGCCCTAAGTGCCGCACTGGTTCCTGCCCCATCGCTATCATAGGCCAATAAGACCTGATTTGTGTAACGCCGTAGGAGATTGGCTTGTCCCACCGTAAATGCTGTTCCAAGGGAAGCTACCGCTTGAGTAAATCCTGCCTGATGCATAGCAATAACATCCATATAACCTTCGCATATGATAATGTTACCACTCCTTGAAGTTCTGGCAAAATTGAGACCATACAAATTTCGGCTTTTATCGAAAATCATTGTTTCCGGCGAGTTTAGATATTTCGGTTTTCCATCGCCCATAACTCGTCCGCCAAAACCGATAACTCTATGGTTAATATCTTGGATTGGAAACATAACTCTATTCCAAAACTTATCGTGAATTCCATACTTTTCATCCACACTTCCTAGTCCGGCCTCTACAATCTGCTCATCTTTAAAACCTTTCGATTTCAAATATTTGACCAAATCATCGCTGGTTACATTGGCAAAACCTAAGGCAAACTTTTTCATTGTTTCTTCCGAAAGCTTTCTGCCTTCAAAATAACGATGTCCAATCTTGCCGTGTTCTGTCCGAAGCTGATAGTAAAAATAGTTTGCCGCCTGTTTATTAATTTCCAGTAAAATTGCTCGTTTACTTTCTTTTTTCTTCGTTTCTTCCGAGTATTCTACTTCCGGCAAACTGACGCTGACTCTATCCGCCAGATATTTGATTGCCTCTGGAAAACTATAATTTTCGTAAGCCTGCACAAAGGTAAATACATTACCTCCTGCACCACAGCCAAAACAATAATACATCTGTTTTCCCGGAGACACTGAAAAAGAAGGAGATTTTTCATTGTGGAAAGGGCATAAACCAAAGTAACTACTACCCTTTTTCTGCAATCGCACATACCCGGAAATTACATCTACTATGTCATTTTTCATTCGTACTTCTTCTACCAGTTCTTCCGGATAGTACATCTTCTTTCTCCTTCCTAAAGTCTTATTTTAGCCGTGCCATGATTTTGGAATATACAATTCCTCATACATAGCAATCGCAAATCTATCTGTCATAGCCCCAACATAATCACATACGATACGTTCTTTTGGGTCTCCATTTTTATCCACAAGATTTTTCATTTCCTGTGGTAATTTATCAAAATGTTTCAAATAATAGTCATATAATGTTTCCATCAGCATTTCTGCCTTGGCTTCTTCGCTTTTGGCACTCTGATTTGTGTAAACATTTTCAAACATAAACCTTCGCAAATCTTTCATTGCTTTTGCAACAGGTTCTGACATCATAATATCATTTTTTCCATAACTATTCGTTACCAAATCGTGTATAAAATGGTCCAGTCTCTCACCGGTTGTATAACCAATTACATCCCCAATTTCTTTCGGCACATCTTTTTCTGTTAAAATTCCACCTCGAATGGCATCGTCCATATCGTGATGTATGTAAGCAATTTTATCGGAAAATCGTACGATTTTTCCTTCCAAAGTAGCTGGTTCTCCCGAAGTTTGATGATTTCGGATTCCATCTCTGACTTCATAAGTTAAATTGAGTCCAACTCCGCCTTTTTCTAAAACATCAACCGTTCTGACACTCTGCTCACTATGGCTAAATCCATAGGGACAAACTCTGTCTAAGGCTCTCTCACCTGCATGCCCAAAAGGTGTATGCCCTAAATCATGCCCAAGGGCAATAGCTTCTACCAAGTCTTCATTTAACTGTAAGGCTTTGGCAATGGTTCTGGCATTCTGCGACACTTCCAAAGTATGTGTCAATCTTGTACGATAATGGTCCCCTTCTGGTGTTAAAAAAACCTGTGTCTTATCCTTTAATCGTCGAAAAGACTTACAATGCAAAATTCGGTCTCTGTCTCTTTGAAAAACCGGTCTGATATCACAAGGTTCTTCTTCCTTTAAACGCCCTTTTGACTGCATACTCAAGGCTGCATATGGACTTAAATACTCTTTTTCCCATTGTTCCAAACTTTCGCGGATATTCATAATTTCCTCCATATTTGAACAAATCTTTAAACACCTACTTTACTAATATTCCATATGAATTTCTAAAATCCTTTTTTTGACAAAAAAATTTGTTATCTTTTACTCATTTGACACCAAAAGGCATACATCATTCCATAAATCATACGTGACCTTATAACACTAATTTCGCCACGATAGGCACAACAATTACCGTCAAAATACCGGTTACTACAATGGCAAGGGAACTCATTGCCCCTTGGATTTCCCCCATTTCCAGTGCTTTGGAAGTACCTACTGCATGTGAAGCTGAGCCAATTCCCAGTCCCTGTGCTACTGGCTCTTTGATACGAAAGATTCTGCAAACAATGGGGCCTAAAACTGCACCCATAATTCCGGCTACCATAACTCCCATAATTGTAACCGCTTCAATTCCAGATAATTCATTACTAATTCCTACCGCAATAGGTGTAGTAACACTCTTTGGCAAAATGGATAAGGTAAGCACCCTGTCTAAACCAAATAATTTTGACAAAGTAAGGATAGTCAATGCATGTGCAAATACGCCACAGCTGATTCCCACGATTACTGCTACAATATTTTTCTTTAATACCTGAAGCTGCCTATATAAAGGTACTGCCAGACAAATGGTTACTGGAGTTAAAAATACAGAAAGATACTGTGCACCCTGATTATAGGTTTCATAATCCACATCAAATACAAGCAAAAAAACAATAATTAAAATCGTACTGATTAACAGAGGATTTACAATGGCATAATTAAACTTTTTTTTCAAAAACATACCAAAAAAATACGTCACAAGACTAATCGTCACTCCAAAAAAAGTGGTAGAAATCAGAACATTATTCATTTTCTTTTTCCCCCTTTTTCTTTTTTTGTAAACGGATAATTCCCTGCGAAACAAGTCCCGTCAAAGCCGTTACCACAATCGTTGATACAAAACAAATCAACACAAGTGGAAGAACTTGTCCCTTGATACTATCAAAAGAATTAATTAATCCAACAGATGGTGCAATGAAAAAAATGGGCATAACGGAAAGAAGCCAGTCTGCTACATCTTCTATCTGTGGCAATTTAACTATTTTCAGGCACAAAAGCACAAACAAAATGACCAAGCCATATACACTAGCCGGTATAGGCAATGGTAAAAAGAAATGCAATAATTCTGCTATAAAACTAATGGTGGCAATTATGCCTATCTGCATCATGTATTTCATATAAATTCCTCCAAAGTCATCTTTGTTATCATAACACATTATTACGATTTGTTGTAGCTAAAAAGAACCTCCTACAAAATGTAGAAGGTCTTATAGATTTCTTATCTGAGCTTGTTTGGAAATGATTTATTTCTGGATTGCTTCAATCAATTTCATAAGTACCGGTTCAAATTTCGCTCCGTACCAATGATTTTCTTCCTTTGCTGTTGCTTTGATACATTCCAAAGTATAATCTGCCGCAATTTTAGCTGCCTGGCTCGCACTTTTTCCTCGTACATATGCTCCCACAAAAGCAGAGGCATAAATATCTCCGGTTCCGTGACAACTATTGGAAAGTTTTTCGTGCTCATAGTAAGCATAATTTCCATTTTCATAAATGACAACTCCCGTAGTATTTGGAGCATAGGAAACACCGGTGAAAATAATGTTTTTGCAACCAAGTGCAGAAAGTTTTTCTAAAAGCGTATCAATATAAGCTCTATCATATTCTGTTTTATATTCTGTATCTGTTAAGAAACAAGCTTCTGTAATGTTAGGTAAAACGTAATCTGCTTTACTGCAAAGTTCTTTCATTGCTTCCACAAATTCTGCGTCAAAACCCGGATAAAGATTACCATTATCCGCCATTGCAGGGTCAACTACTTTTACACAATTTTCCTTTGCCACAGCCGAAAAAATATCTTCCACGTAGCTAATCTGTTTGGTACTGCCTAAATATCCTGTATAAATAGCATCAAAAGAAATGCCTTCTTTTAACCAATGGTCTTTAATCAATGGCATATCTTCTGTCAAATCACGGAACGTATATCCGCTAAATCCACCTGTATGTGTAGAAAGTACTGCTGATGGCAACACACAGGTTTCCACTCCACAAGCAGAAATAATTGGAAGTGCAACCGTTAAAGAACACTGTCCTACACATGAAATATCCTGAATCGTAAGTACTTTTTTATATGACATCATTATCGCTCCTTATGTAACATTATCTCTTTGTAAGTATAATGAAATTTGGCATCACTTAAATATCCAAACAAGAAACTTTTTATATAACCAGTTTACTATTTTTGTCTTCTTCTCGCTCTACGAACGCGATTTATATGACGTTCAAAATCCCCATTATTGATTAGTTCCGCTAACACATATTGCTCGAAAACAGGAACAGTACAGGAATAAAATCCAATCTTATTTTCAAATTCTTCTAACAAATTTTCCGGCAAAACCATATATCCCACACGAATAGACGGTGCTATGGTCTCCGAAAAGGTGTTTAAATAAATAACCGGGCAATCGGTCGCCAAAGAAAATACCGTATCTTCATTTTTCTTGGAAACGGTAAGCTCCGAATCATAATTATCTTCAATAATGTACCCTTTTCTCTTTTTTGCCCAACTTAAATATTCACGTCTTTTTGAAGCACTGGCAGTGATTCCACTGGGGAAACTGTTAAAAGGCGTGATATGTAAAACGGTTGCTTGCGTTCGTTCCAATTCTGAGGTTTTTATGCCATCATATCCAAGCTTTAGCATATCACAAGTAATTCCATTGGCCTCATATACCCGCCGAATCTTATCGTAGGAAGGATTTTCTAAGGCAAAAATACGCTCTTTCCCCAAAAGCTGTATAATTAGACTATACAAATACTCCGAACCTGAGCCAATAATAATCTGTTCTTTTCTAACAAGCATTCCATTACTTCTTGCCAAATAAGAAGAAATTGCCTGTCTTAATTCCACACAGCCGTGATTTGGCGATTTCACCAAAATATTTTCGCTATAATCCGCTAACACCTTTCTCATTGTCTTAGAAAGAACGGAAAAAGGAAACTCATTTTTCACTCGATGTAACTGATTTACTTTAGGAAAAAAGGAAACTCCTAATTCTGCCTGTGATAAAAAATCACTTTCCTTATAAATCACAAAATAACCACTTCGCTGTCTTGATTCTACATAACCTTCATCGCACAAAATCGCATAGGAATGCTGAATCGTAATCACGCTGACGCCCGTCTCCTCCGCCAAAATTCTTTTAGAAGGAAGTTTTGTTCCATAAGGATAAATACCACTAACAATGTCCTTACGTAGTTGCTCATATAACTGTATATAGGCTGCCTTGCCTCGATTTTCCTCAATGTGATACTTCATCTATTCCTTCTCCTTTACTGGCTGAATAGTCTTTTTTCATCTTTGCCTATCATTATATCACTCTTTCCAATATGAGCAATCCACTTTTATTCCTTCTTCTTAATCGTGATGAAGGTCGTTTTAATTTTACGTTCTTTATCTTACCCCTTTCTAATCTTCACAAATTTTTAATTCTCTCTTGACTCTAACGTTACGTCATAGTGTACAATTCATCTTGTGTATAGGGTTAATGCTTTGAGGAAGGGATAAAGATTTAAAAAATATTAATAACAGAAAGAGAATAGAAAGAAATGATTAAAACTTCAAATACCAAACAGGTAATGGACCAATATGAGACTGAAGCCATCAAACGATGGGGTGAACGAGCAGAAAGTTCAATAGAATTATGGAAAAGTTATACAAATGACCAAAGAGATTTGGTGTTACAAGCAATGGATGAAAACTATAAAGTAATTGCACAATTAATGCATGAAGGTGCTTCCATAGATTCTAAAGAGGTTCAGGAGCGTGTCAGAATATGGCATGAGCAACTTTATTATTTTTATGAACCGTCAATTGAGATAATTGAAAACCTAGGAAATATGTATAAAAACGAATCAGAATTTCGTAATTACTATGAAAAAATCGACCCCCAGCTTCCAGATTTTTTTGGAGATTCTATTGCATATTATGCGGACATACTAGCTACAAAATGGCTGGAATCACAGGTACTACAACTGAAGGAGTAACGAAATGAATAATAAAAATGTAAATGAAAGATTTCTATCACCATTATTGCAAAAGGAGAAGACCGATACACCATTTGTATTAGAAACGCCTCAAAAAACATTGGAAGACTTAGTACTTCCGTAAGTAACCAGACAAGAGATAGATAGCTTATTGCAGAAAGTAAAACTGCACCACGTGTTATATGAAAATTTTGGTTTAGGTAAGGTAGATTTAAGTGGTGGGCGGACAGCAATTAACTTATATGGACCTCCGGGAACCGGTAAATCTGTTACTGCCGAAGCAATCGCAAATGCTTTAGGGAAACAAATGATTCGTGTAAATTATGCAGAGATTGAATCCAAATTTGTGGGAGAAACACCCAAAAATATTAAGGAAGCTTTTCAATTTGCAAAAGAAAATGATGCGGTATTATTTTTTGATGAAGCAGATTCCATTTTAGGAAAAAGACTGTCAAATGTGAATCAAAGCACCGACCATGCCGTGAATGTCAGTCGCTCTGTTATGTTGCTTGAACTGGATTCCTTTAAAGGAGTAACACTTTTTGCAACCAACTTTATGTCTAACTACGATAGTGCTTTTGTACGTCGTATCATCGGACATATTGAAATGCCATTACCCACCAAACAAGGTAGAATGCAGCTTTATCAAAAAATGATTCCTGCAGAGTATCCGAAAAACATTACTGATGAAGAACTTTATCACATTGTATGTCACTCAGAAGGCTTTTCCGGTGCGGAAATCTTAAATGTTATTATTAATGCAGCTACTTATGCATTAAACAGAGAAGGCATTGGATGTAAAGTTGTTTTACAAGATTTCGAGCTTGCAATTAAGAGGGTTAAAGATGCTAAGAAAGCCAATCTACAAATAACCTAGTCCGGGAGGAAATTGATATGAAAATTAATGAAGTAGCAAAGCTATCAGGGGTCACAGTTCGCACCTTACATTACTATGACCAAATAGGTCTTCTGCACCCCAGCGAAATAACTGAGACCGGATACCGTATTTATAATGAAGAAGCCTTAGAAACTTTACAACAAATTTTATTTTTTAAAGAATTAGACTTTCCTCTTAGTGAAATTAAAGAAATTATGTCATCTGAAGGCTATGATAGACAGGATACCCTTATTAAACATAGGGAACTTCTAATACAAAAGAAAAAAAGACTGGACACACTGATAGCCACATTAGAAGCTACCCTACAAAAAGAACATCATGTCGATTTTCATGCCTTCGATATGTCCGAAATTAATGAATTGAAAGAAAAATACGCCACAGAAGTAAAAGAACGCTGGAATGAAACAGACGCATATAAAGAAAGCGAACGAAAAACAGCTGGATATGATGATGCCCAATGGAATATATTAAAAGGCGAAGGTGCTGAAATTTTGAAATTGTTTGGTCAAAATCGACACCTAAATCCAAGTAGTCCAGAAGCAAAAGAACTGGTACAACGCTGGCAAACATATATTACTCTTAACTTTTATAACTGTACAAAAGAGATTCTTTCTTGTCTTGGGTTAATGTATATTAATGATGAACGTTTTACAAAAAATATAGACCAAAATGGTAAAGGAACTGCGGAATTTATGTCAAAAGCTATTGATTATTATTGTAATAACAACTGAGAAAATGAAAATAAGTACAACAGACAAGGATATATAAACCCCTTCCACCTCTTTCCCTAAGTAACATTTACGAGAGGACGAAGCACTACCGAAAGAAATTCATTTATACGAATTGAGAAGCTCCATAACGTCCGTGGCAGGATTACCACCAAAACCAAAGAAATCCGAAGTCTCAAAGCTGAATTTTTGCTTGTTTTACCATCAACTATTTATAAAAACATAATCGATATTGTTCCAAATAAGTTTGCAAGAAAATGTGCTATTGTACTGATGAAAGCATTATCTGTTTTCTTAAAAATAATTCCATAAATCATAGCATTTATAAATATAAACACCAAATCATATATTACAACGATTGCACTCCCTTGGTTAAAATGACATATGGAAAACAATGCTGATGAAACAATAAGTGACGGCACAGATGGCAAACTCTTAGACATTTGCTTTTGAAAAAAAGCTCTCCATGCGATCTCTTCACCCAATGCTGCAATCACAAGTTCAACAATTAACACAGGTATCATATTAAATGCAAGAAAATCTGTTCTTGCTGTAAGGTGTTCCACAAACTCTGGTACGAAGAATTTTGCAATCAAAAGACTCATAACATTCATTATCATTGGCATAAGAATCCAAAGAATCATACTCTTACTTTTCAATGAACTTAAAATAGTTTTATGGTTCAATCCTTCGTCTTTATCCTCATTCGTTTTTCTTGTAACAAAAAATGCTACAATACCGATAATTAATGTGAAGGATGCAAGTTGTAACCTCTCTCCTCCAATCTCAATCTTTAACAAACATAGCAAGGATATCATTATCATAATTATTAATGGAATCATTACGGATTTACTTATCTTTTTCATATTTTTTTTCTCCTTTCGTAGCACACACTGCTCCTTCAAATATTTTTTCAAGTGCTTTCATTACATTTGTCTCATCATAAACCATTGTATTATTCGCATATAAACTGGCATATCCATGAATAAATATAAATAGTGTGCTAAACACATCCTTTGTATCCTCCATCGACATATTCAATTCATTTTGCAGGACGGTAAGCATTGGTAATAATTCTTCGGATTCTAACAAATCTAACAAACTTACTCCCGAAAGCTCATTAGTTTGAAATAAAAATCGAAAAAGATTTCTTTCCTCTATTGCAAACCTGATATAATTCATTCCCATTGTTAATATGGGATTTCCATAATCCATTTCCCCGCTCATAAGGTAAATTGCATGATATTCATCCGATTTTGCATATACCATCTTCTTAATCTCTTCGACTGTTGGAAAATAATACAGTACCGGTTGCGTAGAACATTTCAATTGCTCTGAAATTCTACGTGCAGTAACCTTATCTACTCCTTCTTCCCGAACAATTTCGAAAGCTGCATCTACAATCATTTCTTTTGTGATTTTTGCTTTTGGTGGCATATATATCCTTCTTTCATAATCACTGTTATATAACATACATTATATTTCATGTTTTGTCAACAAAAAATGGAGTATATGCTATTTTTACATATACTCCATTCAATAAATGAATGCTAAATTCGAGTTTTTCTCTTATTTTAACACACTAATAAAGCAAGCCGTGCATATTTCAATAGATCTTCTATTGCCAAAGCATTCAGTGAAAAATATATTATAAGCATTTCATCCAGTTCCAACTGCCATTTTATAAGTTGTTATCAGATTTTCTTTCCCTTGGTTTTTTCCTTATCAGAGGTCATATCCAGGAGTAAAACAATATAACACGATACAAGATGTGACAGAGAGGACACCCACGAAAACCTTAGTGTTTTCAATGGTTTCCAAGATTTCTATAACAAAATATAACAGTTATTAAATCCCCGCCAGCCGGTAGACCAGAACCTTTCGGTCAACCCAAATATTAATGCACTTCGCACAACTCTTCGGTTTGTACTCTTGGTATTTCTACCCATATATAAGTAAATCGCTTAAGTAAAAACATTTAGCCATACTGTAATCAATGCATCATATACACCATGTGCGATAATAACCGACAACAAAGTACAATTTTTAATTTTGACCCTACAGATGCAAAAAATAGTTCCGAGGATACCGGTCAAAAGAATCTGCACTATATTTCCTCCTGAGAAATGAGACAATCCGAACAGAACCGATGAACCTATAATCGCACCTACGGTAGAACCGAAAAGTGTCTCGAATTTCTTGTAGAAAAATCCACGAAAAACGAACTCCTCCACCAATGCAACAGAAAAAATAAAATAAACAAAATCGTATATAAACTGCCACATATATTGATATTGATTTTGATTATTCACCCAGTCACTTTTTCCAGCCAAATGAGGAATCACCGTAAAAACAAATGACATACACAGAGCTATAAGAAGTCCAATCAACACCTGTGTTCCAAGCTTCTCTTTTGAAAAGCCGAAATCCGACCACTTATCCTTATTAAATATTACGATACCAAAAGGAACAACTGCAATCAGAAAATATGTCACAATCATCAAAACCATACGAACAATAATTGGAAGACTCATCAGTACATATTGATTAAATGCATCCACTCCCAACAAACCGACAACTACACCGATAATTGCAATTACTATCTGTATTATTATTTTATTACGTTCCTTCACTTTCATCTCTCTCTTTCTTTGTCAGTACTTTCATGCACCATCTCCATTTGCCACAATGTTGGCATCGCATCATTCTTAACGAAGCGATATTGATTGCTACTGTATACTTAATGAAACCAGGGACAAAGGTTTCTTCGCAATGTAAACACTTATAATATCCGAATGTGCGTCCTCCCTCCATCAATGCAAGCAAACCAACTATAAAAACGGCACATGCAATAAACACCAATATACCTTTCGCCTGATTGCTTATTACTTCCGTATATGTATTTACAACAACAATCAGCGTGACAAAAGAAATGATGGATATGAGTCCCATTAAAAGAATCAGAATTAATTTCGTTCTGTTCTCTTTCTTTTCTTCTACCAGATGAACCATTTTTTGTTCTGCCTTTTTCATATAATTTTCTTTATCCAAGCGTTCACCCGTCAGCAACTCATTTACTGAAATTCCCAGTGCTTTACAAAGGGGCTGCAACAATGAAACTTCCGGAAATCCTTTGCCGCATTCCCATTTGGAAATTGTTCTATCACTGACATTAAGAATATCTGCGAGTTGCTTCTGAGTATAATTTTTCTTCTTTCTTTCCTCCGAAATAAACTTACCTATTTTATTCAGATCCATGCTTGTCCCTCCTTCCAGATGTTACCATAACAAAAGCAACCTCTTTTGTATACCAACGGAGCGTAGAGTCCATATTTTAAGACATTCTACGCCCCATAGTAATAATTCCGTCATTAAAGAACTGAAAGTTTACGAAATTATTCAATTAAGAATTATTTTTTTGCCTTTATTAACAAAAAATCTGGCTTATGATATAAATCCGCATAATCAGGGTACTTCTCAAGCAGTTCATCCGTGGGCAATGGCTCTATCATTTTTTCAATCGTAAAACCAGCCTCTATCAAGGTATTTACGATTGTAGAAAATGTTCTATGATATTTTTTAACATTATCAACAAACCATACGGATTCTCTTTCTCCTTCAATACCATAATCTGCTAATTTTAAATATAGTTTGTTACCATTTTCATCCCTCATCCAGCGGTTTCCACCCGAATGACATGTACATAGCGGGTTTTCTTGTGAGAAAATAAATACTCCCTTATCATTTAGTAGATTAAACACGTTTCTTATTACACCTTCGAAATCTTCAACATAATGAAACGCCAAGGAACTAATTACAACATCAAAATGTTCCTGTAACTGTCCTATATTTTCCATAGGTATATTAATATATCGTATTTTGGGGTCACAGTTTTCAGAAATTGCTACTTCCAACATCTTCTCTGAAATATCGATTCCAACGACTTTTTCTGCTCCATAATCAACAAACTTTTTGCAATGCTCTCCAAATCCACATCCCAAATCCAAAACTCTTTTCCCTTGCAATTCAGGCATCATAGAGAACAATGCTGGTATTTCAAACAGATTATTAGCATTTACTTTATTATCTCTTATATTCTTATACCCTGAAAAAAAGATTTCGTTATCGTATATGTTCTGTTGTGCCATCTCAAGCCTCCACCAACTGTAAATTTGTCTATGTCCATCATTATATCACTCTTTCCGCTATGAGTAATCAAATTTTAACCGTACTCCTTAATTACATAGAGAAACGCAAAACTCGCGGCATATAAAAAAGGGCGTAAAATGAAAAAACACAAACTGCTTTTTCTCTTTACGTCCTTTCTGCGTATCTCCATATAATACACAAACTCCGCAAGGCCTTTACATAGTAGAATTTACTTAAATCAGATCTAACACCTTCCAAAACCAGTCTTTAATTTTCTCACCTGTTGCAAGATAGGCAATTCCACTTATAACCACAACTCCAACTCCAATCCAAAAGAAAATATATCCTGATTCAAAAAATAAATACGAAATTACAACTGCAACAACACCAAGTATGGCAAAAGTAGCTGCTATTTTTGAAATAATTTTTCGCATATATAATCTCCGCCACAAATCCAAGTTTGTTTTTTTATCATTATATCATTTTTTTCAACGGAAACAATCAAATTTTTACCCGTTCTTCTAGCTCGCTGGAAATCTCCTATTCCCCAGGGGCTAGCGTTTTAGTTAACTTGTTCAGAATAATATAGTATTTCTTTACCTAGGCTCTTTGCATATTCAATTTCACCTTTTGTGCTTTCACCTATATATCCATCAACATCAACCACCAAGATTGCATCAGAAAGTTTAATTTTCTCCTTATGCATTTTTCCTAAGCAAGCAATATCATTTTGTGAATAAGCTTCCTTGCTACTCTTGGATAATTCGATTGGTGTAATCATACAATATCCCTGTAACGCAAATTTTTCTGTAATTTCTATCATTTCCTTTTTGAACTTATAGCTACCACATACAGTAATCACTTTCATAGCACCTACTCCTTTGCGACAGACTCGATGTCTTTTTTCTTCTGTTTATATTATAGCTGTGCATTGGCTATTCCATAGTTTGTAAAAAGAAGTGTAACAAACTTCCGCATAACCTTTTAAGCCAAATTTTTATCAATATAATCAAAAAATGGTTTTTTATTAACTTTATCTGTATTATTCTTATACCATTCAAATGCTTCTTTTAACCCTTCATATAGTGGCTTTGTTTCTGGCATTAACTCAGCTTGTTTAGAAACATCAAGATAATATTCATAGTTATAAAAGCTAAAATAATTTCTTTGTTCAATATCATCATATACATTAACAAAACTAGCTTCCTTACCTGTAACATCATAACAAAGTTCAACCCATTCACGAACGGATATGGCAATCTCATTTCCTACATTAAAAATATGCTGAGAAGGTTTTTTGTCCAAAATTATATCTATAAATCTGCACAAATCATTTATGTGAAAAAACTGTAATCTCATATCTCCATTTTTTGGCAAGTAAAACTTTCTGTTTTCTAATGCACAATCAAAAACAAATGCTTCTCTATAAACATTATTCATTTGACCATATAAATATGGTGGTCTTAATACATACGCATCAGGGTTTCTTTTTAACAAAGTATTTTCTGCTTCTATTTTATCTGTTCCATATTTCCCCCAATATTTGTTTATTCCTAATGTGGCGTTTTCTTCAAAAGGCTGTGGAGTGTATTCTGGATATACTGCACTTGAACTAATCAAAATATATTCTTTATATTTTCCAAGTGCATTAAGTAATAATTCAACATCGTCGGAATTATAGGCTGTATCAATAACAACATCAAAATCAATATCTCTAAGTATTTCACCAAGATTGTGTCTGTCTGCTTGAATCAGTGTTACACCTTTGGACTGTTCTCTGCTGTTTCTATTAAGTACATATACATCATAATTTTGTGCAACATAATATTCTGCAATATATCTGCTCACAAATACTGTTCCACCAGTTACAAGTACCTTTTTCATAATAGACCTCCACAAATTTTATTCCATTTATCATTATAAGCATTCTTTTTAATATGAGCAATTAAATACTTTCATTATAATGATTTATGATAATCTCTGCACCACCTTTATTTCCAGGTGCTTCATGTATCAGTTTTTGTACTTTTACCATATTTTCTCTTATATCAACATCTGACAATATGGAAAAAACTGTATTCTTTAAAACTTTACTATCAATCGTCGTATAATCTAATTTTTTGCCTACACCAAGTTTTTCAATACATCTTGCATTTACTGGTTGGTCTGATGCAACTGGTATCACTACCATTGGAACACCATATACAAATGCTTCTGAAATACTATTCATTCCACCATGTGTTATAAATACATCTGAAATATTTAGAACTTCTAATTGTGGCACTGATTTGTAAATATGTATATTAGGCGGTACATTTCTAAGTTTTTCCATATTAAATTCCTTACCAACAGATATTATTACTTCTACATCTTCTTCACGAAATGCTTCTATACAATTCTGAAAAAAAGAAACAGCACCTTTTACGACTGTACCTAATGAAACATATATTATTGGTTTTTCCCCTTTTTCTAATCCTAGATTTTCCATTCTTCTTTCATAGATTGATGCACCTAAAAATTTGTACTGTTCCGCAGGAAATTCTTTTTCGTATGGCTGATATTCACGAAGTGTATATACAAGATTGAGTTTTGGTGGATTATAAATAATTTCATCTAGCCAATTATCTGTTTTTAAAGAAACGTCTTTTGCAACATCTTTCGTAAAGGCTTTTGTAATCCACTTATGTTTAAATATTGACAGCGGACCTTTTGAAGATATATACTCTTGCATTAATTTTTTATTTGTGACAGGAGCAGTAAAAATTCTTGCCACTGGCTTATTGTATTTTTCTGCAAGGTGTTTCCCTAAAAAGAAAAATTGTTCATAAACAATAAAGTCAAAATTATTTATAATTTTCTCAGCAACTGCATAGGCATTTTTTATTTGTTCTGATAATTTTTTATGATTATCATATCCATAAAACTCTGCACCACTTTCCGCTATTATTTCTTCCCAATCAAAAGGCATAAGATATGTTACTTCACAACCTTTTTTAATAAGTTCCTGCACAAGTCCGATTGTAGGTATCATATGTCCATAGTATGGTAAATTAATAAAAAGAATTTTCATAACAAAGTTCCTCCCTAATCTTTCAAATTAGTCTCTTCAAATCATTATATCACGCTTTCCAACATGAGCAATCAAATTTACTCTGTTTTCTTGATTGTGATATAAGTGGTTTCAATTCCACGTTCTTCATCTTTTACCTTTTTAATCTTCACTAGGTCTTTATTCTTTAAAAGAAGCAACTCTATGAATTTCAAATCTTCTTCAAATAGCGTTTCACTTTGGGGCTTGGCAAGGTTCTTGCTGTATAAATAGGCTCGCTAGCGGAAGCTGGAATGAGGCGGAAATCAGCACCACCAGCTTAGCTGGTGGTTTGCTCTGCGGCTATAAGCCGCTGTTCCCTGCATGCCTCTAAAGAGGCTCTGAAAAGTCCGCCTTCCGCACTGTGGTCACTGGCCGGCTCTAAAGAGCCTTTTTTATTTGCC
>JBGVKZ010000022.1:0-4910 GCA_045124055.1 Lachnospiraceae bacterium | reverse complement strand
AAAAAACGTATTCGGTGAGGGTCATTTGAAAGATTATATTGAAGAAAGAGCAATGAATATTGCCACGTATATTATTGAAAACAACGCTACCGTCAGGCAGACGGCAAAGAGGTTCGGCGTCAGCAAGTCTACTGTACATATGGTTGTGACAATATAGAACGGTGGAACGGTAAGGTTGTTTGGGTAATAGAATAGGGGTAATGTAGTAGCACTCTCAGGTGGAAATCTGGGAGTGTTTTTGGTATAATAAAAAAATAATTTAAGGAGAAATTTTTATGCGTGTTGAAGAATTTAGAGATAAAACATCTGCGTTAAAAATTGAAAAGCAATCATTCATTAATGATACCTATTTTTGGGTTCAGTTAGCGAGAGACAGTGTTTTGCAATTACCTGATACAAGATTCGAATTTGAAGTTCCTAAGACAGGGAAGAAAGGGAGAATGAGAAAGGTTGCTCGAAATGATGGTGGAAAAATAAAGCAACGTATAATAGACAAGGACATATATAATAGTGCATTTGTTTCTATGGTGGCTGCAGTGGAAGATTATCTTTCAAAAGTGATGACATGGATACTGCTTTGTGACAATAAACGAATTAAGTGTACAATTTCAGGAGTTAACTTTGTTAAAGATGTATCGGTGATTGATTTGATTGATAAAGACAGAGATGAGGTTATTAATGGAATAATACAACAACGTGTAGAAGGGTTATTCTATGCTAGTCCTCAAAAACAACAAGAATATTTTGATAAAGCTCTCGGAATTCAAGTTGAAGAGGATATTTGGGGGAGATGGTTTGAAATTAATCGGGATGGTGGAAATTTTATGGTATCATTTCCGGAAGAAAAAGCAGCAATATGGGAAGAATTTATATCTGCACATCTCGAATTCGAGTATTGGAATGAATATTTAACAGAGAATGGTGCAGTGTTTTTGTTCCATCTTCAAGATGGAATTAAAAGATATGAAGTCAATGATTTTATAAATGATGAAGTTTTGGGATTGTGTGAAAGATTATGTGAATGCAAGTTTGAATCAATAAAAAGAATGTTATCAGATAATCATTTCTATAAAAGATTCATTAGTTAATAAGGGTGAAAGTAATGCGGGTTCAAGAGATTAAAGACTATTGTATGAGTATGATTATAAGATTACACTGAAGTGTACGGAAGATGCAGGGCAATTTTATAGAATGGTATATCTGGAAAAAGTGGTACGAGGATATCATTGTCCGCCGGTACCACAACCATGTTGGAATACTATATTTTTGAGCGATTTTCCGGATAAAGAATTGTTGAATATGATAGATTTGGCATATGATACGTTTTTTTCAAAGTTCAGTAAGAAAGAGCAAAAAAAGATACTTGAAAAATTATAGAATCTTATTGGAGGAAGATATGATTGGGAAAAGGGTAACAGTGAAAATAGATAGACCGATGGGAAGTTATCATCCAAAGCATAAGGATATAATTTATCCTATAAATTATGGATATATAGAAGGTATCATAGCTCCGGATGGAGAAGAACAGGATGCATACATTTTAGGTGTAGATGAACCTGTTGAGGAATTTGCTGGAGTTATCATTGCTATTGTTCATAGATACGATGATGTGGAAGAAAAGTGGGTTGTTGCGCCTGAAGATATGAGTTTTTCGGTAGAAGAAATTGAAAAGCAAGTGCATTTTCAGGAACAGTTTTTTAAAGCGGAAATAAGGATGTAAAAGATAGTAGGTGATTTTATGGATGGTAAACTTAGAAATATGACTGCGATATACATATTGTGTGGTAACAAAATATTATTACTTTACAGACAAGGTGGAAAAGTCGTAAATAATGTATGGGTTGCTTCCGCTGGTGGACATTTTGAAGAAAATGAGTTGAACGATGCAAGACGCTGTGTGTTGCGAGAACTGGAAGAGGAAATTGGTATCACAGAAAAAGAATTACGGGATTTCGAGATGCGGTATATAGCATTAAGAAGTGTAAGTGGCGAAATTAGACAGAACTATTACTTTTTTGCGAAGATTGATGATGAGGCACAGATTAGTTTAAACTCAAACGAGGGAAAACTACAGTGGTTTGATTTGTCAGAGATTAATTCTTTGGAAATGCCATATACGGCTAAATATGTTCTGCAACATTACTGTACTGTTGGAATAAATAATAGTCAGGTATATTGCGGTGTAGCAGATGGTAATGAGGTAGTGTTTACGGAATTGCCGGAGTACAAGTAGCAGAGAGAATGTGAGGTGCTTGTTATGAAAATAGCAGTATTATCAGATATACATGGTAACTATATTGCCTTACAGAAATGCGTTGATTATGCACTTTCTAAAGCTGTGGATACATTTATTTTCCTTGGCGATTATGTTGGAGAATTAGCATATCCACAGAAAACAATGGAAATTATATATTCTTTAAAGGAAAAGTATAACTGTTTCTTTGTAAAAGGCAATAAAGAGGATTATTGGCTTAATTATCAAGCCGCAGGTGAAAAGGGATGGAATGAATGTGATTCTACAACCGGTTCACTGTTTTATACATACCATAATTTGACGAGAAAGGATCTGGATTTTTTTTCGTCCCTTTCTCATAAGGCTGAATTAGAGTTCGAAGGATTGCCGCCGATTACGATATGTCACGGTTCACCGCAGAGAGTCAATGAAAAGTTATTGCCTAATGACGACAAGACAATTGCAATAATGGAGGAAAATGCTACGAAATACATTCTGTGCGGTCATTCACACATACAAGGTAAAATAGAGCATAATGGTAAAGTGGTTCTTAATGCTGGGGCAGTGGGTGTTTCGTTGTATGGGAATGGTAAAGCGCAGTTTTTGATATTGGAAAGTGTGCAACAGGAATGGAAGTATGAGTTTGTCAGTTTGGAATATGATGTTGAAAATGTTATTGAAAATTTACATGTTTCAGGACTGACGCAGAAAGTACCTGCTTGGTGTAAAGTGTCTGAACATTTACTAAGAACAGGTGAAATATCACATGGAACTGTGTTAGCTAAAGCAATGGAGTTGTGCAGGAGTGAACTTGGAGAATGTAACTGGCCTAATGTCCCTGAAAAATATTGGGAGTTGGCAGTAAGAGAGATGATAGGGAAATAAAATGAGTATCCCGACGAGAACACATTATGTGATTTCGTCGGGATTTTATATATATGTCATAAATAAGTGAGTTTACTTTTTCCATATCTCAATAGTCTTCAAAAGCTTTTCTTTGGTTTTAATATCCAATCCGATAATCGCTTCATGAAGTTCTCTATCAAGGGCGGTTTCAGAATACGTAGGTTCTAATTCGCCCACAAGAGAATCCAAGGAACATCCTACTAAACGGGCATAATATGTCAATATCCGTAGGGACATAGCGGTGCGGTTGTTTTCTACATTGCTTATATAGCCGGGTGTGACACCAAGGGCTTCTGCCACTTGGTTTTGGGTTAAGTTTTGTTCGATTCTTAATTTTTTTATAAGGGTTCCGTAGTTTTCCTGTTCCATAATCGATGTCTCCTAATTGTATACTAATAATAATTATAGTATATAATAAATATTGCTTGAAATAAAGATACTAATAGTATATATTATATCCAAAAGATATACAGGAGGGCTGCAAATGAAAAATAATATTAAAACAACAATGAATGTTAATAATAATTTAGTCAGTGTGCTTAATGTTGAAGGTGAAGATTATATATCGTTGACAGATTTAGCTCGGTATAAGAATAAAAATGAGCCTGGAGATGTAATTATTAAATGGATGAGTAATAAGAGTTCTTTTGATTTTTATTCGTTGTGGGAAGAATTATTTAATGAAGATTTTAAAGTCGCGGAATTCCGCGACTTTAAAATGGATTCATCAACACAATCGTTTACTATGAGTCCATCGCGTTGGATAAAGGCTACAAATGCAAGAGGTATTATTAGTAAAAGGGGGAAGTATGGAGGCGGTACATTTGCACATCCGGACATAGCATTGGAGTTTGCATCATGGTTGGACCCTGCATTTAAATTGTATCTCATTAAAGAATTTGAGCGTCTAAAATATAATGAGAGTTATCAACAAAAAATGGAGTGGTCTGTGCGAAGAAGTTTGACGAAAACAAATTATAAAATACATACGGAGAGTATTAAGGAGTATATTGTCCCTAGACTTACTGATAAACAAAAAACATTTGTATACGCATCGGAAGCAGATATTTTAAATGTGGCGTTATTTGGAATGACAGCAAAAGAATGGAGGGAATGTAATCCGGAGACGGATGGAAATATACGAGATTCTGCAAATATTTTGTATTTGGTTGTCCTTAGTAATCTGGAAGTATTAAATGCGAATATGATAGAGGAAGGCAAAAGTCAAAAAGAACGATTGGAGAAATTAAATTCAATTGCAAGGAAGCAATTATATTTATTATTAGATGACAAAAATATTAGGAAATTAGACAATGGGTTGTAATGGTATCGGAGGAAATTATGCAAATAGCAACATATCAAACAACACCGGAACTGAATGGTAATGGTACATATTTTTTTACTGATTGCGGACATTGGATGTATTCTATTAGAGAGCAGATGGCGTATCATGGATGTTTGTGTCCCGGTTGTTTTTGTGATGGAAAATACACAACATTATATATTCGTGGTTCGAAAGAAGCAAATGAATATATTAGTAAGGCAGGAATACCTAAATTCCAAAGATTCTTTACATAGAGTTGTTGTCATATCTAATAGAATAATTAGACATATCTCAACCCCACCCCTGCATACAATGTAAAAAACGTATTCGGTGAGGGTCATTTGAAAGATTATATTGAAGAAAGAGCAATGAATATTGCCACGTATATTATTGAAAACAACGCTACCGTCAGGCAGACGGCAAAGAGGTTCGGCGTCAGCAAGTCTA
>JBGVKZ010000021.1:0-8415 GCA_045124055.1 Lachnospiraceae bacterium | reverse complement strand
TTAACATTTTAATACCTCCTAATTACACAATGTTCTTATTTCATTGATTAATGAATTAATAGCTGAACCCAATCTGAAAATATCCCAATTAAGTTGCATATTCTCATTTTCTCCTTTTACATATATGAAATTGGCTATTTTTCCCCAAAAAATAGCACCGCCTATACTTAGACGGTGCTTCCACTTTTCCTTATAAAAGATATTTACCCTTACATTCCCTTTTACACACGCCTTCGTCAACCCCTTGATTATGACGTGATTTTATCATATTTCGACATTTTTTTCAAATATATTCCATAGACGAGTATACAAATAGTTTTCTACCTATCTTTCGTCCAAATCGTACCTTTTACGCCGATATCATCCTCATAAAAGACTGGATTTTTTCCGTCTTTTTTCTGTTTTTCATAATTTCTCAAAGTCTTAATTGCCACCTTGCTGAGAAGGAAAATTGCAATAATATTGACAATCGCCATAAGTCCCATTGTGATATCTGCAATATTCCAAACCAGACTAAAATCTGCCTGTGCTCCAAGGAAAATTGCTATCACACAGGTTACGCGGAAAAGATTCAAAAGCACTTTATTGTTTTTAATAAATAGAATATTGGATTCCGCATAAAAGTAATTGCCAATTAAGCTACTAAATGCAAATGCAAAAATAGAAAAGGTTATAAAATGAATTCCCCATTCTCCCACGTTGCTACTAATAGCCGCCTGCACATACGGAATTCCGTCCAGGACGCCACTTTTTCCTTCAACACCTGACACTAAAAGCATAATGGCTGTGCTAGAGCAAATTAAAATTGTATCAATGAATACCGAAATAATCTGCACAAGCCCCTGTTTTACAGGGTGGTCTACATCAGCAGAAGCTGAGGCATTTGGTGCACTACCCATTCCCGCCTCATTAGAAAAAAGACCACGTTTGATACCAATTACTACGGCACTACCGGCGAAACCGCCCATAATTGCCTGCACATCAAATGCACTCTCAAAAATTACCGCAAACATATGTGGTAATTCCTTAATGTTCATAAGCATTGTTACTAAACCAAGTAAAATATAAATAGTTGCCATAACTGGCACAATAACAGACGAAATGAATCCGATTCTATGCACACCGCCCCAGATGACAAATCCTGTCGCAGCTGCTAAAATTAAACCTAAAATCATAGGCCAAATAGTATTTGAATAGTCCGCAATATAATATTCTAGTGCGGAAGACATATTGTAAGATTGCAACCCATTGAAGCCATACGCAAAACAAATAATCAATAAAACAGAAAATAGAATGCCCATCCAACGTTTTCCAAGAGCTCTTTCCATATAGTAAGATGGACCACCACGAAATTGACCGCCCTCTTTTACCTTGTAAATCTGTGCCAAAGTACTCTCGATAAACGCCGAAGCACCACCAATAAGTGCCATAATCCACATCCAAAATACTGCCCCTGGTCCACCTGCTGCAATGGCTGTGGCAATACCGGCAATATTACCTGTTCCAACTCGTGAAGCTGTAGAAATCATCAGTGCTTGAAATGAAGAAACCTTTTTCTCTCCTTCTTTGGTTTTGCCAGACGGCTCCATCATAGACTTGATTCCATCTTTTAAAAGTCTAAACTGAACACCCCTCGTTCTAATTGTAAAATAAATGCCTACGCCTACCAGTAAAATAACCAATATGTAAGTATACATTACATCATTGATTTTTGTTAAAATGTCATTTAATCCCATAAAATGTTTCCTTCCTGTAAATTGCCTGAAAATAGAGTTAGTCAAGCTTTCAAATTATACCATAAAATTTACCTTTTCAAAAGAACATTTTACATATAATTCTTGACAGGAAGGAGTACTTTAATTCCCAGTGCTTGTATATCTTCTTATACTAACCCGCCAGAAAACATATGCCACCAAATAAATCCCTATTCCAACCAATGGTGCAATATACATATAAGCGTCGTTATATAATGCCATATCCTCTTTTCTGAGCAGATACTGTGCCGGAAAATAATTGACAAAAGCAAAAGGTACTACATAAATCATAATTGCCTGAATCAATTTATTATAAATACTAATTGGATAGCCTGCGAATTTTCTCATATTCCAATAAAAAATTTCACGTATACTTCCTGTTTCCACAAAATAAAAACTAAGTGCAGAGAAAATAATAAAAATTCCCCCTTGAATTAGCACGCCTCCAATAATGGCACTAACATAGTATAAAATCGTAGGAATATCCCATGTAATCCCAACTTTTCCCGCAGAAATTACAAAGAGTAAAATCCCCAAAGTTCCATGTCCGCAAACTGCCAAAACATCAGCATTATTTAAGATTAGCTGAAACAAAATTCCCCTTGGTCTTACTATGAGTCTATCAAATCTTCCTTCACGTATCATACAGGAAAAATCACGTAAATCGGCAAAAAGTGCCACCACGATTGCGTAAGTTAAAAACAAAATACTAAACAGAAACAGCATTTCATTGATGTTCCAATGATTAATTGAATCAAATTTTAATAAGGTAAGATAAATTACCACAATGTTTGTTGCCTCCCTGACAAATACTGCCAAGGTTGCCACTAGAGAATCCACTCTGTATTGCATCCTGCCTCGTATACTCATTTTCAAAGACTGTATTGCTATTTTTAACTCTCCCATTTTGTCAGCCTCCTTGAACCACTAATTTTTTAGTGCCTCTTTTCCAAAAGGCGTTGGCGATTAGCCCTAAAATGACAATCCACATTACCTGAATGAACATTTTATAAAGAATTTCCAGCCCGGAAATTTCTCCTAAATAAATCTGAATCGGCGTAAAATAAATAGATTCAAAAGGAGTAACTTTTATAATTTTTCTGAGAATTTCTGGCATAAACCAAAGTGGTAAAAGCGTACCGGATAAAACCTTCACAATCACATTTTTAATGGTCATAATTCCCCACACACTAAAAAGCCAAAAACTCCAAGTCTGCACGATAAAACCAATCAACCACAAAATAAGATACCCCAATACCACGCTTACTGTCATCATAAGTAAACTCCAAAGACTTTCTGGCGGACATAATTTTGCATATAGTAGAGTAATTGCCACCGCAGGCAAAAACCTGAACACAATTTTAAAGAGACCTTCTCCAATATTTTCGGATAATAGCCTAAAAATAAAATTAACCGGTTTTAAAAACTCATTGGTAATACTCCCATCATGTACCTTATCCTGCAAAAACATCTCGTTATACTCAAAGGCACTAGATAAACCTAGTGATATGACAAAGTTTGTAGCTACCATAGAAAAAGTAATTCCGTCAATTTCCTGTGCATTGCCATAGAGTGATTTATAAATGCACAAATATACCACGATGGTAATTACGGTATTAATAATTCCCATAAAAAACTCTAAGCGATAGGCCATTTTATTCTGAAACTTCTTCAAAGCAAATTCCACATACGTCCTCATGTATTATTCCCCCTCTACCAAGTTTTTTTGAATCGACACCCTACCCTCATAAATATCGCGAATAATGACATCTATTTCCGGTTCACAAATCGCAATATCCTTAATATGATACTCCTGAAATAACCGCTCCATTGCTTCGCTCATCGGTGTTTGATGAGTATCAATGGTTTGGGTCTTTTTCGTACCATCTTCCAATAACAATTCTACTATTTTTGAATGGGCATACATCTTTTTGATTTCATCAATACTGCCATCAAACACCTTTTTACCTGAGTCAATGATAATTAACCTATCACAAACTTTTTCAATATCCTGCATATCGTGGGTTGTAAAAATAATAGTGGTCTTTTCTGTCTGATTCATAAACTTAATGAATTCTCTAATTTTTTCTTTTGCAACTACATCTAACCCAATCGTTGGTTCATCAAAAAATACAATTTCTGGTGAATGCAATAAAGCTGCAACAATATCTCCACGCATTCTTTGCCCCAATGACAACTGTCTTACCGGCTGATTGATAAAGTCTTCCATATCCAGTAATTTTGTAAACTTACGCAAGTTTTCCTCGTATATACTTTGTGGTATTTTGTAGATATATTTCATTAGTTCAAAAGTTTCCACTAATGGCAAATCCCAATTAAGCTGTGTTTTCTGTCCAAACACCACACCTATATTTTTTACATACTGTTTTCTCTGTTTATAAGGAATAAAATTATTGACCAAAATGTTACCACTGTCTGGATATAAAATACCGGACAACATTTTAATCGTTGTGGATTTTCCTGCACCATTTGGCCCAATGAAGCCAACAATTTCACCCTTTTTTATTTCAAAACTGATGTCGTCTACCGCTTTCTTTATTTCATATTTTCTGTGAAAAAGACTTCTGATAGACTGCATAAGTCCCTTATCACGTTTTGCTATCTTATAATATTTTTTAACATTTTGAACACTAATCATATTTTTCATCTATTTTCTCCTCTCGCAAATTTTTTTGATAGTTCCCTCTAAATCCGGTTCAAAGAGCCTCACATCTTCTATCTTACTTCTTTCCATAATGTGTTTTAAAATCTGTGCCGTTTCGATTTTTTTCTGGTCATATACGAGATGAATCACATCCTTTTCCAGACTGATTTTTTGAATTGGTAAATCTTCAAAATCTGGTAAATTTCCTGAAATCTTTATCTCCAGATGATAAAGGGGAGAATATTCATACATAATTCTATCTATACTTCCATCGTAGATGATTTTGCCTTTGTCGATTAAAATAATCCGGTCACATAATTTTTCTACTTCTGTCAGATTATGACTGGTATAGAGCATCGTCGTTTTTTTAGACATACAATATTCCTTTAGATATTGCATTATTTTATATTTCATAGAAACATCGAGGCCTATCATCGCCTCATCTAACAGGAAAACTTTTGGTTCAATCAGCATTGCATAAGTCAATTCACACCGCATTCTTTCTCCTAAAGATAAATTCCTTGGTATTTCCTCTAAAAAACCTTCTATGGCAAAAATTTCTGTCAGTTTGGTCAGCCTTTCTCTTGCTTCTTTCTTTGGAATTTTATACATACTTATACAATTCTCCAAGGATGCCTTTACCGTTAAATCTTCCCAAAGCAATGGTTTTGTACCAGAAACATATACCATTTCTCTTAATGTCGTATAATCCTTCAGCGTATCCTCCACTCTATGTACTCTCAGAAATCCCGAATCCACTTTTATAAGACCTGCTATCACATTTAGAAGAGTTGTTTTTCCTGCACCATTTAATCCAATAATTCCAACCTTTTCTCCTTCAGAAATATGAAACGATATGTTCTGCAAAACCATTTTGTTACCTAATTTTTTCGTAATATCCTTCAATATAATCAAAAAAATCACCTCTATTCCTACACACAATTTACATAAAAAAAGTCCCACCTGCAAGACAAGTGGGATAAACTACCTTTTTTATGGGACAAACAGCATAACACTAATGTTAAAAAACCCATTTTTTTCATAAATATCCATTGTACCGTTGTATTTTTCAACAATACTTCTTATTTGTTTCATACCATATCCGTGCCCTTGTTCGCCCTTCGTCGTTTCCAGGTTCGGATTATTTTCCAACACGGACTCATTGATACTATTTTTCACACAAATAAAATCCATTCCCTTCTTCGAATAAATTTGAACCTCCATTGCCTTTTCTTCCGAATCTGAAGCACCGGAAATGGCATTATCTAGCAGATTATTTAACAAAGCTGAAAAATCAATACTATCCATATAATCAAAAGTAAGGTTCTCGATTTCTGCTTTAATCTCAATATTCTTTTCCTTTGCACTGGAAAGCTTATGATTGATAATGTAATTCAGCAATGCATTGCCAACGTTCACATAGGTATACATTTTGTTCAATTTATTAAGAATTTCACCAGCATATGTTTTAGCTTCGTCTACTTTATTTTCCTCTAAATAAGACAAAATAACCATTGTATGATTTTTCATATCATGCTTTAATAACCGAATTTGTTCCTGAATCTTTTTTACTTCCTGTGCCATATCCTGCCAAATTTCATAATCTTTTTCCATATCAGAAAGTTGTTTTTCCATATCTATGTTTTTGGCGATATACTGGGTCAATAACTTATCTTGTTCTTCATATTTTTGTTTTTCTTTTTTTCCAAACATTGTTTTTTTCTCTCTAGTTTCTAATACTCTCTAAAAGTTTTCTTTTGACCTCTTTGTCATAACTTCGTCCAATGGGTAGGCTTACATTTTTTCCTTCCCACCAAAGTGATATCTCCGTGCCTCTTATTTTTTCAATATATTCTGCATTCACCAAATAGCCTTTGTGGCATCTAATAAAGCCTTTTTGACAAAGTTCTTTTTCCATACTGGTCATCGTTTCTCTTATTTTTAATATTTCCTCTTTGGTGTAAATATTGATATAATTGCCTTCTGCTTCCAAATACAAAATATTTTTAATGAAAACACGACTTATATCCTGGCCTCTGATAATAGTGATTTCCTGCTTTCTATCCCTTAGCTCTTTCTTAATTCTCTCTATTACTTTCAACAATTCATCTTGCAAATGGGTCTTTCGAATAAATCCAAAAGGTCTGTATGCAAAAGTCTGATAAACCAAGGCGTCTTGGCTGGTGACAAAAACCAAAATAGTATTTTTCTTATTTTCATTCAAATAACCAGCAATATCCATTCCACTGATATGGGGCATATCAATGTCCAAAAAGAGCACATCGACTTTCTCTTTTTGCAAATATTCCATCATATTTTGAGAATTATCTGTGCAATAATAATCTGCCTCAATTTCGTTGTCTCTAAAACACGCCTCGATTTTGCTATGCAAGTCTTCCAAAATTTTATTTTCATCATCACAAATGGCGATATGATACATTTGCTTTGTTCCTTCCATTTTTTGAAATATCAACATACTTATTTTTTCTCAATATACTAAACTAATTATACAAAATCAATAGGAGGAATTTATGAAAAGGAAAATTATTAGAATTGATGAAGAATAATGCATTGGTGGCGATTCTTGTGGTGGTTCTTGTGGTGGTTGTGCAACTGCCTGCCACGATGGTGCTATTAAAATGATAAAGGGAAAGGCAAAATGAATGCGTTTGCTATGGCTTGCATCTGTCCTTGTACACAGTCAAGAATCATTAAACAGAAAAATATTGTTTCCACAACGGATTTATGCGTAACCCATTTATAGCGGCATCGAAAAATAAGAAAAGCTAACTATTACGAATCTAAGAGATTTACACAAAATTTTTTATAGTCTCGAGTAGACAGAAAATCAGCGGTATCTCATAACCTTTTAGGGTCTTGGAATACCGCTGATACTGTGTTTTCATTTAATTGTAAACGATATTTTTCCCCTTATACCCCTAGTGAGTGCCATTGTACTATGGGTGTTTGGGAGTGTCAAGAGGAAATGTTACAATTCACTTTTTTGAGAATTTCTCTGATTAATCTTCATATTCTTCGATTTTATAGGACAATAATCTCACCTCAATATTTAAAAGCCTGTATATAATATTCTCCAAATACCAAGCCATATCTGTATACTTTCCCTTAACAAGCTTACGATTTATTGTTATACTCAACATAATTTGTTTCGTATTATATGCCATTAAGGAAACCCCCTCAGTACCATTACTATAAAACAGATTTATACCTATCTGCTCTTTACTAGCAATTTTTTTAGAAATAACATCATATAACTCACTTTCAGCTATCTTGTCACATTGCCAATCGTACTCATCGTCATCCCCAATTGGCAAATATTCGACCTTCCCTTGTGGATTATAAATGTACCATCCTATTTGTTGAAATATCTTTAAAACATCTACTA
The DNA here is from genome assembly GCA_045124055.1 of Lachnospiraceae bacterium. Taxonomy (GTDB): domain Bacteria; phylum Bacillota; class Clostridia; order Lachnospirales; family Lachnospiraceae; genus CALZKI01. The sequence continues at coordinate 590 of JBGVKZ010000021.1, read as the reverse complement.
TACTTTCTGAATAATTGCTGCAATCTAATGTCATTAATGCTTCCATTCATATGCTCCTTTAATCTAATAATTCTGTAAATGTTATTCCTTTTTTGGTAAGCCATTGTTTTATTGATTCTGGTATTTGTGTATTTGAAAATATCTCGTATGTTGCACCATTTTCAGTTGCTATTTTCAATCTGTCACCCATATCAGACTTAAACTTTGCCAGTTTGTTAGGATTCTCTTCCAACATACTCCAATAATTACCGGATTTTGCTTCCCACCAACGGTTACCAATACCGCCATCAAAATCTCTGCCTCCAACACTAAAAGAACCTTCTCCGCCAATAGTCTTAGATAAATAATCCTCAAAGTCATGCCCAATTAATCCTTTAGCTGATGTATCCACACCACCATAAAAATGCCCCGGCAACTCCACTCCATCTATCACCGTGTTTGGAGGCATATCTTGTACTCCCTCTACTACCATTCCGCTGACACTTCCTGCCCCTGCCAGCATATACATAGATAAAAACATCATATCGTAATAGCAGAACGTATCAAAATTTTTCTCATTTCCTCCAAAAAATACTTCACACACCGGATTA
>JBGVKZ010000020.1:0-102536 GCA_045124055.1 Lachnospiraceae bacterium | reverse complement strand
ACTCCTGCTACTGGAGCTGTGTCCCAAGTGGTGCTACAATTTAAGTGGTGTCCGTAGCCTCCATGAGAGTTACAAGATGTTGGAGTGTGTGCTACTGATTTCCACTTGAACTGGTTGGTTAGGAGTGCTGATGTTGTTGTTGATTCTGTGAAAGATACACGTTTGGTTATTTGAGATTCTAGGAGTTGGAAGTCCCAATCCTCTGGTGGATTTTCGTTTACGACTGTCTTTTTGTAGAGGATGTAGAGGTACTTTTCTGTTTCTGCTTCTTGTATCCTTACTATACCTGCTCCTTGTCCAAGGCGACCTACATTACTCAATCCCTCCCAGTGACTTAAGTTGGTAAACGCTGTATCTCTAGATGTACGTCTCCAACCCTCTATCTCATAACCTTCTTCTTCATCAATTGAGATGTAGTTAGAGGTATCTGTTTGTGTATAATAATGATAATCTTTGCTTGCTGATGCATCTACTGTTCCATCTGGGAATAGTGTTTCTGTATAATATAACTTCTTAATTGTACATTCGCCTGCAGTACCTTTTTCTGGGTCTGGTGTTTCTGTATTACCTGGGGTGTTACTACCATCAAAGGTGTGAATTGGTGGTAATGAAATACCTGTGATTTTCAAAGCTGCCATTGCAACACCTTGACCTGTTATCTCACTACTGCTCTGTATTCTATGTAATGAGCCACTTGGTACTGCTGAATAATCTGACCCTGCTCCACTGTTTTGTCCACCTGTGTATACAGGAATTCGAATGTCTTCTTCCAAACATAAACTGTATGGGAATTGTTTATTATAAAATTTGTGTGTGTACTGTCCGCCACCTGCTGCTATACTGTTTGAGTAATATAACTGTCTATATGCGGTTCCTAAGAATACTTTTGGTTTGAAAGATGAACCTTCGTACTCACCTAATGGTTTTGGTGAGCTTGCTGCGAAATTACCTCCTTGTGCTACATGTGAACTAATCGCATTTGTTGTTTCAGTTGCAAATGTATCATCTGTATATAAGTAGTTTACTGATATTGGCTCAAGAATTACTTGCCATTCGGTGTCTTCATAGGCTAGTTCCTCTAGAGCTGCTTCTCCACCTGTCATAATTACTTCGTAAGCCCAAACTGGACATGGTATAGGGTTTCCTTTTATACTTATTTCTACATCACCATTTATGTCTTGTTGAATTGATGTTAAGTAATCCATGGCGTTGGAACCTGTGGATTGCCAGCCACCTGAGTATGCTGCTACACCTACATTGTCTACGTATCTAACGCTACAACTATTTGCATCTGGTACCCATCCTGTTCTTGCTTGTAGAGTACGGTCAAAAGGTACGTTTGCGTCACCTGCATAGTCTCCATACTCAAGTTTGCCTGCTTTATCTAGTAATACACCTCTGGCTTTTATTTCACCAACGTCATTTACTACGTAAAATAGTACGCCTGTTCTTTGACCTGAGGCTGCCCAGAATAGGTAGCCTGCTGTTTCGTTGGATGACTCGTCAGTTTCATTGGAGCTGTACATAGTTAGGTTGGGTAATTGCGTTATACTTCCACCATCTTCGCTTGCATGTACTTTCAATGGTTGTGATAGTGCCATAAATATAAACAATAATGAAAATAACATGCACATAATCGTGTACTTTATTTTCGAATTGCTAATAACTTTTTGCATCATGTTTGCCTCCTTGTTTTCTTAAAAATGAAAATTTTATTTTAATATTTTTGGAGGGCATGAAAAAAGGACACTCACATTGGGGGTGGTGTCCTTGGTAATTTAAAGCTGTGTTGTTATCTTCTTTCTTCGAGTTGTTAAACCATTTAAATGGGAGTAACTCGTTATGATAGTAGTCGCTATCATTTGGATTGGTGTTATCTAGGTGGCTATTGCTATTATAGTACTTTTAGTAGTGTGTCTGATTGCAATCATCTGTAAATACCCATTTTATAGTTTTGTATCATTCATGCTACTAATGTATTATACTAAATAGCAATAGCCTCATACAAAGAGCTGGTTGTTGACGCAACTGGCTCTTTTATTTGTTTAATATGTTTGGTATACTAAATTTGAGCTAACATTACATTTGTATTAGTATACCAAACATAAGCCACTGAGACTGGCGCCTGCAATATGGAGTTGCAGTGCAGTTAATTTCCCAACCATGTGTTGTAAAACAACTTTTGATGGGAGGTATTTGATATGAGTGCCCTAGAAATTTTACTAGGTGTGCTATTCTGGTTTTGCTTCATCTATGGAACTATAGATGTAATGAAACATTTTACAGAATAGCCTTATAGTCTTAGCTTAAAGAGCTTGTTGTTGACGCAACTGGCTCTTTTTTGGTGTGATAAATTGGATTAGTTTATTATGATGTTTATTTCCTCATCACTTCTCTCTATTTCCCAACCTGCTTCTTCTGCTATTCTCTCTAAGTTTTTACATGTCCATGATTCCCATTCTGCGTCTGTGCCGGTGAATTGATTTCCATTTGGCATATAATCTCCTACATGATATATTGTACCATATAACGGACTATTTGGGTTCATATATTTAGCATAAGATGGCTGGTCTCCTGCTCCTTGTCCGTTATAATATTCAATACACCAGCCTGACCAGGTGTCTCCACCTTGTGCGTGTACCCAATCCTTTGTTTTTGAATATCCTTGAGATAGTGCATACTGAGTTATTTCTTGACGCTCAACATACTCTGGTCTGTTCTCCATAGCTTCCTCTTCTTCAGCTGCGGTGTTGCCTGCTGAAACTAAAGTGTCTTGGCATCTTGTTACGTAATTGTTTGTCATATCCATAAACAATTCAATTGCTTCTGCTTTTGTGATTGATGATGACCAATCTTCTAATAATGATTCTGGAACTAATCCGTATTGTACTGCCTTAGTAAATGTTGCGTACATATCACTTGGAACACCTTGTAAATCATCTTTGATTGCTTCTGCATAGGATATGCTACCAGCATCTTTTACTACGCTAATATTGGCATCTAATAAAGTTTTATTAGCAAAGTCACTTGCTTCAAAAGCTTCATCATATTTTTCAACTAAGAAGTTTGTTAACATGCAGATGTATTCACCTTTGCTCATTGCTGTGTTAAATACACCTTCATTTAAACCTGTATTGGTGTTTATGTAAGCGTAGTCGTTCATTGGTGCTGCAAAGTCTGTGTACTGTGACTCTCCTACTGCTGTTGTGAACTCTGCATCAACTTCTGGTGCCTGTGCTTCATTTACTGGTGTTGTTGCTCTCATTACAAGTGCCATCGCTTGTGCTCTGCTAATTGTTGAGTCGCCGTCGAACTGTCCTGCCTCTTGGTCTGGTAATAATTCGAAGTAAGCATTGATTGTTGCGTATGGTGCTGTTACATCATCTACTTCTATGTCTGCATAATGTTCTAATGCCATGTTTCCTAAGTCTGTCATTGGCTTTTCAAGCAAGAAGTTTTGTCTAAAGTTATAATCTGTCATAACCATAAACAATGTCATGTTCTGGTCTGTTTCTTGTGTTAGACTATTTGTATACATACCACCTGTTTTGTTACCAACTTCACCTGTGATGTTGAAGTATTCATCAAAGGCTTTACGAAGTTCTGGATGTGTTTCCAAACTAGATAATTGGAGCCATGGTAAGAGGTCTACTGTGGATTCTTCTGAGACATCATACTCAGGGACTGCGTACTCCAGTTCTATTTGGTCTGTTTGTTGTAGCATGTTGAAGGAATCTTCTTGGGATGTTGCTGCACATCCCATCATTCCTAATGTCGAAATGCCAATTGCCAAAATACCAATTATTGCTAATGATGTTTTTCTATATTTCATAATGTTTTACCTTACCTTTCTTATGTACCATTTTTACTATATCATATTTTTTCTCGTTTACCAAGAATATCATAAATTATTAAGTCCATAGTGAACTATTTTACGTCTGTTACATCCATGTGGATGTAATCTATCATCAAATATATTATATCCACAGTTTGCACATCCGGACTTAAATCTAATTCTACTATTTATAGAATTTTCAAAAACGAATCCACATCTTTTACAACGCCATTTTATTCTCTGATGAGAACTCTTTGAAAAATACTCTGGTTTCAAATTTCTATTTAATTCTTTATCCCATTCCAAAACTAACCTTGGCTCATATTTTATAAAATTATCATCTATTTCCCCTAACATTTGACCGTATGACTCATCTACAGCTTGTTCAAAATCAATTTCTTTAATACTATGTCCTAACTGATTAAGAATATAATCTACAATTTTATTCAATTGCTCCTTATGATTAGATGTTGAAATATTATAACTTATTTCGTCACCTTCAAATTTCATATCAATGCTGCCTCTATCTGCATTTATACTTATAAACCTTATCCCATGTAATAAACACATCTCTCTTTTCATATTGTCACGCGTTTCTTTTTTTCTGTGCCAGTAACTGCCATTATATTCAATTGCAACATTTTCACTTGGAATATAAATATCATATTCTATGCTACCAAACAATCTTGCTCTATTCATCGTATCTGAAAATACTTGTAATATCGACCTGCGTATTACCTGCTCTGGAAATGACGTTCCTATTCTGCAACACTCTGGACACCCAACCCCCAATGCAACCCTTGCATAAATCTTTTTTACATATTTGTGACCACAACGACTACATATCCAACTAGCCTCTAATGAACTTCTTTGTGATATTTCATTAATTGATATACCATGTAACGCCATATTCTCTTCAGAATCCCACTCTATTGCTAGTGTACTGCCAAACTCACCATGACTATTACACCAAGTCTGCAAATCATTACCATTTTTCATTGCATTCTGTCTATTTTTAATCCCACCTGCTTTCCAACCACATCTGCAACATCCTTGACCTTGCTCTGTACGATTTCTTATTGCCATTTGAAAATCATTATCACATCCAGAACACTTCCACCAATATTTTACACGAGTTCTATCTTCACTAACATCTGATATATCAATCGAATTTCCTAATGCATCTAAATTCCTTTCACGATTCCATTCTTTTGCAATAATCAATCCTCTTTCCCCATGTGTTTTACACCAGTTTTCTAAAGACCAGTTATCCAACTTGTCCGCATCTTCTAGAAAACTAAATTCGTCCCACATCCCCATTATGATGCACCTCCTTTCTCCTCTTTTTTAACTCGGCTATAGAACGTACCACGATTAATACCAAGTAATTTACTTGCTGCAACCGCTGTTATTTCTCCAGACTTCCAAGCGTTGTAAACTTCTGTCCAGTTATCCAAATCCATTGCTTTACGACCTTTATACTTACCTTCGCGTTTTGCAATTGCAATTCCCTCACGCTGTCTTTCTAACGTATTGGCTCTCTCAAATTCTGCGATTGCCCCAATGAGTGTCAACATTAACTTTCCGGTAGCTGTACTTGTATCAAGACTTTCTTTCAAACTTACAAGTTTTATTTTTTTGGAATTTAGCAATTCCACAATTTCTAATAAATCCTGCACACTGCGACTCATCCTACTAAAATCCATAACGTAGACTTCATCACCCTCACGCACAAAATCCAGCATAAGTTGTAACTGCTCTCTCCTTGTGTCCTTACCGCTTACTTTTTCAATGTACCATTTCTCAATATTAAATTTTTTTAATGCCTCTACTTGTCTGGCTTCATTCTGCTCAACTGTGCTAACTCGTACATAAGCTACTCTCATACGTAGACCTCCTGCTTATTTAAAATTGATTTCAAAACAACATCCAAATAGGCTACACCCAATCCGTACACTCTACTTATTCTTAAAAAGTGTTTAAAACAAATTGATGTGTTGAGCATTTTGCAATCTTCTTAACATGTTAATTTAAAATCACCCATTATTCCAAAATAAGCAGAATTACAGGATTTCTATTTTTGTACCCATGCACGCTTAATTAAACTGTCTGCTAAACTAATTAAATACTCGTTTCTGTGTTAGCACTTATTGGCAATTGGAGACCACAACATCTTCTTTACTTTACTTACATGTTATTTTACTAATAAAAAATTACTCCTTCCTCTAAGGTGGGGTGATTGTAACGCTTAGTTATGCAATTGTAAATTGGTGATAGTGCCGGAATTATTGCTATCATCACATCTTTTCATTTTTCGCATGTCGTTCTTCCTCTTATACTCACCACAATTTATTCACACAAAACATCAATTTTTCCATAACGTAGACAATCTTCTCATGCAACATAAATTTTGCCTAGAGCCACATATTGTTCTATCAACTAGTCCATATCAAAAATTGCTCCATGCATCCTTGTTTAAAATATGTAAATAAACACTATTATTTTTAAAAAATTTCATATACTCGGTCAGTACTATACTTCTGATAATGCAAATCTCTTAATTGTTGGCAACTTGGCAATAATAAAAGCACTGCCATTTCTGACAGTGCCCTGACCTATTGTACAACCTCTTACATAAGCTGATTCTTTAATTTTGCATCTTCTGATACAATAAATTTTTTCCTGTACATAAACTCCTCTACACTTCTAATCACAACTCCATGTCTATGAGACTTGCGTGTACCTACTTTATTATGATGATGCTTATGTTTCTTACGACACACTACTGACATCGTATTCTTTGTATTGAACCATTTTTTACCTTTATGATGTACATCCATATAACTTTCAATACGTTTGTTGATATCACCATACACTATAATACTCTCAATACAGCTATACAGTGCCCTGTTGTCAAGTGCCCAAGCCTTTATAATCCCTGTCCTATTCTCAATATACCAATAGTAGGGAGATAACTCATCAACCAAGTTAACGTGTAAACCATTCTTAGTCTGCACAAACTCGTTAATGATTACACCATAACCATTCTGGACGTGCATCCAAATCAAGTTTGTGTCCTTAATTTTGAAGTATCCGTTAACTGGTTCCAAGTGTGTTACTCCAACACGCTCTGGTTTCTTCGATACTATTGATACTAACTCTCCATTCTGTACCAAATCTACTATTACGTTTGGTTCTATTCCGAACAAGCACTCTCTTGTTCTCATGTAATCCTCGCTCTTTCTATATTTTCTCATTCCTCTTTACTCCTTTCTTATTATTTATTGATGCAGCCTCTATCTCTGCATCCACAAACTCCTCTGGTACAACATTGTGATAATTCACTCCGTTCCACCAGAACTCCACTACTCCATCCGGTCTTATCAACTTTCCAGATATACCTACTACTTCCATATATCTTTCGTCACCTCTTTCCTAAAAGTAATTCTTGAATAAATGATGTAGCCCAAACTTTTATCATTTATCAATTAATAAATACACTTCTTATTATTTATAAGTACCTTTACACGACACATTAACCAACACCACCAAGCACCTTTAAAAGCACATTCCTATCTGCTTACACAAATAAAAAAGCCAGACTGTTACAGCTGACCCTTGTTATCTTTCTCATTTTGGCAATACACATACAATCTTCCTTATGCTAATTACTCCGTCCCTATACGCTATCGTGGATTTCATTTAGAAGACTTAAAATGAAATCCACTCGTCAAACCACCTTACTTTTCAACTTTAACAAACTGCTCATTGCAATCCATACACATGATGTTTAAATCTTTTGTTGCTCGTAAACTGTTACCACAACAAGGACACATATACTTTCGTGTACTGCACTTTGGTTTCTTTACTTCAATACCATCAACGCCGTTTGCTCCACCCTTGCCATCTAAACCACCTTTACCAAGTATACCCATGATTGTACTGATGAAATAACCATCTCTGTTCATGTCAACTGGCTTTTCAATTCCGTTATCTTTTAACACTTGAATGAACTCTAGTGTTGGCTCGGTGACACTCCATCCAATGTACTTTGCTTGACTAATCATAAGTCCACGTTTTTCTGCTTCAATCTTAAAGTTTTTATTATGATATCTGCCGTATTGTGATGTATCCTGTATGCCGTTAAGCTGACAATAATAATGCACCATTTCATGTAAAAGCGTTGCCATTACATTTTCAATCGGTCTGTCCAAGTGCTCTGCACTGATATTGATTTCATTGAAGTTTTCTTCTCCTACACGCCACTCCCTATTTACTGTAAAGTGTCCGTTCGTTCTAGGTGATGACATAATCGTGATTACGATAGGTGGAAGTGCACTATCAAAATAAACTCTATTTAAAACATCAAAGCCATACTCTAACATCTCTTGGTAATTCTTCAACATATCCATGCCTCCTTAAATAAATGTGGCACCGTCCAGATTACTTCTGAACGATGCCTAATCTCTTTTACATGTCATTTTTACATTCTTCATAGAACTCACAACATAAACACAAGCACTTACATTGCTTATCTCTCTTAATTGTTTTTTTTATCCAGTAAATCAATTTCTCCATAATGTGTACCAACCTTTCGTGTTTTCCTTACACATATATCCTAACGCTGATACATTTTTTCTTCCATAGGCGAAGTGTAAGGAGGTTAAGTCCATGGATTGTTGGTAGTGCACATACAATAAAAATCTAATAAATAAAGTGGCACGCCTCTGTATAATCGGCAAAACCACTTTTCAAAGCCATTTAAAACTCTTTAATAAATTCTGACTGTTGTAAAATTATTTCTATCTCTTTCTCTGTCAAACCACCCTCTGCCTTTTGTAATTCCCCTGTCATCAAAGCAATATATAATGGATTATCACTCGCTACTTTGTACATTCTGCATGGAGAATATCTATACTCTATTGACTCATCCCATGGATTCCAGGCAGCCTCAATTATCTCAAAGCCGATGATGTATTCTCCACTCCAGATGTATAACATACGCACAATATTATAGTCTATGCCGACAAATGCATCTCCCTCTATCGTATACAAATTTTTCCCGTGTTTATTTTCATAAAATAGTTCTTCGACACATTTTGCGTTTCTATTTTGGAATAACATTAAGCCATCACTTACATTCTCTGTATCAATCGGATATTTATTTAATAAATAGCACTGTTTCTCTAAACCTAATCCGAGTTCCTCAACGTCTCTCTTTATATCATTTTTCTTCTTTGCATAACGCCCTGGTATGATTTCTATATTTAGTATCATAAATTTTCTCCCCTTAGTTATATTGTCCATTATATCATATCAACCCAAATACCTGCATTATCTTTATAAACTCTTCCGTCACATCGCTATCCAATGACATCATATAATCAATGCTGAACTCGTAAGGGGCTGTCACTATGTTAAGTAGTGGTATTTCGTCTACTCCTAATCTTACGTTTTGAATGAATAAACAAATTTCGTTTATCAATCTTTCATCCGCACCTGCTAACCTATCTAATGTTCTACATATATCATCGTCTGTATAGAAATGTTGTCCATTAATCACCTGCATGTGCTCTCCTCTTTCTGCTATGTAATCCCTTGTCTATTTCCTACGTTGTCTCTGCTTGTCCATAAACATTGTTGTGAAATGCAATCTCGCCTTTTCATTTGCATCTTTTCCAAAAAACATACACGCCCCCCACATTGCTGTTAAGTCCACGTTTTTGCTCTTTGCAAAGCCAACTAGTTCTGCTACATCATTTTGAAAACTCTCTTGAAACAACTCTCTTCGTGTTCCTAATACATCAAACCACAAACGATAACCCAAGTGTGCTACATGGTCCCAAACCTTAAACTCTTCTTTATCTACTTCCAGACCATAATAACCTGCCACTTCTCTTAATCTCTCCACTATCTCGTTAATATCGTCATCCCAACAAAAGCACTTATTGTCGTTCTCTATGAAATCAAATAACTCCATTTGTCCGCTGCATTCATATTTATCAAATACACTCTTTGCTCCCATGCCGCTTTCTCCTAAATCTGTTTACCAAATATCCAATGTGCTATACCTGCCAAATCCAACATGTGGCTTATGAAATCACAAATTGGTATGCTTTGTAGATGTGGATTTCTCTCTATATCAAACCAATCATCACAGGCATCGTCTATTAAGTGTGTCAGTGTTTCCATATCTTCTGTCTCACTTACGACAACTACAAAATCTATCTGTTCATTGAGTTCACTGTAGATGTGAATTGTTTTTAATCTAGTGTCTTTCTCTAACATAGTAATGTGTACCTCTCCTCATTATCTTCTTCGTTTTGTAGACATTACATATTGAAAATAATGTCAATTTCTTGGCAGTGCACTTACAGTTTTATTTAGAACTTTAAAAGGCAGAAGGAGTTATCCCTCTGCCTCTGCTTACTAACTATTCAATTAATTTGATATTACTGCCATCGTAGATATAGGCATTATCACTTAATACTTCTTCCGGTAACAACTGTGTTGCATTTACTTCCCGTACCATTTCTTTAAATGACGCCACACTTGTTTCTGTGTCGCAAGGTATTAACAAAACTTCATGAATACTTGATGGAATAATGATTAATCGCTCTGCATGGTGTCTTTTCATATATTCCTGTAACATCTTAGAGTTTACCATTGCAACCGCTCCATTTATATTTCTATGATTTGTAACTACGCCTATTTCTACTGTTTTCTTCTGCTCTAACACTTCTATAAATTCTTTTTCCATTACGCGATTTACAATATCCATTATCGGTACGATTTTAAAATCTTCTGCCATATTTTCTTCTGCCATTTTGAAAATTTCTTCTGTTGTAAAATTCCAATACTTCATATGATGATTATGTATTAAAATCGTCGCAAGTCCATCTTCTGTATTTTCTATTTCCGCATAAAAAATTATTGCCAAGTCCAAATACTTAATATGTGGCACCTTTTCCAACAAGGCTATGTTTCTCTCATAATTCACAATTTTCATTTTAATTATACTGCGCACCTTTTCTGTGTCTGTAAAAAATGAAATATCTATTGATGTCTTTGGTTTGTTTTTCTCATATGTGTCTAAAATTTCTTTTAATACTACATTCAAACCACATTGTAAGAATTTGTCATAATAGTAATTCAGATAAATTGTTGGACTTATATTTACCTTCCCCTCTATGATTGTTAAACCATCAAGCTCTAGCCCATTATTTTTTTTAATCTTTTGAATTTCTACTCGCCCCTCCACCTTTTCTCTGACTTGTTCCACTACTACTGATTTGAAGTATTCATAACTCGTATCTGCTTTTACGTTCTGCATATCCTGCATCCTCCCAAAAATATATAATATACTGAGTCATTCAGCGGTGGGAGGGTAACGCTTGTATACATATAAATCAATTAGCTTTATTTCACAAAGATTTTTGCATAAAAATAGAGAGTTTGTCGCTAACGCAACAAGCTCTCATCACTATCCATTTTAGTTACACTTAATCACAAAGACGAAATAAGTAAAACATAGGTAAATACTTAATCACAAATTGTTCATAAGCTCATTTTTACTAGCTTTTCTCAAATTTATTGTAGATTGCCGTGACAGATGAATAATACTTTTATCATATATCTAAAACTCCTTTAAATGCTGATATTTGCTAGTCTTTTAAGGGTTTTTCCAAGATTTATGAAATTTCCATTTCTTTGCAAAACACGTCTTATCTTGGCATATCTTTTCCCTCAAAAGTAGTAAATTGAGTAGTAAATTGAAAATTTGTACTACTCGCCTTTTTTACTCATTACACACTCTTTGCATTTCAGCCTTGGCATCTTCAAAGTTTACGTGAGTATATGTATTGAGTGTCACACCTATGTCCGAATGTCCCATTATGTATTGTAACGTTTTAGGATTCATTCCACTTTTAGCCATATTACTACAAAAAGTATGTCGGCAAACGTGAGGCGTTATTTGAGGCATTTGAATTTTATAAATACTATTATACTTTTCTCTGATATGTTGAAAATATTTTTCCCAATGCAAAGCAACCATAGGCATATCGTTTTTATCCAAATACAAGAAACCTTTATACAAGTTACCTTTACTATCAGCAATTACAGGCTCTATCTTTGGTGTTCTACGATATTTAATAATTCGCTCAAAACATTGTTCTACATCTACATTCATAGGCACATATCTAACACCACTTTGCGTTTTAGTATCCTCTATGATGTACTGCATATTTCTCTTTCTTTGTAGCTGATGGTCTACTTTGATTCTATGATTTTTAAAATCAATATCTTCTTTCGTTAAACCAACAAATTCTGAAATACGAAGTCCTGTTTTAAACAGAATATAAATGCCCTCATAGTATTTGCAAAAGTGACTATCATTTTTTACAAATTCTAAAAAAGCTCTTTCTTCTTTTCTTGTGATTGCTTCCCTTGTAACACTGTCATTAACAACAACTGTTGCTAATTGAAATTCAAATGGATTCTTGCGAATTAAATCATCGTCTACAGCCATTTGAAAAGCAGGACGAACCACACCTCGAATAGTTGTAATTGAACTATATCCTCTACCATCTTTTCTCTGCATTTTGATAAGCCATTCTTTTGCATCTGATAACCGAACTTTATCAATTCGTTTTCTGCCAAAATCCTCTTTTGCAATAATATTGATGACAAACTTATAATTAGCTTCTGTATTGTGTCTTACACCGTTTTTCTGTGCAACATACTTTTTAACTAATTCCAATACTGTCATATTCCCACCTAAAGAAACTATATTATCATCTAAATCTCTCTTTATGAGTTTTTCTTTTTCTCTTAAAGAAATATCATCTCTCTTGCCTTGTGGTATCTTATCGGTCTTTTCCAATTTCCAACTATAAACAAATTGTTGCTTTCCATTGCTATCTATATATTTATAAACATATCTTCCATCTAATCGTTGGCTCTCTCCATTTCGCAATACTCGATTTTTATTATCTCGTCTTTTTTCACTCATTTTGTGCTCCTTTCCATAGCAAAAGAGCCCCGATACGATATTATAGTTAATATATCATATCAAGGGTTCTTTATCTATCGTTTTTTATACTGCTGACGTTTCATCAAGAAATTGTTCAAACTTTTTTCTTTTAATCATTGTTCTACTCCCAATAAAAAATATAAAATCAGCATCTCTTTGTTCTTCCACCAGTTGTCTGATTTTCTTCTCGCCAATATGGAAATATTCCGATGCTTCCTGAATTGTCAACGTATACTTTTCCCATAAAGGTATTTCTTTTCTCAAAATGCTCTCCTCTCATCAAACAGATACCCTTGGAATACTACACCTGAATTTGTCAAAAACTTACCCTGTACTGTTTTGGGTATCTTCTCCGCTGCATCAGGACTATCCAATATAATTTGTGAAAGAACTTTGTCTGCCCTACCACATACACGATAATCTATATTATTTTTAATTTGTCCTGACAAAATGTTTGCATCAGGTCTTTGAGTTGCTAATATCATATGTATTCCAAAGGCTCTCCCTTGTCTTGCTATGACAGAGAGTTTATTTTCTATTTTCAAAACGAGGTCTTTATCTTCTTTGCCAAGCCCTGTTTTATCCAATAGCTCTGCTACTTCATCACAGGCAAAAACAATCCGTTGTAAATCACTTTTTGTTCTTTGGTTGTATTCGTCAATATTGGCACACTCTGTTTCTCTGAACATTTCTTTTCTTTCTTCCAAAATTATGACAATATTAGTTAATACTTCAAGTAACTCTTGCTCTCGGAAAATCAGTTTACACTTGTCATACCACGAAGACGGAAAATCAACGCCACCTTTAAAATCTGCAATATAAACTACTGCCCCTTTCTTAATACATTGCATAACCAATAGTTTTAACAATATACTTTTTCCAGAACCAGTTGAACCACCCAATAACAAATGTGGTGTCTTGTTTAAATTAACAGTTTCTTCCTCAACTAACCCTTTTCCCAAAACTAATACAAAACTGTCTTTTTGCAAATATTCATCACTCCAATATAGTTTTTGAGGCAAATTATTCTTTGCTGAAACTGTATAAAGCAATATGTAACGCAGGTTTTTTCCATACTCAATTTTTGCGATATAACAGTTTAAAGCAGTTTGTAATTCTGCATATTGCCTGTTCCATTCTGTAATAGGAATCCCTCGATTTTCAAACTTTAGTACAATAGCTTTTTCTTTTTTATCTTTATACTTGGAAACTAAAATAGGGCACTCTCCTGCTCGGTTTACGAACCCAATTCGCAATAAATTTTCGTGTATTTTTCTTGTTCCTAATGGAGTTCCCAATAATATCAGAATACCTATCCCCCCAAGTATCACAATCAGAATAAACGCAGTATCAATTGCACTTTTATATACTCCCCAGAATAATGCAGTATTATCTATTGGAGAAAAATCGTACCTATGTTTCCATATTTCAAACATCAGAACTGCATACAAAATTACAAAAATCACTTTCCATTTTCTTCTCACAATTTCTTTTACTCCTGCTACAATACGCAAAAACAAGTATTTTTGTCTTGTATGCTGATATACTTTTTCTTTATCTGTATTTTTCAAGTTTACACACCCTTTCTCAAATCTATTTCTTTTATAATTCCATTTTCTTGATATTCAACCACCTTGCAAATACGTCTTAATAAAGCTTTCCAAGTTTCAGGCTTGTGGATTTGAATATTTTTGTATTGCTCTGTTAATGGTATATTTGATGTAATAAAAACCTTTGTATAACAAGCCACTTTATCCGAATATCGTGCTGGCAATAACAGTGGATAAACGTCTAAATAATTGAGCATTTCTTCAATAGGTATTTGTGAATAGAATTCCTCAAACACCAACACGTCTTGCCCACTATAAGCATCAAAATACACACCATTACCTCGTCGATAATTTGTAATTCTGCATATCTCATTTACTGGATATTGACTATATATACTTCTTGTTTTTCCTGCCCCACTAACACCCCACAAATACGTAACTTCTATTTGCCTGTATTCATTTCCGTACTTCTCTGCCAATAGAGTTTGTCGCAATGTATCTATGTCTTTTACCTTAAATACAAGTGCAGGTGTTTCTTCTACAATTTGTGCTGTACGTTTTCCCTCATTCAAATCTTGAATGAGTTGATATTGCAGTGGATTCTTTTCGGCTCTTTCTGATGGGATAGAACCATACTCAAAGAAACTTCCTTGTACAATTGTTTCCGACTTATCTGTATCAGCCCATTTCCCTGACTTTGTCACATAGTCCCTATTCTGCCTTACACTTCCATAGGCTTTTTCAATATGAGCAATAGGAAATCTGTCTTTTAAGGTCGAAAATCTTATAGGCGATGAGGAATAAATAAAAATATGCGTATGTAATGTTCCAGTGGTTGCCACTTCGTCTGACATACAAAAATATTCAGGCATAAACATCATAAGTTTTTCTTTTATCACATTGTGACAAAAGCCATATGTTTGTGGATTGTTAATAACCAATAACCATTTTCTTGCCTGCGAATTATTAGCCATTTCTAGCCACCTTTCTTTGCTACATGCTACATATAGCCATAAGGGTAATACTACCCTTATGGCTCGGTGGTCTTTCGTGTCCTACGGACACGAAGACACACCTTACAATATTAGAACTTGTTACTTCTCGTTTCTAACAACCACAATATCCTCTGCTTCAATACTTAACTGGTTTCTAAACTCGCCATATACTGTGGCTTTTACTCCTTTTGGTATAATCTGCACATTTTCAGGAATCTCTATATCCTTTGGAATTTTAAAAGTTCCCTTTTCCCATACATTTGTTGCCATTTCCTCATCTTTCTGAACACCATAATCCGTCTTATCTTCAACAATGAGAAAATCCAGTTTAATACCCTTTTTCTCTTGAGTGTCATAATCTCTCCATTCTCTGCACCCAATAGCCATAAACTTTTTACCTTTTGCAAAGGCTTCCCAATCAAACTTATTAAACATACTTAATTTCTTCATAGTACCTACTTTCTTCCTGTCACATCAGGACTTTGATTATTGATTTGTTTCATTAAGTTACGTAACTTGTCTTTGATTATAGAAAAAAAGTTTTTACTTTGTTTACTTGTTATGTAAAAGGTAAAACCCTGATAAAAAGGGACTTCTTGAAAAATATAACTTCAAAAAGCCCCTAAAATCCGCACTTATTTTTACTTGATATGTAAAAAATTATATAAAAAATACACACCAGTTTCCTGATGTGTATTCTGTACTGCTATTCTTTTTTCTTTCGTGCGTAAACCCCTAACCAATATTTTTCTTCAATACCAAGATTTTTGAGTATCTCGTTACACTCATCAATATCTTTTCCTCTGCATCTTGTTAACAATAACGTATAAGCATAATCACGTTTACTATGACGATTAAAATCCAGTCCCAGACTATATAACAAAGACTGTGTCATCATAATATCCAAATCATAACCAATGCATACTGAAATTAACGTATTTCTTTGTGGTTGGTCTTTTTCACTAACTTGTTTTTTCAAGCGATAAAACATATTTGGACTAAGTCCGGTCTTCGATACGAAATCCATATATGTATCGTTTTCAAAAATCTCTGCAATCAATTCACCAAAAGACTTGTTATATTTAGTTGAGTTTTGATAATCTCTCTCAAACTGTCTTTTGATTTTTTCCCATTCCTCATAGGTGTACCCTGCTATTAATTTTTCGTGTTCCTTGTTTGGTTTTGCATCTTTCCATATGCTCATAATAAAACCACCTTTCTGTTGTATTTTTTAGAACACTTAAATTTTAGCAAAAAAAATAAAACAATTATATAAAAGTGAACTTCTCACTGGAAAACACTTTTACAAATTGTTATATTTTTTCGTTACTACACTATTCTAAATTACGAATACTGATAAAAGGTGCATTACACTTTTCTAGGTCGCCATTTTTAGCTTTATAATTATCTATTTCATCATTTAGTATGCTCAATCTTGAATGACCATTTTTATCAACATCATACATTATCGCCAATAATTTTAACTGCCTATAATACCTAACTTTTTTTGCTTTATTAAAAACCTTTAATAAGGCTTTTTCCATTTGTTCACGTTCTATTGAATCTTTTACCATAAAATGAACCGCATCACAAACAGCGTCTGCCGATGGCTCAAGTCTTCCAATCGAAAGCCAGTTTATGATTTTGGGGTGCTGTATTATTATTTTAAATATCTCTTCTTGTTCTTTTTCACTGATAGACATTTGTGTCCGTGCCATTTTTTCTCCTCCGTAGATTATATATAATTAAGTTCTAATACCATGTATATAAATATTCGTCCCATCCAATAGGTGTGCAAATATTTAACATATTTCCTTTTTCATCAAAAACAGCAATTAAATCTAAATTACCATCACAATCTAAAATAATTCCATATGATGAAGTCATTCCGCTAATTGTATAAGCATCTGTTTCAAATAGATAATTAGCTTTAATTTCATTTTTAGATTTCAGATAAGGACAAAGGCCAATTGCTTCGAGCATGTATACGTCATTTGTATCTGTAGCTTCAATATAAGCTTCTTTTTCAGGAATATAATTAATAATTGCTTCATCACTTTCCTGTTTAACTGTCCATTCTGCTAAATCATAAGGTTCATTACCACCATTTACAACGGCATCATAATAAATAATACCAACGGCCCAAATTCCTCTTTCTGTTTCAAGAATATCATTTGGTTTTAATTCATCTTTTGTTTTATAATCTACGATATCACCTGTAGCTCCATTTAAATATTCAATATTCCATTGAATTACTTGGTCATAAAGAGTACCGTTAACTAAATAATCGTAAGCTTTGAGAAGTCTATCGACTTTTTCCATACCTGCTTCGATTTTCTGTGCTTTAATTTCTTCTTCTGTAAGAACAGGTTCTTCTGGAACCTCTACAGTATCTTCTACTGTTTCATCTGTTGTAGTATTTTCATTGTTTTCTTCAACTACTGCTGAAGTATCATCTGTTGTATTAACAGTTGTATCCGTTGAATCATTTTCCATTACAGGCTCTGTTTTCCCACAGGCAATCAATGACATTGTCATAAGAACTGCCAAAAACATTATTATTATCTTCTTCATAAATATTTCCTCACTTTTTCTTTTTTCAGCAAAGTTGATATTTTACCAAAAATCAGTTTGTTTCCTTTACTTTTTAATAAAATATCATATTATATCCAATATTTCAATGGATTTGTAGGTTTCAATATAACGCTTTTGTTATGTTTGTTAGATAGAATATAACAGAAGAGGTGTTGATAAATGTATGAAGAAAAATTTTCCAACCGACTAACCGAATTAAGAATAAGAAAAGGTGTTTCAGCCCGTGATATGAGTTTGTCTATTGGGCAAAATCCGGGCTATATAAATAACATAGAAACTGGAAAAGCACTTCCATCTATGACGAATTTCTTTTATATTTGTGATTATTTGGAAATAAGTCCTACGGATTTTTTTGACTTCGACTATTCACGCCCAGTAGAATTGGCTAGACTTGGAGATGACTTGAGTAAATTAACTGAATCCCAGTTCCAGAACATTAAAGAAATTGTTTCAGACTTGGCAAAAGCAAATAAATAAATTGACATAGAAAAACGGACACTGTTATGTAACGGTGTCCGTTTTAGGGGTTTATATAACTAAAAATCAAATTTCAGTAGTTTATCTTTTTCTGACAAAATAACTGCACTATTATCCTCAATATATTTTATACATTCATCATACCCCATAACCTGATATTTGTTTATAGCAATAATAACCTGCTTATTTGTTCTTTTAGCAACATCACCTATTACTTGAAGCATTCCTGCTACTTGTCTAGGGTCGATACCATTATAACAAGCAGAGTCCTGTAAAAGCATTCCTACTGTCGAATTATAATTACAAATAAGATAATCCATCAAGTTTTTCTTTACTTCACTAACACCCTCTCCTGTATCTCCCTTTAAACTAAATTCAAAACTTACTGGTCGTGCTGATAAATGTTTTTTTCGAACTTTAATATCAAAGTAGGAATTTACATCCTCATCATATATAGATTGAATTAATCCATATATAAAATCTCTGTACACCGCAATCATCTCTTCATATGCTTTTCTAACTTGCGATACACTACTAAACTTTTCTGTTAATTTATTTGTTTCTTCTTCGATATTATCATCTACATCTTTTACTTGGGATAATTTTCCTTGCTTATATACTAAATCTTGTAAGTCAGAATTATATTTTCCATATAATTCAATAGACTCCTGATAAACTTCGTTAGTCGAAATAATCTTTCCAAGATTATCAACCTTTAATGCAAACTCCTCTAAACTATGTTTTATTGTCTGCATCTCATTTTTCAGACTATTAAGTTTCTCTCCCAAAAATGCCCTTCTTTCCTCATATACCTTATGATGAAATTTTTCCACTTCTACTAAATTGCGTTTTATCATTTCTGGAATTTCTTGTTTTACTCTCTCAAATATAAGCAATAAATGTTCACTTGTAATATCATTCTTTTGCGAACTATCGATAAATTCCGATAAACGTTCACATTCTAAATGCTTTTTTTCATACTCTTGTTTTAACTTTTTAAATTGTTTACTTTTTTCAGCATATTCTTCCACTACATTTTGCTGAATATCAGATACCTCTATATCTTTGATTTTGTTTGAAATTTTGCTCAATTCATTTTGCAGTCTAACTACTTCTTTATCAACATAATATATTTCTTCGTCTATTTGTTTAATATCCCAATTTCCATAATAAGATACAATTTCCTTCTTTTGTTTTTTTAAATCAGAAATTCTATCCTGTGATGCATATATACCTTCTACATCATCAATCATTTTAATAAGTCCTAACAATTTTAAGCATGGTATAACATCATTTTTATCTGGAGATGTTCTAAAACTAATCTCTGTATTCTTTTTTGTCAAAATAATTTGCTTGCTATATAAAGAACGATTTATTCCAAAAAACGTCTTATAATCAGTCAAAGAATATGCAGTATTTCCTATTAGAATACTTGTACTATCTCCCAATATTCTAGTCACAACATATTTTTTATTTTCAAATAATACAATTGCTCGAATTTTATAGCCTGCTAACACCTCACCTACTGCCTTGTTATCTTCATTTGCACCCAATATATAATCTAAAAATTTTAATAATAACGTCTTTCCCAAACTATTAATAGTTGCTTTCTTGTTTTTTGGTTCTTGTATATCTCCGTAGATAAATGATATCCCATTTTCATCAAAATCAATATCTCTTATCATTTCACCAAGGGAATTAAATATTTTAAGATTTATAATTTTCATTATATATTTCCCCTTCCTCATTGTAATTAATCATTTGTACCATATACATAAATTCCAAAACATAAATATATTTTTGATAGGTTGGTGCGGAATATATTTTTTTGGTTTCCACGTACTTTTTACTGAATTTATCCCAAAGTTCATCAATCGTCATCTGCTTATTCTCTAATATTTCTAACAACAAAGCACTTAATCCTATAAAACTTTCAGATAAAGTAACATATTTATCTGGCAATACCATATTAGCCACCTATTCTTTCTCAAAAATATCACATTTGTCAAAAATATACACTATCAAAAACTCAACGCTAGTTTCATCAATAACATCATACCCTGCGTATGAAACAATATCTTGTATTATTTTATCATATAACTCAACACCTTGGTATTGTTTTGCTAATTCCTCATATCTCGAAACGATAAATGTTTTTACTCTATCAAACTGATTTTCAAATAAAATATCTTGATTTATGTTTTTAATAGCCGACTCAACAACATCTAATTTACTTATTATAGATTCTATAATATCTCTCTTTTCATCTAGTTTATTAACAGAAATTTTGCTAACTGACGAAATTCGTTCGTAAATATCCGTATCGTTTTTTTTCTGTAATAGATTAATATATTTCTTACTCATATTAGAGGATATTTTTAATATCAATTTTGTCATTATTTCCTCTGAAACAGCATTATAATCTATCATTCCTTTTATTCTCATAATTGAAGATATTTTTTCTAACACACTTTTGTCTTCAATTTTACATAATATATCATATACGTATGAAAGATTCACAACCTTGTGTTTAAACGTTATATTATATTTCTTCTTTAAACGAGCTACCTCTTTATCATAATATCTTTCACTATCTTCAGGTAAATCATTGTCAAATGTATTCACTAAAAAAATAAATTCAGCAATTCTACCATTCCAACGATTTTCTTCATAAACTTTCTTTAATAAGCCCTCCAAATCAGCTGTGAATTTCTTTTGCATATTTTTCTTTAAGGATTCGTTATTTCTTGCCGGTGCATAGATTTGATAAAACAACGCGTCTTCAACTACCCACCCATCATTTTTCTGGTCTCCGCCATAAGCATCAGGCATTTCATAAGTTTTTCCACTGCACGCATTGTATTCTTTAAAAACTTCTCGCACAAGTTTTTGAAAATTCATACCCGTTCTTCCACGTAAGTATTCAATTATCGCATTTATATAGTCATATCTATCCATTCGTATTCCTCTTATTTTACACTGATTTTATCATATATGCATATTTAAGTCACTCTTTTGCATATAGTAATATTTTAATTCGTCGTCGCTATATATTTCAAATTCCTTATTATTATGTATTATTGTATCAAAAAATTGACCTGTTTCCAGTAAATGTATATTTCCCAAATACCCCTCATCCTTTGTAAGTTCATATGCCTGATAAAATAAAGGTATCGCCTTGTTGGCATTTTCTACTCCTTTCATTGCATATATCATAGCTAATACCGAAACACACAAGATTCTATTTGGATATTTTACATTAAGTTCTTCAAGCAAAGTAATTCCTTCCTCAAATCTCTTTTGAAACAAATACGCCATTCCCAAATTAACTTTTAAATAAAAATCATCTGGATGCTTTTCAAGTGCACTATTTAAAATACTAATTGCAAAATCACAATTTTGTGGTTGCTCTTCTATCCAAATTGAAGCATAAAAACTCACCACATCTGCATCATAAGGTTCTATTTGATATGCCTTTTGTATATATTGCAATGCTTTTGCACTACTTTCTTCACATCCATAAGCTAAAACGGCAAGATTATATATAGCATTAATATTATTTTCATCCTGCTTTAATACAAATTCAAACTTTTCTTGTGCATTTTTCCATAAGCCTTGTTTTACCTCAATAGTTCCTAAATTATTATATAGTTCATATTCGTCCTCATATTTCGACAAGATATACTCAAAATATCTTTTTGCTCTTTCTAAATCATTGGCTTTTTCACAATTAAATGCAATATATACAAGTCCTTCTTTCAAATCTTGGTTCTTATTAATCCATTGAATATATGCAATTTCCTTTTCTACTAATGATATAGTATCATTAGCATATATCTCATATAACTCCTTATAAGAATCCTTGTTAATACCCTTCTCTTTAGTCTTCTCTGAATTGAATGTATAATGCTCTTGTTGGTTTTTTAAAATCTGTTTAATATCCTTTTTTATATCTGATAGTTCTTCAAACATCATACTCATCTTATCTTGCATACAAATGTATAATGCATTGTTAACGTCTAATATATCACTGGTCAAAAAACTATTATATATACCATCTCCCAATTGAACCATAACCTCTTTTATTCTGCAATTATATGGTTCAAATTGCGGATATTCCTCAATAAACTTATTAGCAATTATTTCACATTGACGCTTAATAGATTCATTTGATATTTTTGAAAAAATACTATAAACCAACCTCTCATAAAATTTATTTCCTTCTAGAAACCCATCTAATAAATTGAAATACTTTTCATTTTCATACTTGCTGATATATTCTGTTCTAGTTACTTCTTCTAATTTATCAATAAATTTTTCCAGCTTATATTTTTTTATCATTCCCTTTACATTATCACCAGAAACATTAACCATCGTTTCTACAATTTTTTCTACTATTTTATTCATTTGTACTCCCTTAATACATCTTTTATCTGCTATTAAATTCTTTACCTTTCAATACAATTTAATAGAAAAAGCCACAAACTCATTGGTTCTGTGGCTACTCTTCATTCATTACTATAACAATTCTTGCTTTTCCACAAATATTCCCCAATATCTTATGTACAAATCTTATCGCAATTCAACATTTTTCTCAACTATATATTGACTTTTATTTAATTTTATCGTATCGGAACCCAATTTTAAAAGTAGTAAATTAGTAGTAAATTCTTTATAATCAATTTCAACATTCTCAAGAAATTCAGCCTTTTCCTTACATTTGTCATCACTTGCCGTGGCAGATGAATAATATTTTAATCATATCTAAAAACTCCTTGATTTTGCTTGTTTTTCTTGTATTTTCGGCACTTTCTGCCTTTTCTGTAGCATAAAGAATATCGTTGTTTTTTCATGTTTTGACACGATTTACCACTTATCTTTATGGTCATTCTCTGTAAATTTCTCTGTAAAAAGACCCTGTTTTATAGAATTTACAGTACGGCTTTTTTAAGGCTTTCAACCTCTTTTCTCACATTATCAAATTCAATATGAGTATAGGTATTAAGCGTAACACTTATATCTGAATGCCCCATTAAATACTGTAAATGTTTAGGGTTCATTCCTGCCGATGCATTATGAGAACAATAAGTATGTCTGCATACATGAGGTGTAACTTTAGGCATCTGCACCTTGTAAATCTTATTGTATTTCTCACAAATATGCTGAAAATACTTCTCCCAATGTAAAGCAACCATTGGCATATCGTTCTTATCTAAGTGTAAAAATCCAGCATATAATTTACCGTTAATATCTGCAACTGTCGGCTCTATTTTCGGTTTCTTACGGCTCTCAATAATACGCTTAAAGCATTCACACACTTCATCCTGCATCGGTAAAACTCTTACTCCTGCTTCTGTCTTAGGTGGCTCAATAATATATCTCATATCGCTTGTTCTGTGTAACTGTCGGTCAATATTGATAGTCTTTTCCTTTAAATCAATATCCTTAATCGTCAATCCACAAAACTCTGAAATACGCATACCTGTAAAAAACAGAATATAGATTGCATCATAATACTGTGAAAAATGCTTATCCGTCCTAACAAACTCTAAAAACTTTCTTTTCTGGTCATGCGTAATGGCTTCTCTTGTGACACTATCATTGACAATAACCGTCATTAATTCAAAATCAAAAGGATTCTTTCTCAATAAATCATCTTCTACTGCCATTCTAAAAGCTGGTCTAAGGACACCTCTAATCGTATGAATAGAACTATAACTTCTGCCATCCTTATCCTGTAACTTAATCAACCATTCTTTGGCATCTGATAACTTTATCTTATCAATTCGCTTTGCTCCAAAATCCTCTTTTTCAAGAATATTTGTAACTGTTTTATACCCTGCTCTAGTCGAATCTCTTACACCTCTTTTTTGCAGAATATACTTCTTTGTCAACTGTAATACTGTTAAATTTCCACCATAAGGAACAATACCATCATCAATATTTCTACGCACCTCTCGCTTTTTTTCTCTAAGCGATTTACATTTTCTTTTTCCCTGTGGCAATGGGTCGGTATCTTCCAATTTCCAACTATATAAGCATTTTGCCTTTCCATCCACATCTACATAGTCATATTGATATAATCCATTCTCACGCTGACACTCACCTGTTAATAAAATTCTACCTCTCTTATCTCTTCTTTTTTCACTCATTACTCTAACTGCTCCTTTCGTATGAAGAAGCCCTAGTGCAATACTATAATACCACGACTAGGGCTATTTTTCCATTGATATTTACCTAAGTCTTATGTCTATATCGAGGTGGTCTGATTTAAAAATTCTTCAAACATTTGACGCTTTATCATGTTTCTACCACCATTTTGAACTACAAACTTATAATCCGAATCTAAATAATCATTTACAATACGGTGCATTTTATTTTCACCGATATTAAAATATAATGATGCTTCTTTAACTGTTAATAAAAATTTTTTCCACATTGGTACTTCGTTATAATTATTATCTTTTTCTCTCAAATACAATTTAATCTCCTTTATTTATCTATTGTTATTCTAGGAAGATTCCTTTGCTTAAAATGCTCCAGAATCCCCTAAAAAGCCTTGTTTTGCTTGTGCTTACCTTTTATGCCACCTCGCCACTAATTGTCGAATATGAGGCTGATACAAGCCTAATTCCCTTTAAATAATTGTCATATGCTTCATGCACTCTACAAATTATTTCCTCTGCCTTATCTGCATCATTCTGTAGGTAAACATTGTTATAATTACATTGCTCCAAGATACCTTTTTCAACTCTGGTATAATGACCATCTTTATCTAACGCTTTCACTTGCAAAAGCAAATCTTTCACATCAAGTAATAATGGTATCTGGTCAATCTGCTCCTTGTTACTACATTCTCTAAGCAAATTGCTTTTCCAATAATGCCTACTTTTTGCCTTATGAGATGTAATTAACTCCTTCAGTTGCTTGCCATTCTCAATCTGCCATTTTCTATATGGCTTTTCAAATAATCTAATAAACTGCGAATAGTAAAATTCATTTAACTTTGCATCTGTCAAATCAGATACCAATGTGGACTTAAATGCTTCTTTAATCTTCTGCGACTTTTTCAAAATAAACTCAATTCTCATAATGTTTTCACTGGATACGAATTGAATTGTCTGCTCTAAGTGCTTTTTCTTATCATATATTTTCGCTTCCATTGACGAATTACCTCTATAAAAGGTTTCCGCTTCAATACGTTGTTCTTTTTTATTGACCCCTAATATCTGACCGAGTTTCTTAAAACTTTTCGGTAAATTATACATCAGCAAGCGTAAAACTCTATGATACTTATAAAATTCTTCCTTTAACTCAAATGTGCAGTTTATTTCCATCTCACTAAATTTTAGATACTGCAAATCTACAGTTATTCCGTATTCCTCATAAAGGTATTGAAATACTCGTTTTATCTTGTCCTTGTATTCTTCAACTGTTTTATTCTGTAGATTGCCTTGTGATTTATCTCCTATCACAATATCCATTCTGGAATAGTCCTGCTTCATATATTTAGTTTTCTTTGTTCCGGCACACATAACACCAAACATATTATAATCTTCAATTTTCAGCCATCTAAAACTGCTGCCATCTGCTAATATGTAGGTGAATTTTTCTCCCCAATCAATGGTAACATTGTCGTGTGCTAATAATTTTTCATATTCAATTTTAATAATGCGGAATCCTGCTATAACAGTTCTATCAATTCCAATACGATTAATTACAATACTCGTTGTTTTTTACATCCTTTCATTTTATATTTTGATACTTAGTGAATCACCCTAGACATTTCTTAATGGATTAGCCTGTGTTCCATCCAGCTTTGATAAATGGTACTGGAAAACCGCAATATTCAGTTGTATCTATGTATAAAATTGGGGATTAGTGGGCAGAATTGCCCCTTGACGAACTTATTGAATATCCGTATAATAATAATCAACATTTGTGCGATATTCAAATTGTATCGTACTAATCAATACATACGAGTGTTGGTAGCACTCATATACAAAGTCGATGTTGGTAGCATCGGCTTTTTGTATTAGCCCAATGAATTTTAATATAAATCGTCTGTATCATCTGACGAATCATCTAACAAACCTAATTCTCTTAATTCTTTTTCTTCTTTGTTTCTTGCTTGAATCTTCTGCTTTTTATGCTTATAAAGCACTTTATACAAATCCTTCACCAACGGTGATTCATCTGATACTAAATCTGTCGGAAATGGTGGTACTTCTCCCCATAACATATTCTTCTTTACATTTACATCAAAGAATAACTCCATTGTCCTAAGTATCTGATATATAAATTCCCTTTGCTCATTACCATCCATAATATCTGCAAATCTATCAAATACACTTCTTTTTACATCCATGTCGTCTAATATATCATTAGCCGATACCATATCTTCTTCTCCGAAATGTGGCTTGTAAGAATGAATAACCTCATTTATCTTCTTCATGGTATCATCTATTTTAAGCTCCATATCGTTAAATTCAATATGTTCCATTAGTCCTGTGTTCATATAATAAGCAGGAATAGTAACCCAGTTTCCCTCACTATCTTGAACTTCTTCCTCATACTCAACCATCGTATCATCCAATTCTTTACCTAAACGATACTTTTTAATCTCTAATTTATCTCTTTCAGAAAGTTCTTCGATAAGAAAGAATTTCTCTGGCACACCACTTAACTCTGATAATTGTGTTAATCGTTGCTCTGGAATCTTTTTTCTTCCACTTTCCCATGTATAAACTGCTTGTTTAGATACATTAAGCTGTAATGCCAACTCATCCATTGTCTTATTGATAATCTGACTTCTGATATATTTCAAACCATTCATCTCATCAACCTCCTGTGGTTATACTTTTGTCAACCTCTTGTCTATACTATACATCTTGGTTATACTTTTGTCAACCATATTTTCAAAAAATTTTTTATTATCGTGAAATCCTTATTTTTAATGCCTTTGCAGGACATTGCACTAAAAACACAAAATTAAGTTTAACTCCCTATTTTGCTTGTTTTTCCTTACTCAAATAAGAATATGCTTCAAAAAATCAATATCGAAAATAAAATCGCGTAGGTGTATAAACTTACCTCATATCACCCACACGATAAATACACTCCTACTTTTCAGTTTTAACTACCCTCTATCTCTCTTGGCTCTAATCAAGGTACTCTTACTTATTCCGGTCAAATCCTCAACTTGCTTATAAGAATGATTCTCTAACAGTTCCAAAGCATGTTCTACCTGCTTCTTACTATATTTCTTCGGTCTACCTTCCTTAAAGTCTGGATTCTGCTTTGCAATGGTTTTTCCTTCCTGTGTACGCTCTACAATCATATCTCTTTCAAATTCTGCAAATGCAAAGAATACATTTCTTATTAACTTGGACGATGGTGTATTATCCATTATACCTATATTAAGAATATAGACCTTAATTCCCTTGTCAATCAGTTCAGACACCAATTCACTACCCTGCGACATACTTCTTGCAAATCTATCCAATTTGGTAACAATAAGTGTATCTCCACTCTGTAACTTATTCATCAGCTTATCAAACTCTGGTCTATCCGTTTTTGTTCCAGTAAAAGCATCTGTATATATTTCTATTGCTCCTGCTTCCTTTAATGCCTTTTCCTGTGCTTCTAAACTGTTACCATCTTTGGCTTGTCCTTTTGTACTTACTCTTGCATATCCATAAATCATAGTAAAATCTCCCTTCGCTTTTGACACCAAGTTATGACACCTCTCCATGCCTTGATTTTACTACATTTTATTTTTGGTGTCAATACTTTTAAGTTATGACACTTTTAATAATATATTGCAAAATGAAAACAATCATCCTCATTACCTAGAAACATACAATTATATTCCCCTTTTCTCGTACCAACTTGATTAATGTGTGTTCTTTTATAAGCATAGGTATCATAATTGTATTTCAAATCCTTTGTCCGTGTTGGTTCTTTACCCTTTAGCAAAAAAGGAAAATATGCTAATTTCTTTTCGTCTACCAGCGGATATGCTCCACCACCTTTGCCTAACTGAATTAATTGTGAAAATGACTCCACACAATTAAACCACCCAATTACAAAAGCAGCTTTACCATTTCCATTAGCATCTATCTCATCCATCAGCCAATCAAAATCCTTTTGAAACACGCTCCAATTTTTGCTTGCAGACCTTGTATCAGCAGAACTCATCCAATTCTTCAAATATTTTACCTCTACCTTAAACTCATGCCGTTCTACGTATAAATCATGATTTATTTTCTGTGCTTTTTTTATCCGGTTACTTTCTCCTGCCGTATAATGTGCTGTTTGTTTAAATGGATAACCTATCCTAACTGTCATATCCATTTCATTGTACTTCTCGTCAGCTTCTTTTTTTAATTGCTCCAATCCATAATCTCGATACATAATATTAAATTCATCAATGATAAATAAACAGTCTGCAATTAAATATTGGTCTATTGTCGGTTCTTGCATATAGCACCTCATATATTTTCCTTGAATCGTCCATTTTATGACCTTAATATTATGCTTATTTTATAAGCAATATTGCATGGTAAAATATAGAAAAAAGGACTGCTCTATTTCAAGCAATCCTTTTTTATCTTAATCTTCTTCGTATGTTATATCTTGATAATCCAAAGTAATCATTCCATCTGTTACATATGCTAATCTAATGTCACTCTTTGGTGTTTCCCATGTGGTCATTACAGAATCTTCTTTACCTTCTCCATACAACTCCGATAATTCTTCTGCATATTTATCAAACAACTTTGAATCTGTATATTTACTATCATCGCCATTACTTATCATAAAGAATATGCTTCTTAATGTACCATCATCTTTACAACTATATACAACAATCGCATCGACACCTGAATCTTCTTTATAATCTTCAATTATCTCAAATACAACTTGTTGTTTATCATCGCACTCAACTTCACCAGTTTTCTTTGTTTCCATAAGTGTACATAATTCTTCATAACTTATCTGCCAAGGTATGTCATTATATAATCCACTTTTCTTCTTGTTTTCATTCACCAAAAAAATTGCTACGACTGCTATGACAATAATAAGCAAAATAACTACTGCTGGAATAATCCATTTTTTCTTTTTCTTAACTTTTATGGGTTCTACACTTTGCTCTGATACTGGTTCTAATTTTGCACCACATCCCATGCAATATTCATATCCTTCTGGAACTTCTTTACCACATTTTCCACAAAACATATCTACACCTCGCTAATTCACATCTTTAATAAATAATCTAATATCATCATAACTACTATCGTACTTATGCATGATTTCAAATTTTCTTGTTTCATTCGGTTCTAATTCATCACCATCGTTTGTCCAATCCGAATCTATAACATTACCTTTACTATCATAAAACTTAGCTTCTACTTCAAAATAACTTATAGTTTTACTAGAACTCACATTGGTAACCGAACCACGAATATAAATATAATTCCCGTCTCTCTCTGTTTCCCAATCGCTATTTATTTTAATATCAGATGTCGTTGGTGTTGACTTATACTCTTGCACTGCTTTTTCATATTTGTAATCTTCTATGGCTTGTTTTGTATCTTGCATTTTCTTTTGCTCAGATAAAGTAATACCAATTCCCAAAATAGCAACTATCCCGACAATTAAAACCGCCAAAATCATATTCTTATTTTTATTTGCATATTCTTTTATATCATTTTTATTCTGTAATCCTATTCCACATATATTACAAAATGAATATTCGTCATTATACACCTTATGACACTTAGGACATTCTTTCATATGTATCACTGCTCCTTACATGAGATTATTTTTTTAATCCCAACCACGCTAATACCGAAGCAAAGAAAATACCTAATGCTCTAGCAACCATCGCATAACCAGAATATATCAAACCTAATTCTGCATAATATGCTTCTTCCAGTGTCTTTCCACCTACAGATTGAATTTGCATAATCTCATTGCCACCATCAGCAATACTACTTGCCGCCATAAAAAACATAATTAAAACTACCACAGCCAAACCAAAATACACAAATCTAACAACTGGATTTCCAGATGTAGCTCGATTATTCTGGCTCATATTCGTAGGAGTAGTTAATTCTACACTGGCTTCATTTTTTTGACTAATTGTCGAAAAATCCAAACCACAATTTGAACATACTCCAACTCCATCTTCCACACTATTTCCACATTTAGGACAAAACATTTTTCAATCCTCCTACATAAGTATATTCGTAATGGAACACTCTACCTAACACATCTATGAGTGTCACTTGTGGGAATTACATTACTGTCACCTATTATATAAAATAACAGTAGAAATGTAAAGGAGTTTCGACATGAATTATGCTATAAATTACGGCAATTTACACTTGCGGATAATCGAATTATTACAAGAAAAAGGTATTAGTAAAAATCAAATATGTAAAGACCTTGATATTCCACGGACAAATTTTAATAAATACTGTCGTGATGGTGTTACTCGTTTTGACACTGGCATGATATGCAAGTTATGTTACTACCTCAATGTGGACGTAGGAGAACTGATAGTATATAATCCACCATCTCAATAATATCACTTCGATAATGAGTTCGGTAACATTTTTCGATTGAGTTCGGTGAAACCCTTTATTTTCAAGCATTTCAGCCATTTTTACTATCTTTTTATCAAAATACAGCATCCCTAAAAAGCCTTATTTTCTAGGCTTTTTCAATTTCCGCACTTTTATCATAGTTCGATAATTTCTACAGAAAAGGGCGTGTGAACAATACTATTATATACTTCGATGCTTAATTTCACTATCCAAGGCATGAACACATCAGATATACCTTTTCTGTAAAATACTGCTGCCATCTTAAATGTAAAATACCCCGACATAAAAATAAGCACATACACCTTATTATACAGGCATATATGCTTATCCACTTAATTCTATCATACAATTTTCATTACCTTGCACTAGGTTTTCTCCATTTTCTGATTCTCTGTAAAACCTCTGTAAATTGATTATCTCAATGCCGTTTTTACTAGGAAATACAAGCACTTTTCAAGGGTGTGTTAGCCGAATGCCGTGGCAGATGAAAAGTATTTTTATCATTTCTTTAAAACTCCTTAATTTACCCGGAAATGCTGTGTTTTGCGGGTGTTTCCGGGGTTATGGTTAAATTGTTGTTTGCTTGTCAGATAGGCAAATTGTAGCATAATTTAGCAAGTTGTGACTACCTGTTAGTAGTAGAAATAGTAGTAAAAGGGGAAGGCTTACTACTAAGGGTTTTCGTTAGAATATTCTTCCTTTACTACGACTCCTTTTCTATAGGCTTTAATTCTAATAGAAAATCTGTAAATAAAATTGCATTTAATGCCATCTTTCTATTTGGATATGTATCATACCAACAATGAGCTATGCTATGCCGCCCGGGAACATCTGATTTCACTTCATCCGGCTTAGTACAATTATAGAAAATGAATTCATCGCAAAAAGATGCAAATATTTTATCAAATTCATTTTCTTCAATCAACTTTCCAAGATTTTCACGTGTCCTTCGACTAATACGATAACTGTTGTCATTCATTTTCTCTTGAATAATACCTTCCCATAAAGTCGATAGTGCACTAACAGTAAGTGCATATTCTCTACGATGATAGGCTTGAACGGATTGAACTAAAATTCTTGTCATATATGATGGAAGATTCATTTGTCTCCATCTACGCTTAAAGTTATTTATTTCTTCCTTGTCATAATAAGAAAAAAATCAGCCTATCAATTCTATTTACTCGATTTTTGCTAACCCTACTAGTATTTAGGATTTCAAGCATTGCATCAACAATTCTGAAATCAGCAATCCATCCTGCATATGGAAACCACCTTGCATCGAACATTGCTTTCAGAAATATCTCATTGACTTCTTCATAATCAAAATCAAATCCTATATCCTGAATATTTTCTAAAATACTTACTAAAGGTGAAAAGTCTACCGTTTGCAACCACTTACCCAAACCGGATGTAATCGTCTGTATTCCTTGCATCACAGGATTTGTAATAAGTGCCGTTAATCCAGTTGCCAGATTTGTTGCTATATTATTACTCCACTCATCAAAGATTCTTAACGCATGGCTTTCAAATTGATAGTCCGAAAACGCAGATTTCATAGCGATTTCTCCCAATGCATGAACCGCACTACTATTTTGCAAAGCTTCAATAGCAGTTCCCATACTATTTAACATTTTGACAGCACTATTGCTTTCATAAATTTGATTTACTACTGATGCACTTTCTTGCAATGCCACCACTGCACTATTTTCGCTAATACTTTTAATGGATTCTATTGCTGAGGGAGAAATATCAATTCTCGGCACATTTACTGTGTCCACAATTTGCTGTATTCTTTCCTGTTGTTCCAGAATAGGTGCAATACTTTCTCGGATTTTCTCACTATCCTCTATCGCTTTAAGCAGTGAATCTGTTACCTCCTCATATGAATCCTTCCTATCCATCTATCTTCCTCCATTTTCAAAAATCATTCCATATACCATAATTAGAAAACTACATCTTATATTATATCGTCACCCTTATCATTTTTTCCATAGAAAAAACGCCCCAGTATAACCGGAGCGTCTCTGCTGCGTAGCAATGCTATACTACTTTAAACATCTTCTGCGATACCGCTTTTGCATCGTTTTTCTTTTCAATCTCTGTCTGCACCTTTCTGAATTCTTCCATACGTTTTAATTCTTCCTCGGCATCATCGAAGCTGATATGCGTGTACACATTTATGGTAACACTTATATCCGAATGTCCCATAAGGTACTGTAGCGTTTTCGGATTCATTCCGGATTTTGCCATATTGGAGCAATAAGTATGGCGGCATACATGAGGCGTAATGTTTGGCATCTGCACCCGGTAAATATCGTTATACCTGCCGACCATACGATTGAACCTATGCTGCCAGTGCATTGCCACAAGTGGATTGCCGTCATCATCATAGAAAAGAAATCCAGTGTAACCATCAATTACCTTCTCCAACTTTGGCGGCTCCCTGTCCTCGATAATAGCTTGGAACATCTGTGCTACATCTTCTGTTATAGGAATCTTCCTCTTTCCCGCCTCCGTCTTGGTTTCTTCTATGATGTATCGCATATCGCAGGTTGTCTGTAACTGATGGTCGATGTTTACCGTTCTATTCTCAAGGTCGATGTCCTTAAGTGTTAATCCGCAAAATTCCGAAATACGCATTCCTGTGTGAAAGAGAATTTCAGAATTCTTGCAGGTATACATCGTTATCTAAAATTCGTATAATAGGCTTCTTACCATCTGCAATAATAATCTCTGGTATTTTATCTCGTACTAATTTCCCTTGTTTCATTAGCTCCACACCTTTTATAGCTCATCATATTTTTTTGCACTATTTTTTGCCTTCTCTACCGGATATTTGGCATTGTTATGCTTGATTTTTTCCTGCACAATTTCATCCATATCTAAGCCACAAACGTCAGCCATGAGAATGCAATAATTTAATACATCCGCCAATTCTTCTCTGATTTTATCCTTCTTAGCTTCACACACAGTATCAGAACCGCTCCACTGGAATACTTCTAATAATTCAGCAGCTTCTAAACTAATCGATAATGCTAAATCCTTCGGATTATGGAACTGTCTCCAGTTTCTATCATCTCTAAATTTTAATACCTGATTTATTGTTTCTTGTGTCATTGTTCTCTCCTAACCTATAACATCAATATAGTTTTCCAAATATTCTCGTAATTCATCGTTACATACATATACATATGTGCCCTTAATTCCTCTACTCAACAAAACATAATATATGTCTTTAATATATTCTAACAATTCATCATACGTAGCTGTATTCTTACCATTATCATCAAAATATAAGTCTCTGTTAACAGTAATCTCTTGAGTATCTTTGTTATAAGAAATCTCCCTACCTATAATGACAAATGCATAATTCAAATCATAGCCTTGTATCGAATGAATACATCCAATCTCGTCAATTGCCTCCCGCGAATGTACCCAACCTTCAGTACAATGATTCCATTTGCGCTTAACCCCTTGTATTTCGATATCATATTTAGCAGGGTCATTATTACTTACCCACTCCCAGGAATATCCGGCAATCATTCTTGTTAAGCCTACTTCACATTCTTTCTTATACATCAGACTCTCGAATGCTTTAAAATCATTAAACATCGCAAACTGATAATTAGAAAATGTCTTTTTTTCAGTTTCATTACATCGCAAGATATTTTCTATATATCCAATATAATCATTTCCTCCCTTTACCCTCATCTGAGTCAACAACTTGTAATACTTTGCTAAACGTTTTTTTCTGTCATTTTCCATTTTGCTCGAAAAGCGTTCTATATTAATTCCAGACGGTCCTACTACCTGCATACGATCATAAAATAGTATTGGGCAATCACATTGATGCATTATCCAATCTAATTCATCAGACTCAGTTGTTAACCCAATTCTCTCACATGACTTCTTAAACGGACCTCGATATGAAATGTTTTTATATTGATGAAGCCTATGTGCCTCATCCACAATCAAAATATCATAATACGAACGAGTAACGTCCGAAGGTTTAATTACATCAGCAGCCCTTAGTCCATATATACTTTTAAATATTTTCTTAAGTGTCGAACGCAATGACGTCTGCGGAACAACAAATCCTATTTTCTTATTTTTAAATTCCTCACTATCTTTCAAATACTTCATCAAGAAAATTGCTACTATTGTCTTTCCACTCCCTGGCATTCCATTCACAATAATCTTTTTATTTGTACCTGCTTTCAATTCTTCAAGTATTACCTCTACAGCATTTCTTTGGTCATCGTTCAATTTTTTAAATGGAGAATACTTAAACAAATCTGATTGCTCAATTTCTTCCAAAGAATGTTTAACAATCCCTTCTCTTTGAAGTTTTCTCCATAACTTATAAAAATCTTTATCATAGTAGTCTTTATCATAGTATGATTTATCTGCTAACCCAGAATTTCCGTTTGTGACAACAAACAATTCATCAGCTGCAATATACTGTATTAATTTCGCTTCGTAATCGAATGTAACAGACTGATTAAATTTCGCAGAGTAAATAAAATGAACCTTTTCAAATATTTCTTTCTCTTTTTTTCTTTTATGCTCTGCCATTCGCTGCTTAGCATGATTCGACTCGCCAATATAAGCTTGTCTTCCATTTTCCAAAATATATAACATTGGCCAATTTATCAAATAATCTTCATTCGGAAATTGTTGGTTGGCAAAGTCGCCTTCTACAATTTTATACATATATTCATCACTCCTACGATATTAGCTTTTACAGTTACTAATGTATAACATCGCTTTCTTTTACGATAAGAATTGATTCCCCTTTCTCGTTTAACTGGCATGCTTTTTCATACTTTGAACCATAATTGCCATATTTCCATGCTGCGCTACCAGTTTCTCCCAAAATAAGAACATCCAACTTACCAGTTACAGAATTCACAAGAATTGCCCCCTTTTCTGACAACAATTCTTCCACTTGCTTTTTACTTCCATAATTGAATTCGCCAGATAAACAAACTGTTTTACCAGCAAAATTAACTTCTGAAGCATCTGTATGTGGATTGATAAACGCATCAAGGATATCAAGTAATATTTGTTTTTCGTTAGAATCCATCAAACCATCAAGCATAATATGCTCTACCACTTCGAAAATCTTATCAAAAGGATAATAGCCCTTTAATTCTTCGTGTTGTTCAAGCCACACTCTTAATTCAGAGATTTCTTTTTCTGAAATATCATCGTCCTCAATAATCTCTTGCACTGTCTGCTGCAATTTTTGCATAGCCCTTGTTTTTTCGCTATACATCCCTTCAATAGATTGTCCACAACAACTGCTCTTTTCAGCATTTCCATATAAATACCATTCCGGTTTAATTTCTTCTGGATATTCCGCTTCAAACTTTCGTAATATTTCAAAACAAGCCTTTGTGTCGTCCAATGCATTATGGTGATGCAATAACTCTATCCCATATTTTTTAGACAGTACATCCAATCTATATGTTTGCACCGAATCATCGTTCTTAAAAATCTTTTTTGCAAGTTCCATGGTGCAAATATATTTATTACTTATCAAAGGTAAATTATATCTTTCCAAAGTTCTATATAGAGCGCATAAGTCCATTGACTTTGCATTATGAGCAACCAAAATAGTATCTGTAAAATAAATACCTATTTCTCTCCAAACTTCCGGAAATGTAGGTGCATTTATAACGTCCTTTTCTGTAATTCCATGTATTCTAGTATTAAAATAATTAAACTCCGTCTCAGGATTTATTAATATTTCCTTTTCGTAAACAACTTGATTATTCTCGTATCTTATAACACCAATAGCACATATTGAATCTCTTTGGCTGTTCGCTGTTTCCACATCAAACACTGTATAATTCATATCTCCACCTTCTTTTTACTGTATTTTATTTATCCGTTTTGCGTACTCGTCTTGGATCATCCGGCTTTTCAACATTTCCTGGTATCAGCCAGGTTCTTCCTTTCAAAACAGCTCCCTCAAATCTTCCTTCTTTGCAATAAATAGCCACTCTTCTTTGTGTAATACCCCATTTTTTTGCTAATTCTGCGGTTGTGTAATATTCCATATTTCATCCTCCATAGTACTCAACACACTACGATATAATTATATTCCTAAAAGCGAACACTTTCAACAACATTCTACACTTGTTATTTCATTCTATATGTTGACTGCAGGGACCCGTAGCCATGCTTTCAAGGCATAAAGAAAGGCACTAACTCACAGACCATATCAATCTACAAATCAGTGCCTTGTCGGCAGAACAGCCTAGCATGGCCACCTCCTGCCGTAAACATATTCAATTATTCCCTTTTAATACTTCTATAACTTCCTCCGGCATCATCATACAAAGCCTCGCATAATTTTGCTTCATAACCTTCACCGGTGCCTGCTTATATATTTCCTTACTGGATTCACTCGTCACATAATGCCAGTACCGATATATGTACCCTATCCAATATATCAGCTCCTCCGCATAAACTTCTCCCGGCTTTTCAAATCTATCTCCTGCTTCATCGATAACT
The DNA here is from genome assembly GCA_045124055.1 of Lachnospiraceae bacterium. Taxonomy (GTDB): domain Bacteria; phylum Bacillota; class Clostridia; order Lachnospirales; family Lachnospiraceae; genus CALZKI01. The sequence goes on along the minus strand of JBGVKZ010000020.1, from coordinate 64,917 downwards.
TCTTCCAATAGATATTCTTCTCCTGCCCATTGCATCAGGTTATAGGTAGAGTCCAGTGCTTTTGCAGTAACAGATTTCATAAATACTTTGATAAATTCTGCACTACTGATTCCTCTTCGGGCAGAGAGCTTAAATAGTCTGCCTTGGATATCACACAGTTGCAGTTCAATCGATGTCATTTTTCTTTCCTCTTCCTACTTGTCTATCAATGGTCATCCGATGAATGCTTGGAACATCTGCAAGCACACCATCCTTGATAATCTTTCCAAGGTTTATCGGTGTATATCCACATACATTCGCCGCCAAATTAATGTGCTTACATCCTTCTTTGTATGGTTCCATATGATTGTGGTCGTGACCATGTATATTCAAGCACCATGGCAATCCGTACACAGGCTCATGTGATAACAATATTTTCTCTGCTATAAAAAGCGGACCTGTATAGATTTCATCAAAGTAATTCTTATATGCACCTTTTGCATCATGATTTCCAAGAATCAGAATCTTTTTTCTCGCCTTAATGTCTTTGATATACTCCGGGCTTCCAACGTCTCCCAAGCAGATAAATGTATCATTTTTCATTACCACCCCATTGATGATTGCAATCTGTTCCTGTGGAGTAATCCAGTCCGGACTCATAAACTTACAATCTACATCATCAAAATGTAAGTCAGATAATATGTAAACAGAACCTTTTTCTGACCAGTGGCGGAATGGTTCGTATAATGTTGGTATCATAAGTTGTTTTCCTCCTTTATCTCGCATAATGAGGTTGTCGCAAAATTTGCGACAACCACTTTTGAACTATCGCACTTTTTACGACAGTTGGAGCAACACGCCAAAAATGCGTGCTGTTATTTCTTTTTCGAGGCCCTCTCTCTTGGATATAAATTCTGTTCCCAAAACTGCTTTTTTCCTTCTTCATCCAATGCAATCAACTGTATATCTTTATCCAATTCAAGCACCGCAAGAACTGCTGCATAAGCACCAATCGAAACCGTAGATGCCCCTTTTTCTATACTTGATAGTGTATCTGTGCTAATGTTTGCCTTCTCCGCTATATACTCTGCATTGAGGTTTCTACGTAGCCTTGCTTTCCGTATATTTGCTCCCATTTTTTGTAATGCTTGTTGTGTATCCGACATAAGATTTATTTCTCGTTTAGACATTTTTCTTCAACTCCTAATATATTCGGTGTTATCTAATTTTCTTCTTGACTATTCCAACTGAATTTCATATTATAGACTCAAGAAATGGGTTTTGTTACTGAGTAAGGTCTTCGGACTGGAAAAGGTTGCTCGTTTCTTTTTTTATTTTCATAATGTCATATAAATATAATTTATTATCTTCCGTATGTCTTACGAGCATAATCGCACGGAATACATTATAGCGTTCTATATCTCCATTTTCTTCGTATACCGGCAACGCAAATCTTGTCACATACGAATACCATCCATATTTTGCATTCTTTGAATGTTTATCCTTACGATTCTCCTCAAACTCTCTTTCATTCGCAATCATCAACATCTCAGGAATCCCTTGTGCTGCATTGGCTTTTGCTTTTGCATTTGCACCTCTGAGAAGCATCGTATAATTCGAATGCGTATATTCATCCGGAAGATCCGGTCCTATATATACCAAATCTCCTGTATCCTCAATAATATGCTCTTCTCCAACAAACCGCTTCAAATATTCTTCCACGTCTGTCCATTCCATCGTACGCTTCCCTTTGAAAATAATGTCATGGATAACAACAATCTTGTTACCATCTAAATCTTCTACTACATTTACTTTTCTTTGCATAAAAATCCTCCTACAAAATGTTATACTTTCATTTTGTAAGAGGATTCTGTGTTTGTCATTCCAGCTGTGCTTTAATTTTTAAGCTACCAGCATCCTATTTAGTTGTTTATAGTAAGCATACAATCTTCTAGTTCTTGGATTTTCTATAATAACAATTGGCTCTGGTACAATTACTTTTCTATTTCCACAAATAATTTCATCAATCGGAACCCGAAGCAATTGACTCAGTGCATACAGATTGTCAACTGTTGGCATGTTTAAACCGTTGCACCAGTTATATACCGTTTGTATGCTTCCGAGATTTAAGAATTCTTTTATGTCTTTCGGAGTAATTCCACACTTGTCCATGATTCGGTGGAGATTGATTCCGGTTTCTCTGAGGTTGATTGTTGGGAACATATCTCGCTTCCTTTCACAATTCATACATATGCATTTATTCAGAAATAATTAGGATATTATGCTTACTATTTCTGTTTCACATAACCAATCAACATCATTCTTTTTATTTCGCACAATGTTTCTTGATTTTTCTCTACTACAACTTCCTGCTCATTACACGAAGTAAGAAAGCCTATTTGGCGTAACTTATTACATAATTTCCTATTATAATCGTTGCACCATAATGTATATTTTCTTTTTACTCTTGACTGGAATTGATCATATGGTCCCCCCAATTCTTTAAACTTATCTGCAAGTTCATCTAGCGTAAAGACTTCCATTTGATTATATAACAATTCAAATCTCATATCTGTTTCTAAAGTATCCCATGCTGCATCAACAACTTTCCTTGGTAGTATAAAAGTATACTCTCTTAGTTTTAATGCTATACTAGTATTCATATCAACTGGTTTTAAATAAGATAATATATCCAATATTTCTTGATTACTAAATGCATTTGTTTTTAACAAGGCGTCTATATCCGTTGCGTTCAATTCGCACTCACTTATTTGTTCCATAAATTCTGCTTTATTACACGTAGCAAATTCTGCTGCTTGATTTACTGATATATTATATATTTCTATATACATTTCCGCAGAAAAACCAAAATAATTCTTTTTAATCAATATATTAAGTCTTTCTTCTTCTATATCAGTTAATTTAACTGTAAATTCCTCAACTTTATATTTGTCAACAATTGAATCAAAAGCTGTTAAAGAAATATTGGCGCCTAATAATTCATTAATTAGTTCATCCGTTAATTCATCTGGTCTTTCTTCATATTTCAATTCCGCTACGTTTTTATCAAGATAATCACTTAGTTCATCCGTTAGTCCATATTTTTTATGATATTCTATATAATTACTCCACTTCTTTGCAACCTTACCTGTAACAATCAAGTGATTCCACACATCTAACTTTTCTTCAACACCCTGCATGCAATCAACAATTGATTCCCAATATGAATTCTTCTGCTTTTCTATTATTGTAATACACATTTCAGGATTGTCCGCCAAGCGCTCTAGCATATCTTCAATTGCATCCAATTCTTCCATGTTATTCTCTTCTGGTTCTATAACAAATTTTGTTACATACCACACAAAATTATCGCGAACATTATCAATCAGAGGGCGATATGCTAATTTGCAAATCATGGAATAATTTGAAAAAGCTAACTGTTCCTGCAATTCCGGTGATTTAATACTAAAAATATGCGATATCATTTCCTGATTCAATATATAATATCTACCATCAAAAACAAAGTTTAATATCTCTATATCCAGGCCGTTAATGTTTAGTGATTTAAATATTACATTTAATGATTTGATAATGTTTTTCTGCTTTTCTATTGGCATAGTAGAAAATTTTATTAGAATCTCTTTATCACTTTCAATTCTAGTCTTTATAGACTTTGTTTTTCCATCCTCTTTAAAAAACTCGTTATGACAAATATCTTCCAATTCACAATTCTGTAAAATTGATAACAAATATTTTTCTTTTGACGTTTCTGTCATTTCCGCATCGTTTTCAAAATCACGCCAAATATTATGGCTTGCATGACATATTGCAGATATAAATGCAGCAGTATTTTTTTCTCTGTTCATATATGCCTTTATAAAATTTTTGCTTTCAGGAGTCCTATTTACAAAAAGTTCTATTATTCTTCTATACTTCTTATTCCAAGATGGTATATTTAATAATATAAAGTCAACTAAATTGAAGTTTAAGATTTCTTTCTGTCCAAATTCAAAACTTTCCAAACGTTCAACAATTCTATCACAATGTTCTAGTTCATACGTGTAGTCTCCTACTGACCGATGGTTTCTGATGCCAAGAATAAAGTTCATCTCCATAGTATTTATACTGCTTGGGTGGAAATAATTAATATAATTTCGATAATTTTCATCAATATAACCATGGCGTAGCAAAAATACTAACAAGTCGTTCTTTCTAACTTGTTCCGAGAGCACTTTTTCCGCCGAATAATCTCCTATTAAGTTTCTTATAGATTCTTCAGCTATGTTCCTTAGCTTCATCCTAGATTCTTCAAGAATATGTTTTAATTCTTCTTTTCTTTCTTCCGCACTATTTAATAACGCATTGTATCTTGTAAAATATTCTATAACAATCGGATCCTCATTAAATACATCGTACAAATTAGGATTTTGTTGTGCTTTACTTGTTGCGCTTTCTACTCTCATATTCTTTACATTTAAAACATTGCAATCAAAATCGTTAGACATTATTTCGTAAATATAATAGCGAGTATTATTTGCTATTATAGAAGTTGGCATGCCTGTAAAATCAACAAGATATCCTAGAAAAGCAACTTTCAACTCCGAAATATCTTTCAATATATCTTGTTCAATCGCATTTAATAAATCTACGTTTTTATTAACAATTTCCTCTAAAGGTTTCTTCTGTTTTTCTACAAACGCTTGTTTATCTTCAAATGCTTGTTTTATTATTCCTTTTTCATCCTCTATTTTTGCAAAATCTTTTGGATACATATTTTTAAATACCATTAGAGCAAGCATGTTTTCGTCTTTTAGTAGTGGAAGTTTCTGCCCACCTTTAATAGTTGCTATGTAAATCCAAAATTCATTTATTACACTTGTTAGAACACGCATATCACTGATATATGGCGCAATTAATGTAACAAATTTGTCTGAAATCTTATGTTCAGGTACATACCTTTCATTATCAACAGATCCAAGCCCTAATAAATCTCTCATTATTTCATTTGAATTCGTTGAATTAATATATGGAATTATAGGAATTATAAAATCAAAAAATTTAGTTCTATCCGTATTTTCAAACATATCATCTCTAATAGCATATACGAACACAACTTTCCTTTTTATCATCTCGTAATTATTAATAAGCATATTTAATTCTCTAAGTTTTATAAATATCTCATTATTTTTAAAGCGGTCTAAATCTTCAATAAAAACCACTTCATAATCCGTTGACTCAAAAAAATAGATTATCTCATCCAAATTTTTACTAAATACTGTTTCCTTGTCTGTATCTGTTGTTGACACTTCAACTTTATCTGCTATCTTAACCCCTACTAAACGAATTCTAGTTGATATCATCCAAATTAAATACGATACTGTTACCAACACAAAAATAATAAATAGAGAAACAAAAATATGGCTTAACACATCATTACATCCTACACTTTTTATTCTCTCACATGCATATTCATATTTTTCAAACAAATAATCATTTCCTAATAGCCATGTACTGATTGCAGCAATTAAGGCCATCACTACAACAAATAATGTTGTTCTTAAACAGCCGTGCTTATGAATTTTTCTATATCTACTTTGAGGTATCTTTCTATAATTTACTTTATAAAACAATTGTTTTAATATACCTTTTTCAAGTTCATCCTCAGCAAATTCAACTAATTCGGTCTCTTCTACAACAGTCTCTCCTCCTTGATCACTTTGCTTTACTAACTTTGTCTCAAAAAAGGTAGCTAAAGATATATTAATAGCCTTTATTGTAGGACGCTGACTTATATATGAACAAATAATACTACTCTTCCCCGAACCATACGGACCTGTCAACGCAATATTTTTCACATCAGGATTACCAATTGCTAAATCTAATGCCTTAAAATACTCCTCTGAATTAGATGCCACTTTACTAGGTGTCAATTCCATATATTCTGAATCACCCATTCTTTGTGGATTACTCTTGTTCCATGCATCTATACAAAGTCTAGGAATGCTTTTTATAACTGTAATAATCGTTTTCTTTAAAATAGTACAATAATTTACCTTTGTATTTTTTTCTTCTTTAGTAGTTTCTTTTTTCATAAGTACCTCTCTATCAGCCTGTAGCAAACTTCTAAAATAATCTTATAATTGTAATTTATATTTTACAATATCTTTCACCATGTCACAGCCCCAAATCTCAAAATTCTGTCTTATGCCAGTATTAAAAATTTCCATTTTTTGCCCTACAACCCTTGTATTTACTTAATTTTTCTAAAAAGGCGCATTCCTGCCGTGACCAACACATACCACCTATTGCTATTAATCAGATTACAAAAATGTGCTGTCTGACTCATTGACTAGTTCCTTTATTGAGATTTTCAGGTGGTCAGCTTGCAACAATCCATTCATCTTCCCCTGAATACGTCCTATGAATTGCTGCAAATAATTGTTTTTCAGCCTTTATTCTTTTACCTTTAAGTGCCTTATATCCCAAAACAAAGTCACCTAATGCAAAAATATAATTCGCCACTTTCGCTTACTATTCCGCTCTGATGCATAACCCATTTCTTATTTATTTCATACACAACTTTCTTTAATACCAAAAATGTCGATATTTTACGCAAATTACTCAATTGGGTAAAATGTGTAAAATACCGACATTTCTAATTTTTCAATAAGAAAAAGCCTGTTATTGTACCTTAGCTATAACAATTCCTTTAAATTATCTATTTATTAATTTTTGTTTTGCCCTACACAATTCCCCAAGTTATGACATTTGCTACCAATATTATACAAACGAAACCACATAATAGCAATATATCATTTTATAAATATACCGATATTCCTTACTTAATAGGGACATATCCGTTTTCCCATAATCCAAGCTTCTATCCTCTCTTTCCCTTAAGCGTCTGCTGGTAAATCTCCTCAGTGGCAAACGCCAGCTTCGTCACTACATTCTCCTTCTTTGGATAGCAATAAAAAGAGTCTGTCTCTGTGGAAATGTCTACGCAATCAAAGGGCTTGATGTAACAATAGTCGTACTCGATGTGAAGGCTGTTGGTCTGGATTGGTGTACGCTGAATGCGATATGTCTCGCCATTATAACACCCTTCGACGATAAAGCCCTTTTCCACGTCATGAGTCAATTTTCCCTTACCGAGATGCTCAAATTTCCAGCAACGAGGCATAGAATAGATATCCACATCGTCCTCGAAGGAATACTCTCCGCGGAGTATTTGCTCACGAACCTGCTTTCGTTCCCAATTAAACCAATCTGGCACGTGCGAAAACTCTGTTTTGCCTTCCAAGGCAGACAATGTACCATCTTCGTTCAAATTCCAACGTTTTCCGCATTCTGTGCAGAAAATCTCTGTGCCTTTAGAAGACATCTTGGATTCTGTCATACAATTTGGGCAATGATATAAAATCTTGTGCATTCCTTCTGCACGATATTGTTCATCTATAAGAAATCCACGTTCTTTCTGGTAGTGGTAATCATCATATTTAAAAGCATTTTTCAAAGTCTCGTTAATTTCGTCTACGGACATATTCTCTATCTGCTGTGGAGTCAAAACCTGCGTCATTGTGGTATGGAATGGCACGCGGCGTTTTTTTCTAAAATTCCAAAATGGTGAACTCAAATGATTGCCTCTATGAATTGTGACAACAACTGGTACTTTGTTCATCTTTACAAGTTTTCCCAGCGATTCTGGTAAATACGAAGTGATACCGCAAGGCGAATATCTTGCCTCTGGATACATACAGAGAATATCGCCCCGTTTTAGTACTTTGTTAATGGATTTTATCAAATGCATATCCGCAGTAAATTTTCTGGTACAAATTGCACCAATCAACTCTAAAAGCCATGGACGACGATAAAAACCATCAACATTTACCACATTATTTACTCTGTGTGGAAAGGTTCCCATAGCAGCCAATTTAAAGTCAATAAAATACATATGATTGCTCAGTAACATATAGGGTGGTTTCAAACCTTCCATATTGATTTTTTCCACCTTGTATTTTTTCCCAATCAAAACAATTTTGCACAAAATCCAAATAAGCCAGACAATAAAAATTGGCTGTCTTATGGGATATTTTGCCGTATTATAATACTTCTTATTTTTGTAATTCGGCGTAATATTCATATACAGTTTTCTCCCTCACTCATTTAGTATTAGTCTACACAAAACGACATATTATTACAATGTTTTTTTGTTTTAAAAGATGCTATAATAAGAAAATCAAACCTTAGGAGAAGTATGATGAAATTGTTTTATATTGTACTCATTATTTTGGCAGTTCTTGTTTTACTCGCCTTATTGCTAACATATTTTTGTTTTTATCTCACCTTTTATGTTCCAAGAAGGAAGAAAAAGGACACAGAAGAATACAGTCTTCCGCCAGGGAAAATTTACGAACCCTATCGCGACAAAATGATTTCCTGGATGAAAGAAGTTCGCTCGATGTCTTGTGAAGATGTGTCCATTCAGTCTTTTGATGGTCTGACTTTAAGAGGCAAATATTATGAAACCTGCCCTGGTGCTCCGATTGAACTGATGTTTCCCGGATATCGGGGAGATGCAGAACGTGATTTGTGCGGTGGCGTACAGCGTTGCTTTGCCTTAGGACGAAATGCATTAATTGTGGACCAGCGTGCCGGAGGAGCAAGCGACGGACATATCATTACCTTTGGTATAAAAGAACACCGCGATTGTCTATCCTGGATAGATTTTGTGATTGAGCATTATGGAAAAGATGTCAAAATCATTTTAACCGGAATTTCTATGGGTGCAGCCACGGTGATTATGGCGGCTGGTAAACCACTTCCTAAAAATATTATCGGAGTACTGGCAGACTGTGGGTATACTTCACCAAAAAACATTATTAAAAAAGTCATTCATCAAATAAAACTGCCTGCCAACCTTTTATATCCTTTCGTAAAATTAGCAGCAAAATTATTTGGCGGCTTTAATTTGGAAGAATTTTCACCTATTGAAGCTATTAAAAAATGTTCTGTGCCCATCATTCTTTTTCACGGAGAAGCCGATGATTATGTTCCGTGTGAAATGAGTCAATCAAATTATGACGCCTGCTTTGGAACAAAACGTTTAGTAACCGTTCCCAATGCCGGACATGGCCTTAGTTACCTTGTTGCACCAGAAAACTATTTATCGGCTCTAAAAGAATTTTTTGAACCGATAGTATAACAAAATGGCGTACGCCCTCATTTCTGAGAGCATACGCCATTTTACTTCATAAATGCATCAAATACATTCACTCCCGCAGCCATATCTTTTAGCTTCGGTAGTTCCTTTTTCATATACGCTTCTAACTGTCCTATTTCATCTTCATAAAATCCCTGATTTGAGATGATTTTACAATCTGGAATTTTGCCTTCTGCCATACGTTTTCCATCTACAAAGGACACAAAGGCATATTGTTTCCCATCTTTTGTGCAAATGGGAGATACCGACATTTTTAGTTCCTTTTCCATATGTTTATCACCTCGTCCATACATACTTACTCCGTATTATAGCATTTCGCGAGCTTTTCGTACACCTATTTTCCACCTTGGAACCATTCCCTTATTCTTATACATTAAATAGCCATTATAAAGAAAATCTCCCACCATAACTATCATCACCGTAGGTGCAACTACTTTTAACACACTATTATTCCAATCTCGGAAAAAATAATATAATGGTTCAAAACAAAAATACATAAATGCAGTAATTAAAATAGCAAATCCAACGCTGGTTGGAATGGAAGTGTATTTTGTAATATGAAGCGGCAGCCTCGTATAATCCCACCAGCTAAAATGACAAACTTTTTCCACAAATTTACCCAGCAGAATTTCGCCAATACAAATGCAAATTACTACACCTACAAAGTATGTCACAATCTTTGAAACCTTGCTCTTAATTGCAAGATTTTTCCCTAAAAACCACAATTTCTTCGGGGTCCCTAAAATGAAATAAATCAGTACAACTGCAATTCCGTATCCTATCAAAAACGGAAAAATCATATTGCGGTTATCTATATACCCTTTTGTAATTGCCATCCAGACATTCTCCACCACAAAGCCCAAAAAGGAAATCACCGCTACAATCATAAACAATGAATAGACATCCTCTGTCTTCATATCAAATAAGTCCTTTCTCTCCCCGAAAACCTTATGCCATTTTTTCTTTCAAAACTTTTCTATGATAAAAAATGTAATTTACCAGTGAAAAAATTAAAATAAACATCATAAAAAAAATCATAATATTTGCCACTGTGATATTCAAATTTGGAAAGACCAGTAATGCAAAAATTCCCGCATCAAGAATCACCGTCGACACCTTACCAAACCACTGTGCCGCAATCCAAATCTTTTTCTTGTTGATAATGTAAAGCCCCATAATTCCCATATAGACTTCCTTAACGACAAACAAAACAATAAAGAGAAAAATCAGCGGATAGTGAAACGATACCGCAATCGCCAAGACACCCTGCGTCAATTTATCAGCTATTGGGTCTAAAGCTTTGCCAAAATCCGTTACCTGATTAAATTTTCGTGCAATCATACCGTCAAACACATCTGTCAGCATTGCAACTGCCAGAATCAAAAATGCCACCAAATACTCTTCTAATGTTTCTGCGTGATAATAAAAATACAGAAAAACCGGTAACAACATAATTCTCAAATATCCTAATAAATTTGGAATTGTAAAGTACTCTTTTTTCATTTACACACCTTTCCTATCTTTGAATAAAATTGTTTGACTTCTCCACCATAAGATGATACATTTATCTAGACTAGACAAGTGTATCACCACTTCTTCGCAGAGTCAATTTTTTCGTCTCGGACTAAACACATCTTTTTACTTTTGTATCATCTGATGTGCTATTTTGTCAAACTACGGAGGTTTTTATGGAGAATAGGGAAACAGAATTGAAAAAAAGAGAAGTTTTAAGAATGTCAAATATAGAGTCCAATCAACTGACTCGTGATTGTATTTGTACTGCCCTCCTATCCCTATTAGCCGTAGAAACTTTTGATAAAATTACTGTAACTTCCATTATCAAACGTTCTGGAGTATCCAGAGCCGGTTTTTATCGCAACTATTCTTCCAAGGAAGATGTTTTAGACCAAATCGGGAATGAACTCCTTAGTTTTCTATCGTCTTTTATTACTGATTATCGACTGGAAAGTAATCCAAAAGCATGGTATTTAGATTTGTTCAATTTAATTAAAGAAAAAAGCGACACCTTTGGTCTATTGCTTAAAGCAAAGGTACCACATAGTTTTGTTTTTAAAGCAGAATCTCTTGCAGAACAATTATTTCAATGTAAAACCCCAAAGGAACGTTATCTGGCCATTGCTATCAGTAAATCCGTTACCGAAATTTCTGCTACATGGTTTGAAAATGGTATGAAAGAATCCCCTGAAGAAATGGCGGAATTTTTCGTAGAGTTGTTTCATCAAAGGAAAGATTAATCAACTATGACAAAATATAAAACAGCCCTATTCCCAATGAAATAAGGCTGTTCTACATTTTGTTCCTAAGTATGTATTTCACTCCAGAAATCATCTAAATATTCTTTTTGTAGTATATTCTTTTTTGCCTTTCAGCTCACATTTTTTTAAACTACTATCCAACAATCTTGCCACGCATATTTGGATTATCCGTCTCAAAAGCTATTACAGGAGTACTGTAGCTATATCCTTGTTTTTTTATATACTTCATTTGATACGGAATACCTATACACATTAAAATAATTAGCACTAATAATGTGATTCCGTCTGTTAATTCTATTTTGAATAAAGCAAAAATAAAATCAAGTGGATCAAATAACAAGCTAACATCCTGTGTAATTCCAAACATAATTTGATTTACATATTTGGCTATTGTCGGAGCAACTTGACTTGCTCCAAGGAAAACGCATGCAATGGCAAATGGCAAAACACTAAAACGCTTTAAAAACATAAAAATTATACCTAATAGTGTAGCTACAATCAGTGGCATAAATAATGCCATATTCCATTCCATATTGCCTTCTTTAAACAAATATGTAGTCAACATATACAATAATTTCATTGAGACAATAAAACTTAGCACAAATCGATTTACAGCCGGAACAGTATACGTTAAAATCGGCAAAAGAATTGCACCCAAAGCTACTGAAACTAACAAGATTATATAGTTTCCGTCAAACATATAGGCCAAAAGAAATCCACTAATCAGCCCTAAAACAACTCCCCAGTAAAACGCTGTTGTAGTCAATAATCCTTTTCGCCATTTTAAAGCTCCAAAAATTAATGTTGAACCAATTAGTAAATCATAAATGTCTGTCACTATCTGAAAAATAGCAACATAAGTAATGAATTCTTCCATATGAAATTCCCCCTTTATCACGTGTATTTTTTTAATTATACTACTCTTTTTTTACCAATGTAAATACATTTAACTCTAGGTTTTGCTAAAAACAACGTGACACCCCCTAGAAAAAAGAGTATAATACACAACGTAAAAGGTGTAATCAAAGGGGATAACGGAAATGGACAAAATATAGGTAAATTACAAGGCAGTCATTTATGAAGCAAAGGCGACTAAGTGACTGCCTATTTTTTATAAAATTCTACACACTGTGAATGCTACAAATATAAATAGGAGAATTCAAAATGACAGGGGAATCGTATATCATAAAATATGAATCAATGAGTCAGTTTTATAATTATATGACTGTGAAAATCGATGAATGGTATACTGCACTAAGTGAATGGAACCGTGCATACAATGAAGTGATAAATATGGAATGCTTTCAGGGAAAGGCGGCAGATACTGCAAAAACATACTTTCAGGAAGTTCATGGCCCGCTACTCTATGCTTTGACTTCAGCGTTACAGGCTTTTCAGACAAGCTTTTTGTTATACAAAGATGGTTTCTATGAAATGGATGAATATATTTACTCCAATATCCCCAAAGAGAATCTTATGCTATTAAAAGAGGTGTTAAAAACAGAGAGTGTCCAGCTGGATACTATCTCAAACAGTATTCAGACATCCCTTAATAGCATAAGCGATATTTTCCCATTAAGTAATCCCACCAAATATGTCTTACAAAGTACCATAGAGGGTGTGAAAAATGAGATAACCGCCCTCGACGCCCAAATTGACAGTTATGAAGAAAGTCAATATACTACTTTAAAAGGAGATTTGCAGGCCCTGTTAGACTCTTTGCAAAGCACCATAGATAACTATGTTTTGAATGGAACGCAGGTAGTTTCTTATGTACCCGGTAGTTACTGTGACAATCTCTCTCTTTGGGAATTGTATGACAAAGTAGAAGTGAGTAACACGTATCTAGCGAATAATCAGGATAAAATCACCAGTGCATATGAAAAGCATTTGGAAGTATATGAACAAATGGTTGCAGATTATGAAGCTAAGGTGGCAGAGCAACGCAAGGAGGAAGGGGTTGCCAAAATCCTAGAAGGAGTTGTAGCAGTAGCCATAGGAATTGGAGCAATCGTTTGTACAGCAGGGACAGCCACACCAGTAGTGGTAAGTATTGTAGGCGGTGTAACAGGCACATGTAGTACCGCCTATGGCTTAAGCAATGTGGCAGAAGGTAGCTATGACATTTATTACGGGAGTATCGGAGACATTACCACGGAGGCCTTCAGTCCAATCAGAGATACCTATTTTTGTGGGAATCAGACGTTGTATGATGCCTGGGGAAGTTTGAATATGACCTGTGCCAGTATATTTTTGCAAACAGGAAAGTTTCCATCGTCTCTTTCAGGAATGGCTACGGCAGTTTTGAAGGAAACCGGGGAAGATATGGCCTGTGATTTTGCCAGTGGAGTTCTCACAGAGTATGGAGTAGAAAAGTGGGATATGGGTGTGGCAGAATCCACAGTTTTAAATATTGGTTTCAATATGGGGCTTGGCCTGATGGCAGGAACAGTAAGGAATAAGTTTGATAATCTGCTCTGCTCAACAAACCCATTAGTATCTCCCGATGTAGCAAAGGTAGGTCTTATAGAAGAAGGCGGATTTGCAGGTAATGAGCATATAAATGTGGGAGATATAAATGTTCATAAATTCAGTAATTGGGATGAAATGAAAGATGCGTATAATGGGGGAATTACTAAATTTGTTCAAGAGAACAAACCCAAGTACTCGCCGGATATTAAAAAATGGTTTAGTAATGGGGGATTAATTGAGATACAGAATATTGATGGTAAACAAATTTGGATATATACATCTGCAGTTGGTCATACTGTTCCTTATGTAGATGGATATATTGAGTTTCCTGATAAATATTTAAATCCTACAATTAAATTTGTTGATATTGGAGGGTTTTCAGGGGATAGAAGTAAAGACATAAATAAAATGATGGCTATATTAGAAGAAGATTATGGAATTACTGAAATTCCTGATGGTTATGTTGTACATCATGATACTATAAATGGAATATTACAATTAGTAGATGAAAATATTCATCAGGAATTTACACATATCGGAGGATATAGCCTATATCAATAATGGAGGATAAATAGAATGTTAATATCAAAATTTTTGAATTGTAATGTAGAGGATAAGATAATAAATATGGAAAAAAAGTGTGGAATTATATTGCCTATTCAGTATAGGAGATTCTTATATAAATATAATGGAGGTTATACACCTAAAACTAAATTTAAAGCGGGAAAAGTAACTTCCGATGTGAAAGGTTTTTTTGGTATAGGTGATGTTAAGTTAAGTTTGGATACTATTGAATTAGGAGTATGGTTAGAAAATAATGTTTTGCCTATTGCTTGTGATTCTTTTGGGAACTATATCGTAATTGGCTTGTATAATGAAAATATAGGTAAGATCTATTTTTGTGATCATGAAAAGGAAAATAAAGCAGAGTATGTTGCAGAGGATTTTAAGGAGTTTGTTCTTTGTTGCAAGAGTGAAAAAATCAGTGAAGCTTCACAACGAACAATCAAAGAGAGGGAAGAGGCTTTAGTTGCAAAAGGAAGAGGAAATATTATTACGGAAGAGTTAAAAAAAATGTGGCAAGCAGAAATTGATAAATATGGGGGTATGATACAGGAAGAACTATTAGTTGACTAATTAATGAAGATGGAACTATTAGTATATTTGATAATTTTATCACCTCAGCAACACCATTACCAAAATCAGACGCACCAAATGCAAGAAATGTCATAGGAGACAAGGCACCGACGAATGTGGGTGAAGTGATGCATAGGCTAAATTTGAACTTTTGTAACATACGCAATAATTTTGTAGCTTTTCCCGGGATATTTCCTTCGCTACTAAATAAATTTCCAATATTATATTTAATCGTACTCTCCCCTTTTCCACTCTTGTCTTCCCACCCTTCCTGGATTATAATTAAACGTATTAAAAATCTTTGGGAGAATGCAAATGTTTCAACTTAAAACTTTAAAAAATAAAAAGTCATTTATCATTGTTGTTGTACTTCAGATTATCATACTTGCTTTTGCTGTATGCAATTTTCTTCATACAAAATCAAACTTATATAGCGAAACCTTTCTTATTAGTGAATTAAATTCTCTGTCACCAGATATAAGCGAAGAAAAAATAGTCGTTAATGACCTAAATTCTGATGCTGGTACAATCGTTTACACAGAACCTTTACAGTTATCCAGAGGTTCTTATGTTGCATATATAGACTACAACACGGACACCGCCGGTAATACTTTTAGTGCAACTTGCATATCACTGCCGGTGTCACAGTTTCAAACGAACTCCGCCACCTTATCCACAGAACAAAAAACAGCCTGTATTGAGCTTCGACTCGGTAGTAATGCTGATGATGTTATGTTAAATCTCAATTTTCAAGGCGGTGGAACGATAGAATTAATGGGTTTATCCATTCATGAAACTACCGATATGGCAAAGCAGGACTTTGTATATGCCCTAGGGCTTTGCATCCTTTTATCTTTTGGATACTATATTTGTACTACTGCTTTATCGAAACGAAAAACTGCATTTTGCTTGGGTGTTATCATCTTTTTAGCATCTTATCCGCTATTTTTAGATTATATGGCAATCGGACATGATTTGCCCTTCCATTTGCTTCGTATTGACGGCATTAAAGCAGGACTATCCCAAGGCGTATTTCCGGTAAAAATTCAGCCTGTTTGGGCATATGATTATGGCTATGCTACGGGAGTATTTTATGGAGATATTCTGTTGTATTTTCCAGCCCTGCTGCGTTTAATGGGTTTTTCCGTTCAATCAGCCTATATGACCTTTGTGGCAGTGATAAACCTTGCCACCACACTGATTTCTTACTTTAGTTTTAAGAAGCTTTTTAATAGTTCTCGTATTGGGCTTATAGGTAGTATGTTATTTACTTTATCTTACTATCGTATGCTAAATGTCTATACAAGAGCCGCCGTAGGTGAATACTGTGCAATGATGTTTTTACCGCTTATCTTTGTAGGCTTGTATCAGATATTGACTATGACCGAGAAAAAAGGCTGGTGGAAAAAGGCGATTCTTCCGGCGATTGGACTGGCAGGCATTATTTACTCCCATATTTTAACTTGTGAAATGGTTGCTATTTTTATTATTATCGCCTGTGTAGTTTGCTTTAAAAGATTATGGAAAGAACGAGTATTTTTATCTCTTTGTCTTACCGTCGTTTTTACGCTCCTATTAACAATCGGTTTCCTAGTTCCTTTTATGGATTACTATTTTACCGAAGAATTTATTATAACTTCTGACCAGTTTAGTGGGGCCAGTGTACAAAGTATGGGACTTTATTTCACTCAGGTTTTTGGCATTATGCAAGATGGCGTAGGTGGTAGTTATTATACGTCTTCTGGTTTAATAGGCGAAGTAAGTGCCGGACTTGGTTTACCATTAGTTATTGGATTTTTTGTATGTGGCTACTTTCTGTTTACCTCCACAAAAGAGGAAAGACAGGGAAAATACTATCGTCTCACTTTATTTACCTTTTTGTGCGGACTTTTAGCCATTGTTTTAAGTACTCATCATTTCCCTTGGGATTATCTGGCTTCTTTAGGAGCCATTGGAAAGGCAGTAGTTACAAGTCTCCAATTCCCATGGAGATTTATTTCTATCGGAACATTGTTAGTCACAATCGGCACTTGCCTGACCATAAAACAACTAACTATGCGTACGGATATGGATTATGCTTCTGAAAAGCATAGTATTCCTGTTATGCCATTAGCAATAGTTACATTGTGCATTACAACACTTGTTTCTGTTGGTTGGTATTACTATTCTTTCCTTTCCGTAGCCACCCCATATCGTTTGTATGGCACTTATGAGTTACCTTCTATGCAGCTATATTCCTGTGAGTATTTACCTGCTGACTCATTATTGCGAGATATTATAGAAAATCGATATGAATCATCGGAAGGATTAAATTTCTCCAATGTAGAAAAGGAAGGAACTCGTCTTTCCTGTTACGTTGAAAATACTAATGCGGAAGGTTATTTGGAAGTGCCAATGACTTCCTACAAAGGCTATATTGCTAAATGTGTAGAAACTGGAGAACAGCTTACCATTTCAAATGGTTTTAATAACTGTATTCGCGTTACGATACCTTCAGGATTTTTGGGAACTTTGGAAATTGCCTTTGTAGAACCAACCTATTGGAGAATTGCAGAAATCATTTCCGCCCTCTCTTGCCTGTTACTTTTGGGTTATGGAGTTATGCATATTTGTAGGAAAAAGAAAAGAATTCCTGTCCATTTATAAAAAAGAGCCCGTCCATTTTTGAAATGGGCGGGTTTTTTCAAGTTTTAATCAAATCCTTTTGATATTTTTTTCGTAATTTTTTTGACATCCCTTTTTTATTACGACCACTTTTTTGCACAAATCGTTTTTGAGCGAAAAACACATAATATCCACTACTTTCTATCCACTTCACTCCACCAAATACAGAATGTATTTTATTTTTATACCAATCAAACCGTTTTGTCACCATTACCAGCCATCCGCCCATTTGCAAATGCTTATAGCTGCCCTCTATAAACGATTTCGCAACAGAGAAGTCAGTGTGATATGGAGGATTTGACATAATCAGTGTGAAATCAACATCATGAATATTATTGAATCCATCACTATGGACAATTCGAATTTTCTCCAAATTATTTACTGTAACATTTTTGGCTGCCACTTCAAGTGCAGCTACATTAACATCAGACATTACTACATTTTTAGCTCCAATCGTATGGGCTGCCCAAATTCCAACAACTCCATATCCACATCCCAAATCAAGAACTTTGCTATCGGGCTGTAAGTCAATATGTTCTATCATCTGCCAGGTTCCAATATCAATCTGCTTGTATGAGAACAGTGAGTCTAATGTGTGAAATTCATAATCAAAACCATTATAATGCCATTTTACAGTAAATTTCTCCATATCCTATTTTCCTGTTTCTTTACGAATGCGAATATTCTGAAAGCATCTTCGGCACAACGTATATCGTTTATACTCTCAAAATAAGAAACAAAAAGTAACTCTATGCATTCCATCACATATGGCACTGCATTCTTTTCCGCCTCAGTTAATTTCATCTTTCGTCCATATCCTGCAAACACTTTTTTTACAACCTCAAACCAGAATTCGTCCGTAATCTCTAATTTTTCTTTTTCTGACAATAATCCTAGTAAAAAATAGCATAAATCAAAAATTCGGATGTTTCTCTGACTTAAATCAAAGTCTATATAACCAGAAAACTTACCATCAGAAAACAAAAAGTTTCCAAAATGTACGTCCCGGTGAATGAGTTGTACTGGCAGGTTATCATATACCATCGCTAATTGCGATATGATTTTTTCATATTCTTCTTTACTTATAAACTTCCAGTCATTTGCTTCAAAATTGCTTTTTACCCAGCCATTCATTTCATCCAATAAGCTATTGTTCCAAAACACATCCACTTCTTCACATTTCTGAAATGCCATATGGATGTCAGCAATTATCTCACCCATTATAGTAGCTATCTTGCTGTCATTCCCGATTCGTACAATATTACTTCCCGGAAGTCGCCTTGACAAAAAGCAAAACCAATTATGAAAGGATACATATTGTTCATTATTCGTTGTAGCTATGACTTTGCCTACAGGAATATCCATATTATCCAATAGTTGCAGTATTTTTAGGTTTCTTTCCAACATACTGAAACTTTGATACACTTTCAGTACATAATCATCCCCCACCTGCCAAGTCGTATCGTATATCTGCTTTATTTCCTTGTTTTCCAATCCCCAATTATTAATAACCTGTGTTATTTTGTCTTTCATTGGTCTATTTCCTTTTCGTTGCTTTACAATAATTCTTCTGATACTGGATTCTGACAAATTATATATTTGAGATAACTGCTTATTACTCATTCCTTCCAGATATTTTGTATAAATGTGTGCATCGCGTTTTTCTAATTCAGTTTTATAGTCGGTAGGGAATTCTGCAATATGTTTATCTTTGACCGGAACATAAATGTATTCTCCCTGAATATATTCCTGCACCATTACCAGTAATTCTTTCGGTAATACATCATTTGCATTTTTATACTTCATATCTTTTACTCCT
The DNA here is from genome assembly GCA_045124055.1 of Lachnospiraceae bacterium. GTDB lineage: Bacteria > Bacillota > Clostridia > Lachnospirales > Lachnospiraceae > CALZKI01. Next base: position 45,347 of record JBGVKZ010000020.1, on the reverse strand, counting down.
CAAATATTATCTTTTATATTGTATCATGGATATTATAATCATTTTGTCTGTGTTTATTTCAGAAACAAACATAATCATCAGGGCAATGTAGTTTCACTATTAGCGTCATTAGAACCTTATTTCATTACAGTATTGAATGATGTGCATAAAAAAACAAGACGAACAGCCCTGCAATGCAGGGAATGTCAATCTTGTGTGCGTAGTTTTCCTATTCTCTCTTTTCTCTCTAATCTAAATCTCTCTACTAAAAAATCTCTGCTCGCTATGAATCCTTACTTCAAAATCTTAAGTTCTACAACTTCGTCCATCTCAATACTGGTCCCATCAACCAGCACAATTTTTCGAGCATTCTCATCTATTCTTTTCACTCGTTTTGTACTTGTTACATAAGAACCTCCCTCTTTAAAAATATCTGCCTCAAAATAGCAAATTTCTACAAGGGGCTGTTCTTTAAGACATTCACGAAGTTTTCTAAAATGAATATCCAGCCTTTCCTTTTCATCTTCTTCTAATTCTATACGGGAATCCGTAATTCTGCCTGTTTCCAAAATTGCATCTTCAAAACCCGTTAATGCCGCAAAGGGCGAAAACTGGGCAGCTCTATCTATCAAATCCATATGGGCATGCTTTTCCGACTGATGATGTGGTAAATTTATCATATCGTCATACTTATGGTTCTCATAAAACATTCCATTTTCCTCCCATTTAGCCTTACACATTCAGTCCTTAGGTCTTAACATAATAATGAATGTTATTATGCCTTATGACCACCTATTTGATGATTTCGTTCTATGGTCATTGCACCTTCTTGAAGATTCATACCTTTTAACATTGCATTTTTTCCATATTTCTTCTTTACACTAAGCATAGCTTCCTGAAGCTTACGTTCCTTCTCCCTAGCTTCCTCGAATGCCTTTTGCTCTTTTCTTAATGCATTATAATCTGTAAACAAATCAAGCTGCTGGTAAGAGTTTTCTTCCTGAAGCTGTTTTTCATCTACAAGACGATTTGCTACAACTGTAACTCTGCGTACCAAAAGATTTTGGTCTACAATTTTATCATATAAATCCATAATTGCATCCGTAATGATTTTTGTGGACGACGTTTTTCTGTCTAAATTAATCGTCCCATGGGCGTGCTTTGGGACGCATCTTCCATAATGGTCCGTAGTAATCTCCCCCATATATTGTTTTTTTCTGACAGGGTCACTTAAATTTTCAATATCATACCCTATGGTCAAAACCATCTGGTCTGTAACCAGTCTTTTTTCCACCAGGTCAAGCACCAATAAATCCGTCATCTCACGGACTATTAGTTTTCCTTTTTCAAAATCATACGGACATTGCAAAACCTGTCCGGAACTCAAACTGTTGACACTGGGTCTATATGCCTTTATCAAGTCTATTGTCACCGGTTCATATCCCCAAGCGTGGTCAATTAAAAGCTCCGCATTGACGCCAAATAATTTATATAACAAATCTTCATTATAAAAATCGCTATCTTTTCCTAGAGAACATCTGGCAATGTCTCCCATTGTAAATAGACCATTTTCTTCCAGTTTCTTTTGGTAGCCACGTCCTACACGCCAAAAATCCGTAAGAGGTCTATGATTCCAGAGCATTTTTCGATAAGTTATCTCATCTAGCATCGCTATTCGAACTCCATTTTTATCCGGTTCCACGTGTTTTGCCACAATATCCATTGCAACCTTGCACAAATATAGATTCGTTCCAATTCCTGCCGTTGCTGTAATTCCTGTTTCTTTTAAAATATCCTGAATCATTTTGGCAGCTAATTCTTTTGCCGACATTTTATAATTCATAAGATAATCCGTTACGTCCATAAATACTTCATCAATGGAATAGACGTGTATATCTTCTTTTGCGATATAACGAAGATAAATGTCATAAATTCTTGTGCTATATTGCATATAAAGTGCCATTCGTGGCACAGCTACAATGTAATCAATTCTTTCCTTCTTCGCTTTCTGAACCACTTCAAAAAGCCGAGGTCTTCCCGGAATTCCATACGCCTTCAAAGACGGAGAAACCGCAAGACAAATGGTTTTTTCTGTTCTCGATGGGTCTGCCACTACCAGATTGGTAGTAAGTGGGTCCAAATTCCTTTCTACACATTCCACAGAGGCATAAAAGGACTTTAAATCGATTGCCACATACATACGTTTTTTTTCCATTTTATTGCCTCCTTCCTCTAGTGTCTATCCCTTATTTATTATTATACCACAGGAAAAATGCATATATCCAAAAAGATTGCCACTACCAAAACAAAAAGAGGGCAACTACGAGTTTAAAATGAAATAATTCCCAAAACTCTTAATTGCCCTTTTCTAATTATTTTCTATGAAATTTGATAATATGTACTATTTCACAGTTTTACAAACTTTCATCATATCGATGTAATCAATCAACAATTTTACCGTATTATCTACGCCCAGTGTACTGCTATTGATAGAAATGTCGTAGTTTCTTGAGTCGCCCCACTTACCTTCACAGAAACTATTGTGGTAACGTCTTCTTTTCATATCCTGTTCTGTGATATATCTGTCTGCCATAGATTCTGACATACCGTAAAGTTTCATAATTCTTTCGCGTTTTTTCGCTCTGTCACCTAATACGAAAATAGAAATCATACAGTCAAACTCTTTTAATACACTTTCACTACATCTTCCGACTACTACAAAAGAAGTACCTTCCTGTGCAGTTTTTCTTAAGTATTCAAACTGAAGAAGGGATACATTTTCTTCCGGAGAACTACTTAAACCTCTAACAGTTCTGTGGAAAAGTTTGTTTTTCTTTGTTTCGTCCAGACTTTTTAAATGTTCTACATCAACGTCTTTTTCCTTGGCAACCTTTTCTAATAAATTGCTATCTAATAACTGAATATTGTAATGCTTTGCTAATTTCTCAGCTATTTCATGACCTGCACTACCAAATTCTCGTCCTACTGAAATAATTATTTGTGAATCCATAAAATGTACCTCCTCCCTATAGATATCTTAAATATATAACAACCATAGAGATAAATACAACTATTAATGTTGCCGGAACCATTTTTTTACAGTACTGACCCCATTTAATCATATAACCTTCTCTGGCTGCTGTGGCAATACCTACAACGTTAGCAGATGCACCGATTGGAGTTGCACTACCACCAATGTCTGTTCCCATTGCAAGTGTCCATGCAAGAACAGATAAATCCACGCCAAATGTTGCTGATAAACTCTTAATAATTGGAATCATTGTTGTAGCAAATGGAATATTGTCAACAAAGGCACTGGCAATAGCTGATAACCAGATAATAATGGCAATCATTGTCATTACGTTACCGCCACTGATTTTTCCAATAAATCCTGCCATAACTTCCAAAATACCAGTCTGTTCCAAACCGCCGATTACTACGAATAAGCCAATAAAGAAGACTAAAGTTTTATAGTCTACTTTTTTGAGTAATTCTAATGCATACTTCCAAGAGGTAAGTAAGGTTACAATCGCTACCATTACACCAATCGCAGAAACTGTAAGTCCTGTCTGTGCATGAGTTACTAATAAAACAATCGTTGTACCAAAGATAATACAGCTAATGATAAAGCCTTTTTTATCTGTAATCGCTGATTCCGGAGTTGGCAAAGTACTGATATCTACTGTACCCTTTTGTACTAACTCTTTTCGGAATACCAAATAAAAATATCCCACAATTATTACAAAGGAAACTGCCGCAATAAGTCCAGTATTGGTAATAAACTGACCAAAGGAATATCCAAGGCTTGTTCCAATAATGATATTTGGTGGGTCACCGCACATTGTTGCTGAACCACCTAAATTTGCACAAAATACTTCTGACAAAATAAGTGGAACGGGATTGAATTTTAATAACTTCGATAATTCAATCGTTACTGCTGCAAGGAACAAAATAACTGTAATACTATCAATGAACATTGCTAAAACTGTTGATAAAACTAAAAAGGTAAAGAATATTGGGACTACTTTGTATTTTACTAATTTTGCGATTCTCATACATAACCATCTGAAGAATCCCACTCTCGCCATACCTTCTACCATAACCATCATACCAAAAATAAATACGATAGTCTCCCAGTTAATTCCGGCTCCAGCCTCAGCACTTTCCCCGGCTGCATACCAGAAATGAGTTGTAAATATGCTCTGTAAATTTATAGTTTCTACAATCGCGTCCATACTGTGCATTCCAACACCAAATACAAGTATTAACGTAAGCAGGGCACATACACTTGAAATAATATGTCTTTCGACAATTTCAGTAACAATTAATACAAACATTGCTATAAAAATAACTACTGCAAATATCTGTGCTAACATATTGTCCACTTCCTCTCTTTGTTTTTAATGTTTCCCAATTTACCTTGTTTTATCTTTCATTCATTGATATATTTAGCATTTCATTTGAAATGTTAAGTGCGTGGTCTCCAATTCTTTCAAAGTCCGTCAGCATCTCTGAAAATAAAATACTACCTTCGTCCGTGCAGACACCTTCTTGAATTCTTGTAAACATATTGTTGCGATACAGTGCTGTTACGTCGTCCATCTTCTGCTCCATACAGGCAATTTTTTCATGCCAATCAATGACGTCGTCACCCTTTTCCAAAAGCACCATAAATAATTTATCACAAATCCTCTGTAATTCAACCATTTCTTCTCTTGCTTGGGCAGAAAATACTATTTTTTTCTCCTCAATCATATTAGAATAATCCGCGATGTTAATTGCGTGGTCGCTGATTCGTTCAATATTGCTACAAATCATATAAAGAGAATTAAAAATCTGGTTACCCGATTTTGTACTTTCATGAGTAATTGCACTGGTAATATATTTGGAAATTTCTTTATTTAAAAAATCCACATATTCTTCCTTTTTTGCAATTTCCATATGTTTTGCTTCATCTCTTTTTGCAAACACATCAAAGGCATTATGCACATTATCCTTTGCCATATCTAGCATTCTCATTAATTCCTTTTTGATACTCTCCATACAAATAATGGAAGCACCAAGCTTTTCTGTATGAATACGCTTGATATCTACAAGGTGATACGTTCTTGCCTGACCATCATCTTCATTTTTATCCTTCAAAATAAAGGTGGCAATCTTTGTTAAAAATGTGCCCACAGGAAGTAATAAAATTGTAGTTACGATATTAAACATCGTATGTAAATTAGCAATCTGCTTCGGTGCATCCCCTGGCGTAATGCCTTCTATCAGTGATGTCAACGGCGTTGCCAAACACAAAATCGTAAACACAATCGTTCCAAACACATTAAACATTATATGTATAATTGTCGTTCTTTTGGCATTTCTACTGGTTCCCACAGAAGCCAAAAGTGCGGTAATACATGTACCGATATTCTGTCCAAAAAGCACATATACTGCACTGGAAAGTCCAATAGCACCACTTCCCGCAAGTGCCTGCAAAATACCAACAGACGCCGAAGACGACTGGATAATTGCAGTAAATATCGTACCTGCTAAAATACCAAGAATTGGATTTTCAAACTTTGTTAAAAGGCTTACAAATGCTTCCGATTCCGCTAATGGTTTCATTGCGGAACCCATCATATCCATACCAATAAACAAAATACCAAGTCCTGCGAAAATCTCTCCCACGTATTTTACTTTCTCGTTTTTAATAAACACCATTGCAGCAACACCCAAAAAGGCTATGAGTGGTGCTAATTCACCTACATCTAAAGCGATTAACTGTCCCGTAATCGTGGTACCGATGTTTGCACCCATAATAATCCAAACCGCTTGGCGAAGTGACATCATACCCGAGTTTACAAACCCAACTACCATAACTGTTGTGGCAGAAGATGACTGAATAATTGCAGTAATCAATGCACCCATCAGTACACCTACAAAGCGGTTTGCTGTTAATTTTTCTAAAATAGTCTTCATTTTATTGCCTGCGGCAGATTCCAAACCGGTACTCATCATCTGCATACCGTATAAGAAAAGAGCCAGGCCGCCAAGCAATCCCATCAAATATGTAAACGACATATAATAATCCTCTATATCTTTCTCCTTATGCATAACAAAATAAACCTATCTATATATAATATAGGTCAACCAAATAGCAAGATTAAATTAATCGTTTTTTACCATCTAAATCGTGAATATAACTTAAGATAGCTACTCCATAACATAAGTCCGTAGACTCTGTTACATTTGTAACTGAAACCGAATGAGAATTGTTATCTGAAATAATATCTGACTGAAAAATATCGAAAGAAGCCTTTGTGTCCTTCTGACTAAAATCTGACTGTTTTGTAATCTGCTGCACAGGGGAATCGCTATGGGTTTCCATAAGCTTGGCAGTAGGATAGCTTGCCTCACATAGAATTGTTCCTTCTATGCCTACGCCTGTTTCAAAGCATTCCAAAGATGAATCTGAAGTCAAAATAAGAGTTTCTGCCTTATCAAAGCTAACTCCAAATAAGAGTAGAATCATAGCTACAAAATAACAAATGAATTTTTTAATTATATTTTTCATAGCGGACACCTCCTACCCTTACCAATTTACAACCCACATTGTAACACAGGAATTATTATTTTTCTATGCAATATCACATTTTTTTATGATAAAAGTGAGAATCCCGGGCAAATAATCTGCCCGGGACTCCCAAAACCCTTCTCTAAAATATATATTATTATATACCCATAACAAATTTAATATATCCTATCTCTGCACACGACCTGAACCATCGCCACCGGCAAGTTTTTCAACTTCCGATACGCTGACACGATTATAGTCGCCTTCCACAGAGTGTTTTAATGCTGATGCCGCAACAGCAAACTCAATCGCTTCCTGTGTGGATTTTCCAGAAAGAAGTGCATAAATCAATCCACCACCGAAGGAATCGCCTCCACCTACACGGTCAACAATGTGTAAATGATAGCTCTTTGAGAAGCAATAATTTTCTCCATCGTAAAGCATACCTGCCCAGTCATTGTCACTGGCTGAAATAGATGTACGAAGTGTAATTGCCACTTTTTCAAAACCAAATTTATCTGCTAACTGTTTTGCTACGGATTTGTAGCCTTCGTGATTTAATTTACCACCATAAATGTCTGTATCTTCTGCCTCAATGCCAAATACGTCTTTTGCATCTTCCTCATTAGAAATACATACGTCAACATACTGACAAAGCTCCGTCATTGCCACTCTTGCTTCTTCTCTTGTCCATAGTTTTCCACGATAATTCAAATCGCAGGAGACTTTTACCCCTTTTGCTTTTGCTGCCTTCAGGGCTTCTTTGCAAATCTCTACCACATTTTTTCCAAGAGCTGGTGTAATGCCTGTAAAGTGAAACCAGTCTGCATCTTTAAAAATTTCGTCCCAATTAAAATCTTCTTTTGTAGCTTCACTGATTGCAGAATGTGCTCTGTCATAAATACATACAGAACCTCTCTGAGAAGCACCTTTTTCCAAATAGTAAATACCTACTCTATCACCACCACGAGTAACTTTTGAAGTATCTACCCCAAAATATCTAAGAGAATCGATTGCCGCCTGTCCGATAGCGTGTTTTGGAAGCTTTGTAACATACACGCTGTCTAAACCATAATTTGCAAGGGATACGGCCACGTTCGCTTCGCCACCACCAAAGGTAGCCTGCATCTGGTCATTTTGAAAAAAACGATAGTATCCATTGGGTGCAAGACGGAGCATAATTTCACCGAAAGTAACAACTTTAGCCATTATTTTCTTGCCTCCTTAACAATTTCTACTGACTGTTTACAAAGGTCAATAATTTCATCCCATTTATGATTTTCAATCAAATCAGCTGTAACCATATAAGAACCGCCACAAGCACAAATAACCGGAGATGAAATGTATTCTTTTAAGTTTTTCAAAGAAATGCCACCTGTTGGCATTACTTTAAACATTGGAAATGGAGCACTCATAGCTTTAATTTTCGCAAGGCCTCCAGACTGTTCTGCCGGGAAAAACTTTAATACTTCTAAGCCCAACTTATAAGCTGCGTGATAGTCTGTTGGTGTCGTGCAGCCTGGGAAGATTGCCACATTTTTCTCCTGACAATATGTCACCAATTCTCCATCAAAACCTGGCGTTACAATAAACTCAGCTCCTGCTGATAACGCCATATCCACCTGTTCTTTGGTGAGAACTGTACCGGCACCCACAAGCATTTCAGGGTGTGCTTCTTTCATAAGACGAATAGCTATATCTGCCCCTTTTGCCCGAAAAGTCACTTCTGCTACTGGCAAACCACCTTCGCAAAGTGCATCAGCAAGTGGTTTTGCATCACGTTCCGGATTTGTTAATTTGATAACCGGTACAACGCCGATTTCTTCAATTCGTTTATTTACATCTGACATTTTTTATTCTCCTATATCTTTACGTTTATACACCTGAATAAGCCGAGAAACCGCCATCAATCGGAAGTACCACGCCTGTAATAAAGCCTGCTGCTTCTTCATTGATTAAAAATAATAAACCGCCTTCCAGTTCTTCGCTTTCGCCAAAACGCCCCATTGGTGTGGCTGCAAGAATTTTTCCTGTACGTGCAGTTGGTGTACCATCTTCATTCCACAACAATTTTGCATTCTGCTGTGTAGAAAAGAAACCTGGTGCAATCGCATTTACACGGATACCCACTTTCGAAAAATGAACTGCCAACCATTGTGTAAAGTTGGAAATCGCTGCCTTTGCCCCTGAATATGCAGGGATTTTTGTCAGTGGTGTATAAGCATTCATAGAAGAAATATTTAAAATATTACACCCTTTTCTGCCTACCATCTGGCGAGCAAACGCCTGTGTTGGAATCAAGGTACCTAAGAAGTTTAGGTTAAACACAAATCCTACGCCACTGGCATCTAAATCAAAAAAGCTCTTTGTATCTGCATCAATATCGCCCATTTCAAAGTACTCTTTATCTGTTGTTGCCTTTGGATTATTTCCTCCTGCACCATTAATCAAAATGTCGCAAGGTCCCAATTCTTCCATAACTTTGTCTGCCACCTGATAGCAAATATCTTTATCTAATACATTACAGGAATAAGCTTTTGCAACACCGCCTTCTGCTTCAATTTCTTTTGCATAAACGCCTGCAGCTTCTTCATTAATATCCAATAGTGCCACTTTTGCACCGGCTCTTGCTAATACCTTTGCAAAATAACTACAAAGTACTCCGCCAGCACCTGTTACAACAGCAACTTTTCCTGTCAAATCTGTGTTCAATACATTCTTATTCATCTTCGCATTCCTCCCATTTTATTGATTTAAGTTTTTTTCACAAGCTTCAAATAAACCATTAATATAGGTTGCACCTAACGCACGGTCAAAAAGTCCATAACCTGGCTTTCCTGTTTCTCCCCAAATCATTCTTCCGTGGTCTGGTCGTACGTAGCCGTCGTATCCACATTCTGCCAATGCCTTAACAACTTCGTACATATCTAAAGAACCACAGGAAGACAAGTGAGCTCTTTCTTCAAAGGAGCCATCTTCCATAATTTTTACGTTTCTAATATGCATAAATGCAATTCTGTCCTTTTTTGCATATTTACGAACCATCGCAGGAATATCGTTACTTTCAGCACAGCCAAGACTACCGGTACATAAACACAAGCAGTTGGCTGGACTATCTACTAAATTTAAAAATCTGTCTAAATTTTCTTCCTTTGTAATAATACGTGGCAAACCAAAAATTGGATATGGTGGGTCATCTGGATGAATCGCCATTTTTACACCACATTCTTCTGCCACCGGAATGACTTTCTGCAAGAATTTTTCAAGATTTTTCCAAAGTCCTTCTTCCCCAATTTCGCCATAAGCTGTAATCAACTCCCTAACTTCTTCCTGGGTGTAGCTAGAATCCCAACCTGGCAAATGAATATCATCTTTTAATGGGTCAAGCCCTTTCATCTGTTCCCAATACATCACAAGGCTTGTGGAACCATCAGCGGCCTTTTTGTCAAGCTGTGTACGAGTCCAATCAAAAACTGGCATAAAGTTATAAGTAACACATTTTACGCCATATTGGGCACATCTTCTGATGTTTTCACAGTATACCTCTAAAAGTTCATCTACGTTCCCCCTGCCCAGTTTGATGTTTTCGTGAACCGGAATGGATTCCACTACATCAAATATAAGACCATGGTCTTCACACTGTTTTTTCATTTTTTCAAGGCTTTCTTTTGGCCAAACTTCGCCTGGTTTTACATCATATACCGCAGACACGATGGAACGCATTCCCGGAATCTGTGAAATATATTCCAATGAAATTGGGTCGCTATCACCATACCAACGAAAAGAAAGTTTCATATTCATACCTTACTATTCCTCCAATCCAAAATAACGTACTGCATTGTTGTAACAAATACCTTTTACGATTTCTGAAAGAGTAGCCATATCCTTTGGATATTCTCCATTTTCTACCCATTCACCAATCAGACCACAAAGTATTCTTCTAAAATACTCGTGGCGTGCATAACTTAAGAAGCTTCTGGAGTCAGTCAACATACCTACAAAGTTGCCCAGCAAACCTAAATTTGCAAGACTTGTAAGCTGGTCTCTCATACCTTGCTTATGGTCATTAAACCACCATGCACTACCGTGCTGAATTTTTCCGGGTATTTCACTACCCTGAAAAGAACCAATTAACGTATCAATAAACGCATTATCTGATGCATCCAAACTGTAAATGATAGTCTTTGGAAGCTTGTCTGCCGCATACATTTTATCCAAAAGACTACTTAATTCCACACAACCATCGTGTGTTCCAATACAATCAAAACCGGTATCTGCACCAAGCTTTTTAAACATCTCTGAGTTTGGATTTCTAAGACAGTTATAATGAAGCTGCATTGCCCAGCCCAATTTTTTATATTCTCCTGCACAGAAAATAAGAAGACGTGTTTTCAGGGCATCTGCTTCCTCTACACTAACCTTCCAACCGGAAAGTGCTTTTTTTACAATATCGTCTACTTCCTCTTTTTCCTTGTAAGAATAGACCATTCTATCTAATCCGTGGTCACTGGCACGACAGCCATTTGCATCAAAATATGCAATTCGTCTTCTTAAGGCTTCTTCCAGTGTATCAATGTCACGAATTTCAATTTCTGCTACTTCTGATAAATTTAAAAGATAATCTTTCCAACCCTCTTTTTCAATGTTGAGAGCTTTATCAGGTCTGAAAGAAGGGGCTACAATGCAATCCATCGTCTTATCTTCTGCCAGTTTTTTATGCCAGATAAGTGTGTCTGTTGGGTCATCTGTTGTACCAATAAACTTTACATTGCTCTTTTTAATCAGACCACGAACACCCATATCGTCGCTTTTCAGAACTGCATTACAAATGTCCCAAACTTCCTGAGCTGTTTCGCCATTTAATACGCCTTCATACCCAAAATAATTTTTCAGTTCCAAATGGCACCAGTGATACATTGGATTACCAATCGCCTTTGGTAACATTTCAGCAAACTTCTGGAATTTTTCACGGTCAGAGGCATCACCTGTAATAAAATACTCCTCTACACCGTTGGAACGCATCAGTCTCCATTTGTAATGGTCGCCGGAAAGCCATACCTGAGAAATATTTTCAAAACGCTTATTTTCAAAAATTTCCTGCGGGCTTACGTGACAATGGTAGTCAATAATTGGCATATCCTTTGCGTAGTCATGATACAGAGTTTTGGCTGTATCTGTTGTAAGAAGAAAATCTTCATTCATGAATGCATTCAATGTGGTAGTCTCCTTTCGTCTCTATTGTGTTTGATTATACCATATAATTTTTGCAATAAATATTGCTTTGCTTGTTTGACTTATTGCAAATCTTGCTATACAATATTGGCGAGGTGAAGGCAATGAAAGAACATTCCCAGCGATTCGACCCGCGACAAATAATGCACGGCAATGATTTTGAAATTTTTCATTATAAAGAACCCAGACCCGACCCTGTGGAAGTACATCATCACGACTTTTACGAGGTCTATTTTTTCTTGGGTGGTGAAGTGGAATACTGGGTTGATGGTAAAACATTTCATTTAGAGCCAGGGGACTTGCTTTTAATTAATCCTATGGAACTCCATCGTCCTGTGGTGGCTTTTGACAGTAAAACCTACGAACGAATTGTGCTCTGGATAAGCAAAGAATATTTAGAATCCCTTTCAAATGAAAAAATTGACCTAACCAGATGTTTTGATACCTCGTTACCAACTCATACCAACTTAATTCACCCCAAAACTGTTCAAAGAACGGCGATAACCAACAGACTCAATGAATTGGTGAAAGAGAGCTACAGTAACGATTTAGGCAACGAATTATTTGCCAGAGGTCTCTTCCTACAGTTTATGGTGGAACTAAACCGTATGGCTTTAAACCCGGGAAAGCCTCGCATTGTAAAAGAGGATTCTTCTCCTTTAGTTTCTCAGGTTCTTACTTATATTAATGAGCATTTTTACGAGGAACTATCCTTAGAAACCATCGCCAAGAAATTTTTCGTCAGCAAGTACTATTTATCCCACGCATTTAGTAATGAAGTAGGTGTCAGTGTATATCGCTACATCATTCTAAAGCGATTGACCTCAGCCTGCCAGATGCTCTCTGAGGGAAAATCTGCCAAAGAAGTTTGCGTAGGTTGCGGTTTTCAGGATTACACCAGTTTCTTTCGGGCTTTCAAATCGGAATACGGACTAAGCCCAAGAGATTTTGTTTCCGGTAACAATTAAATCATTTTTCACCCATATTATTTATTTTTGATTACGGAAAGATTCCCTGTATTCTTTAGGAGTCTTTCCGATATATTTTTTAAATACTTTGGAAAAATAGTTCATATCCATAATGCCACAATGTTGTGCAATGGTTTGCACCTGCAAATTTGTCTTTTTTAGTAAATCCTTTGCTAAATCCACTCTTTTTTTATTGATATATTCTGTAATGGTTTTTCCTGTTTCCTTTTTAAATATGGAAGATAAATAACTGGCACTAACATTTTGCATCGCCGCTAAAGTACTCGTATTCAGGTTTGCCGACACATCGGAGTCAATGCAGGTAATTGCCTTTTGCACCGGTGCAGAAAATCTTTTCATAGAATGCTTTTTAACTAGAACACAATAGGCACGAAACATATTATACATCAAATCTGATATTGCCTTTTCTAACGCAGCCTGTTCAATCTCTACGGCAAAAGAGGAGGATATATTGTCTAAATATACTGGGTGTACACCGCCTTGTTCAGCTGCCTTTCTCAAAAGTGTATTCATAATGATGCAATAATTTTTTCCATTTCTTACAGGGTCCGCCAAACGCTGTTCAAAATGATAACTCGAAAGCTGCGAAAACATCACATCAATCTTATGGATTTGTCCTTCGGAAACCGCCTTAATGAGTTCATTCTCATAGGCGTATCTTTGTTCCATTACTTTCATATTTAACATTGCATCTTCGGTATATTTTTCGTCTTTAAAGCGAAACATATGTTGGTCATAAATAATTTCCTTATTGATATCGACCAGTGAAAACTTATCCACTCCACCCCAAATCTTCTCGCCTAAACAGTCTAGCATTGCGAAAATCTGGTTGTTTTCAGAAAGTAGTGGAACTCCGCTATAATATGTCTCTATCTGTTTTTGCCATTTGGGTGAGATTTCGTTTTTTTCCGCCCATTCCATAATTTGTTCGCTACTAGGAACGACCGTCATATATGGACCAATCAGAAGCAAATTTTCCGCACTTCCGCCAGGTAAAAGAAAAAAGATATACGTTAAGGAAAAAGTATCCACCAGTTTATAAATCGTCGCTTCCTCAATTGGATTCACAATATCATAAAAATTCATATCAGCCATACTTTCAATATGGAGCATACTTTGAATCCCCAAATCCACCTTCTCGTCAACGGAGGCTCTGGGGTCTAAAAACACAGTCCTAATATGACACTTTTCTAACGTATTACACAAAAAATCTAATTCTTTCTGATATAACATTTTCTCACCTTTAGCTAATTTTGTTATATTTTAACAAAAATTGGAAGATATATAACATATCATAGTATATTTTTATCATATTTTCAATTGATTATATCCCTTAATATAAAAATTATGCTATAAAACTTAAAAATTTTACTCACGATTTTTGTTAATAAATTCTATAATAATAGATAAGAAGCTTATGGGTTACACTAACTATATGAAGGAGGATTACAACGAATGAAAACAAGTAAATCAATCAAGCCTTTTGGTATGAAAGACAAAATGGGTTACTTATTTGGTGACTTTGGTAATGATTTCACCTTTATTTTGTCTACTATGATTTTAACCAAATTCTGTACCGACGTTATGGGCATTTCTGCTGCTGTTATTGGTACAATTATGATGCTCGCCCGCTTTGTTGACGCCTTTACGGACGTTGCAATGGGTCGTATCTGTGACCGTGGTAAAGTAACACCAAATGGTAAATTCAAACCTTGGATTTTGCGTATGTGCGTTCCAGTAGCTATCGCATCTTTCCTTATGTATCAAAGTGGTCTTGCAGGACTTTCTACCGGAGTAAAAATTGCTTATATTGCAATTACATATCTGTTGTGGGGTTCATTCTGCTACACAGGTATTAATATTCCTTATGGTTCTATGGCATCAGCAATTTCAGCAGACCCAGGCGACCGTCAGTCCTTGTCAACATTTCGTACTATGGGCGGTATGCTAGCCGGAATGGTTATCGGTATCTTGCTTCCTTTAATTGCATATGATAAAGTCACATTAGCAGATGGTACTACCAAAGAAACATTAATCGGTTCAAGAGTTACCTTGGCAGCCGGAATTTTCTCAATTTTAGCAATTATTTGTTATCTACTCTGCTATAAAATGATTACAGAACGTGTTGTTGTTGCAAGCACAGATTCAGAGGGTAAAGCACCTTCTGTTGGTCAGATGTTAAAGAGTGCCTTTACAAACCGTGCACTAATTTCAATCATTGTTGCATCAGTTGTTATGCTACTTGCACAGCTCACAATGCAGAATATGGCAGCTTACATTTATCCAGATTATTACAACAGTGCAGCTGCACAATCAGCATCTACAATGCTGATGATGATTGGTATGATTGTAGCCGCTATTTTCGCAAAACCACTTGCGAAAAAATTTGGTAAAGCAGAAGTTTCCATAGTATCTAATATTTTTGCCGCAGCTGTTATGATTATTCTTTGGGTCATCAGACCTGATAACGTTTGGGTATATTGTGGACTTCAAATGCTTTGTTGGTTAGGTCTTGGTATGTTCTCTATGGTATCTTGGGCACTTATCACAGACGTAATTGATTATTCAGAATTAAAGAATGGAATCCGTGAAGACGGTTCTGTTTACGCTATGTACTCTTTCGCACGTAAACTAGGTCAGGCATTAGCTGCCGGCTTATCAGGTTGGCTCTTAACAGGTATTGGTTACGATTCCAAAGCTGCAGCCGCTGGTTTAGCTCAGTCTGACTCCGTATTATCTGGTATCTTCAATATTTCAACATTGATTCCAGCTCTCGGATTTGGCTTACTTGCATTAGTTCTCTGGATTTGGTATCCATTACACAAAAAACAGGTTGATGCTAATGTCAAAGCTCTTGCAGAAAAACATGGCAGAGACATTTCTGAATAAATTATTTTAAAACTTTAAAATCTAGGGCGTCCGGCGGCAATTCTTGTTGCCTGACGCCTTTATTCACTAAAAACATCAAGGAGGTACAAAAATTGAGAGAAGTAATAAACTTAAACTCAAAATGGGCATTTACAAAAAATGCCACAGAAATTCCAACAGAAGTAAATAACAAATGGGATTTCGTTAATCTTCCACACTGCTGGAATGCAATCGACGGACAGGACGGAGGGAACGATTATTATCGTGGAACCTGTTATTATGCAAAAGAACTCGACAAAGCAGAACTTCCTAAAGCAGACCTTTATTATCTTGAAATTAAAGGTGCTAACTCATCTGCTGATGTTTATGTTAATGGCAAACATCTTGCCCACCACGATGGTGGTTATTCTACCTGGAGAGTAAATATTACAGAAGAATTGACAGAAAAATCTTTACTGGTTATCACCGTAGACAACTCACCAAATGATGTGGTTTATCCACAGACAGCAGATTTCACCTTCTATGGTGGTCTTTATCGTGATGTAAATTTAGTTTGCGTAAATGAATCTCACTTTGACTTAGATTACTATGGCGGTACCGGCCTAGTCGTTACCCCTAAAATCGAAGACAACAACGCAACTATCCATTTAGATACTTATTTAACTAATAGTAAGATGGGACAAAAAGTTTCCTATACCATTTTAGATGCCAAAGGCAATGTAGTAGCTTCTACTACAAGTGATGATACTTCTTGTGACCTGGTTATTACAGACGTTCATTTATGGCACGGTCGCAAAGACCCATACTTATACACAGCCAAAGCCGAGTTAGTTAACGAAGAAGGCATTATTGACAATATAGCCGCTCGTTTTGGTTGCCGCACTTATGAAATCAATGCAGAACGTGGATTCATATTAAACGGAGAAGAATATGCACTTCGTGGCGTTTCTCGTCATCAGGACAGATGGGGACTTGGTAACGCCTTATTACCAGAACACCATAAAGAAGATATGGATTTGATTTACGAAATGGGTGCAACTACTATTCGTCTTGCTCATTATCAGCACGACCAATATTTCTATGATTTGTGCGACGAATACGGTATGGTTATTTGGGCAGAAATCCCTTACATTTCAAACCATATGGCAACAGGTCGCGAAAATACCATCTCACAGATGAAGGAATTGATTGTTCAGAACTATAATCACCCATCCATTGTCGTTTGGGGACTTTCTAACGAAATTACAATGGGCGGTGAGGAAGATGCCGACTTACTGGAAAACCATCATATTTTAAATGATTTGTGTCACGAAATGGACAAAACTCGTCCTACAACAATGGCATGCCTTACAATGTGTAAAATAGATTCTTCTATCGTACAGATTCCAGACGTAGTTTCTTACAACCACTACTTTGGTTGGTATGGCGGCGACACAACAATGAATGGTCCATGGTTTGATAAATTCCATGAAAAATTCCCTAATATTCCAATCGGTTGTAGTGAATATGGTTGTGAAGCTTTAAATTGGCACACTTCAAATCCAATGCAGGGTGACTACACTGAAGAATATCAGGCATATTATCACGAAGAACTCATTAAACAGCTTTTCTCTCGTAAATATATGTGGGCAACACACGTATGGAATATGTTTGACTTCGGTGCTGATGCACGTAACGAAGGTGGCGAAAATGGTCAGAATCACAAAGGTCTTATTACCTTTGACCGCAAATACAAAAAGGATTCCTTCTATGCTTATAAAGCCTGGTTATCAGACGACCCATTCGTTCACTTATGCGGCAAACGTTATGTAGACCGTGTAGAAGATGTAACAAAAGTAACCGTTTATTCTAACTTACCAGAAGTTGAACTTTTTGCAAATGGAGAAAGCCTTGGAAAGAAATCAAGTGCAGAACATTTCTTCTACTTTGATGTGCCAAATAAAGATGTAACTACTTTAGTAGCAGTTGCTGGCGATTGCAAAGATGAAAGTATAATTCGTAAAGTAGATACCTTTAACGAAGCATACCGTTTAAAAGAAAAAGGAGCAATTCTTAACTGGTTCGATATTACAGCTCCTGAAGGTTATTTTTCATTAAATGATAAAGTTGGCGATATTTTAGCTACAATGCAAGGGAAACTCTTATTTACCACTATGGCAGGTAAAATAATGGGTGGTATGAAAAAGGGTAACGGTGGTGCAAAAGCCGCTGGATTTGAACTGAATGCAGATATGTTCAAAATGATGGAAGGATTTACCCTGATTCGTCTCACATCGCTTATGGGAACAGCCGGTGTAGAACTTACCAAAGAACAGTTGTTAGATATCAACGCAAAACTTAATAAAATTAAAAAACCTAACAAAAAGAACTAGAGTATATAACTTCTTACATTCTTAAAAGTAATTTTCAAATAACAAAACCTATGAAACGGGTAAAGGGCGGTGCATTTGAATGCACCGCCCTTCTATATAACCGGATAAAGTCTTCATGACTTCTTGTGGACTATATTATACCTGGAACTGACCCATTAATTCAACCATTGTCTGAACCTGAGCTGTCTGTTCCTCACTAACTGCTGCTGTTTCTTCGGAAGCTGCTGAGTTGTTACTTACTACTTCTGAAATTGTTGCAACTCTTTCATTTACTTCCTGAATTTCAGCTGCTTCTTTTACAAGCACTTCAGCGATAGCTGACATTTTAACAGTAGCATTTCTTGCACCTTCCATAACAACATTCATATCTGTTGCTGTTTCTTCTGCAATTACGATACCTTTTTCAACCGCACTGATTGTTGTTTCAATAAGCTGTGTTGTCTGTCCTGCAGCAGCAGCAGATTCTTCAGCCAATTTCTTAACCTGTTCTGCAACAACTGCGAAACCTTTACCTGCTTCACCAGCTCTAGCTGCTTCAATAGCGGCATTGAGTGAAAGTAAGTTAGTCTGTGTTGCAATATCTTCAATGGCACTGATAATTGTACCAATCTGTTCTGAACATCTACTGATTTCTTCGATGGCAACCTTTAATTCATCCATCTTCTGATTGCCTTGAGCTAATTTCTGTCCGGCATTTGTTGAAATCTCTACTGTGCTAGCTGCTTCTTTTGCATTTTCATTCATAGAAGTTGCTACTTTCTTAATAGCTTCTACGATATCTGCAACCTGTGCAGCCTGTGAAGTACAACCTTCTGCCAAATCCTGAGCAGCACCTGAAAGCTGTTCTGAACCTGCGTCAATCTGGTCTGAAACTTCTTTTAATGTTGCGAAGGTTTCATGCATTCTTTCACGAATAATTGCAAATGCTTCTGCGATAGCTGCAAATTCACCAACGTATTCATGCTTTGTTTCAATACGATAATTTCCATTACCCATTTCATCTAAAATTGCTGTAACTTCTGCAATGATACCGTGGTTAGTAGCTTTCATATCACGCATAGCTTTAATCATTCTACCAACTTCTGTATCATCAACTTCTAAGCCAGTTTTACCACTAAAGTTACCGCCTGCCATAGCAGATAATTCTTTAGAAACTTTAACGATTGGCTGTAATAATTCTTTTCTTGCAAAACGAACTGTTCTGAATAAGTTAAGTAATATGTAAATAATAGCTCCGACAAATGCAATCTGTGCAACTGCCTGAACGATTGTAATTACTGTTTCACCAGCTTCAAGTCTAGCTGAAATATCTTCAATGAGTTCTGCGATTAATGCATCGCTTTGCTCTACTGCATCTGTATATGCATCGCCGAATACATATTCTTCAGCAGCTTTGGCATCACCTTTTTTCATTGCTTCAAATGCAGCCAATTCTGCAGGAATCATACTGTCATCGATAACCTGAATTTCCTGAAATCTAGTCCATTCTTCATCTGTAAGATTGCTGTCTTCCAAAGTAGCAACTGCTTTTTCACGAGTTTTGTCTACATCTGTTTCCTGCATATATGCTTCGTAGAAGTGTTCCTCACCTGTTACTACATAAGACTGAGCATCTACTGTAAATTCCTTTGATGCTAATCTGTATTCTTCCAACGCTTTCGTCGTCTGAACCTGATTTCTTAATGTACTACTCATTAAGAAGTTTGAAACCATAGAAGTAATCAATAGTACCACACCCACAATAACAACTACTATAGTTTCTTTAACCAGAGCATTCATTCTCGCTTCCTGGCCCATGTGGTTTTTCTTTTTATTCATACCTCTCTACCTCCTGTTACAAATCTTTCGATTTCATATGACAGAAAACCCCTGTTTATTTCTGTCTATGAATTTAATTTTACTCCGTTAAAGTGTGAAGGTCAATAAATTTTTAAGGACCAGGATAGGAAATTATTCCTACTGGTCCTCATACTTTTTCTTAATATTTCTTATAGTATTCTTTCATTTTTATTCTTCAATAGAACTACTTTTATGAACTACAACTGTTTCATCAAAACAGGTGAAAATTTCATCTACTTTTTCCTTTTTCATCTTTGGTGTAATCAGGCTTACAATCGGAACGACAATTAAACCTGCAACCATTGCAAATGCACCTGCGTTAATAGGTGATTCAATGAATTTGAAGAACATATTGCATACAGTAATCAATACACCACAGGCGAAGCTTGCCCAAACAGCCGCTTTTGTAACGCCTTTCCAATATAAGCCGTACAAAAATGGTGCCAGAAAAGCTCCAGCTAATGCACCCCAGGAAATACCCATAAGTTGTGCAATAAAAGTAGGTGGGTCAAGGGCAATTACTACACTGATTACTACGAAAAATACAAGCATAATTCTCATACATAAAAGCTGCTTTTTCTCATTCATATCTTTAACAATGTTATCTTTAATAAAATCTAACGTTAAGGTAGAACTTGAAGTTAATACTAACGAAGACAAAGTTGACATAGATGCAGAAAGCACAAGTACAATTACGATACCAACTAAAATATCCGGTAAGGTTGATAACATACTTGGTATAATAGCATCATAAATAATTTTACCATTTTCATCATAGATAGCTGATGTGTCAAACAAACGGGCAAAACCGCCTAAGAAATAGCAGCCACCTGATACGATAATAGCAAAGAAGGTGGAAATAATGGTACCTGTCTTAATGGATTTTTCATCTTTGATTGCATAGAATTTATGTACCATCTGAGGCAAGCCCCATGTTCCAAGAGAAGTCAAAACAACAACTCCCAGTAAGTTCGGTAAGTCTGGGCCAAAGAATGAAGTAAATGCACCTTTTTGTCCCATAGTAAGTGCTGTATCACTTTCAATTTCGGCAAGGTTCTTTACTGCTTCGTAGAAACCACCCTGTCCGTTTAAAACAGCCACGATTACCGCCACAATACCAAACAACATAACAATTCCTTGAATAAAATCATTAATCGCCGTTGCCATATAACCACCCAGAACTACATATATACAAGTCAATGCTGCCATAACGATAACACATACGGAATATGGGATATCAAACGCCATACCGAAAAGTCTGGATAATCCGTTATATACAGAGGCTGTGTATGGTATTAAAAAAATAAAGGAAATAGCAGAAGCTGCAATTCTAAGTGCCTTGGAATCATAACGTTTTCCAAAAAAATCCGGCATAGTTGATGCAGACAATTTCATAGTCATAACCCTAGTTCTTCTACCTAAAACAATCCAGGCAATCAAAGAACCAATTACGGCATTTCCAATTCCTATCCAAGTAGCAGAAAGACCATATTTGTAACCAAACTGCCCTGCATAACCTACAAATACAACTGCTGAAAAGTAAGAAGTACCATAAGCAAAAGCTGTTAACCAAGGTCCAACTGTTCTTCCCCCTAATACAAAATCATTTACATTGGTTGCGTGTTTTCTGGAGTATACCCCAACCGCAATCATAATGGCAAAAAATATCACTAAAAATATAATTTTCGTTACCATTTGATTTTCCTCCTCATTGTGCTTTTTTATCATTTTTTATATTATTACTCTATTTTTAACACTTTAAACTTCTAAAGACCAACGCTTTAAAGTGCTAAAGCATTCTCATTATACAAAATCCTTGCTAAAAAAGCAAGGATTTTAGATAGATTATTCCAATTCTAATATTTTTTTCGCATTGCCAGAAAAAATCTTTTCTTCCAATTCCGTTTTTATCGGCAAATGACGTACGGCTTCTATATCGGATATAGCAGCACTCCAAGGGGAATCCGTGGCAAACAAAATTTTGTTTTCATCGTGCTTATTTAAGATTTTTAAAAACATCTCGTCTTTTATATAATCAAAGGTAAATGCCGTATCCAGATAGACATTTTCCCCAGCGAGATATTCATACACCATATCCCACTGCTGCCAACCGCCAAAGTGAGCAAGTACCATTTTTTCCGGTTTTATTTTATCCAGGACCTTACGCATCTTATCTGGTGGGCAATGCACGGGCTCTGGAATACCAATGTCTATTCCGGCGTGAGTGACTACAATAAGCCCTAATTCACTGGCATACTCAATGATGTTCATAAAACGCACATCATCAATCATCACCCCTTGATAATCCGGGTGGATTTTAATACCCTTAAGACCAAGATTTTTTATGTGCTTTAATTCCTTTTTGTAATCCTCACAATCTGGGTGAATGCCCCCAAATGAAATCAGTTTTCCGGGATAATTTTCACAGACGCTTTTGGCATAAGTATTGATATTTTCCATTTGGGCTACTTTGGTGGCTACCGGTAAAATAACAGACATATCAACCTGTGCCTGTTCCATAGATTGAAGTAGGCCCTCCAGTGTGCCATTGGTACTTGCCTTTACATTTGCCTTGTTAGAAAGACTTTGTATTGTTTTTTCTGCAATTTTGTTCGGAAAAATATGGGTGTGAAAATCAATAATCATAATTGTATTCCTTCTCTTTCAAAATCAAAAACTGGCACAAAATCCTTCTATAATATAGATACTCTACTTCTTTTGTGCCAGTCTTATGTTTAGTTTTACCTTCTAATTAACTTTCATACCCTAGTAAAAACGCCTTTTTGTTGATTTCAACAGTTTTTGGTGGAACTGTTTTTTCAATCACATTAAGCCATGCTTCTTTTGAAAAATCCATATGTTTTGCAGCTACGCCAAGTACGATGATGTTAAATACTTTGGAATTTCCAAGCTTTAATGCTTCGTCCATCGCATTTACTTTATAAACATTGTAGTCTTTCTCTAAAGTTTCAATAATGTTTTCTGGATATGTCGCTGCTCCTGTAACAACAGTAATTGGGTCGATTCTGTGGTCATTTACGACAATCGCACCATCCTTTTTCAAAAAATGTGCATAGCGAAGTGCTTCCAATTTTTCAAAAGCAATTAAAACATCTGCACAGCCTTCTTCTACGATTGGCTCTGCAACGCTTTCACCATAACGCACAAAAGTAACTACGCTACCACCTCGCTGAGCCATTCCGTGTACCTCAGACAATTTTACATCATAGCCTGCGTCTACTGTAATTCCACCTAAAATACGGCTGGTGAGGAGTGTTCCCTGGCCGCCAACACCTACAATCATAATGTTTTTTGTATTATTTGCCATATTACACCTCCACTTTTTCGATTGCTTCAAATTTACAAAGTCCCATACATAATCCGCAACCGTTACACATAGTTTCATCAATCGAAATAGTTCCATCTTCATTCTTGGTAAGTGCAGGACAACCTGGTTTTAAACACATACCACATTTCTTACATTTTGAAGGAATTGGTTTACATTTCGAAGTAAATTTATTTCCTTTTAACAATACGCAAGGAGATTTTGTAATGATAACCGATACTTCTTCTCTCTGGGTTTCTTCTTTTACAACTCTCTCCAATTCTGCTACATCAAAAGCATTTACTTCTACAACATTTTTAATGCCCATTGCTTTACACATATGATAAATGCTGATAGCTGGTACAACGTCACCCATCAAGGTTTTCCCTGTGGCTGCGTGGTCCTGATGACCTGTCATACCTGTTGTAGAGTTATCCAGTATCATAACTGTACCTGTCCCCTGGTTATAAACCATATTCATAAGAGAGTTGATACCAGTATGCATAAAGGTGGAATCCCCAATAACAGCTACCCAGTTTTTAATGTAATCCTTGCCCTTTGCTTTTTCCATACCGTGAAGGGTTGAAATACTTGCACCCATACAAACAGTAGTATCTACTACACTAAGTGGAGCAACCGCACCCAATGTGTAACAGCCAATGTCACCGGCTGCATGAATTTTTAATTTATTTAATACGGAATACACACTTCTATGCGGGCAGCCTGGGCAGAGAATTGGTGGACGAGCCGGAACATTTGCCGGTGCTTTTGCTTCTGCTTCTTCTTTTAAAACAGCTTTTCTAAGCATATTTGCACTGTATTCTCCCTGTACAGTAAAGATTTCTTTACCAATACATTTAATGCCCCAGGATTTAATCTGTTCTTCAAAAACAGGCTCTAATTCTTCAAATATGTATAATGTTTCTACCTTACTTGCAAAATCTTCGATAAGCTTTCTTGGAAGTGGGTGAACTAAACCAAGTTTTAATACACTGGCATCTGGACAAGCTTCTTTTACGTACTGATAAGCAATACCACTTGTGATAAAACCAATTTTTGTATCATTCATTTCTACTTTATTAATTGGCATATCGCATCCATCTTCTGCCATAGCTTTTAATCTCTGTTCCACATAAATATGACGCTGTTTTGCATTTCCAGGCATCATAACAAATTTGCCAACATTTCTTTCATATGGAATATCAATCGGTTCACATCTTTCCTCTAAGGTAACTGGACCCTGTGAGTGAGAAAGACGTGTAGTTGTACGCAAAATAATTGGTGTGTCGTATTTTTCGGACAAATCAAAAGCATACTTCATAAAATCTTTTGCTTCCTGAGAGTCCGATGGCTCCAAAACAGGAACCATAGCGGCTCTTGCCACGCATCTTGTATCCTGCTCATTCTGAGAAGAATAAAGTCCCGGGTCATCTGCTGCCACTAAAACCAAACCACCGTTTACACCGATATAGGAAACCGTATAAAGTGGGTCAGAAGCTACGTTTACACCTACGTGTTTCATAGATGCCATAGCTCTTGTACCGCTGACAGAAGCACCAATAGCAACTTCCATAGCAACTTTTTCATTTGGAGACCACTCTGCATATATTTCCGGATAATTTACAATATTTTCACTAATTTCTGTACTTGGCGTGCCTGGGTAAGCAGCGGATACTTTTACGCCAGCTTCATAAGCACCTCTGGCAATGGCTTCATTGCCCAGCATAATTTTTACTTCACTCATATTTCTTCTCCATTTCTAGCCCATATTCTGTTCTGCGATTAATTTATTTGCACCATAAATTTCACGAAGCTTTGGTTTTTCAATTTTTCCTGTTGGATTACGTGGAATATCTGCAAAAATCACAGCGTGAGGACGTTTATATCTAGGTAATCTCATACAGAATTCATCCACTTCCTCTTTGGTCAAATTCATACCTTCTTTGACTTCAATAATGGCTGCTGCAATTTCTCCAAGTCGTTTATCCGGCAAGCCAATAACCGCCACATCATGTACTTTATCATTGGTGCGGATAAAGTCTTCAATCTGGACAGGATACAGGTTTTCACCACCACTGATAATAACGTCTTTCTTTCTATCTACTAAGAAGATGAAGCCGTCTTCGTCTTCCTGTGCCATATCTCCCGTAAAGAGCCAGCCGTCGCCAAGCACTTCCTTGGTGGCCTTTTCATCACGATAGTAGCAAGTCATAACGCCAGGACCTTTTACTGCAAGTTCTCCCACATCGCCTTTCGCTACTTCATTACGGTTTTCATCAACAATCTTTACTTCCCAGCCGTAACCTGCCTTACCGATAGCACCTACTTTGTGTATATTTTCTACTCCAAGATGGACACAACCTGGTCCAATAGACTCTGACAAACCATAGTTTGTATCGTAAGCGTGATTTGGGAAAATCGATTTCCATTTTTTTATCAAACTCTGTGGAACTGGCTGTGCACCAATGTGCATAAGTCTCCACTGGTCTAACTCATAATCTTCTAACTTCACTCTACCGCTTTCAATCGCTTCCAAAATATCCTGTGCCCACGGAACTAAAAGCCATACAATCGTACATTTTTCTTTGGAAACAGCGTCTAAAATAAATTCCGGCTTTGTGCCTTTCAATAAAACTGCTTTACTACCAGATAAAAGGCTACCGAACCAGTGCATTTTTGCACCTGTATGATAGAGCGGCGGAATGCATAAAAATACGTCGTCTTTTTGCTGTCCGTGGTGATTCTGTTCTACTTTACATGAATGCACCAGGCTTTTGTGTTTATGTAAAATCGCCTTCGGAAAGCCAGTAGTTCCTGAAGAAAAGTAAATGGCTGCATCGTCATCATCAGTCAAGACAATATCTGGTGACTGGCTGGAACAGTTGGCTGATAAAGAATTATAATCCTCTGCAAAAGCCGGGCAACCTTCTCCTACATAAATAAGAAGTCTTCCTTTACTGATTCTGTCTGCAATTTCTTCCACACGACCAATAAATTCATTCCCAAACACTAAAATATCCACTTCTGCCAGGTTGACACAATATTCAATTTCATCTGCGGAATAACGGAAGTTAAGAGGTACAGCCAAAGCACCGGTTTTCAGAATACCAAAATAAATTGGCAACCACTCTAAGCTGTTCATCATCAAAATAGCTACTTTATCACCCTTTTTGATTCCTCTCTGAAGTAACAGATTTGCAAAACGATTTGCTTTTTCATTAAAAACACTCCAGCTAATTTCACGTCTATAACTGGTCTTCGGATTTGGTTCGATGAGTTCAAATTCTTTCCAAGTAACTCGTCTGGTTTCTTTAATCTCCGGATTAATTTCCACTAAACTGATATCATTTGGAAACTCTCTCGCATTTCTCTCTAAAAATTCTGTAATAGGCATAGTTTTTCTCTCCCAATGTACATTATTAATGCTGTGCACCGTTAAAGTTGATTATATCATTGGAATATAAAATAATCAACAAAACAACGGCTTTCTTTCCGTGAGAACATAGGATTAGGATTGGTTTTTTATATAAAATATGATAAACTCCCTACATAGCAATCTTTATATAATGGAAAAACAGAGGTTATTATGAAAAAGATTAAAATTTCACTGATTATCAGTTTATCAATCACTTGTGTTGCCTTAGTTGCCATTTTGGCGTTGCTTCTAAAGGACAACTTCTATGGCGAAGAAGCCACTACCGTTCTTTCAGAAAAGAACAACTCCATATCTGATACGATAATTTCTGAACCCGTGGCAGAACCGATTCCAGAAGATACCGAAATTCGTCTTTTGGCAGTAGGAGACAACCTATTACATATGGGCGTGCATTTAACCGGACAGATGGAAGATGGCACCTACGATTACTCTTTTCTATTTGATACTATCAAGCCCTATTTAGAGGATGCCGATATCAAAATCATCAATCAGGAGACTATCTTTGGCGGAAATGAGATTGGGCAAAATGGCTATGCAGGCTATCCTAGTTTCAATTCCAGAACCGAGGTAGGTGATGCTATTGTAGAGGCAGGGTTTAATGTAGTTTTACAATCTACAAATCACACTGCTGACCAGGGCCTTAATGGTATTTTACACTGTGCTTCTTTCTGGGCAGAAAATTACCCGGATATGCTTATCTGCGGTATGCGAGGAGAACCAGATACTAATCCACCTATACAGACGATGGAAGTAGAAGGAGTTACTTTTGCTTTCCTAAACTATACTTATGGACCAAATATGGAAAGTTTCCCTTCTCGATATGAAGGATATATGGATATTCTCTGTGCCTATGATGAAAGTACACGTATGATTGATTTTACAACCTTGAATCCAAGAGTTGTTGAAGATATTGAAGAAGCGGAAGAAATTGCAGATGTGGTAGTTGTCTGTCCACACTGGGGCACAGAATACAACACGACGCAATCTTCTTATCAAGAAGAATTTGCCAAGCAGATGACAGAGGCCGGTGCAGATTTAATCATTGGAACCCATCCACACGTGGTACAACCTGTTTCCTATGTGGAAAGTGACAATGGAAATCGAAGCCTTTGCTATTATTCCCTTGGCAACTACGTTTCCACACAAAAACAGGTAGAATGTATGTTAGAAGGGATGGCAATCGTGACCTTTACAAAACACCCTGACGGAAGCGTAACGATTAATGAAGAAGAAACCGGTGTCATTCCTATGGTTTGTCAGTACACACAAGGCTCTGTACGAATTGATAATATCTACTTTTTAGAGGACTACACCGAAGACCTTGCTTTACAACACGGTATGTATACTTATGCTGGAATACCATTCCACGCAAGTGATATGGCAGAATTGTCTGAAGAAGTATTCGGGGACTGGGCAATGAAACCTTATTTGGAAGTAATTTCATTAGAATAAACGGGAGGATATTGTTATGGAAAAATATATTGAAGCACTCAATCCAAAGCCAACTTTTAACCTTACTTGGTACGAAAATGAAGATTTATATACCGACGGCAATGTAGAAGATAGAATCATAGAACTCATTGCAAAAAACGAACCTGAAGATTATGTGGATGCCATATACAATAATTTTAACTGGCCCACTTACTACCATTTGTCACATATCAGAAGAAACATATTAAACTGGTATCCCTTCGACAAAGAAAGCACTGTTCTTGAAATAGGCTGTGGCCTTGGTGCTATCACAGGTCTTTTATGTGATAGTTGCAAATCTGTGACTGCCGTTGAATTGTCAAAGAAAAGAGCTACTTCTGCTCTGCTTCGTTGCCGCGAGAAAGAAAATCTTGAAATCATTGTCGGTAACTTAAATGACATTAAATTTACTCAAAAATTTGATTATATTACTCTGATTGGTGTTTTGGAATACCAGGGCAGCTACACCGATACCGAAAATCCATATCTTGATTTTCTGAAGAAGATCAAAGGCTTGTTAAAGCCCAATGGTAAACTACTCATTGCTATTGAAAACCAATATGGACTAAAATACTGGTGTGGGGCACAGGAGGACCATGTCTCTGTTTCATTCGCAGGCATTAACCAGTACACTTTGACACAGAAAAAATGTCGTACTTTTTCTAAACAGGCATTAGATGCACTCATCAAAGACAGTGGCTTTAAAAATACTTATTTTTACTATCCTATGCCTGATTATAAATTGCCTTCTGTGGTATATTCTGAAGAATGTTTGCCAACACATTCTAGCATACAAAGTGTAAGTCCTTATTATGTTCCTAATGACTCTACACTTGTTGCAAATGAAAAAGCTTTATATAACGACATTATTGCGAATAACGTATTTGAATTTTTTGCCAACTCTTTCTTAGTGGAATGTAGCGATGTAGATATCGAAAATCATGTAACCTTCGCCAGTATGAGTACTGACCGATTTAATGAACAAAGAATCATTACTCGCTTTATGTCAAATGAAACTGTCGAAAAACTTTTAGCACAGAATACCCAGAATGCATCGCATTTAGAGCAGACTTATGAAAATATGAAATCTATGGCTACACACGGGCTTGATGTTTTACCTTGTGACTATGTGGATAACAAATTAGTTTCTCCATTTTGTCAGGATGAATTATTAGAAGATGCATTTATTAAACACTTAGATGAGCACAATATTACCGATGCGTATATTTTATTAGATACCTTATATAAGGATATTTTAAAATCCTCCGAGGAAATTGCTCCAGAAGACAATTTAATGTATACTTTAGATTTTTCTATGGATGAAAATTGTGCGAAATATGGTCCTGTTTTAAAAATCGGATATCTCGATATGATTATGCGAAATGCATTTATAAAAGATAAGAAATTTATTTGGTTTGACCAGGAATGGATACTGGAAAATATTCCAGCAAAATTTGTATTGTATCGTGCCATCAAGGCAACCTATGATACTAACCCAAGAATCAATAATATTTTACCACTTTCGGAGGTATTATATCATTTTGAGCTGGAATATATGGCTGCAGATTTTGACCAGTTGGAAATTTTATTCCAGAATGCTGTGGTAGATACTAAACATATTGCAGAGGGCTCTGCCTTAAGACCAAAGAATAGCAATGCCATTGTGGCAAACATTAAAAAGATTATGAATTTAAAATAAAAAAATCCCTTAAGTAGATTTGGTTCATATGCCTGTTCTACTTAAGGGATTTTTATTCTATTCAACCACTCGTCTTACGCTTAAAATAGTTCTATAAGTAGCTTTACTTATCTTGATACCTGTTTTCGCTGTACTTGCGTGAACAATATAACCACCACCACAATAAAGACCCACATGACCATCATAGCAAATAATATCACCTGGCTGGGCATTTTCATAGCTGACTTCTGTTCCACAACTTCTCATTGCCTTCGAGGTTCTCGGAAGGGAATATCCAAAATCTGCATAAATACGGTAGATAAAACCGGAACAATCTGCACCATTAGTCAGGCTTGTACCACCATAAACGTATGGATTTCCAATAAACTGGCAACCATATTTTGCAATATTTTTACCTGTGGTACTACCTGTGGAATTATCAATAATCGAAGTATCAAAGGCTGTTACCGTGTAACTGCCATTATTGGCTGTGGTATTTCCTGCCTGTAATTTTGCCAATTCTTTTTGTTCTGCTTTAATTAAATTCTTGTATTCCTGTGCCTGACGCTCCGCCTCTGCAAGCATAGATTCATAATTGGCTACTTCTGCCTGTTTTCTAGTCAATATCGTATCCAGCTCCGCTTCCTGTTCTTCCATAGAAAGTTTGTCGGTAAGAAGGGACGCTTTTTCTGTTTCCAGGTTGGCTTTCATATCCGCTACCATTACCGTGGTTTCCTGATATGTCTGCAACTGGTTTCTGTCGTAAACATATAGCTGTTCAATATAATCAGCCTTATTTAACATATCTGAAAAACTATCCGCACCAAATAACATAGAAAGCAGACTGGAATTGCCTTGTTCATACATAAACTGCATACGAACTAGCATTTCAGCGTATTGCTTTTCTTCCAGTGCTACCGCGTTCTCATATTCTACCTGGGCAGCAGCAATATCCACTTCCTTTTGGGCAATATTGTCTTCCAAAAGACCGATACTTGTCATTAAGTTAATCATTTCTGCGTTGATATCGGCAATTTCTTCTTCTAAAATTTCCTGTTCACTTTCCATATCACCAATTTGACTATTGATGTTATCCAGTGCATTCTGATTTTGCTGAATTTGCGTCTGTATATCAGAAATAGTGGTAGCACTCGCAGGTTCTACCACTACTGTCATAATTGTCAAAGAAAGAATAAGCCCCAACAATACTCGTTTTCTGCGTGTCATAAAAATCCTTCCTATAAATCGCAGTTTTTCACTGTTCTTGGGAATGGTAATACGTCTCTGATATTGCCCATACCAGTTAAGTACATTACGCATCTTTCAAAGCCAAGTCCAAAGCCTGCGTGACGAACAGAACCATGTTTTCTGAGGTCAAGATAGAAACCGTAGTCTTCTTTATTAAGTCCTAATTCTTCCATACGTTTTTCCAGAACTTCCAAATTATCTTCTCTCTGTGAGCCACCGATAATTTCGCCAATTCCTGGTACAAGACAGTCCATAGCCGCAACTGTTTTTCCATCTTCATTTAATTTCATATAGAACGCTTTGATTTCCTTTGGATAATCTGTAACAAAAACAGGACGTTTAAATTCCTTTTCTGTTAAATATCTTTCGTGTTCTGTCTGTAAATCACAACCCCAGAATACTTTATAATCAAATTCATCATTGTGTTTTTCCAATAATTTAATAGCTTCTGTGTATGTTACGTGACCAAAGTCAGAATTACATACATGCTCCAATCTTTCGATTAAGCCATTATCGATAAACTGGTTGAAGAATTTCATTTCTTCCGGTGCATTATCGAGTACATAGCGAATTACAAATTTTAACATAGATTCTGCTAAAATCATATCATCTTTTAAATCTGCAAAAGCGATTTCCGGCTCAATCATCCAGAATTCTGCTGCATGTCTTGTTGTATTAGAGTTTTCTGCACGGAAAGTTGGTCCAAAAGTATATACGTTTTTAAAAGCAAAAGCATAAGTTTCAAGATTCAACTGACCACTTACTGTTAAGTTTGTCTGTTTGCCAAAGAAATCTTTACTATAATCTACACTTCCGTCTTCGTTGCGTGGAGGATTTTCCATATCCAAGGTAGTTACCTGGAACATTTCTCCTGCACCTTCACAGTCAGAACTTGTGATAATTGGTGTATGAACATAAACAAATCCTCTTTCCATAAAGAAAGTATGAATCGCATATGCAATTAAAGAACGTACACGGAAAACTGCCTGGAAAGTATTTGTTCTAGGTCTTAAATGTGTAATAGTTCTTAAATATTCAAAACTGTGTCTCTTTTTCTGGAGTGGATAATCTGCACCAGCCACACCTTCTACCATAACTTCCATAGCCTGCATTTCAAAAGGCTGTTTTGCGTTAGGAGTTTCTACGATAACACCTTTTGCAACAATCGCACTACCTACGTTCAATTTGCTGATAACATCAAAGTTTGCAATTTTTTCTGCATCATATACAATCTGAAGGGTTTCAAAATATGTTCCGTCATTTACTACGATAAAGCCAAAAGCTTTAGAGTCACGGTTACTTCTTACCCAACCACCTACGGTTACTTCTTTACCAATATATTTTTCTCTGTCACGATATAAGTCGCGGATATCTGTTAAATCCATTTTTTCTTCCTCCCAGGTTGATTACTCTTCTTCTGTACTAGATGAAACCATAGTTACATTTGCATTGTCAATAAGGTAATCAAGAACTTTCATATTCATCATAGAATTTTTGATAGAATCTTTATCTGCTTCTGTAAAGCCAGCTTCAATAGATTCAAAACCATAATAATCTACATATTCCTGCAACTGAGCATTTAATTCGTCCTCAGTAATATTCAAACCTTTTTCATTGGCATAAGCCTGGCAGAACAATAAATACTGTGCATTATATTTTGCAAGTTCATACGCTGTTTCATTCTGGAATGTTTCCAAATCCTGATAGTAGGAAAGATAAATATAAGTTTCCAAATCCATTCCATTGTAATTTGCGTAGGTTTCAAGGTTTGTCATAATGTTTTCATAAGAAGTATCAATTAATGACTGTGGAAGTTCTTCCGCATAAGTGCATTTTGTTGCAATCGCATCAATAATTGCATATTCTACTGATTGAGCATAAATGCTATCGTAAATATCCTGTGAAACCTGTGCTCTTAATTCATCCATTGTACTAAGTCCATCGTACAAATCCGGTACATTAACATCAGTGATGTCTGCATAGGTAGGTAAAATATAGTGAATCGTTACTTCAAACTGTACTGCCTGACCTGCCAAATCCGCCTGTGTATAATTTTCAGGGAAAGTCAAATCAAGAGTTACTACATCTCCTGGTTTCTTTCCAATCAGCCCATCTTCAAAGCCATCAATATAGCTGTTAGAACCAATTTCCAAATCTGTGCCACCAGAAGAAGTGCCACCTTCAAAAGCAACTCCGTCCTTTGTACCTACATAATCAATATTTACCGTATCTCCCTCTACAATTGGTCTTGTTACCAATGTTTGAAGGCTTTCTTTAGAAGGAGCACAGTCATAAATCAGATTGTTAATCTGTGTATTAATTTCATCATCTGTTACTTCAATATTTTCAATTTCCAAATTGAAAACATCGTAATCTTCATTCAAAGTAATATATTTGTCTAAGTTGGCTTCACTTAAAACAAATGTATCATCGACAGTTTCCTTGCTTTCTTCCTTCTCGCCGCAACCTGTAAAAGAAAGAAGCATTGCTGCTGTTAAAACAGCTACTAAAAATTTCTTTTTCATAATAGTTCTCCTTAAAAAATATCACAACATATTTGTTATATCACAAATCGCACCATCATAAAAGTATTTCTTGCTTAACTTTATCATTTTTCATAAATTTACCACAGTTACAAAATTGGCGAAAGCATACGGCAGACTCTCTCGCGGATTCGGAACCATAAGCTTCTCTTTTCGTGTATATCCTTCGTAATCTTGGTAGATTTTTTCACATCTTCCTCAAACAAAAGACGCATTTCGCGTGCCTTATTTTCATCATAAACCACTGCCGCAACTTCAAAATTCAATGCAAAACTTCGAATATCCATATTGGCTGTGCCGCAAATAGAAACCTTATCGTCCACTGTCATCGTCTTGGCATGCAAAAATCCATTGTCATAAGTATAGCAATGGGCCCCCTCTTTTACCAATTCACCTATGTAGGAACAGGTCGCCTCATATACAAACATATGGTCCGGCTTGCAAGGAATCATAATGTGTACCTCCACGCCAGAGTGTATTGCAATGGTTAACGCCGTCAACATAGATTCATCTGGAATAAAGTAAGGCGTCTGAATATAAATGCTGTGTTCTGCCTTGGAAATCAATCGCAAATAATTGTTCTTCACATTTTGAAGCTGCGAATCCGGTCCACTTGAAATAATCTGGACTTCGCATTTATCCTTACTTTCATATGGTTCTACATACATATATTTCACATCGCCAAACAAATTTTGCTTGGCCGCATAGTTCCAGTCATAAATAAAACGCATATGCAGATTTGAAACCGCACTACCACAAATTCTAAGATGGGTATCTCTCCAATAGCCAAACTTTTTATCCTCACCTATATACTCCCTAGCTACATTAAATCCGCCTACATACCCGATTTTATTATCAATAACCGCGATTTTTCTATGATTTCTATAATTGACACGCAGATTGATTTTTCCAAAAAGTGCCGGGAAAAACTCTGCTGTCTCAATTCCCTCTTTATTTAACTGTTTCCAATACTTTTTGAAAATTGTTCTACAACCCATTGCATCAAAAAGCACCCGGACTTCTACACCCTGTTTTACCTTCTCCTTCAGAATTTCCACAATTTCTTCAAAAACTTCATCCTTTTTGAAAATGTAGTATTGTAAATGCACAAATTCTTTGGCATTTCTAATATCCTCTTTTAATGCCGCAAATTTTTCTTTTCCATCTGAAAAAATCTTGATATCATTATTACTACTTAGCATTGCACCCTGCGTTTCTAAGTTATAAAGTACCAAATCAGAATACCCCTTAAGGCGAGGGTCCAGCTTTTCCAGACTTCCCGAATATGCATGATATTCCTGGCGTCTGACAACATCACTGATTCGGTCTTCTACTTCTTTATTTTTAAACATTTTCCTCTTGTGCACGTCAGTACCTGCCAAAAGATAAAAAATAAAACCAATGATGGGAATAAAATAAAGAATTAAAAGCCATGCCCATGAAGATTTCGGTTCTTTTCTCTGAAAAAAGACAATAATGATGGCAAAAATCATATTGATATAAATTAGATTATCCCATATGAAACTAAATACTACCTTAACGTTCTCCCAAAATACGTCCACGATATTGTCTCCTTTCTAAAAACTCTTATCTTTTAGTATATCGTAGTTTCTCACATTTTTCAAATATTGTTGCGTTTTCTTCCTTTGTTTTTCCCTTGCTTTCATAAAGAAACAATGTTAAAATAAATTTTACGAAATTGAGGAAATATTTTGGAGGTTTTTATATGGATACATGGAAGATTGTACTAATTGTAATTGCAGTCATTCTTGTAGCTGCCATAATTGCTCTATACTTCTTTGGTAAAAAGATGCAGAAAAAGCAGGCAGAACAGGAAGAACAGATTGCCCAGTATAAACAGACTGTTTCAATGCTGATTATTGATAAGAAAATGATGAAATTAAAAGATGCCGGACTTCCTCAGGCTGTGCTTGAACAAACTCCGAAAATGATGAGAGGTTCTAAGCTCCCAATCGTTAAAGCCAAGGTTGGCCCACAGATTTTATCTTTGGTATGTGATGCGAAGATTTTTGACTCCATTCCAGTGAAAAAAGAAGTAAAAGCAAGTGTGAGTGGTATCTACATTACAGATGTAAAAGGTATTCGTGGCAACAGCAAACAGGAAGAACCGAAAAAGAAAAAAGGAAAATTCAAAAATTGGGTTGCTAAAATGCAGGAAAAAGCAGGTGCTACCCCAATAAAATAAGGCAAACAATCAAAAAGCTACCGGATTCGGTAGCTTTTTATGTCTAATTCTTTGCTTTTACAGATTTGATGACAATACTTATTTCATTATCCGAAACCTGCTGATAGTCAATTTCCATCGCATAGTGAATTTGTATCTTAATTTCATCTTCACTTTCTTCTATACGAATTTCTCTGGTATCTAAACCAACTACTAATGTTCCATAAGGCATTTGATAGGTGTTGAGGGTCTTTTTGCCTTCTTCAAAGAGAAGCTGCACCGATACCTCGCCTTTTCTGGTCAGTTCAAAATACTTTTCTTTACATTTCATTCGGCATTTTGTAATACCTGTAACACCTTCTAAAAGTTCTTCGTAAAAAATATAATACATGCCATCTTTAACATAAAATTCTGCTGGCGAAAGTGTTTCCAGCGAATCCTTTTCTAAAGAAGGTTCCTCATCATTGTCTTCACTATATAAACCAACAATGGATAACAATACATCTTTTGTCATTCTAATATTCCTCAATGTTTATTACTTTAGCAGATAAAATTCCATATTTAATAATGGAATTGGCAAAATTCTGAAATTTATCTGCTTTATCACTTACAAAGAATTGATATCGGTTATCTCCAAGTCCTAATTCTTTGTCGTTTAACAATTCTTTTTCAATTAAAAGTTCTTTTAATTCTCTGGCAGTTTCGTATGCCGGATTTACCAAGGTAACTTTTTCTCCCATAATTCGACCAAGCGTTGAGCGAATGAGTGGATAATGAGTACAACCCAAAATCAAGGTGTCAATATCCTTATCCAAATGGCTGAGTTCTGCCAAATACCGTTTTGCTATTTCGTCGGTTACAGGGTCTTCCCACAAACCTTCTTCTACTAAAGGTACGAATAATGGACACGCTTTTCCAATCACTTCTACGTCACTTTTAATTTGTTTTATGTAAGAAGCATAAATCCCACTGGAAATCGTTCCTTCCGTTCCAATAACTCCAATTTTACCATTTTTTGTGGCATTAGCAGCCACTTTTGCTCCCGGCCTTACCACACCGATAATTGGAATATCTACTTCTTTTTCCAGTTCATCTAAGGCATAGGCACTGGCAGTATTACAGGCAACAACGATTGCCTTTACTTTTTGAGTCTCAAGAAAACGTACAATCTGTCTTGAAAATCTTGTAATGGTTTCTTTTGATTTACTTCCATATGGCACTCGTGCCGTATCTCCAAAATACACAATTTTTTCATTTGGAATTTGACGCATAATTTCTCTGGCAACAGTTAAACCACCCACACCTGAATCAAATACGCCGATGGGTGCATTTTTATTCGCTCTTTCCATCTTTTTTCTCTCCACATTATTTGCAAAGCTCATAAATTATTTCTAGAAATTTCAGTTTGAATTTTTTCTGTTCATTTGGAGCCTTTATCAATTCTGACAAAGGAACCTGCTGTCCATCAATTATTACGACTTCTCCCTCTGCATCCTCATATTCCACACATTGTAATACATTGTCATTTAAGGAAAGACTTGGGTACAACATCGTAAAACTCATAGAAACTACTAAAAATAATGATACTGCTCTTTTTTTCATATGCAATCCTCTTTTCCGTCGACATAAAAAGGATTGCCACTATTATTATATTTTAAACATTACTTTTTATTTGCCTGTTCTAAACGAATACGGTTGATAACAGCTTTTTCCTGATTATCAATATGAGTTTTCGCCATATCGGAAGCCGCCTGTTTATCTTTTTTCACAATACTTTCATAGATAATTCTATGCTCTGTAATGATTCTTTCATGCTGACTTGTATCCTTTATATACTCAAAACGATAGCGGTACATTTGCTCTGCAAGATTATTAATCAGTTGAATTAATCTTTGGTTTCCCGTGGCGGCCGCAATAATATCGTGAAGTGCCACATCTGCTTTGGCAATCACTTTTGCATCTTTTGTTTTCACTGCATCTTCAAAGTTCTGACAAGCTATTGCCAGCTTTTCTTCTTCCTCTTTAGTAATTCTTTCACAGGCAAGTTCTGCTGAAAGAGCATCTAGGGTTCTTCTTACTTCCAAGACATCTTTCATACTTTTTTCAGTAATCTGGGCAACTTCTGCACCCTTTCTTGGAATCATAGTAACAAGTCCTTCTAATTCCAATTTTCTAATTGCTTCCCTAATTGGCGTTCTGCTTACTCCCAAACGATTGGCCAAATGAATTTCCATAAGCCTTTCTCCGGGTTTTAATTCTCCTGTTAAAATTGCCTGTCTTAAAGTATTAAACACAACGTCTCGAAGTGGTAAAAATTCGTCCATCCCTAATTGTAACTGGTCACTCATAGGTTTTCCTCCTTTGGATTGATAAACTTAGAAATGAAAATTTCCTTTGCCATAGCATTCTCTTTAATGGCATCATAGGCACTTGCCGCCTGTACCATCGTATCAAAAATACCGAATACCGTTGGGCCGCTACCACTCATTAGTGCTTTAAGTGCCCCCTGTTTTATCATCGTCTTTTTTATCTTGCCGATAATTTCATATTTCTGTTCTGTGACACTGGCAAGCACATTATCCATCTGCTCTATCATACCTTGCATATCGCCTTCTTTTATGGTTTTCACCATAGCATCTATGTCTGGGTGTTTTT
Source organism: Lachnospiraceae bacterium (assembly GCA_045124055.1). Taxonomy (GTDB): domain Bacteria; phylum Bacillota; class Clostridia; order Lachnospirales; family Lachnospiraceae; genus CALZKI01. Next base: position 6,969 of record JBGVKZ010000020.1, on the reverse strand, counting down.
CAATACTTGGTAAATTCAGGTTTTCATATACATATTTGGTAGACACTGAAATGTCCGGTTTCGCAATCAACAAAATGCACTGTGGTGCATCAGGAAGATTGGTCAGCAACTCCCCGATTCCTTCCGATAAAACAGTTCCACCTTGCACACAATACGGCACATCTGCACCAATCTTTACCGCAATCTGCTCCAGTTCTTTTAATGGTCTATTGATTTCAAAAAGCTCGTTCACAGCTCGCATAGCACCTGCTGCATCAGTACTACCGCCTGCCATTCCCGCCGCAATCGGAATATTTTTTACTAAATCTACGTGAACGCCACCTTCAAATCCATAAGTATCTTTCATCAATTTTATTGCCTTATAAATAAGATTATCTTCATTGACAGGCAATTCTTCTTTCTGTGTGGAAATGGTAATGGTGTTTTCCTCTTTTTTAGACACTGACAACACATCATACAAATCCACGGTCTGCATAATCATTTTCACATCGTGATAGCCGTCAGGTCTTTTTCTCAATACATCTAATCCTAAGTTTATTTTTGCATAAGCTTTTGTAACTACTTTATCCATAATCCTATGTTCCTTCTCGCATTTGTATTTTGTATACAATGATTGTATTTAATTATATACAATTTTTCTGAAATTATCAATATTGTATAATGCACATATTAAAAACCACTTGGTTTCATTAACCAAATGGTTTTATTGATTTGCTATATTTCATTGAATTAGAGCCCTCCGTGGCTTCATAGGGATATTCTAATGCCCACGAATAATCTTCACTCATCTATTCCTCTGATGTACTCTTATGAATCATATAATAATCCCCCACTTCATAGCCTTCCCTAATCAATTCATGATTCCAAGAATCATACCCTAATTCATCACAAATTTTAACCGCATCTTTGGGATTCTCCATAACCCAATCGACTGTAATCCAATTATCTTCCGAGAAACCATATTCTTTTGCAATTTCTAGAGCTTTTTCATCGCTTTCGTCTGGATTTATAAACAAATGATAATTAACAAGTGACACTACTTTTTCTGTATTTTCCGTAGGTTCTATCGTATAATAACTATAATCTGGCCAATGTTCCTCTTCAAAAAACAAACTATACGGGTCTTCCTCTACCCTAAAATATTCTCGCATAAATCTTATTTCACCATATTTCAATCCTTTATCCGTAAAATATGGTATTGTGCTTTTTCTCTCTTCTTCTTCCTCTTTTTCTATATAATTTACTATTCCTATTGATAATAGAACATCCTGAACTAAAATAATCAATATAGCCAAGATTATCTTAATACATTTTCTTTTTTTCATTCCAAATCCCCTTATTATTATCTTCGACGTTCAAAGCTTACTTCAGAAAGCTATATGGTATTTGAACTATTTGCGTACACGCAATAGCCGTAATATTGCATTCTATCATACAAGTATGATATGCCTCATCTACTAACTCCTGATCTTTCAAATCTTTACCTATATTATCCATAGCTATAGCTAATTCTAATGATTGTCGATTATTGTCAAACACCCAATCTTTCGTTATTTGATTAGTTTTTGCAAAACCATATTTGGTTACAATATCATCTATTTCCTGTGGATAATTATTTTTTTCTATGAACAACCAATAATTTAATACCGCAACTTTTATATCCGGTTCTGTCCCTTGACTGTAAAATCTATAATAAGAATAGTCTGGCCAATGTGGTAAATACCATTGTTTATCCCATTTTGGAACTATAGTACCGCCATAGTACCCAAAAATAGCTCCACCTCCTCGGCTGTTAATTCAAACCTGGTAAAATACGGTTCTTCTGCCAATTCCTCTATTCTCTGTTTTGCCTTAGAATAGTCATAAAAGAAGAAGGCACCAAATATGACTATGATTTCTTGTAACACTATGCATACAATCCATAAAACTACTTTTAACCACTTTTTCATTCTTTTTCCCCGCTTATTTCATTCAAATCTCATTCTCTATTATCTTCCTATATGTGTCTCTCCAACCTTGTATTTCATCCTTTTTTTCAGTCTCTTCCCATATTTGAACTGGATTATTGAATATTTCATCCAAGGTAACAGGAAAATTTAATAACTCATTTACTTTTCGTATTTTTGATTCAGTTAATTTTCCCTCATATGCATATAATTTTCTGCCATTTACGTTATATGTATCATATTCTACAATATTCGCACAGCAACTATAATCTGCATAGGTATTGGCAGCTTTCGCATCCTCAAAATAATTCTGTATAAACTCTACATTGGCCGTAGTCTCTTTCGCTTCCTCATACTCCTCCATTGCAAAGCTTCTTCTTTTTCTGTATTCTTCATTCTATCCCTCTACATACCACTTGTTTCTACTATAACCTTTGTAGCATTTGCTATGGAATTATCGCATTTTAAATATTCTTGGTCCATTTTCTTAATATTTTCTACTTCTTTTTCAATTCCACTTTGTAACAATGATAGCGTCCGCTGTGAATCATAATATGCACTTTTGCCACTGTCATTTGCAACCAACATGGTGTTTATATCCGGATTATGCAAAGTTTTATAAGAAAAAAATTGGGCAGCCTCCTCGATAACTTTCGCTTCGTTGATGACTGCCTCATGATTTACTAATATTTCACTCATACTCTCATCCCCTTTTTACGCACCTTCTACACTGTGTATTATAGCTATACTAATTTGGTTTGTCACGCTATTTTTATTTTAATAATATTTTTTTCTGTAAACCTATAAAGTTTTTGATATTTATGCCGAAATAGTGTATGATAAGATAAAGTAGATTAATGCACTACCAAGGAGGGAAAAAGTATGAATGTAAATGGAATTACAAATGTAACTACTAACGTAACTGAAGCTTATAGTGCATATACGTCAAAAACTTCTGTGACTAAGGAAGCAGAAAACTCTACTTCTAAAGCCGTAAATGAAGGCGTTGTATATGAACCAAGTGAAGTAACTAAACAGCAGAATGAAGAAAAACAGGCTGTTAAACTGGAAAAAAATAAAGAACTGAAAGCTCAGTTGCAAGCTGACCAGGAAGCACGTATGGCACAATTACAGTCCATCGTTTTCCGCACAATCAACAAACAGACTCAGACTTACGGACAGGCTAATGATATTTGGTCTATTTTGTCAAGTGGTAACTTTACAGTAGATGCTGCTACAAAAGCTCAGGCTCAGGCAGATATTGCAGAAGATGGCTACTGGGGCGTAGAAGCAACTTCTAATCGTATTATAGATTTTGCAGTTGCACTTTGTGGCGATGACCCAGATAAATTAGAAGAAATGAAGGCTGCTTTTGAAAAAGGTTACAAGCAGGCTGAAAAAACTTGGGGCGGAGAATTACCTTCTATTTGCCAGAGAACTTATGATGCTGTTTTTGAAAAGTTTGATAAGTTAATTAATCCACAAACAGAAACAGAATCCGTTACAGAATAATTTAGGAAAGCAAAGTATTAAGCCAGCGTCTAAAGGAAAAAGGACGCTGGCTTATTTTTTCATCTTGTCACACACTCTATAATTTATTTTATGATGTATAATAATAATTTATGAATATGCCCCTCTGACAATGAGCACTCTTTCTCCGGTTTTGATGTCCTCACTGGAAATGTGATTCATTTCTCGAATCTGTCTGATTGGCACGCAATACTTTTTACCCATTTCCCATAAGCTGTCTCCCGGTTTTGCAAAATAGATTGCCATAGACGGCAAATTGTTGCATTTTTCCATATCCATTTCTTTTACATCAACACCTGTAATGTTTCTGCCCATTTTCTTCTCAAACATTAAAAGCCCATAATCCACATTTGCACGAACTTCCATTTCTCCCTCTCCCGCTGGTGCAAACTGTATAAGATTGCAATGTAACTGAATATTACAAGAGAGGTTATTTAAAATATCTTTCCAATTTGTATTTGTGTCCTTCGGAAATTCGATTAATTGGCTAAACGGAATCATACTCTGACCACTATTATATTCATTTTCTTCGTTTCCCTGTTCAAAAAGCACCTGACATTGTAGCATTCCGTGTACCATAATGCCTTCCTCTGTCACCTCGTACTTTTCTAAAATACTATCGCCTTCACCATATAAAATTCTGCAATTCCCTTCTTCCATACCAGGAATTCGAACCGTATCCGCGACTTTCATATTGCCATTTTGGTTCATAGAAAGAACATCGTAGCTTATATTTTCTGTAGTAGGCGTTAATTCTTTTTGGATTCCATATAAATCCCATAATGTTGCAACTTTTTCTGTGGCATAAATATTAATATCCAGTTCAAAAACCATTTCAATACCAAAGCTTCTTGCTTCTCCATCAAAATCACTTTCCAAATGCACCTGACTATCTACAATATCATAAGAAATATCCGATAGCATATTCATATTGCTGCCAGAACATTCCAAAGTCGCATTAAATGGAACTGTAGTCTGATAAGTCTGATGATGGCTATCTCTTTCACCTTCATAAATAATGAACACCAAGACTTTCCCCTGAATCGAAAGCTGCCCGTCCAGGGCTTTACATTCGAATTCCTGTACGCAAATATTTTTCCAGATAACTTCTTCTACATTTGGCATATTGTTTGGAATTGTAATGTTTTCTCGAAAGCGAAAAATATCCTTTTTACATACAGCAAGCTGTGTAAATTCGCATTCTTTTTTTAGCACTTCGCTTTCTTCATCTTCTACCGCAGTAGTAATTTGCTCATCGTATAATTCCTGAACATAGGCCTTTAAATCTAAGATAGATTGTAGACTGATTTTTCTTGAATTAATGATGCCTGCTGAAAAATCCTCTATGCACGCTTTCACAGTAACTTTATCGGAATTTTCTATACCTTCCATATACAATTTTTCTTCAATCGGGATACTTCCTTCCATACTACAAAGTCTACCGGATTCTTCCGAACGATATAAAATAGCATAACTAAGTCTTCCTCTAATGTGTACTTTCTGGTCGCCTACCTTAACTTCCTCAATCGTTACCCGTTGATTATGAAAAAGGATACTTTCAATGTCTTCTTTTGTATCAGGAATATTTACATCTTCCTCCAAAGTAATTTGATTCCTCGCATTTTTTGTAATGCGATTAAAATGTATATTTTTCTTTACTAATTCCATTGATAATCCTCCATTCTGCCTTGTTTAAATGTATGATAAGACCTAGGAAAAAATGACAGTTGCATCTATGTATTCCATTCTAATTACTATATATGGAAATGTATCCGACTTTACTTCCTTCTCTTTTGTTCGATTTGGACCAAGAAGTGTCGTATCCAGTACAATGGATTTATCCGTTAAATATAAATCCTTTACACAAATACTATATCCTCCTGTACTCTGCTTTCCGTACCCAACGCACAAATACAAATAGTTTCCGTCACGGAAGGTCAACTGGAATTCGCCCTGCTTTTTTGTTTCAATTTCTTCAAGCAACTCCGTAGGAATACATTCACTGGAAACCACCGTAAAATCCAAATCTCTGATTTTTTCCTCTTTTTTACAGCCTGTAAAAATAAGACTACACACAAGAAGTATTGTTACGACAATCAATCGCATTTTATGACTCATATACACCTCAAAAAACTATTTTTTATATTTTATTAATATTTCATCGATGCTATTCCTATTGCTTTCCAAGTTTTCCTCGGATATAATATTTTGAGAAAGTGAGGCACTCATATGCGTATAATCATTGTTGCATTATTTGTTGTTATTTTTTTAATATGTAGTATTCCTATCTTTTTTATTGAATGGATTATCGGGAAATTTAATATGCAGGTAAAGCAGAAAAGTTCTCTGGCGATTGTAAATTGGGCTTTTCGGGTAATTATTATTTTATCCGGCATCAAAGTTACGGTAATCGGCGAAGAAAATGTTCCTAAAGATAAACCTGTTTTGTATGTTGGAAATCATCACAGTATTTTTGATATCGTGGTAACTTATGTAAGAGTCCCTGGTCTAACAGGCTTTGTTGCTAAAAAGGAAATTGCAAAAGTTCCTCTGCTATGTACGTGGATGCGTTACTTAAATTGTCTTTTCTTAGATAGAAGTGATTTAAAAGCCGGTGCGAAAATGATTATCGATGCGGTTCACAAAATTAAAAACGGCGTTTCAATATTTATCTTCCCTGAAGGAACTCGTTCCAAAATAGAGGGGGAAACCCTTCCATTCCATGAGGGTAGTTTCAAAATTGCCACAAAGGCAAATTGTCCTATTGTACCCGTAGTTCTTACAAATACGAATCGTATTTTTGAAGACCATTTTCCATGGATTAAAAAGACTCATGTTACAATAGAATATTGTGAACCTATCATTCTTGATGAATTACCGGCAGACATTAAAAAATCGCCATCCGATTATGTACGAAATATCATTGTTGAAAAATATGAGAAAAATCGAAAAACGGAATAGGTATGGAATATTGTAGAGAATTAAAAAATTAGGAAGCGAAAAGGAAACTCCCTATTGAACCGTTTCATATTAGGCGATTCAATGGGGAGTCTCTTTTTGCATAAATTTCTTTAGTTTATATAGGTTTTTTTAATTTTGTGAACTTGTAGCCAGTGCTTTGAGGTCATCGACAAAAAGGTCAAAAGATTCTGGGGCTGTTTCGTCTGTAAACGTATCACCATGAATTCTATATATTGTATTATCACTAAATTTTACTTTAAAACTCCAGCTTGGCAATGTGCCTACTATATCACCACTCCATGTTTTCTGGGGTTTCGTTTCCCAAGAATAGACATTATATTTTTCAAACAGTTCAATCAATTCCTCTTTCACCTGTTCATCTGCTTCCCCTACTATTTCATCTTCTAATATCGTAGATTCTGAACCTTCTCCTATAATAATCTTTCCTATTTCAAAATCAAATATATGATAATGATGTTCTTCTCCCTTAATCTGCGATAAGAGAACAATGGCAATCGTATCCTGATTTTCT
>JBGVKZ010000019.1:0-13255 GCA_045124055.1 Lachnospiraceae bacterium | reverse complement strand
ATGAGCAATGTTTCCTTTGTTGGTAATGGTTTGTGGTGAATTCATTATACTTCAAAAAGGGAGGTCATTGCTCTTTTTATTTGCAAACTCCCGAAAATAAAGGTTTTTAAATAAAAAATAGGTAGTAAATTTGACACTACCAAAAAGAATATGGAGGTTTGCTTATGAAAAAGCAATGCACAGAAGTAAATGTTAGAAAGGTCGCAATGATAGGTTGCGGTTTTGTGGGTTCGGCATCTGCCTTTGCGTTAATGCAGAGCGGACTTTTTTCAGAAATGGTATTAATTGATGCAGATAGAAATAGGGCAGAGGGAGAAGCCTTGGATATTAGCCATGGTGTGCCTTTTGCAAGACCTATGAAAATCTATGCAGGGGATTATGATGATATTGTAGATGCATCTATTATTGTAATTACAGCAGGTGCCAACCAAAAGCCAGAGGAAACCAGACTGGATTTGGTACACAAAAATGTGGATATTTTTAAACAGATTATCCCAGAGATTGCCAAAAGAAAATGTAAGGGTATTTTGCTCATTGTTTCTAATCCGGTGGATATTCTTACTTACGTGGCTATGAAACTGAGTGGATTTGAAGAAAATCGTGTACTTGGTTCCGGTACGGTTTTGGATACAGCGAGATTAAAATATCAGTTAGGTCAGCACCTAGGTGTAGACAGTAGAACTATACACGCCTTTATTATAGGGGAACATGGCGATAGTGAAATTGCAGCTTGGAGTAGTGCTAACGTGTCAGGTATTCCAATCAATACTTTTTGCGAAATGAGAGGGCATTATCATCACCAGAAAGCGATGCAGGAGATAGCAGATACTGTCAAAAATAGTGCCTACGAAATTATTTCAAAAAAGAGAGCTACCTATTATGGTATCGCTATGAGCGTAAAACGTATTTGTGAAGCCATAGTGCGTGACGAAAAGTCTATTTTGCCAGTTTCTGGTATGATGTATGGGGAATATGGAATTGAAGACGTGTCCTTAAGTATGCCTATGATTGTCGGAAAGAATGGAATCGAAGCAAAAGTTCCGATTGTATTAAATGAATTGGAAAGAACCCGTTTAGAACAATCTGCGGATACATTAAAGGCGATTATCGAGGAACTTAATTTAGATACGAATAAGCAGGTAGAAAATGAAAAGTAGTAGATTTACGGTAACGGGAATGACCTGTTCGGCTTGTTCTTCTCATGTAGAAAAAGCCGTTTCCAAAATGGAAGGTGTAGAAAAGGTTTCGGTCAATCTTCTGGCAGGAAGTATGCAGGTAGACTATGATGAAACCCTTTTAAGAGATAGTGAAATTGTGAAAACGGTAAAAAAAGCTGGATACGGGACAAAATCCTTAGAAAAGAAAGAAAATTTGAAGGAACCAAAGACAGAGGGACTTGAAAGTATTCAAAAGGAATCAAAAGTTTTGAGGATACGACTGATTTTGTCTGTGATATTTTGGTTATTATTGATGTATGTGGCAATGGGACATATGTTATATGAACATCTCCCGCTGAAAATGCCACAATGGGAAATGGACTATATACACGGCAATGAAAATGCTATGATATTTTCACTTTTACAAGTGGTGCTTTTGATACCGATTTTAATTTTGAATCAAAAATATTTTGTGAATGGATTTAAAATGTTATGGAAAAAGAGTCCTAATATGGATTCCTTAATTGCTATCGGTTCTGGTGCGGCCATTTTGTATGGTGTGTTTGCAATGTTTCAGATTGCCTATGGTCTTGGACATAGCGATATGGCCTTAGTAGAAACGTATCGAAACGACCTGTATTTTGAGTCTGCAGGAACCATTATCACTTTAATTACTGTGGGCAAATACTTGGAAGCTAAGAGTAAAGGAAAAACCAGCGAGGCGATACAAAAACTGATGAAATTAGCTCCGAAAACTGTCACTGTGCTTCGAGAAGATAAGGAAGTAGTTATTTCGGTGTCGGAACTTTTGGTGGGCGACATTTTTGTTGTCAAACCAGGGGAACAGATTGGTGCAGACGGTGTTGTAATAGAGGGATATTCTACAGTAGATGAGTCGGCACTTACCGGAGAAAGTATTCCGGTAGAAAAAACACTACAAAGTTCTGTGCTATCAGCATCTATCAATTTAAACGGAACGATTAAAGTAGAGGCGAAAAAGGTAGGCGAGGATACGGCCTTTTCCAAAATCTTAGAAATTGTGGATAAAGCCAGTGCAAGTAAAGCTCCGATTGCACGACTGGCGGATAAAATTGCAGGGGTTTTTGTCCCGATTGTTATGGCGATTTCCCTAGTTACTGGAATTTTATGGTTGGCCTTCGGAAGCAGTATTACTTTTGCACTTTCCTGTGCCATTTCGGTTTTAGTTGTCTCCTGCCCTTGTGCTTTGGGACTTGCGACCCCGGTGGCGATTATGGTAGGAACTGAAAAAGGTGCCGGTTCAGGACTTTTAATCAAGTCAGGTGAAGCACTGGAAAGAGCTCATAGTGTTGATGTGGTTGTATTAGATAAAACCGGGACAATTACTAAGGGAAAACCTGTTTTGACGGATATCTTTGCAGAAAATAGAGAAATTGAGGCAGAATTGCTTGTGGCAGCGGCTACCTTGGAAAAAAACAGTGAGCATCCATTGGCAGAAGCGATATTAACTTATTGTGAAAAAGAAAACATCGTACCAAAGAACTGTGATGAATTTATTGCAGTAGCTGGAAAAGGTGTGGAAGGAAAAATAAATGGCGTTTCCTATTTTGGAGGCAATGAAAAGATGCTTTTAGATAAGAAGATTGCGTTGCCAACGGAAGTAAAAGAAAAAGCAAAAAATTTAGCCCAGTTGGGAAAAACATTAATGTATTTTGGAAAAGAGGAAGAAATTTTAGGCTTTGTAGCAGTAGCAGATGTTGTAAAAGAAACCAGTAAAGAAGCCATTGAAAAAATAAAAGCTCTCTCGGTAAAAGTAATTATGTTAACTGGAGACCAAAGCCTTACGGCAAATGCCATTGGTGAGGAAGTCGGTGTTGATAAAGTATATGCAGGAGTTTTGCCGGAAGAAAAAGGTCAGGTAATTGAAGAATTACAAAGTCAGGGCTTAAAAGTGGCAATGGTAGGTGATGGTATCAATGATGCACCTGCTCTGGCTCTTTCGGATGTGGGAATTGCCATTGGGGCTGGAACTGACGTGGCAATGGAAAGTGCAGATATTATTTTGATGAAAAATGATTTACTGGACGTAGTCAATGCGATTAAATTGAGTAAGGCAGTCATTCGCAACATTAAGCAAAATCTGTTTTGGGCATTTTTCTATAATTGTATCGGTATTCCTTTGGCAGCAGGCTTGTTTTATCCACTTTGGGCAATCAAGTTAAGTCCAATGTTTGGAGCCTTTGCAATGAGTATAAGTAGTCTCTTTGTTGTCAGCAACGCATTGAGATTACGCTATGTAAAATTGGAGAAAAAATCATGAAAGTACAATTACTAATCTCGGCAATGCATAAAAATCCAAAGAATCTTATCAAAAAAATGGAAGTTTTTTCTGATGCTATTTTGATTAACCAGTGTGACGAAAATGGATATGAAGAATTTACAGTAAAAGACTCTTTGGGAGAAGAAAGAACCATTCGTGCCTATTCCTTTTTAGAACGAGGAGTAGGTTTAAGCCGAAATAATGCTCTGCTTCGTGCAGATCAAGAAATTAGTCTCTTTTCTGATGAAGATATCCGATATGATATGGATTATGAGAAAAAGATTGTTCAGGAATTTGACAAGCATAAGGAAGCAGATGTTCTACTTTTTAATGTGAGGGTGTGTGAGGAAAGGCAAACCTATTTTAATACCGATTATCATAGAGTCAGATGGTATAACTGTGGCCGTTATCCAGCCTACGCAATCGCCATCAGAACAGAGAAAATGCATCAATGTAATTTGACCTTTTCTTTACTCTTTGGAGGCGGAGCCAAATACAGCAATGGAGAAGACAGTTTATTCCTTAGAGACTGTTTGAAAGCAGGCTTGAAGATGTACGCCACAGAGGTGGTAATTGGTGAGGAAGAAAAGGGAGAATCCACCTGGTTTTTTGGCTATAATCAGAAATTTTTCTACGATAGAGGTGTCCTATACCATTACCTCTATGGAAAAATGGCACGTATTTGGGGACTTCGATTTCTTTTTAAAAATAAAAATACAATGTGTAAAGAGATTCCGTTTAAAATGGCATATGGATATTTGAAAGATGGAATTTCATTTGCTAAGCATAAAAAGGAGAAATAGAATGGCACAGCCGAAATTTAGTATTATCACGGTTTGTTATAATGCAGGAGACAAGCTTTGTGAAACGATACATACTGCACTTTCTCAAGAGTATGATAACTTTGAAATTATTGTGAAAGATGGTCTTTCCAAAGATGGCTCTTTGGAAAAAGTACCAAAAGATGATAGAATTTCTGTGTATAGTTTTGCAGACAAAGGTATTTATGATGCAATGAATCAGGCAATCGAAAAAATCACAGGCGATTATGTGTATTTTTTAAACTGCGGTGATTCCTTTTATGATGAACACGTACTTAGTAATGTGGCAAAGTATATGGAAGAAAATCAGGGCAGGGGCATTTACTATGGAGATACCTACAAAGAGAGTACCAATTCTTTTGTTCCAATGCCAAAAGAACTTACAGCCTTTACCTGCTATCGTAATATTCCTTGTCATCAGGCGTGTTTTTATCATAAGAGTTTATTTGAAGAAAGAGGATATGACTTGGAATTTAAGATTCGTGCTGACTATGAACACTTTCTATGGTGCTTTTTTAAAAAAGAAGTAAGACCTGTTCATACAGGACTTATTATTGCCAATTATGAGGGCGGCGGTTTTTCGGAAACCAGGGAAAACCAGAAAAGAGACCGATTAGAGCATAAAATAACCGTAGAGAAATATATGAAAAAAGGTCAATTATTTCTCGCCCGTACTTATATGGTGGTTACTTTAATGCCACTTAGAAGGGCATTGAGTAACAGCAAACATTTTTCGAAATTTTATAATGCAATAAAAAAATGCCTCTATCGTTAAGATAAAGGCATTTTGCTTTTTAACTGTTTATTAACTGTTTATTAACGCATAATGATGTATGCTGTGTATGCCACATATAAAAGTACACAGATAATACCTTCTGTGCGATTTGTTTTTCTGCCGGTATAAGCAAAAATAAAGATAATGATGCCTACAATAATTAAAAGAATGGTATCAATAAATAATTCAGGAGCTACGTTCATTGGTGTTAGTGCAGAAGAAGCACCTAAAATGAACAAAATGTTAAAAATATTAGAGCCTACTGCATTTCCAAGGGCAATACCGGCTTCCTGCTTTTTGGCAGCGGTAATAGAAGTTACCAGTTCCGGTAAAGAAGTGCCGATTGCCACAATAGTTAGTCCGATTAAGGTTTCGCTTAAACCTAAACTTTTTGCAATTATAGAAGCATTATCTACTACAAAATTACCACCTATAATAATGGCTGCAAGACCAATTACCATAAAAAGAATACTTTTTGGTACAGATAAAAGCTGTTCGTTATCTTCGGTAGTACGGTTCTTCAAGGCATTTCGGATAACCACAAATAAATAGATTGCCATTCCAAGTAATAAAATTATACCATCTAAACGACCGAGCTTGTTATCTAAGATAAGTAAAAGTAATAGTCCGGTAATTCCAAGATTCCACCATAAGTCTCTTTTGATAATATCTTTATGAGAGATAATTGGGAAAATCATAGCACTTACGCCGATAACTACCAGAAAGTTAAAAATATTAGAGCCTACAATGTTACCCAGAGAGATATCACTGTTTCCTGCCAGAGCAGCAGTAATACTCACGGAGGCTTCCGGAGCACTGGTTCCCATAGCGACGATGGTTAAACCAACAATAACGGATGGAATTTTCATATGTTTCGCAATGGAGGAAGAACCGTCTACGAATAAGTCGGCACCTTTGATTAGAAAAATAAATCCAAGAATGAGTAATAAATAGGGTAAAAAAGTCATTTGTTTTCTCCTTTTTAAAATATTTTTTGTATGCAGGAATTCATTTTTGAATAAAAAAAATAGAGACTCCTATTGCATACGTGCAATAAAAGTCTCGTTACATACATAAAATATGTATATTGCCCGGCCTAAAAGGCGTGATGACGAACAATATAACATCTGAAAAAGGCAGATGCAAACTACTCCCTTGTTATTGATGTCTTAGTTATAGCATTTAAGGAGGGGATATGTCAATCATATTTTTTTATGTAAAAGCGTTGTGGTAATTTTTAAAAAATAGTATAATTCTATTATGTATGATAAAAAAGGAGGCCATTCTTATGAAACGTATCGGGTTATTAACAAGTGGTGGAGATTGTCAGGCATTAAATGCGGCAATGAGAGGTGTTGTAAAATGTCTTGCTTGTAGTGGTGAAGACGTAGAAATTTACGGTTTTTTAGAAGGTTATAAAGGTCTTATTTATGGAAACTTCCGTATGCTTACCGGTTCGGATTTTTCCGGCATTTTAACAAAAGGTGGTACGATTTTAGGAAGTTCCAGAACACCCTTTAAGACAATTCAGGACCCAGATGAAAATGGTTTAAATAAAGTAGAGGCTATGAAGCAAAATTACTATAAGCTTCAGCTTGACTGTCTGGTTATTCTTGGTGGTAATGGAACTCATAAAACAGCGAATCTGTTAAAAGACGAAGGTTTAAATGTAATTACGTTACCAAAAACCATTGATAATGACTTGTGGGGAACGGATATGACCTTTGGTTTCCAGAGTGCTGTGGATATTGCAACGAACGTAATCGATTGCATTCACACTACTGCGGATTCTCACGGCAGAGTATTTATTGTAGAAGTTATGGGTCATAAAGTTGGTTGGCTTACATTAAATGCCGGAATGGCGAGTGGAGCAGATATTATTCTGATTCCTGAAATTCCATATGATATTGATAAAATTGTAAAGGCTATTGAAGATAGAGAAAAACGCGGTAGCCACTTTACTATTTTAGCGGTAGCAGAGGGTGCTATTTCGAAAGAAGATGCGAAATTATCGAAAAAAGAATTTAAAGAAAAACAGAAAAATAAAAAGTATCCTTCTGTTTCTTATGAAGTTGCGGCAAAAATCTCTGAACGTACAGGAAAAGAAGTTCGTGTAACTGTTCCGGGACATATGCAGCGTGGCGGCAGCCCATGCCCATACGACAGAGTTTTTGCGAGTCGTCTTGGTGCAGAAGCAGGAAAGCTTATTTTAAAAGGTGAATATGGTTTTATGGTCGGTATTAAAGAGCGTGAAATCGTCAAAGTGCCATTGGAGGAAGTAGCAGGCAAATTGAAAATGCTAGACCCAGAGGCAAGTATTATTAAAGAAGCAAAATTATTAGGAATTAGTTTTGGAGACTAAAAAATGTCGTATACAGCTTTGTATAGAAAGTTCAGACCCAGTAACTTTGAGGAAGTAAAGGGTCAGGACCATATTGTAACAACTTTGAAAAATCAAATAAAGGCAAACCGTATAGGACATGCTTATCTTTTTACAGGCACAAGGGGAACTGGTAAAACGAGTGTTGCCAAGATTTTTGCCAAGGCCGTAAACTGTGAACATACAGTAGACGGTAGTCCTTGTGGAGAATGTAGTGTATGTAAGGCCATTGCGTCGGGGGCAAGTATGAATGTGATTGAAATTGATGCTGCCTCCAACAATGGCGTAGATAATATTCGTGAAATTGTAGACGAAGTATCTTATTCACCAACGGAAGGGAAATACAAAGTTTACATTATCGATGAAGTTCATATGTTGTCTATTGGTGCATTTAATGCACTTCTTAAGACACTGGAAGAACCACCTTCTTATGTTATTTTTATTTTAGCAACTACGGAAGTGCATAAAATTCCAATTACCATTTTATCCAGATGCCAAAGATACGATTTCAGACGTATTTCGATTGACACCATTGCTGACCGTTTGAGAGAACTTATGGTAGCAGAAAATGTGGTGGTAGAGGAAAAGGCACTTCGTTATGTAGCGAAAATGGGAGATGGTTCTTTGCGTGATGCCCTGAGTTTACTTGACCAGTGTCTTGCTTTTCATTTTGGTAAAGAATTGACTTATGATATGGCACTCGACGTGTTAGGGGCAGTAGACCAGGACGTTTTTTCAAGACTTCTGCAGAATCTTGTAGAAAGAAATGTTTTAGGGTGCATTACGTTGCTGGAAGAAATTATTTACAAAGGCAGAGAGTTAAATCAGTTTATTACGGATTTTATTTGGTACTTGCGTAATATTTTATTAGTAAAAACTTCTGATAATTTGGAAGATGTTATTGATGCATCTACTGAAAATCTAATTCGACTGAAAGAACAGGCAGATTCCATTGAAATAGATGCCCTAATGCATCATATTCGTGTTTTTTCAGAATTGTCCGGTAAGATAAAGTATTCTTCTCAAAAGAGAGTATTGATTGAGATGACTTTAATTAAGCTTTGCAAACCGGAAATGGAAGTTAGTCAGGACGCCCTTCTTGACCGAATACGTGCTCTGGAAGAAAAGCTGGAAAATGGCGAATTTACAGTGGTTTCAAGTTTACCCCAAAGTGCAGGGTATGAAACGATAAATAGTACACCAGTAGTAAAAAAAACGTTAGATAGAGCTGTACCGGAGGACGTAAAAGCGGTTATCAGAAAATGGGCGGCTATACGCAATGATTTGTCTATGCCTATGAAGGTGTATTTAAAGAATGCAAAGTTAAGTCTTGCCGGAGATGACCGACTTTTGATTGTCTTAGAAGATGGACTGAATTCCGACTTTTTCTTAAAGCAGGAGGGACACAAAGAACTTTTGCAGGAAAAAATATCGGAAGCCGTGGATAAACAGATTTTAATTGATATACAGTGTGTAAAAGATGACAGGGAATTTGATGCAAAGTATGTGGATTTAACAGCGATTCAGTTTGATATTGATGAGATAGAAGATGACGCTGAAGAATTTATATAAATAGGAATGTAAAGATTTAGGAGGATTATTATATTATGGCAAAACGTGGTGGATTCCCAGGTGGTATGCCTGGAAATATGGGAAATTTGATGAAACAGGCTCAGAGAATGCAACGTCAAATGGAAGAAAGTCAGAAAGAATTAGAATCAAAAGAATTTACAGCTAAAGCAGGCGGCGGTGCTGTTGAAGTAACTGTCAGCGGGAAAAAGGAAGTTGTAAAGGTTGTTTTGGATAAAGAAGTGGTTGACCCAGAAGATGTAGAAATGTTACAGGATTTGATTATGGCGGCAACCAATGAAGCTTTGCGTATGGTAGAAGCAGCAAGTCAGGAAGCTATGGGCAAGATGACAGGTGGACTTGGTGGAGGCTACCCATTCTAATGGATTTTTATGGTGGATATATAGGAAAGTTAATTGAAGAATTGGCATGCCTTCCGGGTATTGGCAGTAAAACCGCACAAAGACTGGCTTTTCATATTATCAATATGCCTAAAGAAAAGGTGAAAAAATTATCCACAGCTATGATAGAGGCCAAGGAAAATGTACGCTATTGTAAGCAGTGTTGTTGCTTGTCGGATAAGGAGCTTTGTCCGGTTTGTTCTAATGCAATGCGTAATCAGAGAATGATTATGGTGGTAGAGAATACAAGAGATATGGTTGCCTACGAAAAAACAGGAAAATACGATGGCGTATACCATATTTTACAAGGAGCGATTGACCCAATGCTTGGCATTACGGCAAGTGACATCAGGTTAAAAGAACTCTTGCAGAGATTACAAGGCGATGTAGATGAGGTAATTATTGCGACCAACTCCAGTCTTGAAGGCGAAGCAACTGCGATGTATATTAGCCGCTTGATTAAACCGACAGGTATTAAGGTGACAAGAATTGCCAGTGGTGTACCAGTAGGCGGAGAGTTGGAATGTATCGATGAAGTGACTTTGCTTCGTGCTCTGGAAGGTAGAACGGAAGTTTAGAGTTTTAGCAAAGTTCTTTTTGGAGGCTAGTATTGGAAAAAAGATTTTGGGATAAAGCGGTAAGCGGTGAAGATATTTTTATATACGTCTTAAAAAATAACAAAGGTATGTGTGTAGAAATAAGTAATTTTGGTGCGACCATTGTAGGTTTGTATGTGCCTTCCAAAGAAGGTAAAATAGAAGATGTGGTTATGGGCTATGACAAACTATCTGATTATTACAAAAATTGGCATAGCATAGGCTGTTGTGTGGGTCCAAATGCAAATCGCATTGAGAATGCCAGATTTACGTTAGATGAAAAAGAATACCATTTGGAAGCCGGTAATGATGGACATAATTTACATAGTCATTTTTCGCTTGGGTATCAAAAAAGGGTATGGCTTGTGGAAAAGGCAGAAGAAAGAGAAATTACTTTTTTCTGCGAATGTGCAGATGGTGAGATGGGTTTCCCTGGGAACAAAGTGAATCAAATTACTTTTACATTGACAGAGGAAAACGAACTTAAGATACATTATCATATTACAACAGATAAAAAGACTATCATAAATATGACAAACCATTCTTACTTTAATTTGAGTGGTAATTTGTCATCGTCAATCAAAAATCATGAATTATGGTTAGATTGTTCTCATTACACGCCTGTTAGCGAAGGCGGTATTCCCACAGGCGAGATAGCCAAGGTGGAAGGAACGGTTATGGATTATACAAGGTCTAAACTGTTAGAAGAAGGACTTGAGAGTAATTTTTCCCAGATAAAGCTTGCAAAGGGATACGACCATAATTTTTGCGTGGATAATTGGAACGGTGAATTAAAGAAAGTGGGACAGTTGTGGCATAAGGAAAGTGGCAGATGTATGGAAGTTTTTTCGGATTTGCCGGGAATACAGGTTTACACGGGTAACTATCTGGGTATTTGTATTGGCAAAAAGAAAAAAGTCTATAAAACTTATGGTGCAATCTGTATGGAAACGCAGTATTTTCCAAATCACATTAATGAGAAAAATTTTGTATCAGCCATTTTTGATGAGACGAAACCATATGATTCTACAACGATTTATAAATTTTCAGTAAAATAGATTTTTCGTTTTTTGAAGGGAAAGTATGAAAAATATTAGAGCTTATATGAAAGAGAAAGAGGGAGACTATAAGGAGAAAATCCGTATGCATCGTCAGTCGAAGGCACGATTTTTTCTTACAATTATAGGTATTATAGTTTTTGTATCTCTTGCTCTTTTTCTGTATCACAAATTAAGGATATATAATGATTATACCATTAAGTCAGTAATCGAACGAACGGAGTCTTCTGCAAGCGTGACAGTACAGCTTGGGGAAAATATGGTTTCTTATAGTAAAGACGGTGCTTCCTGCGTAAGTGTAAATGGAGGCAAGATATGGAATCAGACTTATGAAATGCAAAAGCCTCTGGTTGATGTTACAGGTAAGTGCATAGCTATTACAGATTACAACGGTCGTGATATATATGTAATGGACTCAGAAAAAATTTTAGGAACGATTTCAACCAATATGCCGGTAAAGAATATAGCAGTTTCAGAAAGCGGCATTGTAGCGGCAATTTTGGAAGATGGAAGTACGACCTGGATTTATGTATATGATACCAAGGGAAATGTGCTTGTTTATTCGAAAACAAAAATGAGTAATAGTGGTTATCCGGTGGAAGTGGCATTATCGCCCGATGCAACTTTGATGGCAGTTTCTTATTTGTACATAGACAGTGGGGCGATGCGTAGTAGCGTTGGATTTTACAATTTTGGTGAGGTAGGACAAAACGAACTTCACAATTATGTCAGTGGTTATAATTACACGGATTCGATTGTGCCTTATGTTAAATTTTTAAATGATGAAGTGGCGGTTGCGGTAGCAGACGATAGAATTATGTTTTATGGCGGCGGGCAAAAGCCGGCGGTTATTGGAGAAACTCTTCTGTCACAGGAAATTTTGAGTATTTACCAAAGTGGTGAATATGTAGGTCTCGTGTTTGAAAATACAGAGGGTGAAAGTAAGTATTATATGGATTTGTATAATATGGAAGGCGAGAAAAAGCACACACTGGAATTTGATTGTGACTATACGGACATCGTCATCACGGAAGATACGGCGATTATATATAATAAGAATGAATGGAATGTATATACGTTGGGTGGAAGAACAAAATTCTCAGGTGTTTATGAGGGAAATATTCAGAAAATCATTCCAACGGACAATATCAGAGATTATCTGATTGTTACAGAAGACACTTTAGAAAGTGTAACTTTGAAATAGGTAGGAAGGTGACGTATGGATTTTTTTAGTTTAAACTGGCTTCTTTTTTCCATTGCTATTTTACTGGTTATTAATGTTATTAATGGATTTAAGAAAGGTTTTGTAAAGGAATTGATTAACTGTATATCTTTAGCGGTGTTGTCGCTATTGATTGTTTTATTAAGTGCTGTATTAAAGGATTACACTACAAGACAATTTGTACAGATGATTATGGTTATTATTATGATTCTGGCACTCATACTGGCATTCAAACTAATCAAAATGGCTCTAGATGGGGTCAAAGTTCTTGCTTCACTTCCGGTAATTAGTGGAGTAAATAAGCTGTTAGGCGGAATCTTTGGCGTTGCAGAGACTCTGGTTGTTGTATGGTTTGCATTTTGCTTAATCGGTATGTTTGATTTGGGCGTGGTGAACGAATACATTTATACCTACATTCATAACAGCGAAATTTTAGCTTATTTATATGAGCATAATATGATTGCTATTCTTGGTGAAAAAATTATGGGACCTGAGTTTCAATTAAAGGCAATGGACGTCATTTTAAATCAAGGGTTGGAATTGACTGAAAGTCTATTGAAGTAATTTGGAACATATTTCAATAGAATACATAGTATATTAAAAACTGCTTTTGAAAGAAAAATACTTTTTAAAGCAGTTCTTTTATGCAAATTAGTAAGAAGCTTATGTAAAAAAATGAGGAAAAATCAGGCATTGTGGAAAACAAAAAATATTTTCAAAAATTTGTGGAAAAAAATTTAAAAAATGTGTTGACAATGAAAACCTCATTTGGTATTATAACAAAGTCGCTCGTCACTAAGCGAGCAAAGTTACTCGGTAGAAGCTGAGTGACACAATAATAAAGAACCTTGACAAATAAACAATAATGCAACCCTGAAAATTCTAAAAAGAATTGTTCAGAAGAACGGAATCTCGAGAAGAGATTCAACCCAAAAACGAAGTAAGAACGGAAGAAATTAGCTAGAGTTAATTTTGAC
>JBGVKZ010000018.1:0-37334 GCA_045124055.1 Lachnospiraceae bacterium | reverse complement strand
GGATAAAAAGAATTTATTCGTTGGGACAAAGTTTAAGAATGTTGCAGCGTGGGAAGATGAGCATATAGTAGGTCTTGTTATTCCTGGAGATAATGTACCCTCAAATAAATTGTCACTAATATATGATGAATCATATTTGAAAGAAAAGACAAGCGTTAATGTGTGGATTGATTCAGATGAAGAGAGTTTAACTGCATTTTGTGCAGTGACATATGCTTATGCAAAAGATGGAAAAGAATATGTAGGTGGAGAAGAACTAACAATAAATTTTAATTACGATATACGAACAAAGAAATTAGAAATAGAACCAATAAGTGCTATTTCAGATACCTTTTTAGAAAAGTATCCGGAAAAATATGAGGCTTATACTTACTACGACGATTCCGAATACATCACAATGTTTATGAAAGAACACAATCTGACTAAGGACGATATAAAAGAATATAGAGATTATTTTTTAGATGAGGTTTTAATTGGAATGTGGGTAGACGGAAATGATGAGGAAAGCCGCTTTGATAGAAACAATGCGGGAAAATATTTTTTAGAAGATAATCTGTTTGCTAATTTGGAATAAAGTGTAGGGGAAAAAATGATTGCATTTAAAATGACTTTTCAGTGTGGCTAGAAGAAGGGAGAACCCAGAATGTTAGAATTTACCAACCAAGACTTTTTATCCATTTTGGATATAGGAATTGCTGTATCAGGGGAAAAGGATAGAAATAAACTTTTGAATATGATAATTGATAAAGGTATGGAGTTAACTAAGTGTGACGCAGGAACTTTGTATATTTTAAAGGATGGAAAGCTTCATTTTAAAATTATGAAAACGATTTCACAGGGTGTAGATAAGGGGCAAAATGGAGAGATAATTGATATTCCGCCTGTGCCACTTAAAGAAGAAAATATTTGTGCCTATTGTGCGATTCATAAAAAACCGCTGAATATTGAAGATGTATATTTTAGCGATGAATTCGATTTTTCAGGACCATTAAAGTACGACAAAATGACAGGTTATCGCACACAAAGTATGATGACAATTCCATTGGTCGGTTTGGAAGATGAATCTCTAGGAGTTTTGCAGCTGATGAATGCTAAAGATAAACAAGGTAACGTGTGTCCTTTTGATAAAGACTTGGAACATATCGTTTTTTCTTTGTCATCTCAGGCATCTATTGCTGTGTGTAATATGCAATATCTCGACCAAATCAAAGAGCAGATGTGGTCCTTCACAGAAGCAATGACAGAAGCTATTGATGCAAGAACGCCTTATAATGGCAGCCATACAAGAAATGTCGCAAAATATGTGGCATTAATTGTAGAGTATATTAATGAACTACATAGTAGAGGCGAAGAAGAAGAATATTTTTCACTTAATCGCAAAGAGCAACTCGTAATGGGTGCATTACTTCACGACATTGGAAAAATGGTTATTCCAACAAAAGTTATGAATAAGGCAACAAGACTTGGCGACAATTTTGAACCGGTTATTCACAGATTAGAATACTATTTGGCTAAATACGAAATTATGTATTTAAAAGGCTTACTTTCTAAGGAAGAATATGAGGAAAAAGAAAGCCAGGTAAAAACAGCTATTTCCACAGTAGAAAAAGTAGACGGGGCAGGATTTGTAGATGATGATTTGTCTGCTTTGCTAGAGGAAGTCTTATCCTATACATATAAAGATTTGTGTCAATCTGACAGTGAAGAAATACCGTATTTTTCTGAAGAAGAAAAAGAGTGTTTGCGAGTGAAAAAAGGCACCTTAACGGCTAGAGAACGTGAAATTATGGAAAGTCATGTAGTTATGACAGAGAGAATTTTGAGTCGTGTTCGATTCAATTCATCTTTCAAGAATTCGCCACGCTGGGCAGCACAACACCATGAATGTCTCAATGGAAAGGGATATCCGAAGCATTTAACAGCAGAGGATTTACCGTTAGAATCCAGAATTTTGGCTGTTGCAGATATCTGTGATGCTCTTTTAGCAACGGATAGACCATACAAAAAACCAATGCCGAAGGAAAAAGCCTTTTTCATATTGGAAGATATGGCGAAATGTGGAAATATCGATGGAAAAATAGTTGGTTATTTAAAAGATGCTTTAGAAAGACTGGAATAAGGAAGATTTTATGGCAAAAGAAAATAATCCGAAAAAGAAAATCTGGTTAGGCCTTTTAATAATAGGAATGGCAGTGTTTATGGTACTGCCATTTATCATTTATATGCATCAGACGAAAGATACCTTTGTGGTAGAGACGGATACTGATAAACAGGATTTTATAGAGACAGATAATCAGGATATAACAGGAGATAGTGGTCCTACGATTACCGGAATGAAAGATTTTTATGTGATTCCCGGGACGACCCTTAACTATTTGGAGTTTATTCGTGCCTATGACACAGAAGATGGGGATTTAACAAGTAGTGTATATGTGAATGCAGAAAATGTGGATTTATCCAAGGTAGGTTCATATTCCTTGACATATATTTGTGAGGATTCAAGTGGTTTGGTTGCAAAAGAAGTTACGAAAGTAAATGTACTGGATAGTTTGGAACTTCAAAGTCTTATCAACACCCACCAGATAGATAGAACAGAGAATATTATTGTAGGTGCACCAAATTTATATGATTGTGGATATTATGAGGGAAAAACCATAGAAGAAATGCAGGAAATAATGGAACCTTCCATTGTTCAATTACATATGCCGGGACAATCGCAGGGTGGCGGTTTTATTGTTAATATAACAGAGGATGAAATCATTTTATGCACGAATCATCACGTAGTAGGAGATTTAGAGACTATGTGGGTATATTTTCATGAAGGTTCAAGTGCTGAAGGAAAAGTCGTATATACCAATTATGAAGAAGATATTGCTTTTCTGATAGTTTCCTTGGAGGAAATAGAAAAAGACCTACTGGATACACTTTATACTGTACATATTAACAAAGGGTATTGGGATAATTTGAACAATACGGAACCTTTGATGCTGGGTATTAGAACAATTAATCGAGATGGAACAGTTTGGCAGGATAGTAGCGGAAAGATGCTATATAAAGAGACTGAGGCATTGATTGTTGCTCGGGACAGATTTGTTGTTTTAGAGTCGGAGGTAAATAATTTTGAAGGCTCGTCCGGTTCGGCGGTATTTGATGAAAAAGGCAATTTAATTGCCATGGTTTATGCACGTACTTATGGCGAAATAGGAACTCACAACTATAACGTGCCGCTTCCTGATATTTGCGAAGCTTTTTATGAAGCTTTTGGAAGAGAAATATATTATTATTAAAAGAAAAGAGTATTGAAAACTAGGAATTTTCAATACTCTCTTTTCGTCGGCGTGACAAGATTCGAACTTGCGACCTCACCGTCCCGAACGGTGCGCTCTACCAAACTGAGCCACACGCCGATACCTAAAAAATAATACAATAGTCAAAAAATATTGTCAACGATATTTTCGATATTAGAGGGGTTTTCCAAAATAGAAAATGTTGCGAACATACCTATAAAAAGTATATAATAATTAGGATATTACAAATCAGGAGGATTTATATGGGCGAGAAAGTTTTTGGTAAAGGTTATTGGAAAACTTTTAGAGAAGGAATACAGAGAGAATGGGTTATTACCAATGGTATCGGTGGCTATGCGGGAAGTTCTATTATTGGAGCTCATACTAGAAAACATCACGGTATGTTGATCGCCAGTCTTCATGCACCAACAGAGCGATATATGGTTTTATCCAAAATCAATGAAACATTGGACTTTGGTGGTAAAAAATATTCTCTAAAAACCAATCAGAGAGTTGGTAAAAAGTATGAAAACGGACAGGATTATTTGCAACGTTTTGTTTACAATGAATTACCTACTTTTATCTATCAGGTCAAGGGCTTTTATATGGAAAAAACCATTAGTTTTGACCACGGAAAAAATACTATCGCCATAGGTTATGATATAGCAAATGGTCCGGAAGAAGTGGCATTTACAATGGTTCCTTCTTTCAATTTCAGAGACCATAATAATGGTAGTAAAATTTCAGAATTGGACTTTGATACAAAGGTATCCGGTCAGGAAATTACTTTAATTCCAAAGAATCGAAAAATTAGAAAACTACGGGACAAATACGATGTAAAAATCAAGTATTTTACAAGTGAAGGTGCAGTAAAAGAAAGTAACGATAAATTCGATGAAAAATTAGAGCTTCAAACGGAAATCGACACGGGTATGTCCTATGTAGACAACAATTACACACCTTATGAAGTGGTTGTTACATTGCAACCTTATGAAAAGAAGAAAATTTCGGTTATCTGTACCCTTGAAAAAGAGTATGAAGTAGATGCTTTTAAAATTATTGATGCAAATAGAAACAGAATCAAAGGTTTAGTAGAAAAAGCCGGTTTTGAAGATGAATTTGCCAATGATTTAGTTATGGCAGCAGATAACTTTATTGTGGATAGAGCTTCTACTGGTTATAAAACGGTATTGGCGGGACTTCCTTGGTTTACAGACTGGGGTAGAGACACAATGATTGCTCTTCAAGGTTTAACATTGGTGACAAAAAGATACGAAGATACAAAAGGTATTTTGAAAACGTTCGCCCAATATGTGCATAATGGACTTGTGCCAAATATGTTCCCAGACGAAGGTCTTGACCCACTTTACAACACAGTAGATGCTTCGATGTGGTATTTTTACTCCGTAGACAAATATTTGGAATATACACAGGACTATGATTTTGTTCGCGACGAGATTTATCCAAAATTGGAAGAAATCATTGAAGCTTATAAAAAAGGTACAGACTTTTCTATTTATATGGATAAAGATTGCTTGATTCATTCAGGTGGTGGGTATGACCAGGTAACTTGGATGGACGTTCGTGTTGGAAAATGGGTAGTGACACCAAGACATGGAAAAGCAGTAGAAATCAATGCACTTTGGTATAATGCTTTGAAAGTGATGGAAAAATTGGCAACCAAATATGGAAAAGATGCTACTGTATATGGAGAATTGGCAAAAAAGGTTAAAATCTCCTTTAACAAGCGATTCTGGAATGAGAAAAAATCCTGTCTTTATGATGTGGTAGATGAACACGTAAATCCATTACTTGCGAAACCTAGTTTAAATCCATTTGGTAAGGAAGAAACCGCGATTTACATTCAAGATAATGACCAGGTTCGTCCAAATCAGATTTGGGCAGTTTCCCTTCCATACACAATGCTTCCAAATGATAAGGCAAAAAAAGTAGTAGAAACGGTTTGGCAACAGCTTTATGGTACTTACGGACTCCGTTCTCTTTCTCCGGAGGATGAAGCTTATCACGGAAAATATGTGGGAAAACTTCACGACAGAGATGCAGCTTATCATCAGGGGACAGTTTGGGCATTCCCAATGGGTGGATTTATTACCGCTTTTGTAAAGGTAAATAATTACTCAAGGGAAAGCATTGAAATGGCGAAAAAGCTGATGGCACCGGTAGCAGACCATTTAATGGACGGTTGTATTGGCTCTGTTGCAGAAATTTTTGATGGAGATGACCCACATGTTTCAAGAGGTTGCTATGCACAGGCATGGAGTGTTGGTGAAATGTTACGTGCCTATGTAGAAGATATTTTAGAGAAAGAAAAAGAATTTGTATAAATGCAGGTTTTAGGTTGACAAAAGAGAAAAAGTTACCTAAAATCAAGATACTTGAATAAAAGACAGTGAAAAGGAATAGTACGTTTTTTAGTGCCTTTACAGAGAGAAAATGGTTGCTGAGACATTTTTAGGTAAGAATACGGAACCGGCCTTGGAGTCCTGCATGAGAAAGTGCGATTTTCACACATAAGTGTAGCGTAGCACCGGCGTTAACGGTAAGATAAGAGAGCAGTATGCTAATTAGGGTGGTACCGCCGATGATTTCGGTCCCTTGTGGACTAAAATCGTTGGCGGTTTTTTTCATTATAATGAGTCACAGTTACGATATTCGTAAGGAAAAGACGAAATAAATGAAACATCGTGCTTGCACGAAAAAACATAAAGAGGAGAGAAAAGTTATGGCAGACAAAAAATTAGTAGAAGCGATTACTTCTATGGAAGAAGATTTTGCACAATGGTACACAGACGTTGTAAAAAAAGCAGAGTTAGTAGACTATACAAGTGTAAAAGGTTGTATGGTATTCAAACCGGCAGGCTATGCTATCTGGGAATTAATCCAGAAACAACTTGATGAAAGATTTAAGGCAACAGGCGTAGAAAACGTATATTTACCAATGTTTATTCCAGAAAGCCTTTTGCAGAAGGAAAAAGACCATGTAGAAGGTTTTGCTCCAGAAGTAGCTTGGGTAACACACGGTGGACTTAATCCATTACAGGAAAGACTTTGTGTAAGACCTACTTCAGAAACTTTATTTTGCGATTTCTACAAAAATGAAGTGCAGTCATACAGAGACTTACCAAAAGTATATAACCAGTGGTGCTCCGTAGTTCGTTGGGAAAAAGAAACAAGACCTTTCCTTCGTTCCAGAGAATTTTTATGGCAGGAAGGACATACTGTTCATGCAACAGCAGAAGATGCAGAAGCAAGAACTATCCAGATGCTCAACGTATATGCAGACTTTTTAGAAGAAGTATTGGCTATTCCAGTAGTAAAAGGACGTAAAACGGATAAAGAAAAATTTGCAGGTGCAGAAGCTACTTATACTATTGAAGCACTTATGCACGATGGAAAAGCACTTCAATCAGGTACAAGTCACAACTTTGGAGATGGATTTGCAAGAGCTTTCGGTATTCAGTACACCGATAAAGACAATACATTAAAATATGCACATCAGACCTCTTGGGGTATGACAACCAGACTTATTGGTGCAGTAATTATGGTACATGGTGATAATTCAGGACTTGTACTTCCACCAAAAGTAGCACCTACACAGGTTATGATTATTCCAATTCGTCAGCAGCAAGAAGGTGTGCTTGATAAAGCTTATGAATTAAAAGACAGACTTTCTAATTTCCGCGTAAAAGTAGACGACACAGACAAGAGTCCAGGTTGGAAATTCTCTGAACAGGAAATGCGAGGTATTCCTGTTCGTGTAGAAATTGGACCAAAAGATATCGAAGCAAACAAATGTGTTATCTGCCGTCGCGATACAAGAGAAAAAATCGAAGCAAATCTTGATGAGTTAGAGACCGTTTTAGCAGAAGTTTTAGATAAAATGCAGGTTGAAATGTTGGAAAGAGCGAGAACCCATAGAGAAGCACATACCTATGTGGCTACAAATTATGACGAGTTTAAACAGACTTTCAGTGAAAAAGCCGGCTTTGTAAAAGCTATGTGGTGTGGCGAACAGGTTTGTGAAGATAAAATCAAAGAAGATTTAAGTGTAACCAGCCGTTGTATGCCATTTGAACAGGAAGAACTTGCTTCTACTTGTGTATGTTGTGGAAAACCAGCTAAGAAAATGGTTTACTGGGGACGAGCATATTAAAATTGTAAAAAGGCTTGCGAAATACAGGCAAAAAAGACTAAGATAGAGTTAGATAGATTTTATAAAAACGGGAGGAAATCGTATGAACGTATTGGTTATTAACTGCGGTAGTTCTTCACTGAAATATCAGCTCATTAACAGCGATAGCGAAGAAGTTTTAGCAAAAGGATTGTGCGAAAGAATTGGTATTAATGGTAGTGCAATTACACATCAGCCACAGGGTAGTGAAAAAGTAACAACAGAAGTAGAAATGAAAAATCACACACAGGCTGTTCAGTATGTGATTGAAAAACTTACAGATAAAGAAGTTGGAGTTATTTCTTCTCTTGACGAAATCGATGCTGTGGGACATAGAGTTGTTCACGGCGGTGAAAAATTTGCATCTTCCGTAGTAATTACTGACGAAATTGTGAAAGCTATTGAAGAATGTAACGATTTAGCCCCACTTCATAATCCTGCCAACTTAATCGGAATTAATTCCTGTAAGGAAATTATGCCGAATGTTCCTATGGTAGCCGTTTTTGATACAGCTTTCCACCAGACAATGCCAAAGAAAGCTTACTTATACGGGCTTCCATACGAATATTACGAAAAGTATAAAGTAAGACGTTATGGATTCCACGGAACAAGCCACGATTTTGTATCAGGTCGTGCAGCCGAAATTCTAGGAAAAAAACGTGAAGATTTGAACATTGTAGTTTGTCATTTGGGAAATGGTGCTTCTGTTTCTGCAGTACAAAAAGGCAAGAGTGTAGATACTTCGATGGGATTAACGCCATTAGAAGGCTTGATTATGGGTACTCGTAGTGGAGATATTGACCCTGCGATTGTTACTTTTCTTGCAGAAAAGGAAAATATCAGTGCAAAAGAAGTTCTGGATATTTGCAATAAAAAATCCGGTATGCTGGGTCTTTCCAATGGTGTATCCAGCGACTTTAGGGATTTGATTGCAGCAGATGAAAGTGGTAATGAATATGCAAAGGACGCTTTAGAAACTTATGCATACAGGGTGGCAAAATACATTGGTGCATATGCGGTTGGAATGAAAGGACTTGACGCAGTTGTCTTTACAGCAGGTGTTGGAGAAAATACTATTCCAATTCGTAAAAAAATCTGTGAATATTTGAGTATTTTCGATGCAAAAATAGATGATGAAAAGAACAATATTCGTGGAGAAGAAGCGATTGTTTCCACAGACGATTCTAAAGTAAAAATTATGGTAATTCCAACCAACGAAGAACTTGCAATCGCGAGAGAAACCGTTGCACTTGTAAAATAAGACATTATAAAAAAGATTTTATTTAAGGACGTAATAAAATGGCAATAAAAATTCTGCTACCTGAAAAAGTGAATAAGATTATCCATACCATTCAGGCAGCAGGATTTGAAGCCTATGCAGTTGGTGGTTGCGTCAGAGACAGTATTTTAGGCCGCGAGCCTGATGATTGGGATATTACCACCTCGGCAAAGCCAAAGGATATTAAAAAGTTATTTAAAAGAACCATAGATACCGGCATAGAACATGGCACAGTAACGGTTATGCAGGATAAAGAAGGATTTGAAGTAACTACCTATCGAATTGATGGCGAATATGAAGATAGCCGTCACCCGAAGGAAGTTACTTTTACTTCTAATTTGAGGGAAGATTTAAGAAGACGAGACTTTACCATTAATGCTATGGCATACAATGATGAAGTTGGACTTGTAGATATTTTTGAAGGAATTTCGGATATTGAGAAAAAAGTTATCCGCTGCGTTGGAGATGCAAAAGAACGTTTTACAGAAGATGCTTTGCGTATGATGAGAGCTGTGCGTTTTTCCGCCCAACTAGGATATTCTATTGAAGAAAACACTCAAAAAGCAATTAAAGAATTAGCACCTACCCTTCAAAAAATTAGTGCAGAAAGAATTCAGGTAGAACTTGTAAAATTAGTCACTTCCAAAAATCCGGACTATTTGCGTATTGCCTATGAAACGGGAATTACAAAAGTGATTTTTCCAGAGTTTGACCTGTGTATGAATACAGAACAAAATAACCCACATCACATATATACTGTGGGTGAACATACTCTACAATCTATGAAGTATGTCGAAAAAGAAAAAGTTTTAAGGTTAGCTATGCTCTTTCATGATATGGGAAAACCAAAAACTATGACCACAGATGAAAAGGGCATAAATCATTTTCACGGACATAATGAAATTAGTAGTGAAATAACCAAAGAAGTATTAAGAAGACTACGATTTGATAATGACACCCTTCATAAAGTAGAAAGACTTGTTTTTTATCACGATTATCGACCGGGTCTTACGGATAAAGGAATTAGAAGATTTGTCAGTAAAATAGGAAAAGAACTTTTTCCAATGTATTTATGCGTACAAAGGGCAGATGTACTTGCTCAAAGTGACTATAAAAAAGCAGATAAATTGCAAAATATAGAAAAAGCAGGAGAAATATTTGAAGGTATTTTAGAAAGAGAAGAATGCTTTTGTTTAAAAGACTTAGCAATTACTGGAAAAGATTTAATTGAGCAAGGTATAAAACCGGGTAAGGAAATCGGTGAGATTTTAAGTAGTTTACTGGATATGGTTATTGAAAATCCAGAACTGAATAAAAAGGAGATTCTTCTTAGCAAAGAAATTTTATCAAACAGCCTCCCGAAAAAGTAATACTTTTAAAAGCTGATTCATAAGATAGGATATATCTGTGAATGGGAGGAATGAAAGTGAATGACAGAGCTGTTAGTTTATTGGAACAGTATGATTTAGAGGTGCTTCGTACCAGAAAGGGACGAGGCGCTATTCTTTGTGAAACCTCCAATGGCTTATATATTTTTAAAGAATATGAAGGGTCTTTAGAAAAACTTGCATTTCAAAATCAATTACTAAATCATCTAAAAGAACAGGGAGAACTCTGCGTTGAACAAATTGTACCAACCAAGGAAGGAAACTTGATTGTTACGGACTATGATAGAACGAACTACTTTTTAAAAACATATTTTGAAGGTAGAGAATGTAATATAAATGATGAGGCAGAAAGAAAAGAAGCTGTCAAATTTTTGGCAAAAGTACATAAAGAGCTAACTGTACCTGAAGGTATTGAATATTATCCGATAGCCAATATTTTATCCGAATTTGAAAAGCATAATCGCGAGATGAAAAAAGTAAAGCGATTTTTACGGGATAAGAGTCAAAAAAATGGTTTTGAAATATTTCTTATGCAAAATTATGATTTGTTTTACGAAAATGCATTATCTACCACGGAAAATTTGAAAGAATACTATACGGACTTAGAAAAAGAATATTTACAGACAAAAAAACCAGTTTGTCACGGTGATTTTCAATATCACAATTTAATAAAAACAGAAAATGGTTTTGGTTTTATCAATTTTGAAAAAGCAGTGGTTGATTATCAGATTAGAGATTTATACTATTTTCTCAGAAAGCTATTGGAAAAAAATGACTGGTCGATAAAGCTTGGAGAAGAACTAATATATGCGTACAATGACATTTTGCCTTTAGGGGCTTATGATATGATTCAGCTTTATTATCGATTTGCATATCCTGAGAAATTCTGGAAAATCATAAACTTTTATTACAACAACAGTAAAGCCTGGATACCGGATAAAACCTGTGAGAAACTTGGTAACTTAATTCAGGCAGAAAACAATAGACAACAATTTTTAGAAAATCTGGCTCATATGCTGCTAGGAACATAAAAAAGATATGTAGAAAAAGATTTTTACAATTTTCTGACATAGTCAGCCTTTGTAGAAATCTTTTTTTATAATGTTTTCTACCTTTTCTAATTTTAAGGTATATATGCTGGTATTTTTCTAAAAATGATTGTAAGATGTTAGTACACGGAAGTGATAAACATATCAATGGAAGATACTTTCTTAGCAGAGAGAGGAGAAATAGAATGAAGCAAAAGTGGATAAAATATATCATCTTTGGTTTGCTTTGTGTATTATTGGTGGCTTGTGGAGAAAACAAAACCGAAGAAGATAGCTATGATACCGGTTTTATAGAAGCTACACCGGGAAGTTATGACTCTATGGATACGGCAGTTTTAGTATCAAAAAATGATGATGAAACAATTACATTTATGAACATAGAGACAGGGAAATACTATACACTTTCCTATACAGGTGCAACAACAATGTGGGACAAGTATGGAGAAGCAATGTCTATGGCACAATTAAAAGAAGGCGATATCGTAGATGTGAAGTTTTTAAAGGAAAAGAAACGTCTCGCAGATATATCCCTTCACAGCGAAGCCTTTACTTATACAGATGTGACCAAGTATGAAGTAAATGAGCTAACTAAGACATTTACCATTGTAAAGGAAGCTTTTCAGTACACTGACGACACCGTTATTGTGTCCGACGGACAGGAAATTGAATTAATGGATTTGAATGAGGCCGATGTGCTTACCGTACAAGGCATAGGAACGACTATTTACAGTATAGCAGTAGAGAAAGGTCATGGATATTTAAAGCTAGCCAATGATGAGTACTTTATTGGTGGCTGGATAGAAATTGGCTCTAAAATGATTCGTCCAATTACAGACGATATGCTTTTAGTAGTACCGGAAGGGGAATATGATGTATTATTCACAAATGGTGGAAATAGTGGTACAAAACAGGTAACTATCAATAGAAATCAGGAAGTTACAGTAGATATTGGAGATATTGAAATTAAAGAAATCCAGTATGGTTCTGTGATTTTTACGGTGAATCCAAGTGATGCATCTTTGTATATTGATGGAGTTTTAAAAGATACTTCCAGTGCCATTTCCTTAGAATATGGAATACACCAGTTGATTGCAATAGCCGATGGCTATGATACCCTTACTCAGTATATTAAAATCGGCCAGGAATCTGCCGGGGTCAATATTACAATGGAAAAAACAGATGATTTGGATGATTCAGACGATGATGACGAAGATAGCGATGATGAGGAGGATACCGTAGATATTAGTAGTAATTACAAAGTTTACATTGATACACCAGAAGGCGTAGAAGTGTACTTAGACGGAAATTATATTGGTATCTCCCCAGTCAGCTTTGCGAAAAAGCCGGGTACACATACGATTACATTGCGTAAAAATGGCTATGTTACCAGAAGCTATACGATTGAAGTAGATAGCGAAGAAAAAGACGTAACTTATTCGTTTGCAGATTTATTGGAAAGTGAGACAACAGATACAGAATGAAAAAGCAGTATACTTTTGAAGAATTTCGGGAAATCATTCAAACTCTCAGAAGTGAGAATGGTTGCCCTTGGGATAAGGAACAGA
This sequence comes from Lachnospiraceae bacterium, assembly GCA_045124055.1. Classification (GTDB taxonomy): domain Bacteria; phylum Bacillota; class Clostridia; order Lachnospirales; family Lachnospiraceae; genus CALZKI01. The sequence continues at coordinate 24,574 of JBGVKZ010000018.1, read as the reverse complement.
CTCATCAGAGTCTAAAGCCTTGTATGATGGAGGAGGCAGCAGAACTATTGGCGGCCATTCGTATTTATGATACGACTGGAAATTATGAGAATATGCGAGAGGAACTCGGAGATATTTTATTACAGGTGGTAATGCATTCTCAAATTGCTTCCGAAGAAGGCCTTTTTTCAGTAGAAGACGTGATTAGTGAAGTCAGTGAAAAAATGATTCGCAGGCACCCTCACGTATTTGGAACGGTAAAAGCTGACACATCAGAAGAAGTACTCAGTAATTGGGACGATATTAAAAAGAAAGAGAAAGAGTCTCAGTCTTGGGTAGAATCACCACTTAGAGAAATTCCTATGGAATTACCTTCCTTAACTCGTGCAAGTAAGATTTTAAAAAAACAAGATAAGCTCTATGAGAAAACTTTAAGTAATAGCGAAACGGTTATTTGTCTACAAGAAAAAGTAGCCTCATTAAGTAAGCTCTTAAAAGAACCCTTAGAAGATAAAAAAGAAGTGGAAAATTGTATGGCAGATTGCTATTTACTTTTGTCGAATATTGCGATGAAGAACAAAATTTCCAGCGAACAAATATTGACAGATAAAATCGAGGAAATAATCGATAAATATGAGCCTAAAAATGCCAAATTACCTTGACAAAAGCGGTAAAATCCACTATAACAGTTTTAGGCGTTTTAAAAACGACGTAACTATGAAAACTCATTTCAAGAGGAGGAGTTCAATAATGAACAAGACAGAATTAGTAGCAGCTATGGCTGAACAGGCTGGATTAACAAAAAAAGATGCTGAAGCAGCATTAAAAGCTTTTACAGATGTAGTAGCAGCAGAATTAAAAAAAGATGAAAAAGTACAGTTAGTAGGTTTCGGTACATTTGAAGTAGCTAAGAGAGAAGCTAGAGAAGGTAGAAATCCTCAGACTGGCGAAGTTATGAAAATTGCAGCTTCAAAAGCTCCAAAATTCAAAGCTGGTAAAGCATTAAAAGATATGATTAACGCTTAATTCAAATCTTTTGGAACCTGTGGCTATGCTACGGGTTCTTTTTATTTTATAATGATTTCATTAACGAAACAGGAGAATGTATGAGATTAGATAAATATTTAAAAGTATCAAGACTAATTAAAAGACGTACGGTGGCAAATGAAGCTTGCGACGGAGGCAGAGTCCTTATTAATGATAAAGTAGCAAAGGCGTCAAGTAATGTAAAAGTTGGTGATATTATTACAATTCAATTTGGTAATAAAGAAGTTAAGGTAGAAGTTTTAGACATTCAGGACACTACAAAAAAAGACGAAGCAAAAGAATTATTCAGGTATATTTAAGGCTATCCCCTAATATAATCTATAAGAAATTATATGGGGGATTTTTTTATGGAAGATTTGAATAACTTAAATAAAAAGACACACAAGATTACGATGAATAATCGAAGAAACTGTAGTGTCACAGGTGTAAATGATGTATTAAGTTTTGATGCTAAGGAAGTACTACTAGAAACAGAACTTGGAATGTTAATGATGAAGGGTTCTGATTTACATATAGGTCATCTTGATTTGGCAAAAGGAGAAGTGGACGTAGAAGGAAAAATAGATAGCTTAACTTATTCGGAGCAGGATTCTTTTACAAAAAAGGGCGAATCAATTTTAAATAAACTCTTTAAGTAGGCGTGTATGAGTCAGGACATTTATATAGAGTCTATGCATATAGGCTATGCAATTTTGTGGGGCGTGGAGCTTGGAATTGTCTATGATGTAATAGCTATCTTCAGAAGACTTGTAAAGCATAAAAATTTCTTTATATACATAGAAGATTTTTGCTACTGGATATTTTGTGCAATTTTTGTATTTGAGCACCTCTATGAAATTGGTAACGGACATATGAGGTGGTATATGGCATTAGGGGTAGGAATTGGTATGCTAACCTATAAGCTCACTATAAGCAAGTGGCTCGTACAGGGAATTTCCTATGTACTTTCAAAAATTATTTGGGTGATACAGAAAATTTTATCCTTTTTCTTAAAACCATTTGTATTTCTAGCAAAGAAAATTCGGAAGTTTTTACGTTACATAAAGAAAAGAAGTCATAGTTTTTTCAGGCTTTTAAAAAAGAAGTTGACGCTTGCCTTAAAAATGCTTAAAATAACATTATGTAAACGATAACTGTTGTTTGTAAAGGAGATTTTATGGCAACGAATAATGGAAGGAGAAAACCTGCATTTCAGAGAAATACCCACAATCGTATGAGTATGATTTTGATTACGGTGGTAGTCATTGTTATGGCGATAATTGTTGGGTACAGAGCTCGGGAGATGAAGATTGAACTTAATCAGAAACAGGAAAAAATAGATAGTCTGAATGAACAGATTGCGGAAGAAGAACAGCGTAAAGAGGAAATTGAGGAATACAAAGAGTATGTGGAAACCGACGAATTTGTAGAAGATACTGCAAGGGAAAAGTTGGGACTTGTTTACGAAGACGAAATTGTATTTATAAAAGAAGATGAGTAAAAAATAGTGCACATAAGTTGCACTATTTTTTTGTGGAAATTTTGCGATGAATAAACTTGCTTTTGCCACCCCTTTTGACAAAATATGCTTTTTTAGTTTAGTATAATCAGCCTTTACAGAGAGTATGTTTTATTTTAAAAGGCAGGATTAGAATATGAGAAGAAAGATACAGGAAAATGGTGATGCAAAAGTAGAATTGGTCAGCGATTTTGGAAAGCAAAAGCTTATTCTATATGCAAAAAGTTTTCGAGATTTGGCTAAGACTTATAACGATGCAGACAAAGGATATAAAGAAGACGAAAGCAGACAGGAATACATAGTAAAACGACGCCTATATGAAAATAGAGAGGTATTGGCAGAACATATTAACGGTTTAGCAGACATTTTGTGTTATGTAGCCGATGAAAACGTTACCGTTAAGGAGTTAACAACGAAGCAAAAAAAGACGTTGAATCATTTTCTCAAAAATCATCATATTTTAATGGACAAGTTTTGCTATACCGAAAGTGAGGATGGAGTTATTCAGGTAAGCGTAGACTTAGCCTATATGGGAAAAGGTAGTTTTTCATCTGGGAAGGTGGCTAAAATCTTTTCAGGTGTTTTAAATCACGAATTTGTACCGGTGGAAAGTTCGCCACTTTATCTAATGGAAGAATTTTCTCATTTTACCTTTATATTAAAGCCTATGTTTTCCATAGAAACAGGCGTTGCAAGGGCGGTAAAAGAAACCGAACGATTGTCAGGAGATAGCTATGGCTTTTCGGAAGATGAAAAGGGAAGATTCTCTTTGCTTTTGTCTGACGGAATGGGGTCGGGAGATAAGGCTATGGCAGATAGCGAGTTAGTTATAGAACTGGCAGAACGTTTCTTAGAGGCAGGATACCCATTAGAGAAAACAATGAAATTAATTAATGGTACATTAGCTTCCGGGGTGGAAAATAAAAATATGTCTACTTTGGATATTTGTGACATTGATTTATATACGGGAAATTGTTCTTTTGCAAAGGTTGGAGCTACAGTTTCTTTTATTAAAAGGGACAATATGGTAGACAAAATTGTTGCAGGAAACTTGCCCCTTGGAATTTTTGTTGATATGGAGCCGGAAATCATCCGGCGAAAACTCCAAGAGGAAGACTATATTATTATGCTTTCTGACGGGGTTTTAGAAGGTCTGGGACAAGTTATAGGAGAAGATGGAATTTATGATTTCTTATGTGCAATGGACAGCCTTTCTGCAAAAGAAATGGCAAATCACTTGCTCAATTATGTAATACGCATTTGTAATGGAAAAATTAGAGATGATATGACGATACTTGTAGCCAAACTTTGTGTATCGCCATAAAAACACCATTACAAATATTTTGAAAACATTGATTTTTAGAGAAATATTCGATATATTATCAAGTAAGACAAAAATTCCTTGGAGAAAGATATGTATCGGAGATTTGTACAATTTATTGAGGAGAATGAATTAATCCGGGAAAATGATAAATTAGTCGTTGGTGTTTCAGGAGGTGCTGATTCCGTGTGCCTCCTATCTTTGTTGTGCAAATATAGGAAAGAAAAGTCTCTGGATATTACAGTTGTGCATATTAATCATATGATAAGACAGGAAGCCGGTTTAGATGCAGAATTTGTAAGAAATTTATGTCAGAAATATGAGTTACCTTTCATTTTGAAAGAATACCCTGTAAAAGAATTAGCAAAAAAATGGGGTATGTCAACAGAGGAAGCCGGAAGAAAAGTCAGATATGATGCTTTTTCGGAAGCTTTGGGAGGAGAAAAAGGAAAAATTGTAGTAGCTCACAATCAGAACGACCTAGCAGAAACGGTTCTGTTTCACTTATTTAGGGGAAGTGGAAGTGTGGGACTTTTAGGTATCAGCCCGAAAAATAACAACATTATCCGTCCCATTCTTTGTTTTACCAGAAAAGAAATTGAAGATTATTTGGAAAAAAATTGCATCAATTATTGTATAGATAAGACAAATTTGACAGATGATTATACAAGAAACAAAATCAGAAATCATATCTTACCTTATGTAGAGGAAGAAATTGCAAAGGGCAGTGTTTCTCACGTTTATAACACCTCTTGTCTTTTACGTCAGCAGGAAGAATATATCTCTTTTCAGGTGCAAATGGAATATGAAAATGTGATTTTGGAAGATGCTGGTCTTACAAAGTGTGAAATAGATAAAGCGAAATTTGATGCTTTGCACATTTTTATGAAAAAAAGGGTTCTTTATAGGGCAATAGAACGCTTATCTGGGAGTAAAAAGGATATTACCAGTAAGCATATAGAGTCTGTTTTATCATTATTTAAAAAAAGTGGTATGAAATCTGTAGATTTGCCATATGATTTACAGGCAAAAACAGAATATAATAAAGTAATTCTTCTAAGAAAAAAGGACCAAGAAGAAAAGAGTACTTATATTAGTAGTCTGAAAGAGGCAAAAGGATTTACTTTTCAGGTATTTTCTGCTAAAATGCCTGATACAATAGTCCCTGAAAAGACATATACGAAGTGGTTTGATTATGATAAAATAAATGGGTCTTTAGTAGTTCGTACAAGACAAAAAGGGGATTTTTTTATGGTGCAAAGCGGGCAGCATAAAAAAAGTATAAACCGATATTTTATTGATGAAAAAATTCCGGCAGATAAACGTGATGAACGATTGCTTTTAGCAGATGGCTCACACATTTTATGGGTTATTGGAAAAAGAATCAGTGAATATTATAAAGTTAGTAACGAAACAAAAAACATTTTAGAAGTAAAATACGAAGGAGGTCTATAAGATGGAAAAACATCATATTAGTGTTCTTTTATCAGAAGACGAAGTAGACAAAAAGATTCAGGAAATTGGCGATAAGATTTCTAAAGATTATGCAGGAAAATCTGTGCATTTAGTTTGTGTATTAAAGGGCGGCAGCTTTTTTATGTGTGAACTGGCAAAGAGAATTTCTATTCCGGTATCCATAGATTTTATGTCTGTATCTAGCTATGGAGGAGATACAAAATCCAGTGGTATTGTAAAAATTGTTAAGGATTTAGACGAATCTTTGGCAGGAAAAGACGTTATTGTTGTAGAAGACATTATTGATTCTGGAAGAACATTAAGCTACTTAATGGAGATGTTAAAAGATAGAAAACCGGCAAGTCTTAAACTTTGCACACTTTTAGATAAACCGGAAAGACGTGTGGTAGATGTAAATATCGATTATACAGCTTTCCAAGTGCCAGACAAATTTATTGTTGGTTATGGTCTGGATTATGACCAGCATTATCGCAATTTACCATACATTGGAGTTGTTGAATTTGAATAATCTGTATAGATGTTCAAAAGGAGGATATTTTGGATAAAGAGAAAAGAGGAATTAGTCCATCGATTTTTTTCATTTTACTTTTACTTGGACTAACAATTTGTATGAGTTTTTGGAATAATGTTGATACGAATTATTCCAAATCGCAATTACTTGCGGATTTAGAGGCTAAAGAGGTAACGGCGGTAAAAATACAGCCTAATGGTGAGACGCCAACGGGTACGCTGACTATTCAGTTAAAAGACGGAGATGTGAAAACCCTTTATGTCACAGATGTAACAGCTTTAGAAGATACGATACGTGAGGCTGGAATTGAGCCAAAAATTTTGGATATACCGAGGGAAAATTGGTTTTTAAATAATGTCTTGCCAATTTTAATTATTGCCATAGCAGCAGTTCTAATTTTCCTTATGTTTTCTGCCAGAAATTCTGGTGGCGGAAATAGTGCTAATGCTAAGATGATGAATTTTGGTAAGAGCCGTGCAAAAATGGCAAATGGCGAAGAACAGATTACCTTTAAGGAAGTTGCCGGTTTAAAAGAAGAAAAGCAGGATTTAGAAGAAATTGTAGAATTCCTTCGGGACCCTAATAAATTTACAAAAGTCGGTGCCAGAATACCAAAAGGAGTTTTATTAGAAGGCCCTCCGGGAACAGGTAAAACGTTACTGGCAAAAGCTATTGCCGGTGAAGCACACGTTCCATTTTTCAGCATTTCCGGTTCGGATTTTGTAGAGATGTTCGTAGGTGTTGGTGCTTCCAGAGTTCGAGATTTGTTTGAAACAGCAAAGAAAAATGCCCCTTGTATTGTTTTCATTGACGAAATTGATGCGGTTGCTCGTAAAAGAGGTACAGGAATGGGCGGCGGTCACGACGAAAGAGAACAGACACTGAATCAGTTATTAGTTGAAATGGACGGTTTTGGTGTTAATGCCGGAATTATCGTTATGGCAGCTACAAACCGTGTAGACATTTTGGACCCAGCTATTTTAAGACCAGGGCGATTTGACCGTAAAATAACTGTTGGCACACCAGATGTTGGTGGCAGAGAAGATATTTTACGTGTGCATGCGAAAAATAAGCCTTTAGGCGATGATGTAGACTTGAAACAAGTAGCACAAACTACTGCAGGTTTTACAGGAGCTGACCTTGAAAACTTGTTAAATGAGGCAGCTATCCGTGCCGCAATGGAGGATAGAAGCTATGTGGTTCAGGAGGATATCAAAAAATCCTTCATTAAAGTCGGTATTGGTGCAGAGAAAAAGAGCAGAATTATTTCAGACAAAGAAAAAAATATTACTGCTTACCATGAGGCAGGACACGCAATTTTATTCCACGTATTACCAGATGTTGGCCCTGTGTATACAGTTTCTATTATTCCAACAGGAGTCGGAGCTGCCGGTTACACAATGCCATTACCTGAAAAAGATGAGATGTTCTTAACAAAGGGTAAGATGCTTCAGGAAATTATGGTTTCTTTGGGTGGTAGAATCGCAGAGGAATTAGTTTTTGATGATATTACGACAGGTGCGTCCAGTGATATTAAGAAAGCTACGAAGCTTGCCAGAAAAATGGTAACGAGATTCGGTATGTCTGAAAACATTGGTGTTGTTAATTATGATGATGACGACGATGAAGTATTTATTGGTCGTGATTTGGCACATGCTAAGAGTCATAGTGAACTGGTTGCTAGTGAAATCGACAAAGAAGTGAAGGCAATCATTGATGATTGTTACAATAAAGCAAAGAATATTATTTTAGAGCATAAAGATGTTTTAGAAAAATGTGCTATTCTCTTATTAGAGAAAGAGAAGATTTCACGAGAAGAATTTGAAGAATTATTTGAATAAAATGAATAATATGCAAAAAAGTCTGTGAGTGTGTTTTGTTTACTTACGGACTTTTTTATATATTACATAATTATGTATGAGGACTTTTGTAGTATTTGCACAAGTTAGAATTGGTAAAAATGCACAAAACAAATTACAATAATTTGTAATATTTGTGAAATCTTTGCATTTACCCATAGGTATACCTGTGCTATTATACTACTTGTAACCCCCCAATACATTATATAGTTTTTTGCTATACCCCATAAGAAAGAAATACCTTCTCTAAAAAGGCAGCCTTTTATAGACTGTCTTTTTAACTGCCCTTTTTTAGAAAAACTAAAAGAGGGTTTTTTTCATTATAAGAATCCTATCTTGAAATTCATTTTTTGTAGATAATCATTGAATATTTATCCAACATATAATAAAATAAGAACAGCGAGGTTAGATGAATATGTTAGATTTTAAGCATTATGTGAAATTGGGTCAAGATCAGAGTTATATCAATGCAATGCGACCTGTAATTAAGAAAAAGGCACTTTTTTCAGATATGACGGAGGATTATGTTTCACCAGTTGAACCAAATCCTTATTCTGAGGTGACAATTAGATTTAGAACAGCGGTCAATAATGTGGATTTAGTTTTTTTAATGCATAATGATGAAAAACACGTTATGCAAAAAATAAGCAGCGATGACAATTTTGACTATTATTCTACTACTGTTAAATTGGATGACGAAAGCTTTATTTATTACTTTGAGATAAAATCCGGAAAAGCAATTCTTAAATATGATAGACGTGGCGTTGTAAGAGATGTAAATTCTTTTTATCATTTTGAAATTATTCCGGGCTTTAAAGTACCAGCTTGGGCAAAGGGTGCTGTAATGTACCAGATATATGTAGACCGTTTCTGTAATGGCGATAAATCTAACGATGTAGAAACGGGAGAATATCACTATATTGGCGACAAGACCGTTAAAGTAACCGACTGGAATAAATATCCGGCACAAATGGGTGTTAGAGAATTTTATGGCGGAGATTTACAGGGTGTTCTTGATAAAATGGATTATTTGCAGGATTTAGGTATCGACGTGATTTATTTCAATCCATTATTTGTATCACCTTCCAACCATAAATATGATATTCAGGATTATGACCATATAGACCCACATTTTGGCAAAATCGTAGACGATAAGGGTGAACTTTTAAAAGAAGGTCAGTATGAAAATCGTCTTGCTACAAAATATATCAATCGTGTGACGAATAAAGCCAATTTAGAAGCAAGTGATGCTTTGTTTGCAAAGGTGGTTGATGAAGCACATAAACGTGGTATGAAAGTAATTATGGACGGCGTTTTTAATCATTGTGGTTCTTTCAACAAATGGATTGATAGAGAGCGTATTTACGAGAATGCTGAAGGTTATGAAAAGGGTGCATATGTAGAAAAGGAAAGTCCATATAATAGTTATTTTCATTTTAATGAAGGCGACAAATGGCCGTATAACCCAACTTATGATGGTTGGTGGGGTCATGACACGTTACCGAAACTGAATTATGAAGGTTCTAAAGAACTGACAGATTATATTTTATATATTGGTAAAAAATGGGTTTCTGCTCCGTTTAATGCAGATGGTTGGAGACTTGATGTTGCAGCTGACCTTGGTCATTCACCGGAATTCAATCACAATTTCTGGAAACAGTTTAGGAAGGCAGTAAAAGAAGCCAATCCTAATGCGATTATTTTGGCAGAACATTATGGTGACCCAAAAAGCTGGTTAAGAGGCGATGAATGGGATACAGTAATGAACTATGATGCATTTATGGAGCCACTCACCTGGTTTTTGACCGGTATGCAGAAGCATAGTGATGATTATAGAGAAGATTTACTGGGTAATGCAGATTGTTTCTTTCAGGCAATGGCTCATCATGGTTCAAGTTTTACCAATGGTTCGTTGCAGGTGGCAATGAATGAATTGTCTAACCATGACCATTCGAGATTTTTAACCCGTACCAACCGCAAAGTTGGTCGTACAAATACACTTGGTCCAGAAGCGGCTAATGAGGGTGTTGATAAGTCTGTATTGCGTGAGGCTGTTCTTGTGCAGATGACTTGGCCTGGTGCACCAACTATTTATTATGGTGACGAGGCTGGTGTATGTGGTTTTACGGACCCGGATAACAGAAGAACTTATCCTTGGGGTAAGGAAGATAAGGAACTTATTCAGTTCCATAAGGATATTATTCACGTGCACAAAACTTGTAAAGAGTTATTAACTGGTTCTTTAAAGCATGTTGTTTCAGATTACAATGTAATCGGTTATGGCAGATTTAATAAAGATGCTCAAACATTAGTAGTTGTTAATAATAATGATTCCGCAATGGTAAAAGAGTTAAGTGTTTGGGAACTTGGAGTGCCGAGAGACTGTGTTATGGAACAGCTTATTTTAACTACAAAACAGGGTTATACAACGAAAAGAGCACAATATCCGGTAGTTAGTGGTAAAGTAATGGTAAATCTTCCACCAAAGTCAGGTATTGTATTACGACATGTAAATGCAACAAATAATAAAAAATTCTTGCAATTTGAATAGAGTTGTGATTAAATATATTTTGTTGGGTCAAAGGCGATAAGCCTTTGACAAATATGGGTGGATTCCCGAGAGGCCAAAGGGGACAGACTGTAAATCTGCTGCGTATCGCTTCGGTGGTTCGAATCCACCTCCACCCATTTGTGTTAAGCACTTTTAAAGTTGTTTCACACTACATACAGCCACGCCGGCGTGGCGGAACTGGCAGACGCACAGGACTTAAAATCCTGCGGGACTAACCTCCCGTACCGGTTCGATTCCGGTCGCCGGCAGCAGGAAAGGACTCATCAAAAGATGGGTCTTTTTTTATGGAGGAATTATGGAAATTAAATTATCAGACCATTTTACTTACAAACGATTATTACGCTTTGCAATTCCATCCATTGCAATGATGATATTTACATCAATTTATGGGGTTGTAGATGGATTTTTTGTGTCAAATTATGCAGGAAAAGTTGAGTTTGCTGCGGTAAATCTGATTATGCCTTTTCCTATGCTTTTAGGTGCATTTGGATTTATGATAGGAACTGGCGGTAGTGCATTAGTATCTATGACATTAGGTCAAGGGAAGAAAAAAGAAGCAAACGAATATTTTTCTATGCTTGTGTATGTAACGATGATAGTTGGTGTTGTTTTAACCATATTAGGTATTATATTCACAAAAAAGATTGCGATATTAATGGGTGCAGAAGGGGAAATGCTTACCCATTGTGTAACTTATGGCAGAATTCTAATGTGTGCATTAACACCCTTTATGTTACAAAATGTGTTCCAAAGTTTTTTTGTTACAGCAGAAAAACCACAGCTTGGATTGATGGTTACCGTTATAGCAGGTTTTATGAATGTTATTTTGGACTGGCTTTTCATCGGGATATTTCGATGGAGTGTGGTAGGTGCTGCACTTGCCACAGGAATTAGTCAATTTATAGGTGGAATTATACCGGTAATATATTTCTTAAGAAAAAATAGTAGTGAACTAAAATTCGTAAAAGCAAAAATTAATTTAAGAGCACTTGGTAAAACTTGTTTCAATGGTTCGTCAGAGCTTATGACAAACGTTTCTTTATCGTTAGTAAATATGCTGTATAATTTCCAGTTACTCAGGTTTGCAGGTGAAGATGGTGTTGCTGCATATGGAGTTATAATGTATGTAAACTTCATATTTATTGCTGTTTTCTTGGGATATGCCATAGGCACAGCACCAATTATTGGATATCACTATGGTGCTGGCAATAAAGATGAGATGAAAAACGTATATAAAAAAAGTGTAGTTTTTAATATTTTTGCAGGCTTTTTAATGTGCGTTTTAGCGATTAGTTTGGCGGGAGTTTTAGCAAGAATATTTGTTGGATATGACCAGGCACTATTTGAGATGACGAAAAGAGGCTTTATTATATTTAGTTTGTCGTTTGTTTTTAACGGGTTAAATATATATGGTTCTTCCTTTTTTACTGCTTTAGGGAATGGATTAGTGTCTGCATTGATTTCTTTTTTAAGAACCTTATTGTTTCAAGTGGTCGCTGTTTTAGTATTGCCGATTTTCTTTAAATTGGATGGCATTTGGTTCGCGATTGTAGTAGCCGAGGGTGTTGCCTTAATGGTTACATTGGGTTTTTTATTTGGAAACCGGAAAAAGTATGGATATTAGATTGAAAGAAAGGTGTAATGGGGACAGGATATGGGGAATACGATTCTAGATGAAAGATACAAAGAACTTTTGCGACAAGTATATGAAATTTTAAAGCCCCTGGGATATAAAAAAGAGGCATCAAATTTCCGTCAAATTTATAAAGGCGGTTTAGGGAAGATTCTAAATTTTCAAAAAAGCAAGTGGAATACAAATAATGAAATACAATTTGTGTTGAATGCAGGTGTGTACTTTGAAAAGGAAAATGTTATCCAAAATTTTAGATTCAAAGAAAGTGAATGCCAGATAAGAAAAAGAGTAAATGGTAATGATAGTTGGTGGGTCATCAATGAAAGTACAGATATGGAAAAGCTTTATGAAAGTGTAAAGAACTCATTGGCAATGATTTTAGACTTATTTAGCGTATTCACAGATAAAGAGACCACAATAGAGCTCATTCTTAACGAAAAGGCTAATTCATACTCTGATATAACTATTATGCATTATCGAAATGCAAAACTGCTGACAGATATGGGTTATGCAAGAGAGGTCTATGAACTGATAAAAGATTCCAATGCCAAATTTTTAGCGGAACTTGCAAAGGAAATTTCATTAACTTTTACTAGACAAATGTAATTATTATGATATCATAATGATATCACATATAGAATAATTTATTTGAGGGAGGACGAATATGTTAAAAATTGAACATCTCACAAAAATATATGGAGATAAAAAAGCTGTCAACGATGTATCCTTACATATTAATAAAGGGGAAATTTATGGATTTATAGGGCATAATGGAGCAGGAAAAACAACCACAATTAAGTCTGTCTGCGGTATTTTACAGTTTGAAGAAGGCGAGATTTATATTGATGGCGTTTCTGTAAAAGAAAATCCTATTTTAGCAAAGTCAAAAATTGCTTACATTCCGGATAATCCTGATTTATACGAATTTATGACAGGAATCCAGTATTTGAATTTTATTGCGGATATATTTAAAGTAGAAGCAAAAGAAAGACAGGATAAGATTAGAAAATATGCGGATTTGTTTGAATTAACAGAAGATTTGGCACAGCCTATTTCTGCTTATTCACATGGTATGAAGCAGAAATTAGCGATTATTTCGGCTTTGATTCATAATCCGAAATTAGTTATTATGGATGAACCTTTTGTGGGTTTAGACCCAAAAGCCAGCCATTTGTTAAAAGAAATCATGAAAGATTTGTGTAGCAAAGGAAGTGCGATTTTCTTTTCTACACATGTTTTGGAAGTGGCAGAAAAACTTTGTGATAAGGTAGCTATTATTAAAGGCGGCAAATTAATAAAATCAGGAACAATGGAAGAAGTAAAGGGTGACGACTCATTAGAGGCGGTATTCTTGGAATTGGAGGACGACAATGCTTAGAGTCTTACTGAAAAAACAATCTCTTGAGATGTTCTCCAGAAGTTTTCAAAGAAACAATTCCAAAAAGAAAATGTCTAAAGCATATATCATTTTTATAAGTATCCTTTTTGCGTATGTATTTATTGCTTTGGGTACAATGTTTTTCTTTATGGCTGCGATGTTTTGTGAGCCTTTATGTGAGGCTGGATTATCTTGGCTCTATTTTGCTTTAATGGGGATTATGTCAATTACTTTAGGGGTAGTCGGTAGTGTTTTTACAACCTATTCGACCATTTATCAGGCAAAAGATAATGAACTCTTACTATCTATGCCGATTAAACCTTCTAATATATTGTTTGTGCGTATGTTAATAGTATATTTTACAGGATTTGTATTTCAGGCTATTGTGTCGATACCAACAAGTATTGCCTATTTTATGGTGGAAAAAATCACGGTAGCCGCTTTAATGTTTCAAGGGCTTATTCTATTTTTATTACCCCTTTTATCTATGGTGATATCTTGTATCTTAGGTTGGATTATTGCACTGATTTCACCAAGAATGAAGTACAAAAATTTTATTACTGTTATTTTATCGCTGGGCTTTATTGTCGGATATTATTATGTGTATATGAAAATGTATACTTATTTACAACTAATTTTAATAAATAGTGTGGCAATCGGCAGCAAAATTAAGACTTTCTTATATCCCCTTTATCAAATGGGACTTGGTGCTACCGGACAACTAATTCCTATGATAATTTTTGCAGTATTTACCTTGGCTGTTTTCGGGCTGATTTATAAGTTGTTGTCTGCAAGTTTCTTAAAGCTTGCAACGATGAACAAGGGCATTGTAAAAAATAAATATAAAGAAAAGTCTATGAGACAAGGCAGTGTGAAAAGTGCTTTATTAGGAAAAGAATATAAACATTTCCTTGGAAGTTCAGCGTATATGTTAAATGGTGGACTTGGAACAGTTTTTTTGATCGTTGTGGCAATTTTAGCAGTATGGAAAAAAGATATGCTTGTGCTGTTAATAGGAAGCGAAGGGTTAAATTTAACGTCTTTAGCTCCGCTTATAATTTGTGCTGTAATTATTATTATTGAGTCGATGAATGTTATTACAGCACCTTCCATTTCACTGGAAGGTAATAGCTTGTGGATAGTGAAATCCTTACCAATTTCTCTTTGGCAAGTATTAGAGGCGAAGCTTAGAATACATATGCAGCTTACTTTAATTCCTGCTCTTGTTGGCACACTTACATTGATTATCATTTTGAAAGTGCCTGTATTTCAGGCAATTATTATGTTGTTATGTATTAGTTTTGCTACTTTTTGTATGGCAGCCTTTGGGCTTTTAATCAATTTAAAATTGCCAAACTTAAACTGGACGAATGAAGCCACAGTTATAAAACAGGGGATGAGCGTTTTAATTGCAATGTTAGTACCCTGGGGCATTATAATGTTGCTTATTGGTTTATTCTTTGTAACAAAAAATGTAATTATGGCAGATGTATTTTTAGGTTTGGTAACGGTTTTATTTGGTATTTTATCTGGTTTATTATTTTACTTACTTAAAACAAATGGAGTAAAAAAATTAAGTTTACTTTAAGCTAAAATATGTATAATACAAATAGGGATATTTTAGTTAGAAGGTGCCATTATGAAATTACTATTTGCAGAAGATGAAATTGCAATGTCAGAAGCGGTTACAGACATTTTGACATATCATCATTATATTGTTGATGCGGTTTACGACGGCTTGGAAGCACTGGAGTATGCTCGTGCGGAAAAATATGATGGCAT
The DNA here is from genome assembly GCA_045124055.1 of Lachnospiraceae bacterium. Taxonomy (GTDB): domain Bacteria; phylum Bacillota; class Clostridia; order Lachnospirales; family Lachnospiraceae; genus CALZKI01. Next base: position 9,518 of record JBGVKZ010000018.1, on the reverse strand, counting down.
TATACTAGATATTATGATGCCTGGAATGAATGGACTTGAGGTTTTAAAAATTCTCAGACGAGAGGGAAACAAAACGCCAGTTTTACTATTAACTGCAAAATCAGAAATAGAAGATAGAATTGAAGGGTTAGATGCAGGGGCAGACGACTATTTACCAAAGCCTTTTGCTATGGGCGAATTATTGGCAAGAGTCAGAGCACTTTTAAGACGACGAGAAAATTATACGCCCAATGTACTAACCTGTGGCAATATTTCTCTGGATATGCAAAGTTATGAGTTAAGTGGCGATAAAGAAAGTGTTGTTTTATCCAAAATAGAATATCAGATGATGGAATTATTTATGTTAAATAGGGGCATTTATTTATCCACAGAAGATATTTTGGTGAAGGTTTGGGGTTATGATACAGATACGGAAGTTGGAATTGTGTGGGTATATATCTCTAATCTGAGGAAAAAGTTAGTTTCTTTGGGTGCAAATGTGGAAATTAAGGCAAAAAGAAATATAGGCTATACCTTGGAGGAAAACCTATGATAAAACAGTTGCAGAAAAAATTCGTGCTTTCCGCAATGTTGGCAATTAGTGTGCTGCTTTTTGTCGTGCTTGGCGGCATCAATATTTTCAATATGATTTCTTCCAATAAACAGACAGATAAGCTTTTATCTACTTTATCTCAGATTGAAAATTCTGCCATTACGTTAATGCTCCCGGAAGTGAGAAATACGTGGGATTTTTTTTCGGTGGTGGTGACACAAGATGATACTCTTGGAGCAATCTATTTTGTTGTTAAAGTAGATGATAGGGGGAATGTATGGAGTATTGATACCACCCATATTTCGTCCATAGGCCCAAATGAAGCGACAAATTATGTGAAGGAAGTCTATCTGGAAAAAAAGGACGCCGGAAGTATAGATGGTTTTAAATATCAGGCTATGAAGACCGTGGGAAGCAGAGGGAAAACCTACATCTTTTTAGACGTAACCAAGCAGATAAATAACGTTTGGCGAGTATTACTTTTGTCCATAGGAATTGGAGTTTTGTGTTGGGTGGCGATGCTTTTATTGGTAATGTTTTTATCCAAAAAAGCTATTAGGCCAATCGCTGTTAATATTGAAAAGCAAAAGCAATTTGTAACAGATGCAGGTCATGAGATTAAGACTCCATTAGCAATTATTATGGCAAATACCGATGCTATGGAATTGCGATATGGAGAAAATAAATATAGCAATCATATCCGTATGCAAACCATTCGTTTAAAAAATCTTACTCAGGAGTTACTGACCCTTGCCAAAATGGAGGAGAAATCGGAGAATACAGTAAAAGGCTGGTTTTCTATGACAGATTTAGTGGAAGATGTTCTGGAACAGTTTTTGGAATGTGCCAAAAATAAAGAAGTTCGCGTACAAAAAAACCTTCAGGCAGATTTGAAAATCTATTCTAATCCGGACCAGGTACAGAGACTTCTTTCTATTTTAATGGATAATGCTACAAAATATGTGAGTGAAAAAGGTGAAATAGAGATTTCGCTTAATCAGGTCAATAAGCAGGCGGTTTTTGTCATTAGGAATACGGCGAAGGATTTAAAGCAGTTAAATCTTAATAAGATTTTTGACAGATTTTATCGAGGCGACGACGCCAGAACCCAGAAAAATGGAGGCTATGGAATTGGACTTTCTTCGGCACTGGCGATTGTGCAATCTTTAAAAGGATTGATAACGGCTCATACGGAAAATTTTGAAAAGATAATATTTACGGTGAAATTGCCCATAGAGTAGATTGGAAAAGAGTTTACATTTTGTAAGCTCTTTTTTGTTTAAGAAATTCCTTAAAAATAGGTTATAAAAAATATATTTTTACTTAAGTTCCAGTTAAGGTAAATGATTTATAACGTAATTACAAAATTTCATAAAGGAGAAAAGATTATGGACGAAAATATGAATTATGAAATGAATCAAATGAATATGACAAATAATGAAGAAATACCTAATAAAAAGAAAAAGAGAAAGAAAGGGACTTTTTCTAAGATAATAGCTCTTATTTTATCAGGAGTTTTGGTAGGCTCTTTTGCGGGAACAAGTTTTTATGCGGTTTCAGCCTTAGGAAAGTATTTTGACCCTGTGGGACGACTACTTGCACAAGTTGGAATTTTAGACGATGAAGAAGTTAATGGAGAAAGTAAGGGCGAAATTGCCAGCCTCAATTCTTCCAAGATAATACAAACCACAGATACAAATGTCATTACCACCGCTACGGACATATCTCAGATTGCCGAAGCTGTTATGCCGGCTCTTGTATCCATTGTAAATGAATATACAGAAACACAGAATTTTGGTTATTTTGGCAGTTTCGAGCAAACATATAACGCTAGTGGCTCAGGAATTATTGTAGGAGAAAATGATACAGAGTTATTATTAGTTACAAATTATCATGTGGTAGAAAGTGCCAATAGACTGGAAATTACTTTTGTAGACAATTCCACAGCAGAAGCGACAGTGAAAGGTAGTGCAAAAACAATGGATTTAGCAGTTATTTCTGTGAGTCTGGATTCCTTAACAGAAGATACAAAGAGTCAGATTGCCATTGCTACTTTAGGAGATTCGGATTCCTTAAAAGTAGGTGAACCAGCCATTGCCATCGGGAACGCATTAGGTTATGGCCAGTCAGTTACAACCGGTGTAATCAGTGCTCTTGATAGAGAAATCAATATGGAATCCGATTATCAAATAACCGGTAGTTTCATTCAGACAGATGCGGCAATCAATCCCGGAAATTCAGGTGGTGCATTATTAAATATGAAGGGAGAGGTTATTGGAATTAATTCCAGTAAAATTGGTGGTAGCACTGTGGAAGGAATGGGTTATGCGATTCCGATTTCTGCAGCAAAACCAATTATAGAAGACCTCTTAGAAAAGGCGGATAGAGAAGTTGTAGCAGAAACAGAGAAGGGATATTTAGGCGTTACAGTTACGAATGCCACAGATTATTTGCAAACAGATAATGTCCCCAAAGGTGCATACATTGATAAAGTATCCAAGGATTCTGCAGCCGACAATGCAGGACTTATGGCAGGAGATATTATTACCCAGTTTGGAGATGATGAAATCACCAGTTTAACAGACTTGCAAGAAGTATTACAGTATTATAGAAAAGGGCAGACCATTACTGTAAAAGTACAAAGACGCGACAAATATGGTGAGTATACAGACGTATCTGTGGAAGTTACTTTACAAGGGAGCACAAATTAATAAAAAAGTGAAATAAATTGTCAGAAAATTCTAGTAAAAATACAAGAATAGTGTTATAATTTATGTGTAACAAAAGAGACAGACAGTAAGGAGGGTGCCTATGAAATGTTATAGAGCTGGACTTTTCGCAGAAGTTTATCCTTATGAAGTAGGAAAAGGCATGGAAGATGGATTTGAATTATGGGCAGACGTTGTTACAAAAGGGTGGATCGTTACAGATTTTCTGATTAAAATAACACGTGCAGATGGTAGTATTGTATGTCCTTATATCAAACATCGCCGTGGCAGAACTTTTATTGGCGAAGGTGATTACATTATTGTTGATGAAGATGGAACAAAACACGTATGTGGCGGTGACAAAATCTTCATTCGTTACAAAAAAGTAGAGGAATAAATGAATTATGAATTATGAAGTGGAGCAGATTTTCAAATCTGCTCCATTTTTTCATGAGGAAAGGAGATGCTAAAGTACATACAGTATCTTAGAAAAGTGTTACCGATAGCAATTTTTGTCCTTTTTGCAAAACCAGATATAAAAAGCAATACAAATGATTGCAGAAATTAGAGAGCCAAGTGGTGCTGCCCAGCCCATCGGATACAAGGTATCTTTAAACCATATAGATGTCAGATATGCACCTGGGATTCGCATTATTAAAATGGAAATCAGATTATGGATAAAGGAAATTCCGGATTTTCCGATGCCACAAAAATATCCGCTGAAAACAAAATGTACCCCTGCAAAGATGCAGTCTACGGCATAACTCATCAGATACAAAGCTCCAGCCTCAATCACCAGTATTTCCTTTGTAAAGATGCCAACAAACGTTCCCGGAATAAATTGACACAAAAGGCACATTATACCACCGAAAATAAGCACCAAAGACAGAGCGTAATATAAAGAAATTTTGGCACGCTCTTTTTTTCCAGCACCATAGTTTTGTGCAGTAATAGCTGAAATGGCAGATAACATCGCAGAAGGAACTAAGAATAAAAAACCAATAAATTTTTCTACGATTCCTACACTGGCGGCAAAAATTAAGCCGCGGCTATTGGCGATAATGGTTATGATAATAAAAGATATTTGGATAAAACCATCTTGAAGAGCGATAGGAAGTCCAACTTTAATAATATCTTTTAAAAGCTTTTTGTGAAATAGAAAGTCTTCCTTTTTTATTGCGAAACCGAAAGAACGCTTTTTCATAATAATGAGGGCACATATTGAACTGAAGGCCTGAGATAAAACTGTGGCGAAAGCGGCACCTGTTGCACCAAGTCTAAAACCACCAATAAATAAAAAGTCCAGAACAATATTTATTACACAGGCAATCGCCACGAAATACATAGGCGTCTTGGAATCACCAAGGCCTCTGAATATGCTGCTAATTATGTTATATGTCACGATAAACGGTATTCCTGCAAAACAAATCATAAGATAGGAATTGGTCTGAGTAATGGATTCTGCCGGAGTAAGCATAAGGTTCGTAATGTTTTTTGTAAAAAGAAGGAGAATTACGGTAAGTGCCAGGGAAATTGTAATAAAAAATGAGGCACTATTTCCAATTGTTTTTGCAGCGGTTTCGTGGTCTTTTGCACCCATACAGTAGCCGATTTTTACAGTAGAGCCCATAGCAAGTCCCATAATAATCACAGTAAACATATGCATTACTTGACTTCCGATAGAGACAGCAGTAGTAGTTGATGCATCGTTATAAAGTCCGACTACAAACAAATCCACCATACCATAAAGTGTCTGCATAAAAGAGGATAATAGATAAGGAAATGCAAAGGTAATTAGCACTTTCAAAGGATTTCCAGTAGTTAAATTGTTTTTATTCCATATATTTTCGCTCATATTTCACCCGTAGTAATTTGTTACTTTAAGAGAATACTAACACAATTTTACAAAAATGAAAATTGCAATGGGGTCGGAAATATTGTATAGTAGTGCTTATAATGAAAATGTCATTATACAGAAATTTGAGGAGAGTTTGATTATGGAAGTAATTAAAGTAATGAATTTAAGAAAGACTTTTGTACTTTCCAAGAAACAGCAAAAGATACAGGCTACTGATGAGGCAAAAATTGTAGCTGTTAATGATTTATCTTTTGAGGTGGAAAAAGGAGAGATTTTTGGTTTACTTGGTCCAAATGGTGCAGGTAAGACCACTACTCTGCGTATGCTTTCTACTTTGATTAAGCCAGATAGTGGTGATGTATTGGTAGATGGTAGCAGTGTTACAAAAGAACCGGATAAAGTGCGTGGAAAAATTGGGTTTTTAACCAGTGAGTTAAAATTGGAGGATTTTTTTACACCAAATTATTTGTTTGATTTCTTTAGTGATTTGTATCACGTAAAAGAAGATGTAAGAAAGAGAAGAAAAGATGAAATTTTTGGCCGTTTCGGTATTGATAAATTTGCGGAAGTAAAAGTAGGAAATTTGTCCACCGGTATGAAGCAAAAAGTTTCTTTGGCAATTTCTTTGGTACATGACCCGGATATTATTATTTTTGATGAGCCAACTAATGGCCTGGATATTTTAACAGCAAAGGTTGTAACGGACTTTTTGGAGGATTTGAAGGAAAGAGGAAAAACAATTATTTTATCTACCCATATTTTCAGTTTGGTAGAAAAATTATGCACAAGAGTTGCCATTGTGATTGACGGTAAATTAACCGTATGTGATTCCTTGGAAAATTTAGTGAAAGAAAAATCTTTGGAAGATAAGTTTTTTGAAATCTATGAAGAAGTGGCAGGTGATAAGAATGCGTAATATCTGGACCATTATGAAAAAGGAATTTGACAGGTTTTTTAAGGATAAAAGAATGGTTTTATCTACATTATTGTTGCCTGGTCTAATGATTTATCTCGTGTATTCTATTATGGGTTCTGCTATGGGCAGCCAGTTTGCAACCGATGAAGAATATGCTTATAAAGTAGAAGTTGTAAATATGCCATCTTCTATGGAAGCAATGTTCACGGAGGAATTGTTTGATATTACAGAAGTGTCCTCTGTGAATGAAGATACTTTGTCAGAAAGAATTTCTGACCGTGATGTTGATGCAGTTGTTATTTTTGAGGAAAATTTCGATGATGCTATTAGTAATATAAGTTCAACGGATATTGAAGTGTATTATAATAGCACCATTACAGAGTCATCAGAGGCATATGGAATGATTACCAGTATGCTAGATTCTGTGGAAACGAGCATTGTAGATGTTTTTCGAGTAAACAGTGATACGGAAAAACAGTACGATTTATCCACAGACGAAGATATGGCGGCATTTCTTTTGGCTATGATTATGCCAATGTTACTTGTGTCATTCTTATTTAGTGGTAGTATGGCAGTTGCACCAGAATCGATAGCAGGTGAAAAAGAAAGAGGCACAATGGCAACTTTATTGGTTACACCGATTAAGCGTTCTCATATCGCAATCGGAAAAATTGTCAGTTTAAGTGTGATTGCACTTTTAAGTGGTGTATCCAGTTTTATGGGTATCCTTTTGGCCCTTCCGGCTTATATGGAAGGTGTAGTTGGTGATATGGATATGCAGGTGTATGGAGCAAAAGAATATATTGCTGTATTAGTAGTTATTTTAGCCACAGTATTACTTATTATTTCTTTAATTTCCGTAATTTCTGCTTATGCAAAATCAGTAAAAGAAGCAAGCAGTTTTATTTCACCAATTATGATTGTTTCAATGTTACTTGGTATTACGACTATGTTTGGAACAGGAAGTGTTCAGCCTATATGGATTTATCTGATTCCTATGTATAACAGTGTACAATGTTTCTCAGCAATCTTTAGTTTTGAACTTAGTATGACACCAATTATTGTGACATTTTTAAGCAATTTGGTTTATGCAGTAATTTTAGGCTTTATTTTGGCAAAAATGTTTGATAGCGAGAAAATAATGTTTAAAAAATAAGAAAGAGTAGAAATATGAATAAAAAATTAGTTGGCCGCGTGAGTTTGGCAGGATTTTTAGCAGTATGGATTTTATTTCTTGACCAGATAACAAAATATTTTGCAATACATTCTTTAAAAGGACAGGGAGAAATTCAGATTTTAGGCGACTTTTTATGTCTTAGATATTTGGAAAATACAGGAGCAGCTTTCTCTATGTTCCATAATAAGTCGTCTTTTATGACAATTATTTCGATTTTAACGGTGCTTGTGCTTGCATTTTTTATATATGCTTACATTAAGCTTTTGAAAAAAGAGGAATTCCGTGGAGAAAGAATTGCAATTATCTTTTTATTTGGCGGGGCAGCAGGCAATTTGATTGACCGCGTAATGAATCAGTTTGTGGTGGACTTTATCTATATAAAAGTAATTGATTTTCCAACTTTTAATGTGGCAGATTGCTATATTACTTGTGCGGTTGTTTATATTATTATTCGTTTGATTTACTGTATGGTTAAGAAGAAACCTGCCTTTATAGACGTGATTTTGTAAAAATTTATTTTCCCTCTGGAAATTTTGTGATATAATGGCGAAGTTAATATTTTCAATTTGAGGGAAAATTAAGGAGGAAAACAAAATGAATGCAAATGATATTGTAATGCTGAGTACTATTGCGGCATATCTTATTGCTATGCTTGGAATAGGTATTTATTATATGAAAAAAAATAATTCGGCAGATGATTTTTATTTAGGTGGCAGAACCTTGGGTCCTTTTGTTACAGCAATGAGTGCAGAAGCTTCTGATATGAGTAGCTGGCTTTTAATGGGGTTGCCGGGTGTAGCTTACCTTTGCGGTTTACCGGAAGCGGCGTGGACAGCGATTGGTTTGGCAATCGGTACATATATTAACTGGTTAATTGTAGCTAAGAGAATTCGTCGTTACTCACAGAAAATTGGTTCAATTACTGTACCAGACTTTTTCTCACTTAGATATAAGGACAAAAATAATATTTTGAACTTTATTGCAGCAGTAGTGATTATTATTTTCTTTATTCCATATACAGCATCAGGCTTTGCAGCTTGTGGTAAGTTATTTAGTAGTTTATTTGGTGTGGAATATATGACAGCAATGATTATTTCAGCAATCGTTATTGTTGGTTACACTACTTTAGGTGGCTTCTTAGCTGCTAGTACAACAGACTTCATTCAGTCTATTGTTATGACAATGGCAATTATTGTTGTACTTGGTTTTGGTATCAATGCAGCTGGTGGCATAGATGTAGTTATAGCCAATGCACAGGCTTTGCCGGGATATTTTGATTTAACAAAGGGTTATGATATTACAACTGGTCAGGCATCATCTTATGGATTTATTCCTATCGTTTCCACTTTGGCATGGGGACTTGGATACTTTGGTATGCCACATATTCTTCTTAGATTTATGGCGATTAAAGATGCCAATAAATTGAAATTATCTCGTAGAGTAGCTTCTATTTGGGTTGTAATTTCATTATTTGTTGCAACAGCAATCGGTATTGTTTGCTTAAGTGTTTCAAAAGCGGGTGTAATTCCAACATTTACAACTTCCGGTGAAGCAGAAACTGTTATTGTAAAAGTGGCAGAAGCTATTAGTACACATGGTATTTTACCAGCCATTGTAGCAGGTGTCATTTTAGCGGGTATTTTGGCAGCAACTATGTCTACTGCAGATTCACAGCTTTTAGCAGCATCATCTTCTGTATCACAGAATATTATGAATGATGTGTTTGGCTTAAAGATGTCTCAGAAAACACAGATGATAGTTGCACGTATTACAGTAATTATTATTTCTTTAATCGGTATTTTATTAGCAAGAGACCCAAATAGCTCTGTATTTAGCATTGTTTCTTTTGCTTGGGCTGGTTTTGGTGCAGCTTTTGGTCCTGTTATATTATTTGCATTATTCTGGAAACGTTCTAATAAATGGGGTGCTTTGGCATCTATGGTTTCCGGTGGTGCAATGGTATTTATCTGGAAATATTTGGTAAGACCAATCGGTGGTGCATGGGATATTTACGAATTACTTCCAGCCTTCATCGTAGCATGTGTTGCTATGGTCGTAGTAAGTTTATTAACAAAAGCACCTTCAGAAGACATTGTAAAAGAATTTGAAGAAGTAAAAGCAATGCGTGATTAAGAAAAGTATGATAAAATCAGTAGTAGGTTATGGATATAGCCTACTACTTTTTGTTGTATACGCAATAAAAATAAACCACCTGCTATGCAGGTGAGTTCCCAGATAGCTTTAGCTTCAAGCAAAAAACCTCCAATAGTATAATAAGTGTAGGTTCGCCAACCGCACTAATAATACAAAGGAGGTATCCAAATGGA
>JBGVKZ010000017.1:0-79815 GCA_045124055.1 Lachnospiraceae bacterium | reverse complement strand
GCATGCTCAAAAACAGAAAAACTGGGTGCTTATGGGTTCATTATACGGCAAAAATATGAAATTGTTAAGGTACAAAACGGAATTTAATCCCGCAATTTTACTGGGGTATTCCATAACTGGAATTTAGTTTTTCATTTAAGTATAATATGTCAATAACAAACTACACAAAATAATTTTATTGCAACTCCACTCTTACTTAAAGCAAGTTTCCTCGTACTTTGCAGAACCAAAAAACTATTGCAATTCCTTTATCACAACAGCCTCTAATTACTTCTTTTTACCTCCCCTCATACACATCCCACAATCTCTTCTGTTCCGAGCTCAACCTCAATATCTCCTGTAAATCTCTAGCCATCGCCTCAACATTAGCATCCATCTGCTCAACTGTCCCAGTACGATTACTTGCCTTAATCTCCCACTGCATTATCTCCTTGGAATAGTATTCCTTAGTCTCCACATTCATATATCCATACACCGAATATGAATATCCATCACTTTTCTCTATAAACACTGGCGCCACCTCTCCCTTGGAAGTCTTCCACCTCATAAGCCTTGGAAACCAACACAATCCATCTTTTATCAGTTCTTTGAATGCCTCTAGCAACTTTCCGATTTCATACAAGATTCCACGAAATGAATTCCCGGCATCAATTGTTTTATCCGCTTCCACTTGATTAGCATATTCTTCGATTGTAGGTGCAAATAATCTGAATGATGAGACAAATGCTTTGATTCTATCAAGCAACACTACCGCTTCTTTTGCCTTATCTGTGGTATATTCAATCTCTTGATTTACAGATTGAAGTTCTAACCGTTTTCCTTCCAATTCATTGGATATACGCTGCAATTCTCTCTTATCCATATCCGACAATGACTTCTCAATATTCCTCTTACTCTCAAGATATGAAATCTCGCATTCCAGTTTTTCCTTCTTATCTGTATATTCTTGTTCCATAGCCTCATTTTTCTTAACAATGGCATCTGTTTTCTCATTTAGTTCCTTAGTCTGTCTACGCTCCAGTTCCTTATAAGCAATCTGAGAAGCAAGCAACTCAATATCCGCATCATGCACCTGTTCCTTTATCTGCTCCAGATGCTCCGTTTCTTTTGCTACTTTATATTCTGCTACAGATAAATCATGATTTCTTCCAAGACTTTTTTCTGATAACTCTTCATGTGTATGATATCTGAAGCACATCCCAGCTTCCTCTCGTAATTTATCCTGTAAAATTACTGAAAGGGTTTCCGGTGTAAATACATTTCTCTTCGAAACCTTCTTCCTAAGTCCTCTCTTAGCGCCTTCCCACACTGGGACTCCTACCACATGAACATGCGGACTGGCTTCATCAAAATGAATTACTGCATTTGCAATTTTAAATTCCGGCAACATTTCCTCCAGTTTTCCAATCAAAAAACTATACACATAATACATTTTGTCCTTAACATCATCATGCGCCTGCCAAAACTCTTTATCTCCACATTGGAAAATGATTTCAACAGCCATATCCTGTTCAAGCCCTGCAACATGTTCGAAATAATCATCAATCTTTCGGTCTGCTCTCTTTTGTTTTTCATTGTATTCTTTTATCACTTCATTAAATTCCTGATGATAAACATTCTTTACATCCTGAAGCAGATCATCTGTTCCTCGCAAAACTATAATATTATCTTTGCTATAATCATCTGATTTGTACTTTCTTAAATTGTGTTTTGCCACTCCAAGCAATTTACTCTTACTTGTGATAGCACTTTTCTTGTTGCTAATGTGTGCTGTATAAGACGTATTCCCCATAAGCAAATCTCCTCTTATCTGTAAAAAATTTTCTCGGAGAATATGCTTATCATCTTGGCTCTGCCACAGATGATAACCCTCTAGCAGTTTTGGCAAGCCAAATCTGCGGTGGCTCTCCGAGGGTTTCAATATTAACTGTTATAACTACCAAGAGTTTAATAATCTGTTCTTTTAAGAAATACAGACTCTAAACTCTTATAAGAATTTAGAATCTGCTTTTCCAAACATTCGGATTGTTAAACTCTTTCATCTGGCATAATCCATGTCCAAAAACTTGTTCCATCATCTAACTTGCTTTTTCCTGAAGTAATTCCCAGTTTCTTTTTTGCAGATAAAAGAGTATTTCTTTTAATCCCCATTTTCGCTGCTTCCTGTAAAATATCATTAGAGGCAATCTCCTTCGATAAGCCAACGAACTCTTTGATAAAGTTTTCTGCAATATCCAGTTTCTTTTTGCCTCGTCCTTCATTTCCCATTAACAGTTCATCAATGGTAATGTCATATGGACCGATACAAGTCATCCCTCTATCTTCTGTCATTTCAAATCCGATGGCATCTCCTGTTGGAGCTAATGACGATTTATCGTGCGCCATGATTCGAATATTTGGTTTATCCCGAAGCCTTGCTACTAATAACACGCTTCTTGCTGTTGCCTGAATATCAATAGAACCTAACCCTCTATAAGTTGATTTGCTCCCAGATGCTTTATTCATATGACCTATAAGAATAACTGCACAATTATATTTTTCTGCAATCATTCCCAGATGTTTTAACACTGGTCTTATTTCATTTGCTCTGTGCATGTCAACCTTAGCTCCGATATAAGCCTGTATTGGATCCAGAATAATCAATCTTGCTCCTGTTTCAACGATTGCTTTCTCAAGCCTATCATCCGTCATACATAGCTCTTTTTCCGTTTCATCAATGACACGTATCATGGAGCAGTCCGCCCCTGCCTTTTCCAATCTAGGCTTTACAGTATCATCAATACCATCTTCTGCTGTCTGATAAATAATATGAATTGGCTCATATTCTTTGTCATCATCACAAGGAAGTGGCATGCCCTTACTAAGGGCTGCCGCCAACATCAATACAAGTGTTGTCTTTCCTTCTCCCGGATCTCCTTCAATTATGGTTATCTTTCCATAAGGTATATATGGATACCATAACCATTCCACTTCTTTTGAAACCACATCCTCCATATGGATAAGCTTCAATTCTACATTCTGCTGTTCATTCATAAACTTCCTCCTTTTCAAACTGCTTCTTCATTAAAATAACCTGTTTCTTCCCATACTCTCTTATCAGGGCAATAATAGCTATATTCATTTGAATTTCCCACTTTTATTGCTGCTCCGAATTTGAGTATTCCTTGTTGTAATCCCAGCCTTACATACTGTGCATCCTTCCCTATTGCACTTGCAATTTCCTTTATCGGTACATTTCTTCCTGTAAAGGCTGGTAAATCAACCTTGTAAATAACTTCCGGCATCAATACCACCTCCTTATTATAGAGCATTTCTTGCTCTGTTTGTATTTTGCATTATACAGACCTTTTATTGCTCTGTCAATAGTTTATAATTTAATGTTGACTAATAAATATTAGTATGTTAGTTTTACTATTACAGGAGGTTGATGCAATGAACACAGGTAAAAAGATTAAATTAATACGAACTTTTCGTGGATTAACTCAGAAAGAGCTTGGAGAAGCATGCGGAATACACGAAGTGGCAATCCGCAAGTACGAACTTGGAAAGAATCTTCCAAAGCCGGAACAACTTCGTAAGATTGCAGAAGCGCTTAATGTAAATGTGAATTCATTAGTGGAATTTGATATTGAATCTGATGGAGATGTACTACCATTACTATTTGCAATTGACGAAGTTTTTGATGTGTCAATTAAAGACGTTGATGGAGAACCCGGAATATTTTTTTCCAACAAAAGTCTCATACAGTTTCTAAAAGACTGGCAGGCAATGAAAGAATTACTTGCTTCTGGCAGCCAGACTCAAGACAATTATGAGATTTGGAAAACAATTCGTCCAAGTGTGACAAAGGTAACCCACGAATAACAATCATTTTATCCGTTTGCTATCAGCTTTCTAGTAAATAGCGAAAGGATGGTGCTTATGAAGTTACCCAACGGATATGGAAGCGTTGTAAAACTTTCCGGCAAAAGAAGAAAACCTTATCAAGTTAGAAAGACTATAGGCTGGCACTACGATGAGGTGAAAGACAAACAGGTTCAGGATATGATTACCATTGGATATGCAGCTACCAGAGCTGAAGGCTTACAAATGCTCGCCGATTACAATAATAATCCATTTGATACCAAGGCTGCTAAGATGACATTTTCAGATGTCTATGAAGAATGGTCAAAGCGTAAGTTTCCTACTATATCTGAATCTAATGTAAAAGGATACACAGCATCCTATAAATCCTGTGAGTCCCTTTACAACAAGGTTTTCAAAGATATTAAATTAGTTGATTTACAGGCTGTTATTGATACCTGCGGTAAGAATTTCCCTACCCTTAAGAAAATCAAAGTCCTGTTTAACCAGCTATTTGATTATGCTTTGAAAAATGATATTTGCAACAAAGATTATTCAAGCTTCGTTGATATTGTTCAATACAAGGATCGCAATCCTAACAAATACGATAGAAACAAGTTTGAGAAAAATGAAATTGATATTATCTGGGAACAAAAGGAAGATAAACATTATCAGATAGTATTAATGCTCCTATATAGCGGAGTCCGAATCTCTGAAATGCTTGATTTGAAAAAAGAGAATGTTCATCTCGATGAACAGTATTTTGATGTTATCTGTAGTAAAACAGAAAATGGTATCAGAAAAGTTCCAATAGCAGACAAAGTTCTGCCATATTACAAAGCCTGGTACGAATCCTGCCCTGAATGTGAATATTTACTTCATACAGAAGATGGAAAGCATTTTGAATACCGAAACTACTACGATAGCTATTTCAAGCCATTGATGGAACAGCTAGGTATTAATCGTACACCGCACTGCTGCAGACACACATGTATCTCAATGTTAGCAGAAGCTGGTATTAACCAGACGATTATCAAAAAGATTGTGGGACACTCAGGTGCAATGACACTCACCGAGAAAGTGTATACCCACTTTGATATAAAGGAGCTTGTAGATGCGATTAATAGAATTTAAATTAAGAAAGGACATTCCCCAGTATCTCTACTGAAAAATGTCCTATACATATCAATATCTTTGTTGCATACCTGCTGCATATGTGTTGCATTCGATGTAAATTCCAGCACATCTGACAGCATTCCACAACTTCTGTAACCCTTGAAAAATGGGCTTTTCTTGATATCTTCGTTCTTGAAATATTATCTCTTTGTTAACGTTTTGAGAACTGTGGTGCACGACGAGCTGCTTTGAGACCGTATTTCTTTCTTTCTTTCATACGTGGGTCTCTTGTTAAGAAGCCTGCTTTTTTAAGTGTTGGTCTGTATTCGTTGTCAACTTTTAATAAAGCTCTTGCGATACCATGTCTGATAGCACCTGCCTGACCAGTTGTACCACCACCATGAACATTAACAAGTACATCATATTTGTCAACTGTTTCTGTAGCTACTAATGGCTGACGAACGATAACTTTTAATGTTTCTAATCCGAAATATTCGTCGATGTCTCTTTTATTAATTGTAATTTTACCTGTACCAGGTACTAAATATACTCTAGCGATAGATGATTTTCTTCTACCTGTTCCGTAGAATTTTGCTGCTGCTGTTTTCTTAGCCATGTTCTTTATCTCCTTTCAGTCCCTATTAGAATGTTAATACTTCAGGTTTCTGAGCAGCTTGTTCGTGTTCAGGTCCTGCGTATACGTGAAGTTTTGTAAACATCTGTCTTCCTAAAGGTCCTTTTGGAAGCATGCCTTTAACAGCAAGTTCGATAACCTTTTCAGGTTTCTTTGCTAACATTTCTTTTAATGTTGTTTCTTTCATACCACCAACATAGTCTGAGTGATGGTAGTAAATTTTCTGGTCTAATTTTTTACCAGTAACTTTTACCTTTGCAGCGTTAACTACGATTACATAGTCACCTGTGTCAATGTGAGGTGTAAAGATAGCTTTGTTCTTACCTCTTAATACTTTAGCAACTTCAGAAGCTAAACGTCCTAAAGTCATATCTGTAGCGTCTACTACATACCATTTTCTATCGATTGTAGCTGGACTTGCCATAAATGTTTTCATGATGTTCCCTCCGTAAATTGTTTTGATTTTCTTAAAACTGTGATGCAGATGTCCGGCCACATCGAAAGTCTCTTAAAAATCGAATCTAATTCTCTATTTATAATGTATCGCCGGGGCTTTGGCTTTACATTATGAAACTACGTCATACTTGAATAGTATATTATAGTGTCCCTTGCGTGTCAACCATTATTTTTACAAAATTTGCAAGAAAAATGGTTTTTCTTATGCTGTCTCTCTTTTCTATAAAAACTCATATTTCACAAGAGTCAGACCGTGTGGCGGTGCAGTTGGTCCTGCGGCTTGTCTGTCTAGGGCATTCAGTATATTTTCCAGCTCATTTGGCTTTATTTTGCCCTTTCCAACCTCTAAAAGCGTACCCGCAATAATTCTTACCATATTGTATAAAAAGCCGTTTCCACAGACCCGAATTGTAATATCCTCGCCTATTTCCTCCACGGTTAAATCATATATAGTTCTAACGGTGCTTTCCACCGTGGTATCTACACTACAAAAACTTTTAAAATCATGTTCCCCTACTAGATATGTAGCAGCCTCTTTCATCTTTTCTACATCTAAATTGTGATAATTCCACAGTGCATAATGGCGTTTCATAGGATTTTGCACAGGAGCGTTGTAAATTCGGTATTCGTATGTTTTCCGGCTATCTGTGTGACGGGGGTGAAAATCCAGTGCCACTTCGCAGGAAGACTGAACTCTGATGTCTTCCGGCAATCTTTGGTTTAAAGCATACATCATTTTTTCCGCCGGCATACGAGCCTGCGTGTCAAAAACCGCCACATTACAGTAGGCATGCACGCCTGAATCTGTACGGCTGGCACCAATCACACGAATCGTTTCACCAAATAATTCCGAAAGGGCTTTATTCAATTCGCCTTCTATGGTTGCTCCGTTGTTTTGTACTTGAAAACCGCAATATGCCGTTCCGTCATACGCTACAACTAATTTAATTCTACGCATCAAAATAAGATTCTCCCTACAACAATGCATGCCGCAAAATATACGGCAATTACCACATATGAAATAACATCGCGTTTTTTGTAAACCAGTGGTTTCATTTTCGTTCTGCCTTCTCCACCTTGATAACATCTTGCTTCCATAGCCATTGCCAAATCGTTGGCTCTACGAAATGCAGAAATAAAAAGTGGAACTAAAAGTGGAACCATACTTTTGGCTTTTTTAATAAGGTTTCCGCTTTCAAAATCAGCACCTCTTGCAATCTGTGCTTTCATAATCTTGTCTGTTTCTTCCAGCAAAATTGGAATAAATCGTAAGGCAATCGACATCATCATCGCAATTTCGTGTACCGGGACTTTGATTTTTTTTAAAGGCTTCATAACGCTTTCCAAACCGTCCGTTAAATTGTTTGGGGTCGTAGTCAGCGTCATAACGGAAGACCCGATAATTAGCATAGAAAGTCTTACTGCCATAGTAAATGCCTGCTTTAAACCTTCTTTTGTAATGGTGAATATCCAAAAGCTTACAAGGGTTTCTCCTGGAGTCAAAAACAGATTAAATAAAACGGTAATTATGAGTAAAAATAGAATGGCTTTCATTCCACGTACCATAAATTTTACCGGTACTTTCGATAATCCTATGGCTATCGCCAAAAACACAAAACATACCGCATAACCTATGTAGTTTTTCACAACAAAGAGGGAAATAATATACACAAGGGTTGCAATCAGTTTAACTCTTGGGTCAAGCCTGTGAATCACTGAATCCCCTTGGTAATATTGCCCTAAGGTAATATCTCTAATCATTTTTTCTCCAAATTTAATATTCTAATGTAACCTTTTCACGCTCTAATTCAGCGTTTTAATGCCCTAAGGATTTCCGCCTTAGCTTCTTCGATAGTTAAAACTGTGGTGTCTACTGGCAAACCCTTTTTTCTTAGTTCCTGCATAATATAGGTAACTTGTGGTGCAGCAAGTCCGACTTCTTCCAGCTCTTTATATCGGGCAAAAATTTCTTTTGGAACATCGTCCATCCATACTTTGCCCTGATTCATTACAATAATTCTATCTACATATTTTGCTACATCTTCCATACTATGTGAAACCAAAACAATGGTAATCCCGAGTTTTTCACGTAATTTACAGATGCAATCAAAAATTTCGTCTCTGCCCTTTGGGTCAAGTCCCGCTGTTGGCTCATCTAAAATCAGTACTTGTGGCTCCATTGCCAGTACTCCCGCGATTGCCACGCGTCTTTTTTGTCCCCCGGATAAATCAAATGGCGACTGATAATAGTATTCTTCGTCTAAACCGACCTGTTTCAATGCCGCAAAGGCTTTAAGCTGTGCTTCCTTTTTATCAAATCCCTGATTTTTAGGACCATAAGCAACGTCTGAAATCACATCAATTTCAAAAAGCTGGTGTTCTGGATACTGAAAAACAAGTCCAACTTTTTGGCGTAATTTTTTCATATCAAAGTCTTTGTCATAAATATCTTCGCCGTTATAATATATTTCTCCGCTAGTTGCCTTCAAAAGTCCATTTAAGTGTTGCACAAGGGTGGATTTTCCAGAGCCTGTATGTCCGATTAAACCAATAAATTGTCCGTCCGGAATAACAAGGTTAATGTCATCAAGTGCTTTATGAGGCAGATTCGTGTCGGAATCATATATATAATTTAAATGATTAACAATAATTGACATTCTTTCCTCCATTTATAGTCCAAGGGCTTTTATAAGCTCTTCTTTAGTCAGAATTCCTTCTGGTAGGTCTAATCCACTTTTTCTAAGTTCGTGTGCCAGAAGGGTCACCTGAGGAACATCAAGACGAAGTTCTTTCAGTCTGTCGACTTGAGAAAATATCTCCTTAGGTGTACCTTCCATTTCTATATGACCATTATCCATAACATACACTTTATTGGCATAAATCGTTTCTTCCATATAATGTGTAATCAGAACGATCGTTATTTTTTCTACGTCATTTAAAGCTCTTATGGCACGAATAACCTCGTATCTGCCATTTGGGTCAAGCATTGCAGTAGGCTCATCTAAAATAATGCATTTCGGGTGCATTGCGATGACACCCGCAATGGAAACTCGTTGTTTTTGTCCTCCAGAAAGCTTATTTGGGGATTTTTTTCTATATTTATACATTCCAACGGCTTTCAAGCTTTCCTCTACGCGTTCCCAAATTTCTTTTGTTGGAACGCCCATATTTTCAGGTCCAAAACCGACGTCTTCTTCTACCACCTGACCAATAATCTGGTTGTCAGGATTTTGGAAAACCATTCCCGCCTTTTGTCTGATGTCCCAAAGATTTTCTTCCTTGGTGGTTTCTTTTCCATCGACCCATACTGTACCTTCTGTTGGGTATAAAATGGCATTGATATGTTTTGCCAGGGTGGATTTTCCGGAGCCATTATGACCTAAAATAGCCACAAAATCTCCCTGTTTGATGTCTAGATTTACGTGGTCGACTGCTTGCGTAATTCCTTCAACATTTCCTTCTTCGTCACGTCTAATATAATCAAAGACAAGGTCCTTTGTTTTGATTATTGCCATTTTTTCACCTCCCGAAGTGTTCTACAATCTAAATTATTGTACTAAATTCTCTCCCCAAATACAAGCTATCTTCTTTACGAACCTGCATCTTTTTGTGTATAATGAAGTATCCTCAAACGAAATTGAACAAAAGAGGTTAGGTTATGAACGAAAATTTGAAAAAAATTTTAAAAAATGCAGGGCTTTTGTTCGCTCTTATCGTAATTTGTGCCTTACTTGTACGACATTTTTCCGGTAGCGAAACTCTGCTTGATTATGCTAAGAAGAATTCCACAAATCAAGAGAAGCCTATATTTGAAAATGACAATACAGAGGAATTGGAAGATTCCACAAATTCTTCTGGTAAAGATGCAACAACTGATAATGACGACTCTCCTGACAAGACAACGCCTTCTAATTCTGACAATGAAGCTATTTCTAAGGATAGAGTTACCTATCAGGAAGGTTTTTATTACGAGCCATTGAGTCAAGATATTATCGATAGAATTACCGGTTGTAGCTATCCTATTTTAGAAGATGGTGAAACCATTGAAATTTCCTATGAGGATTTATCTTATGTAGTTGTAAAATATGTAGGCTTTGACATGGAAACGTATGAAGGTGAAATTGTTTGTAATAAAGCGATTGCACAGGATTTGGTGGAAATTTTTTATGAACTGTATCGAAATGAGTATCAGATTGAACAAATTGCTTTAATTGAAGAATATGAAGGTGATGACTTGGCTTCCTGTACTGCCAATAATACCTCATGTTTTAATTATAGAGAGGTCGTTGGAAGTACTTCTTTATCTAAGCACGCTTTAGGACTTGCTATTGATATTAACCCTTTTTATAATCCTTATATCACTTATAATAGCGACGGAAGTATTAAGGTCTATCCGGAAAATGCCACTGACTATGTAGATAGAAATAAGGCCTTCCCCTATAAAATAGATGAAAACGATTTGTGCTATAAATTGTTTACAGAGCATGGTTTTACTTGGGGTGGACACTGGAATAGTGTGAAAGATTATCAGCATTTTCAAAAAATAATTGATTAAATAGGAACATAAATATATACCCCTATACCATTTCTCCACTTAATTCGCATTGCGAAAAATCGGTATCGAAATAGTATAGGGGTATATTATTTTTTCCATTCTATTTCAGGTTTACTTTTACCTCGCTAACTTCAAATTCACCTCTTGGTCAAACGATTTTATATCAACTACTCGCCCATTATTTAAGTCTTTGATATAATTTCAACCTTTTCTCTGTCAAAATTCCGTCCTTAACTGCCTTTTTCACAGCACATCCTGGCTCAGATTTATGTTCACAATTACTAAATTTACAATTTCTTGATAATTCGATTATATCATCAAATGTTTCTTCTAAGCCTTTCGTCACATTGGATATACTTATCTCTCGCATTCCAGGTGTATCAATAATTGTAAAGCCAGACTCCAGTACAAACATTTGCCTATATGTTGTAGTATGTCTTCCCTTAGAATCGGCTTCTCTTATGGTTTTTGTTGCCATAATGTCCCTGCCTATAAGAGCATTGACAAGTGTTGATTTACCTACACCGGATGAACCTAATAAAGCAATCGTATTACCAGGCTTTAGATATTTTTCAAGTTCCTCCATTCCAAACCCTGTAGTCACTGATATGGCACATATATCTACATCCTTTTCAACCTCTTTTACCTGCTCTATGTAAGCGTCTACATTATCCGTTAAATCTGCTTTCGTAAGTATTACAACCGGCTTCACTCCACCTTCGTTGGCCACAGTCATATATCTAATAATCCTGTTTACGCTAAAATCCTCATTAATGGATGTAACTATAAATGCAATATCTGCATTAGCCACCATCTCTTGCTCTTTTACCTTCCTTATTGCATGGTCATTTGGAAATGGTCTCTTTAAAATGCTTTTTCTTTCACAAACTTCTAATATAAGGGAATCACCTTTTGTATTATATTCAAAGGTTACATAGTCTCCCACCACTGGAAACGTTTTCTTCCCATCAAAGAATTTGCCTTTCAATTTTGCCGGTATCTGCATCTCCCAAAACTGAATTGTATATTGATTTTTTTGAACATTGCATATGCGACCTAACTTCTCCTTATGAAGCCACTGACATTTAAGTGTAAGTGGTTCATAATACGGAAACTGCCTTGTAAATTCTTCTATTTCATCTTCATCCTCACATTGTTCAAAAACTTCTGATTCCTTAAGTTTTCCCTTAATACCTGCGAAACCATTTTCCTGTAATTCATATGCCATCAAAGCATCATAATTATATCCACCAGCATCAGAAATATTAAATTTATCACAAGTAACAAAACCATACTTTGGATAATACTCTGGCTCACCCACAATAATTATTCCCTTATAGCCTTCCTCCTTCGCCAGCTTAAATGTTTCTCTAAGAAGCATTCCACCTACTCCATAAGACTGTGCCATCGGGTCAACTGCAAGGGGGCCAAATGTTATCACATTATGAACATTTGCTTCATCAATAACCCACGCCTTAGAATAAAATATTGCACCAACAATTTTCCCATCTAATTCTGCTACCCTACTTATGCCAGGTAAATAATCTTCTGATTCTCGTAACTTATGAACTAACAAATGTTCATTGCATCCCGGACTATGAATATTCCAGAATGCTCTCATAGTCATTAGCTCTGTTGCCTGATAATCTTCTTTTCTTTCTTCTCGTATTATAATTTTATTCATTGTTCTTTCTCCTATTTTCATATATATTTTTCCGAATTCGATAATATAGTATGAAACCCCGAGAAGCGTATAAGAAGAGTTTTTTCAAATAATAGAAAGCACGCTCAGTGAGCTTTCTATTATCATAAATAAAAAAGCCGTGACAAAAAGCCACGGCATAATTTCATAAATATAGAATTGTTTTTAATAACTATATACACACCGAGGTAATCATACAATATTTAGTTACATTCTTTACATTTAATTTTTTCATTGCAGTTACCTCCTTTTCTCATTTCAGTTCAATTTCTTGATTATTTTAACATATAAGTTTTCTTCTGTCAACGGTAACTTTATTATTCATAGTTTCAGACCATGAGTTCATCCCATTGGTGTTCAAACGGACGCTCTAAAGATAATCTCTAACGTTTTACCTGTTCCATAATTGTTTTTACGCCACACCAAGCAAGGTAAATGGATACAATAATTGTACCGGTAAAATCCAAATAATAAGAAACACTTGAATCCGGCAAAAGAACTACTGACAATAACGCAACTGTTACGCAACAATCTACCAAGCTTTTTGCTCTATAAAGTCTTGCCTGCACTGCAATAATCGCATTTGGTTCTGTTTTATTGAGTCTCGCATACTTTCTCCAAAAAAGTGTATTAGCAACAACACCCATTAATGCAATTATAAGGCTGGGAACTACATTTCCCTTTTCACTTGTGGATACAGCAAATGCAAGAAGAAACATTAAAATACCTGCGATACACATCATCACACCAACAAAGATATTTGAGAATTTCTCCCATTTTTCTTTTTTTACAATATCACAAATCCCATCTTTTGTTGTAATGACATATACCACATATGCCATAATTATTCCAAAAAGTTCCGCACTTCTACGCACAAAGTCTGCAATCTGTGTTGAACTTTGTCCTTGAAGTAACCCAATCGCTATAATCAGTGGACCAGGGGCACTCATAACTACTGACATAAGTAGTGTTTTCTTTTCTGACTTATTTTGCATTATATGCCTCCCAATAAATATACCAATGGCAATAATGTCACCATAGCTGCTATAGGACAAAATACCGTATCATTGCCATCTTTTGAAAACAGCTCTACCACTGCACTTACCACTCCCACTACAACTGAAATGATAATACAATACACAGTCTTCATTCCGCCTCGAAATACCAAAATCGTGAATACGCTGATACAAGACACCAGACACATCGCCAATGTGCCTTCGTAACTTTTCTTTCCATCCAATCCACGAGTAATAATTTTGTGTTTACCAAATCGTTTTCCAACAAGTGCCGCTGCGGCATCACCAATTCCCCATGCATACAAGCTGGCTAATGCCAGATATTTATCTTTAAATATTCCCCAGCATATCGCGACCACCACCGCAAACATGGTATAAACAATCATCAAACTTCTTTTTAATTCCCCTTTTTTTCGTTCTGTGGTAAACTCTGAATATTTCTTTAGTCGCTCAAACAAAATCAAAATTGGATATAAAAGAACTTCAAAAATAATCGCTACTATCACTGTTATCTGCCACGTTTTAGAAGAAATAACCAACACATAGAAAGAACCTAATAATATAAAATGCAATATTTTTCGAAAGAGTTCGTTTGGAATCGTCAATAAAACTCTTGCCGGAATCACAATCATAATCGCTAACAAGAAATATATAAGTACATTTGCCGCCCCCAATAATATAGGATTCATTCGTTCATTCTCCTTCTTTTGTCATACTTATGTGTTTATTATAAATAGTGTATAAAATTCAAGTTCTCCCTTTCATTTTACCATACTAAAGCATAGTTGAAAATCCACTTCAGAAAATCCACTTTTGAAAATAAAACAAGGCACATATATCTTTCCACCTAGTTCGCACAGCGAAAAATCGGTGTCAAAGATATATGTGCCTTTTAAGTTTTATGATTATACTAATTCGATAAGTACCATCATAGCTGCGTCACCTTTACGCTGACCAACTTTAACGATTCTTGTGTATCCACCTTTACGATCTACGTATTTTGGTGCGATTTCATCGAATAATTTAGCTACTAAATCAACTTCTTTTGTTCCTCTCTTTTTGCCTGCTGCAGTAGTAGGAACTTCTGTTACTGAGTAGATAGCTTTCATAATCTGTCTTCTAGCGTGAACTCTTGAAGGAAGATCTTTTTTGATTTCTTTTTCTACTGTTTCGTATTTAGTAACTTTTTTACCATCAACAACTTCTTTAACTCTCTTACCGTCTTTATCTTTTACTGCTACTTTAGCCTGAACTTTAACAACTTCGTAGTTGTCTTTTTCTTTTACAGCTTTTGCAATAACGCCTTCAACGATTTTCTGAATTTCTTTAGCTTTTGCTTCAGTTGTCATAATTTTACCATTGTGTAACAATGCTGTTACCTGGTTTCTAAGTAATGCTTTTCTCTGGTCAGATGTTCTGCCAAGTTTTCTGTATTTTGCCATTTTTACGTCCTTCCCCGTGCCTTTTGGTCTTACCGGTCAGTTAAATATTTAATAGTTTTCACAGGATTTTTCCTGTTTTATGATAAAACAGGCCTATGCCCTTTGGTCTTACTTGGCCTGTTATCACGCTTTTTACGAATTATTCTTCACTGCTGTTAAGCTGTAAGCCTAATTCTTTTAATTTTGCTAAAACCTCTTCTAATGATTTGCGTCCTAAGTTACGAACTTTCATCATATCTTCCTGAGATTTATTTGTTAATTCTTCAACAGTATTAATGCCTGCTCTCTTTAAGCAGTTGTATGAACGAACAGATAATTCAAGTTCATCAATGCTCATAACGAGAACTTTTTCTTTTTCGTTTTCTTCTTTATCAACCATAACTTCTGCTTTCATAGCACTTTCAGATAAGTCAACAAATAAGCTTAAATGTTCGCTTAATACTTTTGCTGCTAAACTTACTGCTTCGTCTGGAACTAATGTTCCGTTTGTGTAAACGTCAAGTGTAAGTTTATCGTAATCAGTAATCTGTCCCACACGTGTGTTGGCAACAGTCATATTTACTCTTTCTACCGGAGTGTAAATAGAATCAACAGCGATGACACCAACCGGTAAATCTGCGCCCTTGTTCTTATCTGCACTAACATACCCTCTACCTTTTGTGATAGTGAGTTCCATATAGAATTTTGTATCTTTACCGCAAAGTGTTGCGATTACTAAATCAGGATTTAAGATTTCAATGTCCTGATCTGCCTGAATATCTGAAGCTCTAACAACGCCTTCACCTGTTACGTCGATGTAAGCTGTTTTTGGTTCATTTGTTTCACTTGTATTTTTGATAGCCAAGCTTTTAATGTTCATAATGATTTCAGTAACGTCTTCTTTAACGCCTTCAATGGAACTGAATTCATGTAAAACGCCTTCAATTTTTACCTGACTTACTGCTGCACCTGGTAAAGAAGAAAGCATAATTCTTCTTAAAGAGTTACCGAGTGTAATACCGTAACCTCTTTCCAATGGTTCAACAACAAATCTACCATACTTCTTATCTTCAGAAATTTCTGCAACTTCTATATTTGGTCTTTCAAAATCAAACACTGCTAATACCCTCCTTTACAAGCATATGATTACTATGGGGCCTACGTCTTATTATTTAGAGTATAATTCGACGATAAGCATTTCGTCAACAGGAACATCAATCATAGCTCTTGTAGGAAGTTCTTTAATAGTTCCTTTTAATGATTCGATATCTCCGTCAATCCATTCTGGAACTAATCTTCCAGCTGTTACTTCTAAGATATCTTTGTATCTCTGTAAAGATTTAGCTTTTTCACTTACTTCGATTACATCGCCGGCTTTTACTAAGTATGATGGAATGTTTACACATTTACCATTTACTAAAATATGTTTGTGACCTACGATCTGTCTAGCTTCTCTTCTTGTTCTAGCCATACCTAATCTGAATACTACGTTGTCTAATCTAGATTCAAGCATAACCATAAGGTTTTCACCAGTCATACCTTTCATTCTATCAGCTTTTTCGTAGTAATTTCTAAAAGGTTTTTCTAATACACCATAAATGAATTTAGCTTTCTGTTTTTCTCTTAACTGAAGACCATATTCACTCATTTTTTTACCTGCACGAGGTGATTTTCTACGTGATTTTTTGTCATATCCTAAATATGTTGGATCTAAATCAAGTGATCTACATCTTTTAAGAACGGGTACTCTATTAACTGCCATTTTTGGCTCCTTTCTTTTAAAGAAGGCTCTGCCTCCTACTATTGTTTACAGTACACAAGCTAGCGTTAGCTTTACGCTACGCCAACTTGGTGAAGTACTTTCTTCCAACCATACCATCTATTTGAAAATATAATATCTTCAAAACAATAAATAAATCAAACACGACGACGTTTTGGTGGGCGGCATCCGTTGTGAGGTACTGGTGTAACATCACAAATACTTGTTACTTCCAAACCACAAGCCTGAAGTGCTCTGATAGCAGCTTCACGTCCTGAACCTGGTCCTTTTACAAATACGTCTACTGTTTTTAATCCATGAATTAAAGCAGCTTTTGTAGCTGTTTCAGCAGCCATCTGTGCTGCGTATGGAGTAGATTTCCTTGAACCTCTAAAACCAAGACCACCAGCACTTGCCCAGCTAAGAGCATTACCTTCAGTATCTGTTAATGTAACGATTGTGTTATTAAAAGAAGACTGAATATGTGCCTGTCCGCGTTCAACGTTTTTCTTAACACGCTTCTTTGTTACTTTTTTTGCAACCTGTTTAGCCATTTTAAACTAACCTACTTTCTCATTTAATCATTGTTTCTAATTGTCTAAATTACGTTTGCTTTTTAAGAATTACTTCTTCTTATTCGCAACAGTACGTTGAAACGTACGTCCTTTACTTAGAATTATTTCTTCTTATTAGCAACAGTACGTTTTGGACCCTTTCTTGTTCTTGCATTTGTCTTAGTCTTCTGACCACGAACTGGGAGTCCTTTTCTATGACGAATACCTCTGTAACATCCGATTTCCTGAAGTCTCTTGATGTTTAAAGCGATTTCTCTTCTTAAATCACCTTCTACCATGTATTCAGCATCGATTACTTCAGCAATGCTTTTTACTTCGTCATCTGTTAATTCTCTAACACGAGTGTCAGGATTAACACCTGCTTTTTCCAAAATCTTTGTTGCACTTACTCTACCAATGCCGTAGATATAAGTTAAACCGATTTCGATACGTTTTTCTCTAGGTAAGTCAACACCTGCGATACGAGCCATTTACGTTTCCTCCATTTTCTTCGCGTTTTTACGCATTTTGTATTGCCTGTCTTACTGTGCAATACTTGTTACTAATTGACTGGGGTGTGATAAGGCACACCCAACCGGAAAAAGAAAAATATTTTATCCTTAAAATCCGATCTTTCCGATAACGATATCTCGGTATCAAAAAGTAATCTCCCGTAGGCTCTCTACGTTCAATTATGATAATCAGTGTAAATAATTCACACTGCAGTCGCACATACTAACAAGACAAGTATTCATTATTCTTCATAATAAGAAGTAATGAATTAACCTTGTCTCTGTTTGTGTTTTGGATTTTCACAGATTACTCTGATTCTTCCTTTTCTTTTAATGATTTTGCATTTTTCGCAAATTGGTTTTACTGATGATCTAACCTTCATCTTAAACCCTCCTTTCAAAAAAGACCGACTTACATTTTAGCATATCAAATTATGATTTGCAAGGGCTTTTTCAAACTCTTTACACAATTTTTTGTAATTTGTAAGTCTTAAAAATTGGAGCATTTATTTCTAACGTGATTGGGTTAAGTCACGTATGAAATCATTAAAAATATTTTACTTATCTCTCCATATAATACGACCTTTTGACAAATCGTATGGAGAAAGTTCCAAGGTTACTTTGTCCCCTGGTAAAATACGGATAAAGTTCTGTCTTAACTTACCACTAATGTGTGCAAGTACTTTGTGTCCGTTTTCCAATTCTACCTGAAACATTGTATTCGGTAATTTTTCAATAACAGTTCCTTCAATTTCAATTACATCAGCTTTTGACATATTTACCTCCAATATAGCTTGATTGCTCTTTTAATGTCCTCATTGTAAATGATTTGCTTAGTGTCTAATTTATTTTGAATTGTTTCATCAACTCTGTTGATAATTTGAATATGCTTTTTACGCTTTTTTTTTGGCTTATCAAGGGGTTTTAAATCTCCGTCAACCAGATATACATATTCTGTATCTTCATTCATTATGATATATAATTTTGTTTTATCGTGACCAGCCTTTGATGTTGCAAACTTTCCTACCATTTTCATCACTCCTACTTATTTTTTTAGTAAAGTGTTAAAATTTCAGGTTCGCCTTCTGTGATTAAGATGGTGTTTTCATAGTGTGCTGATAAAGAACCGTCTTCTGTAACAACTGTCCAATCATCATCTAACCATTCTACATCTGCTCTACCCATATTAATCATCGGCTCAATAGCAAGGGTCATACCTGGCTCTAAACGGATACCACGTCTCTTTTGTGCAAAATTAGGAATCTGTGGGTCTTCGTGTAATTGTGTTCCAATTCCGTGGCCCACAAGGTCTCTTACGATGCCGTAGCCAAACTGAGATACATAGGCATCAATGGCATTTGAGATATCATGTAAATGATTGCCAGCTTTTGCCATTTTGATACCTTCAAAGAAACTCTGTCTGGTTACATCAATTAATTTTTGTGCATCGCTGCTGATTTTTCCTACGGCATGTGTTCTTGCCGCATCGGAATGATAGCCTTTATAAATGAGTCCTGCGTCCAGGCTGACAATATCGCCTTCCTGTAAGATTCTGTGTTTACTTGGAATACCGTGTACCACCTCGTCATTTACAGAAACGCAAATAGACGCTGGATAGCCGTGGTAGTCTTTGAAATTTGGAATACAACCTAAATCACGAATAAGTTTTTCGCCTAATCTGTCAATATCCAATGTAGACATTCCTGGCTTGATTGCTTCTTCCAATGCTTTATGCACGGTGGCAAGTAATCGGCAGGATTCACGCATTAATTCAATTTCTCTTTTCGATTTGATGGAAACTGCCATTCTATTCTCCTAAAATACCTACGATTGCGTTAAATACATCTTTCATATCCACTGTGCCGTCAACTTCTTTTAATACACCTTTCTTTGTGTAGAAGTCGATAAGTGGCTGTGTCTGTTCGTGGTAAATACTTAAACGATTTTTTACGGTTTCTGGTTTGTCGTCATCTCTTAAAATGAGTTCTTTGCCACATCTGTCGCAAATGTTTTCTGTTTTTGGTGGAATGTGAACGATATGGTATGTAGCACCACATGCTACACATGCCCTTCTACCACCCATACGGTTAATAATATTTTCATCTGGTACGTCTACATTAATTGCAAAATCGATTTTGTCGCCAAGCTTTGTTAAGGCTTCATCTAAAACTTCTGCCTGTGGAATTGTTCTTGGGAAACCATCTAATACATAGCCGTTTTTACAATCATCGTTAGCTACTCTGTCTAAAAGAATTTTTACAGTTAATTCGTCTGGAACAAGTAAGCCCTGGTCCATATATTTTTTTGCTTCCATACCAAGTTCTGTGCCGTTTTTGATGTTTGCTCTGAAAATGTCACCAGTTGAAATGTGTGGAACTCCATATTTGTCAGCTATCATTTTTGCCTGTGTTCCTTTTCCAGCTCCTGGTGCACCTAACATAATAATTTTCATATCGAATCCTCCAAAAAGTATACTTTTTTATTTTCTATATTTATATGTAATTTATTTACATTAATTTTCTATCTTATATAGGGTTTCTAAAACGCAAAAACGAGAAGAACGTACTTTACGCCCTCCTGCTTTTTATTTTTGACACCGGAAAGAGCGTTTGCTCCTTCCGATATCAATATAATCATTAATCGTTTAAAAATCCCTTGTAGTTTCGTACTAACATCTGTGATTCAATCTGTTTAATGGTTTCAACAATAACACTTACTACGATGATTAAACTTGTTCCTGCAAAGGATACTTCTACGTTAAATACTCCTTTGAAGAAGAATGGAATAATACATACGATTGTAAGACCAACGGCACCAATAAAAATAATAGAATTCAAGATTTTTGTCAAGTACTCACTTGTTGGTTTTCCAGGTCTGATACCTGGGATAAATCCGCCTTGTTTTTTCATATTTTCAGCAACTTCCATTGGATTAAATGTAATTGCTGTGTAGAAATATGCAAAGAAGATAACTAATGCAACATATACTACTAAACCAATAGAATAAACAGGGTCTTTAAAATTACACCAGTTACTTGAGTTAAGTCCTAAGAGGATATGACCCCAGAAACTGTCTTTGTTCCCTGTCACTCCAAAAAGTGAACAAATAACTACTGGGAACTGCATAATGGAAGAAGCAAAGATTACCGGGATAACACCCGCTGTATTAATCTTTAATGGGATATTAGTGTTTCCACCACCAACCATTTTTCTTCCCTGTACTTTTTTCGCATACTGTACTGGAATTTTACGTGTTCCACTGTTAAGTAATACGATTAAAACAACCAATGCTACAAGAACTGCAACAATGATGATTGAATTTAAAATTGCAGGTGCAATGTCTCTGTCTGCAACAAACTGTGAGAACAATCCTACCATATCCTGTGGAATTGTAGATACAATGTTGATAACAAGAACAACGGAAATACCGTTACCTACACCTTTTTCATTGATTCTTTCACCAATCCACATAAAGAAAGCACTACCTGCTGTTAAAGCAATAATCGCTGTAATGTATCCTAAAGCGTTCTTGTCTTCAAGTAAGCCTTGGTTACCAAATGCGATTGTCATAGCTGCTGCTTCAACAAGTGCAAGTCCTACTGTTACATAACGTGTAATGGATGCAAGAATCTTTTTACCACTTTCTCCATCTTTTTGCAACTCTTCTAATTTTGGAATTGCGATTGTTAACAACTGAATAATAATAGAAGCTGTAATATATGGAGTAATGTTAAGTGCAGCGATTGAGAAACTTGTAAAGGAACCACCTGTAAATGCATTAAAGAAGTTAAACGCATCACTTACGTTGCTTTCAAAAATCTGCTGGATAACGCTGCTGTTTGTTCCAGGAACTGGAAGTTGTGATGCCAAACGGACCACAACTAACATTCCTAAAGTAAATAATAATTTGTTTCTAATCTCTTTGATTTTAAAAGCATTCTTGAGTGTTGTAAACATATTACATCACCTCTGCTGTTCCACCAAGAGCTTCAATTTTTTCTTTAGCTGATGCACTATATGCATTAACTTTTACGGAAAGCTTCTTAGTTAATTCTCCGTTTCCAAGAATCTTAACGCCATCTCTTGGATTCTTAACGATTCCCTTTTCGATTAAAGCGTCTACGTCAACTACTGCACCATTTTCAAATGCTTCCAAAGCTGATACGTTGATAGCAACGATATCCAATGTGTTTCTATTTTTGAAACCTCTCTTTGGAATTCTTCTATATAATGGCATCTGACCACCTTCAAAACCTGGTCTTGGTGCACCTGAACGAGCTTTCTGTCCTTTGTGTCCTTTACCGGCTGTTTTGCCGTTACCTGAGCCGTGTCCACGACCTCTTCTAAAATTATCACTATGTTTTGAACCTTCTGCAGGTCTTAAGTTTGATAATTCCATTCTGACACCTCCTTATCTATTAAGCTTCTTCTACTTTAACTAAATGTCTAATCTGCTGAATCTGACCTCTTGTTGAACCATTGTCTGGTAATTCAACAGTCTGGTTAACTTTTCTAAAGCCCATAGCTTCAACAGTTGCTCTCTGTTTCGGAACAGCTCCGATAGGAGATTTTACTAAAGTAATTTTTAATGTCTTTGTTTTCTTTGCTGCCATGTTCTATTTCCTCCTTAAGCCATAATCTCGTCGATGGATTTTCCACGGTTTTTAGCTACTTCTTCAGGAGTTTTCATCTGGCTTAAACCAGCGATTGTAGCAAGAACTACGTTCTGCTTGTTGTTTGAACCCAAAGATTTTGTACGAACGTTTTTGATACCTGCAAGTTCACATACGATACGAGCAGGACCACCTGCGATAATACCTGTACCTTCTGGAGCTTTCTTTAAAAGAACGCTTGCAGAACCGAATTTACCGATAAAATCGTGTGTAACAGATTTATTATCATCTAATGCTACTGTAATCATATTTTTAATAGCATCTTCTTTACCTTTGCGAATAGCATCAGGAATTTCTTTTGATTTTCCTAAACCGGCACCAACGTGACCGTTACCATCGCCAACTACAACCAAAGCGGTAAAACGGAAGTTACGACCACCTTTTACAACCTTAGTTACACGTTTCATAGTAACAACTTTTTCAGTTAACTCTAACTGACTAACATCAATGATTGTACGTTTCATGTGATTTTCTCTCCCTTCCTAGAATTCTAAGCCAGCTTCTCTGGCTGCTTCAGCTAATGCTGCGATTTTTCCTTGATATATAAAGCCGCCTCTATCAAAAACAACTTCTTTAATACCTTTTTCCATTGCTCTCTTAGCAATAACTGTTCCGAGGTATGCTGCTGCATCAACATCGTTAGTTTTCTTTAATTCTGCTTTTACATCTTTTTCAAGTGTAGAAGCTGCAACTAAAGTTTTTCCAACTGTATCATCAATAATTTGAGCATACATATGATTATTACTACGGAATACTGCTAAACGTGGTCTTTCAGCTGTGCCGCTGAAACGGTTACGAATTTTGATGTGTTTTTTAACACGTACTTCCTGTCTTGACTGTTTACTAACCATTTTTACACTCTCCTTATCTATTTCTTACCAGTTTTACCAACTTTACGTCTGATAACTTCATCAGCATATTTAATACCTTTACCTTTGTATGGTTCAGGTCTTCTCTTATCTCTGATTTCAGCTGCGAATTGGCCAACTTTTTCTTTATCAATACCTTTTACGATAATGATGTTCTGTCCTTCAAGTACTGTTTCAATACCTTCTGGATCCTGCATTTCAACAGGGTGAGAATAACCTAAAGATAATGTTAATGTTTTACCAGCTTTAGCTGCTTTGTAACCAACACCGTTTACTTCAAGTTTCTTTTCGTAGCCTGCTGTAACACCAACTACCATATTATTTATTAAAGTTCTTGTAAGACCGTGTAAAGATTTCATTTTCTTTAAGTCGTTAGGTCTTGTAACAACAACTTCTGCACCTTCCACTTTGATTTCCATCTCAGCTGGAAGTACTCTTTCAAGAGTACCTTTTGGACCTTTTACAGTCACTTTATTATTTTCTGCAACTTCAACAGTAACACCTGCTGGAATCGCGATTGGCATTCTTCCTATACGTGACATGCCCGTACCTCCTATAAATTTTTACTAGGTTAATATACTACCAAACGTATGCTAATACTTCGCCACCAACCTGGAGTTCTCTTGCTTTTTTATCTGTAACAATACCCTGGTTAGTAGAGATAATTGCAATACCAAGTCCACCAAGAACTTTTGGAAGTTCTTCTTTGTTTGCGTAAACACGAAGACCTGGTTTAGAAATTCTCTTGATACCTGTGATGATTTTATCATTCTTATCAACACCGTATTTCAATGTGATATGAATTGTTTTGAAGTTTCCGTTTTCGATAACTTCAAATTTTTTAATATAACCTTCATCTAAAAGAATCTGTGCGATAGCCAATTTCATTTTAGATGCTGGAACGTCTACTGTATCGTGTTTTGCAGTATTTGCATTACGGATTCTTGTAAGCATATCTGCAATTGGATCACTCATTGTCATTTTGGATTGCCTCCTTCTTTATTGTATCGATGTCACAAAGTTTTTTATCCTACCAGCTTGCTTTTTTAACGCCTGGGATTTCACCTTTGTATGCTAATTCACGGAAGCAAATTCTGCAAATTCCGTATTTTCTTAAATAAGCATGTGGACGACCACAGATTTTGCAACGAGTATACTCTCTTGTAGAGAATTTTGGTTTACGCTGCTGTTTAATCTTCATTGCTGTTTTAGCCATGAGAATTTACCTCCTAATTATTTTGCGAATGGCATGTTGAATAATGTTAATAATTCACGTGCTTCTTCGTCTGTTTTTGCTGTTGTTACAAAAATGATATCCATACCTCTTACTTTGTCTACTTTATCGTATTCAATTTCAGGGAAGATAATCTGTTCTTTGATACCAAGTGCATAGTTACCTCTACCATCGAATGCGTTAGGGTTTACACCTCTAAAGTCACGTACACGTGGTAATGCAAGGTTTACTAAACGATCAAGGAATTCATACATTTTTTCACCACGAAGTGTAACTTTACATCCGATTGGAAGTCCTTCACGGATTTTGAAGTTAGCGATTGAATTTTTCGCTTTTGTTGTTACAACTTTCTGGCCTGTAATAGCTTCCATATCTTTTACTGCTGATTCTAACACTTTTGCGTTGTCTTTTGCTTCACCAACACCCATGTTGAGAACGATTTTGTCAAGCTTTGGAACTTCCATTACGTTTTTATATCCAAACTTTTTGATCATAGCGTCTACGATCTCGTTTTTATACATATCTTTAAGTCTACTCAACTTTCTAGACCTCCTTCCTTAGAATTAATCAATGATGTCGCCTGTTGATTTTGCAAAACGAACTTTTTTGTCTCCATCTAATTTAAAGCCTACTCTTGTAGCTTTTCCTTTGTGAAGATACATAACGTTTGAAATATCAATAGGAGCTTCTTTTTGAATAATTCCGCCATTTGCGTTAGCTGCTGATGGTTTTGTATGTTTTGTAATCATATTTACACCTTCAACAACAACTTTGCCGTTTTTCTGATCTACAGAAACAACTTTGCCTTCTTTATCTTTGTCTTTACCAGCGATAACTTTAACAGTGTCGCCTTTTTTAATCTTCATTGTTGACATAGCGTTTCCTCCTTATAATACTTCTGGAGCTAATGAAACAATTTTCATAAACTGTTTGTCACGAAGCTCTCTTGCCACAGGTCC
Source organism: Lachnospiraceae bacterium (assembly GCA_045124055.1). Taxonomy (GTDB): domain Bacteria; phylum Bacillota; class Clostridia; order Lachnospirales; family Lachnospiraceae; genus CALZKI01. The sequence goes on along the minus strand of JBGVKZ010000017.1, from coordinate 54,513 downwards.
AAAAATACGTGTTCCTCTTGGAGTTTTGTCATCTTTGATGATAACTGCAGCATTTTCGTCAAATTTAATATAAGAACCGTCTTTACGGCGTGCGCCTTTAACAGAACGAACAACTACGGCTTTAACTACGTCACCTTTTTTAACAACGCCGCCTGGTGTTGCATCTTTAACGCTGGCAACGATGACATCGCCGATATTCGCATATCTTCTTGTAGATCCACCCATAACTCTGATGCAAAGTAATTCTTTAGCACCTGTGTTATCAGCAACCTTAAGTCTGGTTTCCTGTTGAATCATGCTAATTCTCCTTCCAAAATTCGGTGATTATTTTGCTCTTTCGATAATTTCAACAAGTCTCCATCTTTTGTCTTTTGACAAAGGTCTTGTTTCCATTACTTTAACTGTGTCACCGATGTTGCATTCATTATTTTCATCATGTGCTTTTAATTTATAAGTTCTCTTTACAATTTTGTTGTAAAGTGGATGTTTTACATTGTCCTGAATGGATACAACGATTGTTTTATCCATTTTGTTACTGGTAACTTTACCAGTACGTGTTTTTCTAAGATTTCTTTCTTCCACGACTTTGGTCTCCTTTCTGAAACTTCCTTAGCAGATGTCTTATTCTGCTGCTTTTGCTTTTTCAGTGATAACTGTCTGAATTCTTGCGATATTCTTACGAACTTCTTTGATTCTTGCAGTATTATCTAACTGATTTGTTGCGTTCTGGAATCTCAAATTGAAAAGTTCTTTTTTAGCAGCTACTAAATCCTGTGCTAATTCTGCAGCTGATTTTGCTTTTAAATCTTCTACATACTTATTAGTTTTCATTTGATACACCGCCTTCCAAGTCTGCTTTAGAAACGATTTTACATTTACATGGAAGCTTATGTGTTGCAAGACGTAATGCTTCTCTAGCTACATCTTCGGCTACGCCTGAGATTTCGAACATTACGCGTCCTGGCTTAACAACTGCTACCCAGTATTCAAGAGTACCTTTACCGGAACCCATACGTGTTTCTGCTGGTTTTGCTGTTACTGGTTTGTCAGGGAAAATCTTAATCCAAACTTTACCACCACGTTTGATATGACGTGTCATAGCGATACGGGCAGCTTCAATCTGGTTTGATTTAATCCAACATGGTTCTAATGCAACGATACCAAATTCACCATTTGTAATAGTGTTGCCTCGCATTGCTTTACCTGTCATAGAACCACGGAACTGTTTACGACGTTTCACTCTTTTTGGCATTAACATTATTTATCGCTCCCTTCCATGTTTCCTTTTGTAGGAAGTACTTCGCCCTTGTAAATCCATACTTTAACACCAACTTTACCATAAGTTGTATCTGCTTCTGCAAATCCATAGTCGATGTCTGCTCTTAATGTCTGAAGTGGAATAGTACCTTCTGAGTAGAACTCTGAACGAGCCATATCTGCTCCACCAAGACGTCCAGAACACATTGTTTTAATACCAAGTGCTCCAGATTTCATTGTATTACGCATACAAGATTTCATTGCTCTTCTGAAAGATACACGGTTTTCTAACTGGTTTGCAATGTTTTCAGCTACTAACTGTGCTTCTTTATCAGGTCTTTTAATTTCTTTGATATCAACTAAAACTTTCTTATCTGTTAATTTTGCAAGTTCTGCTTTAGTTACTTCGATTTCAGCACCGCCTTTACCGATAACAACGCCCGGTTTAGCTGTGTAAATAATTACTTTTACTCTATCAGACTGTCTTTCAATTTCGATTTTTGAAACGCCAGCATTGAATAATTTCTTCTTAAGGAATTTTCTGATGTTGTAATCTTCAACTAAAAAGTCTGAGAAATTATCTTCAGCGTACCATTTAGATTCCCAATCTTTAATTACGCCGACTCTTAAGCCGTGAGGATTAACTTTCTGTCCCATTATTTTTCCTCCTATCTTTCATCAAGCACGATTGTAATGTGGCTCATTCTCTTTTCGATTCTATAAGCTCTACCCTGTGCTCTTGGTTGTACTCTCTTCATTGTAGGTCCTTTGTTTGCATAACATTCTGCAATGTAAAGGTTTTCTACGTTCATACCATTGTTGTTTTCAGCGTTTGCGATTGCTGACTGTAATAATTTTTTAATAACGCTTGATGCATATCTTGGGTTGTATTCTAAGATTGCTAATGCTGTTGTTACATCTTTACCTCTGATTGCATCTAAAACGAAACATGCTTTCTGAACAGACACTCTAGCATAAGATAATTTTGCTGAAGGTCTTGTATCTTTGTTCGCATTTCTTTCTCTCTTAATTTGGGATCTATGTCCTTTTGCCATAGATAAAACCTCCTTTCAATTATCTAACTCTAGATTTCTTTTCGTCTTTTCCATGTCCTCTATAAGTTCTAGTTGCTACAAACTCACCAAGTTTGTGGCCAACCATATCTTCTGTTACATATACAGGCACATGTTTTCTGCCGTCGTGTACTGCGATTGTATGTCCCACGAATGATGGGAAAATTGTAGAACGACGTGACCAAGTTTTGATAACTTGCTTCTGTCCTGCTTCATTCATCGCATCAACTTTTTTGAGTAAGCTTGCGTCTGCGAATGGTCCTTTTTTAAGTGATCTAGCCATTGTCTTTCCTCCTTAATTATTTGATTGCTCTACCGTCTCTTCTTCTTACAATTAACTTGTTAGACGCTTTTTTCTTTTTACGTGTCTTCAAGCCAAGAGCAGGTTTGCCCCAAGGTGTACATGGGCCAGGACGACCAATACCAGTCTTTCCTTCACCACCACCGTGTGGATGGTCGTTAGGGTTCATTACAGAACCACGTACTGTTGGGCGGATACCCATATGACGTTTACGTCCTGCTTTACCGATATTGATAAGGCTGTGATCTGCGTTACCTACAACACCAACTGTTGCTCTACAAACGATTGGCACCATTCTCATTTCGCCTGAAGGAAGACGAAGTGTTGCGTATTTTCCTTCTTTAGCCATAAGCTGTGCACTATTTCCTGCTGAACGAACTAACTGTCCGCCTTTTCCAGGATATAATTCAATGTTATGAATCTGTGTACCTACTGGAATGTTAGCAAGTGGTAAGCAGTTACCAACTCTAACTTCTGCTTCTGCACCGCTCATAACTTTCATACCATCTTTTAATCCTTCTGGAGCAAGGATATATGCTTTTTCACCATCTGCGTAGCAGATTAATGCAATATTTGCTGTTCTGTTTGGATCGTATTCGATACCAATTACAGTTGCCGGAATACCATCTTTACCGTTTCTCTTGAAATCGATAATTCTGTATTTTCTTCTTGAACCGCCACCGCGATGTCTTACTGTGATTTTACCCTGATTATTACGACCAGCATTTTTATTCAATGAAACGCAAAGTGCTTTTTCTGGTGTGCTCTTTGTAATTTCAGAGAAATCAGAACCAGTCATATTTCTTCTGGAAGGTGTATATGGGTTATATGTCTTAATTCCCATGATGTTTTCTCCTTTTCTTTCATTTGCGCGAAGGACTTGGCGACTTTATGTCGCGAGCAACTCGAAAGGTCTTTACCTTTTGCGTCCATTCGCATACTGTTTATTAGTTGCTTCTTCTAATTAGAGACCTGCAAAAATTTCAATGTCTTTGCTATCTGCTGTTAATTTAACAATAGCTTTCTTTGTTTTTGCTGTTTTACCAAATGTCATACCACGTCTCTTTGTTTTACCGTCCATATTCATTGTGTTAACGCTTTCTACTTTAACACCATCGAACATTTTCTGAACTGCTTCTTTAATCTGAGATTTTGTTGCCTGTGGATGAACTAAAAATGTATATTTCTTTTCGCCCATACCAGCCATACTCTTTTCAGTAATTACTGGTTTGAGGATTACGTCGTAATACTTAATGTCTGCCATTATGCGTACACCTCCTCAATTTTAGCTACAGCGTCTTTTGTAAGAACAACTGTACCAGCTTTCATAATGTCATATACATTGATTGTGCTTGTTAAAGCTGTGTTTACATCTGGAATGTTCTTTGCTGACATTACTACGTTTTCATCTTTTTCAGCCATAACAACAAGTGCTTTAGTTGCATTTAAGTTTGTCATAACTTTCTTGAAATCTTTTGTTTTGATAGCATCTAATTTAAGTTCGTCTAAAACGATTAATTTGCTATCATTTACTTTGCTAGTAAGTGCTGACTTAAGAGCAAATTGTTTTTCTTTCTTATTCATTTTAAATGAATAATCTCTAGGTGTTGGAGCAAATACAACTCCGCCTCCTGTCCACTGTGGAGATCTTGTAGAACCCTGTCTTGCGTGACCTGTTCCTTTCTGTCTCCAAGGTTTTCTTCCGCCACCAGAAACTTCTGCACGTGTTTTTGCTTTCTGTGTTCCCTGACGTTTGTTGGCAAGCTGCTGTACTACTGCTAAGTGTACTAAGTGTTCATTAACTTCTACACCAAACACTGCATCGTTTAATTCGATTTTTCCAACTTCTTTGCCTTCCATATTATAAACAGATACGTTTGCCATCTGAATGGTCCTCCTTTCACCCTAAATTAAGCTTCAACTCTCGTTGTTTCTTTAATTGTTACTAAAGCTTTTTTAGGTCCTGGTACTGCACCTTTTACTAAAAGCAAGTTTTTGTCAGCGTCAACTCTGACTACTGTAAGGTTCTGAACAGTTACTTTTACGCAACCCATATGTCCAGGCATTCCTTTTCCTTTGAATACTCTACTTGGAGAAGAACATGCACCGTTTGAACCCTGATGACGATGGAATTTAGAACCATGAGCCATAGGTCCTCTGTGCTGTCCGTGTCTCTTAATAGCACCCTGGAATCCTTTACCTTTAGAAATAGCAGTTGCATCAACTCTATCTCCAGCTGCAAAAATATCAGCTTTGATTTCGTCGCCTAATGCATATTCGCTTGCATTTTCAAATTTGAATTCTCTAACGAATCTCTTCGCAGAAACACCAGCTTTTTTGAAGTGGCCCTGTCCTGCTTTGTTAACACCATTTCTGTGAGCAATAGTTTTATTGCCGTTCTGGTCTTTGTTAACAATTTTTTCTTTTTTGTCTACAAAACCAACCTGTACTGCTTCATAGCCGTCGTTTTCAACAGTTTTAATCTGTGTTACAGCACATGGTCCTGCCTGAAGTACGGTAACTGGAATTAAGCTTCCGTCTTCGTCGAAGATTTGAGTCATTCCGACTTTTGTTGCTAAAATAGCTTTTTTCATTTCTTTACCTCCTGTTTGTTCTACAGCGGGGCGTTTTCACGTCCATACTAGTAGAAGGCTTATTTGTTTTTCATTTTGATATCGATGTAAACACCAGCTGGCATTTCCAATTTCTGCAATGCATCAATTGTTTTAGCTGTTGGTGCAATGATATCGATCAGTCTCTTATGAGTTCTCTGTTCGAACTGTTCTCTGGAATCTTTGTATTTGTGAACCGCTCTTAAGATAGTAACTACTTCTTTTTTAGTAGGAAGTGGTACTGGTCCGCTTACTGTTGCTCCATTCTTTTTGACTGTTTCGATGATTTTTTTGGCAGATGCATCAACTAACTGATGATCATAAGCTTTAAGAATAATTCTCATTACCTGATTTGCCATAAAAAAAGTCGCCTCCTTTTCGCATTTTAAAAGTTCATGCGACAAGCGGTGACTGTACACTCTCCCGTGTGTGTCCTTCATTCAGACTCTTCACACGTCGTTTCTACTTACCTAAAGTAGACATTATTGTTTGTACAGTGACTTGTCGTCAGTTTCCTAACTTGACATTCGCTCCACGGAAAACCTGCCGCTAGGGCAGCAACCTCACGTTTCATAGCTATCAATGCCACAGCAAGACCTAGTATATATCACATTTTTCGGGAATGCAATAGATTTTTTAAAAAAATTGTACTTTTTTTCAAACAATTTATACAATTTGATTTTTTGTTGTATTTAATAGGTAAAAACACCACAAAATCTAGTGTTCTGATGTGTATTGCCAAAAAATATAGTTTTAGTGTATAGTGTAGATAGTTCAATGGGGGATTAAAGTCTGCATAGCAGACTGCCTTGTGACAGATATCCTAAACGAGTTTACTTGTCACTTGATACTTGCTGTAGAGTGTTGACACCGAAGGTGTCTTAATCCCCGTAGCAAGTGCGTGGTCAAGCACCGTAGGTGCTTGTTTCAGACGCTATGCACTGATTACAAGTTTGCTTGTATATCTATGCAGAGCGTCTGAAAAGGAAATACGAAGTATTGACACGCACTGGCGTGGTATTGCGAAGCATTGACACACGCACTGGCGTGGTGCTATGAGGCATTACCACACACATACATTATATATAGAAGAAACAGGAGTAAAAACATATGTGGATTGCAAACGAATGGAAAGATTATCAGGTACTTGATACATCTTCTGGCGAAAAATTAGAACGTTGGGGCGACTACCTCTTGGTACGACCTGACCCACAGGTAATCTGGAAAACCGAAAAAACATTGAAGGGCTGGAGAAAACCCAACGGACACTACCACAGAAGTTCCAAAGGTGGTGGGGAATGGGAATTTTTCAACTTACCAAATGAATGGAGTATTCAATACAAAGATTTGACCTTCCATTTGAAACCATTCAGTTTTAAGCATACAGGTCTTTTTCCTGAACAGGCTACAAATTGGGATTGGTTTTCTAATATTATAAAAACGGCTAATCGCCCGGTTAAAGTTTTAAACCTTTTCGCCTATACTGGTGGTGCCACTTTAGCTGCAGCCAAAGCAGGTGCACAAGTCACACATGTAGATGCTTCCAAAGGTATGGTACAGTGGGCAAAAGAAAACGCCCTTGCCTCAGGACTTGGGGATGCACCAATTCGTTATTTAGTGGACGATTGTGTAAAATTTGTAGAACGTGAAATCCGCCGTGGTAATAAATACGATGCTATCATTATGGATCCCCCTTCATATGGTCGTGGTCCCAAAGGAGAAATTTGGAAAATTGAAGAAAGTATTTTCCCATTTATTGAATTGACTACACAGATTCTGGCAGATAAGCCATTATTTTTCCTAATCAATTCCTATACCACCGGCTTACAGCCTGCAGTACTCTCTTATATGGTAAATACCGCTATTGTAAATAAGTTTGGTGGTAGCGTAGAGGCAAACGAAATCGGTCTTCCGGTAGAAAGTAACGGCTTAGTACTTCCTTGTGGTGCTTCAGCTAGATACGTAGGCCCTGCATAACTAAATTCAATTTAAAAATTTTTATAAATAAAAATAAGTTCTGTTATATTTGCGATGTAAACCGCCTATAACAGAACTTTTTTCTTCTTTCTATATTTCTATTTTTTTAGCCAATCCGGTAACTGAAAGTCTCGTACCATATGCATGTATCCCGGAATGACATCCTCCATCACATTTCCTCCTGTGTAAGCAAAGGGTGGTCGATAAGGATAATATGTATACATTCCGTAAGCATATCTTACAATCATCAAAATTCCAATAACAGTAACAAAAACCATAAAGTGCTTTAGGGGTTTTCCCATAATATAGCGAACTACTATTATATATAGAAGAAACACCAACCATAAATATACTGCCGGATTGATATAAAACGCCTCTGCAAACTGCCCCTTTAAAACATATAAGGCAGCCCTAGTCACGCCACAACCCGGACAAGGTAATCCAAATAGAATGACCGACGGGCAAAATGCACCGCGAAGTTTCCTCAACACAATATACGCTATAACAATACACGCTGTTACGCCCCAGTATTTTTTTATATCCAAATAGACTCTTTGTGCTATTTTTTTCACAGATTATTTCACCAAAACTTTCTTTTCCCATTTGCGACTTTTCCAACGAATTCCCATCAAAATCGCACGCATACATTCGTCCATAGCCAGACCTATCCAGCTACCTACTACACACCATTTTAATGAAATACCAAAAACATAGCTACCTAAAACTGCAAATAAATACATAAAAATAACTGCAATAAATACGGTATATGCCGCATCACCCGCTGTTTTTAGGGCATTTCCAAATACGATATTGCAAATTCTACCAATTTCCAGCACAAAATCCACCATCAAAACCTTTACAACTAGGCCAATAATCGTGGCATCATCGGTAAAAATCCTCATCACATATTTTCCGGTTAAGACAAAGAAACCTGCCCCTATTACCGCCGTCAAAATACCCAGCTTTGCTGCCTTAAAAGTTGCCTTCTGGCATTCATCGTATTTTTTCTCACCAATTTTCCAACCTACAATAATCGCGTTGGCATTCGCAAGTGCCACACCCGCACAATAGGAAAACATCGTAATTTGAGAAGCATAGGATTTAACAGTAACATAAATTCCGTCATCACTCATCTGATTCAAAAACTTCATAACTATTGCCATCGCCACATTGTAAAGAGCCGACTCCAAAGCAGACGGAACTCCTACCTGCAAGATATTTTTACAAACAATAGAAATCCGAATCTTTTCGGCATCTTTGGGAATCTTAATACGCCATATGCACATCAAAATAGCAAGTGCTAAACCAATGGCTCTGGAAATTGCCGTAGCCATAGCGACTCCCGCTACACCATAATCAAAACCATACAGAAAAACACTGTTTAATATGATATTTAAAATATTGGAAGCCACATTAGCCACAAGAGGCTCCTTTGTATAGCCAAAAGCACGCAAATAATAAGTAAAGATTGGCGTAAGAGCTGTTAAAATGGAAGTTCCCCCTACAATACGCATATAAATCGTTGCGTGTTGTAATAGAGTATCCGCCGTTCCCAGTACCTTCAATATAGGCCCTGAAAAAAACAAAAGTGCCACCGATAAAATCCCACCGATAATTCCATTAAACACAATACCTATATTTTTCGCCTGCTTGGCTACTCCTTCTTTTCCTGCACCAATGTACTGCGTCATAACTGCCATTACACCAGTTGAAATAACAGAAAAACTAATGGTGAATACAGATAGATAAGTATTCGCTGCACCAACTGCACCAACCTTATCATCACCCACACTGGATAACATCAAAGTATCCACACTACCAACCAACATAAAAAATAATACTTCTACGAAGATTGGAAAAAATAATTGTCTCAAGCTCTTTTGCTTAGTTTCCACCTCTGTCACCTTCCATTAATAAAACTACTGTTTCATACTTATCAATTTTTCCGTCAAATACTTCTTCTTTTAAAAGATTATATTTGCCCGCATAATCTTTAAGCTCTACCTTTTGCTTTCCATTGTGATAAAGAATAACTATTTCTCTATCGTTAAGGGTCCTTTTTTCTATCACAATCTGATTCTCATCATCTGCCCGTAGAAAACTTTGTTTTCCTTTTGTAATACAAGGCTCACTTTTTCTAAGTGCCAACAACTTCTTGTAATAGGAAAGAAGTTTCAAATCCTGTTTTTCTTCCTTCCAAAGCATACCCCGCCGGCAATCCGGGTCATTTCCACCTGTCATACCCACTTCATCTCCATAGTATATCATAGGACAACCGTGAGATAAAAGCTGAATACTAACTGCCAACCGCTGCTTACTCTTACAATTTTTCACAAGTTTCAAAAATCTTGGCGTATCGTGACAATCTATCAAATTCCACAAAACGTCATACGCCTCACTGTGAAGGCTGCCTCTCATACACTCCAATTTATTAGCAAACTGGCTTGCACTCAAGGTTCCCTCTGCTATAAAACCTAACATCGCATCTCTGAAATGATAATTCATCAAGCTGTCCCATTCATCCCCCTGCAAGTAACTCGGAGCATAAAACCAATTCTCTCCTACGATAAGAGCATCTTCTTTCACTGCTTTTACCCTTTGCCTGAATTTTTTCCAAAAGTTGTGGCTAATTTCATCGCCTACATCTAAACGCCAACCATCAATGCCACATTCTAAAATCCAATAAGAAACTACTTTAAATATGTACTCCTGCACTTCTACATTTGAGGTATTCAGTTTTGGCATACCTCCATAGTACCCAAAACATAAATAGTTTGGTTTCTTCCCAAAAGGACTTTTCAAAGGAAAGGAAAGCGGATAATACCAATCTTTATATAAAGAACTTTCTCCATTTTTCTTTAAATCCTCGAAGGCGAAAAAGTTCGTCGAAGTATGATTAAATACTCCGTCTAGTATAACATACATATTTAATCTGTGTGCCTTATCCACCAATTCTTTTAAATCTTCCTTCGTGCCAAACTCCGAATCTACGGCAAAATAATCAATGGTATCATATTTATGATTACTGTTGGCTAAAAAAATCGGTGTCAGATAGAGTATGTCTGCTCCTAAATCCTTAATGTAATCCAATTTCTCGATTATCCCTCTCAGATTACCGCCATACTTTGAGCGAAAATCTTTTACTGGAGCTTCATACCACAATTTCTCATCAACCGTCTTGTCACTGGCAAATCGATCTGGGAAAATTTGATATATGGTCTTTCCCTTTGCCCAAAGAGGCACTAAAAAACGGTCCTCCTCCTTGCTTTTTACAGGACAATCGAACATCTGGCTAATGTTTACTGGCTTTTTTTCATAAAACTCATATTTCCCATAAAACAATTTCTGCCCGAATTTATCTATCAATTCAAAAAAATATCTCAGGCACGTAACTTTTAGCGGCATAGTGACTTCGTAATAGTCCACGATGCCATCTGAAGCCACTTTTTCCATCTCGATACTTTTTTGTTCATTTATCTCAAACACTGTACTACTTTTGTCTCTACAATGAAATATTACTTTGTCTAAATCGTCTTGTTTTGTGCGAATACGAAACACGTAATCGCCTGTTTCATTGACAAAGCAAAAGTTTTGTTCCATATAATGTAAAATCGCTGCTTTCTCCATAAATACCTCCCATATACAATTTAATTATATCTCACTCTTTTTATATTTATCTTGCATAATTTCGCTTGAAAATAGCACTTTTTCCACCATATATGTTATACTTAGGCAAAGATGATTTTTCAGATAGGAGAGAAAATATATGAATCCCGAATTAAAAGAAGCTGCTGTTCACGGTAGCAAGGACTATCCCTTTGCCGTTTATGACTTACAACATATCAGTTCTTCTTTCCACGTGTCGCTCCACTGGCACGAAGAAATCGAAATTGTATATGTATACGAAGGCCCTCTCTACCTCAACATTAATAACGAAAACTATACCGGACAAAAAGGCGATATTTTTATTGTAAATTCTAAAGAAATCCACGAAATGTCTGTAAAAAACTCCCACGTACGTTATGGCACGCTTCTTTTTTCATTAAATTCACTTTTGTTTCAGGAGGCAGACCATACTACCAGAGAATATTTGCAACCTTTATGTCGCGGAGATATTTTCTTTTCTCATACTTTAGAAAACAAAGACTTGTCCGAAAAAATTTTTACTATCATTTCGGAGATTTTGCGTTTAAATAAAGAAAAAGTGCCTGCGTACCGCTTTGGTACAAAGGCACTTTTAATGCAAATCATTTTTTTACTATTTCATCATCATTTAGAGCAAAGTAACGCTCATACTCAGAAAAATTCCACATTAAATCGTGAGATTCTGACTTTTATCAACGAACGTTACACACAGAGTCTAACGCTTGGTGAAATCGCGGACACCTTTCATATGTCCTACAAATATTTCTCCAGGTATTTTAAAAACACATTCCACTCCACTTTGTCAGACTATATTATGAAATTGCGAATGGAACGAGCCCAACTACTACTATCTACCACAGAACTACCTGTTACAGAAATTTCTCTGCAGACAGGTTTTAATAATATCAGTTTTTTTATTCGTAGCTTTAAAAAAGCTTATGGCTTGTCGCCCCTACAATACAGACACCAGCAAAAAAATTTCGCTCGCCTTTAGTATAGTGTATCACACTGTCTATTTTATACTTTAGTATGGTGTGCCGCGGTATCCGCTGCCACAACACATACCACCGCTGCCACAGCACATATTACAAAGCAAGTTAGCAAGGCATAATTTTAAACAAAAACCATTGCCTGACATAGTTGGTGTATGGTAGGTTCTGCCCATACCCTGATACCAGTTGCTACCATTTTTTATCTGGCTATATGTCCTCTGGTATTCTACATTATTTGGTTCAATATTCATTGCCCTTTGAATATGTTCAAGGGCCGTCGCCTGATTACCCTTTCCATAATGGGCAATGGCACTATAATAATACCATTTTCCATTGTGATTACTGATAGACTTTAATACGTTTAAAGCTTCATCATAACTCTGGTTCTGAATGTATCTGGCTGCTGCATTAAAATACATATCGTCGCCATCTTCACTGGTGGAACGATTGCTATATCCACCAAAGTCTCCAAAGCCGCCAAATCCTCCGAAACCGCCAAAATCTCCGAAACCACCATAGCCACCTGTAGAACGACCATAGCCACCATAGCTACCGCCATAGCCACTATTACCATAGCCGTTTCCATAGCCACTCTGATTATATGAACTATCTTTGTCCATAATGCTTTTATAAGCCTGCTGCACTTCTTTAAATTTTTCTTCCGCAGCATCTTTATTCGGATTATTGATATTCGCATCTGGGTGATATTTGCGACTCAATTTTCGATATGCTTTTTTTACTTCTTCATCACTAGCACCGCGAGGTACGCCAAGCACCTCATAGGGATCTCTCATCTATGCTTTACTCCTTTTTTCCTTCACCATTTCGTATTTCGTCCAAACACCAGAATACAAAATATTGCGTAGGATTTCTACGTTTTCTAAAAGCGGAAGTTTTTCAAATTCTTTCGCACATTCTGAAGCCATAATGGTTAGAATTTCTTTTACAAAATAATCAAAATTATCGGTATTGCACATTTTTTCTATGAAAGGATTATAATTATTTTTCTTTATATCCTTTTCCAAATCATCATATGCGTCCATAATGTAAATATACTTGCCTAGATAATAACCGATTTTTCTTAAATTGTCACTCCATTCATCTTCTTTTACCACAAATAATTCAGCAAGAATATTTCCAAAATATCCTGCCACAATATCTAAGTCTGTCTCATTTCTTTTTTCTGCCTCAGATAAATGCTTTAAATTTTCCACAATGACATCTTCTTTTTGCTTATAAAAATCCTGTTTTCTCTTAGTTTTTCCACGCAAAATGTCACCATAGATTTTTTTCAGAATTTTCTTTTCATCCTGCCAGTCGTCCTGACATTTATAATAGGATAACAAAACCGTCATATCGGCTACATAATCGGTATATTCATTGCTGATGCAACATTGCTTTTTCACAGGGTGTGCAATACACCTCTTTTTATCTCGATTGTCAACCGGTTCATACAAACTGGTCAACAACATAACTAAAAAGGTCATATCGTAACTTAAAGTCATCTGTCCTGCCAACCCAAAACGGTCTTTTAATGAATGACAAAGGCCACAATAATATCCTCTATATATATCATATTCTCGAAATCTTAAATCGCTTTGGTTGACAACTACATACCCAAAAATTTCAATCAGCTCCTTTTTATAAACTTAGTGCTACACTTAGTACATCTGATTTCAATTTTGCCTCTGCCCTTTGGCACTTTAATTTTCTGCTTGCAAGTAGGACATTTGAAGACCTTATGTGTTTTTCTAAGTTTAAACATTCTCTTTTGCTTTTCATACCAGTTCCTTATAGTATAAGTTCTCTTTAAATACCAATCGTTTTCTGCACGACGTTTTGCATAGTTTTTAGAAAACATTCTAAAATACATATATATCATTCCCGCAATTCCTAAATAATAAATCGCTGGGTGTATAAAAAGCCCTAAAACCATTAAAACTATCGTGAAAATTGCTAAAAACTTTGAAAACTGGTCTACACCATATCTACCCATCATAAATCGGGCAAACTTTTCTCTCATTCAAATATCCTTCTTTCTTAAACATTTTATACATATTTCCTATATTGTACGTTTTACATTTTAATGTCATTTGCTCTCCAGTACAATATACGAAAAATGAAGAAAATATAAAATAAAAATAAAGCGGAAGACTTGTGTTCTTCCGCCCTCATTCCTTTAATACCAGTCTTTTTCCTGACCTTCGTCCATTCCCCATCTTGCATTGTTGTGTTTACCAATGTTAGTACCCATATTACCATTATATTTTTTAAGACAAAGGAAAGCTAAAAAAGCACTTCCTCCTACAAATAAAAATGCTATAATTAAATAAATTAAACCAGTCATATATTTATCTCCTTTACATTTATTATCTTTCTTCCATCTTTGGATATTCTCTTTCTTCCATAATACTCTTATACGCCGGGCGAATAATCTTGTCAATATTCACTAATTCTTCCATCCTATGTGCACTCCAGCCTACAATTCTGGCAATAGCAAAAATTGGTGTATAAAGTTCCAGTGGAATATCCAGCATACTGTACACAAAACCGCTATAAAAATCTACATTAGCACTAACACCTTTGTAAATATGGCGTTTTTCGGCAATCACCTGTGGAGCAAGTTTCTCTACCATACTGTAAAGTGCAAAGTCTTCATTTCTACCTTTTTCCACAGCTAATTTTTCAACAAATTGCTTGAACACCTGGGCTCTCGGGTCAGACAAAGAGTAAACGGCGTGTCCCATACCATAAATAAGTCCTTTTTTATCAAAAGCCTTCTTATCTAACAATCTCTCCAAGTAATCTTTTACCTGTTCTTCATCGGTAACATCTTTGACTTCTTCCTTTAGAGCATTCATCATTTCCACAACTTTAATGTTAGCACCGCCATGTTTTGGTCCCTTCAATGAAGAAAGTGCCGCAGCCATAACCGAATAGGTGTCTGAGCCAGATGAAGTAACTACTCTGGTTGTGAATGTAGAGTTATTACCGCCACCGTGTTCCATATGTAAAACTAATGCAATGTCTAAAACTTTTGCTTCCAAAGCAGTATATTTTTTATCAGGGCGAAGCATCAAAAGCAGATTTTCTGCTGTTGACAGATCTTCCTGTGGTCTATGAATGTATAAACTTTCGTCATTCACATAATGGTTGTAGGCATGATAGCCATATACTGAGAGCATTGGGAATACACTCATCAGCTTAATACACTGAATTAGCTGAGATTTTAAATCCTGATTACCTAAATCCTCATCATAGGAAGCTAATGTCAACACACTTCTTGTAAGGGAATTCATCAAATCTTTACTTGGTGCTTTCATAATAACGTCACGAGTAAAGTTCGTAGGTAATTGTCTGCATTTTACAATCATTCCCTTAAATTCCTGTAATTGTTCTTCGCTTGGTAATTCGCCAAAAATAAGGAGGTATGCGACTTCTTCAAAGCCATATCTTTTTCCCTCAAAGCCTTTAATCAAATCTATTACGTTATAGCCACGATACCATAATTTTCCTTCACATGGCGTTTTCTTTCCATCTATCATTTCAAAGGCATCAATTTTAGAAATGTTGGTAATTCCTGTCAACACACCATTTCCATCATTGTCACGAAGTCCCCTTTTTACTCCAAGTTTTTCATATAAATCTGGCGGAATTTTGTCGTGTGCCTTGCATACTTCTAATAATTTTTCTGTTTCTTTATCAATCGCTCCGTATCTACTCATTAAGTTCCTCCTTTTTCCATTCTTATTATTACTATATCAAAAAAATGCCCTACTTTCCAGTGGTTATAAAAATTTAAGAAATTGGTAAACATTGGTTATTATCATTTCATAAACTGGGAAATATCGGTTACCAAAAAAATAAGCAATACACAACCATAAATCTCGGTTATATATTGCTTATCTTCCCCTTTTACGAGAAAATCTTATCATAATTTCTTTTCTTCGTAAAGAAATTGTCATCGACAAATGTTGACAAGGGCTGTATAATCCTTGAAGGTTTGCCAGATTTTTTGTAGTTATTTGAATGTAATAGGTATATTCGTCACACCACGTATATATCCTAATACTTCATCTTCTTTTCCTGGCTCAATATATAAATAGTGCTCTTTCTTCTCAATTTTTCTTTTTTCTCCGACACTTCTTACTATATTGGCACATATTCTAAGGAAACCCGAATTATTGCAAAATTCTAACAGTTCAATGCTTGGATTATCAATCCAATAAATTACATTTTCCCACGCTCCTTTTTTCATATCCATTTGTGTATAGTGAAGTATCGTCTGTTCTTTCGTTATTTGACCTTTTACTAATGCCATTTCAGTACTATCTGATATAAAATCGGATCTCCTAGCATAGTTTTTTAATATATAAATAGTTCGGAAAATTCCTAACCCACCACCTATTGCCACGACTGAACCTATTGACACACCATTAACCAATGATAAAATCAAAAATATTACCACCACAATAACTAGAGTGAATGCTAGTTTCTTCGATTTTTTTTGTTTTGGTTTTATATAACTCGGTCTCGTTTTCATCTGAAATGATATATTCATCTTTTTCCCCTTTATTGTAAATATATTCTTTTTCCAAGATACATTAAAGTAGGTTCCTCTCCTTCTTTCTTTTGTTTACTTTTTAAAAGAGCAATAATTTCCTCTTTTTCCTCGAATGCCAGAATAAAAGAAAAACGACTATCTCTGAAAAAAACTCTCGGATTATACTCTGGCACTACTTCACTTCGCATATTATCTTCATATTGAACTTTTTCTGCCACTCCAGTTAAAGTCAACACATTATAATCTTCTTCATAGGTAACCCTGTTTAATTCGTCAAATAGAATCGTGTATACAAACACCCGTTTAGTTATAAACCTCTGATATGAATATTCCAAACGGGATTCATATATTCTTAGCGTTTTATTTTTTCTTATACCAAATGGTTCTCCAATCTTTTCTATATATTCTCTATAAATATTAGGCAGTATGTAACTGAGTACCCACGGAATTATCGTACTTCTCACAACAGCCATCATTTGATCTCCTTTACTTTGTCTATTACTATCTGTACTTAAAAATTCTACTGCATTTATAAAAAATGGCATCCACATAAATAGTGTCAAAATGAGTAATATGATAGGAACAATATAATATCCTTTTTTTCTGGAACACCATTTTCTTACATATTTTCTATCCTCCCATTTTTTATATTTATATTCTCTAATTCCATTTATATTGTCAGCCATAAACTCTCTTTTCCCCTCATACCTAATATAAATAATTTCTCTCTCCTTCTTGAAGATGTAAAAAAAGAATATCATTCTCATTTTGCAACTTTTCTAATTTTTCCAAAACTTCTACATATTGATCAAAACACAAAATAAACGAAAAATCGCTATCCTCATAAAATTTACGTCCATCTATTTTTTCTTGTGCACGTCCTCTGACCCCCTCTATGTATGTACTTAATTCTCCTATCCCGGTAAAAGTTAAAACCTTATATTTTTCATCATATGTTATTTTTTTAAGTTTGTCATATGAAATAGAATATACTGTTATTTTTTTCCCGTTATCCTTTGCTATATCTCCATAAAAAAAACCATATTCCAACTTAGAATCATATAACCGTAAATACTGTCTATGTCTCCATTCGAAAGGCCTTCCGTATATACGCCTTAACTCTAATTTTACTCCCCAGATAACCAGTGGAATAATGGATATCAATCCGGGTACTATTAGAGCCATAATTATTGCTAGCAAAATAAATTCTTCGTATAAAAATTTTGGAAGTACTATCAGCCAGATTACTGTTGCCAGCAATGCTACTACCCAAGCCACAATAACAACAACTTTCCAAATATTAAAAAACAGCTTCCTGCTACACCACTTATCAAGTAATTCTTTTTCCAATTTCTTATTATATGGATACTCTTTAAACTCCCCCATTTTTCATTACTCCTTTTTTACATAAAATATGCATATTCTTTTGGATTATTGTTCACATATACTAATTTGGAACTTCCACACTTTTCCTGCAAAATTTGTAATATTTCTTCTCTTTTTTCAAAACATAATATAAAAGAAAATTCCCAGATATCATGGGATTTTTTCTTATTATCTATATATCCCACTTCTCCTTTCAGGTAATTTGCATACGGTACTAATTCACCTATGCCATTAAGCGTAAGTACATTATTCTTCCCATCATATATTACTTTCTCTACCTTTTCGAAAGAAATTCTGTATACAGATAACGCAATACCATTGTCTTTTTCAGGTCTGCTTCGATAAAATCCATATTCTAATTTTTCATCATACAAATGCAAAATTGTCTTTGACGCAATTCAAACGGTGTACCATACTTAACTTGTGTGTCCCACATTACACCATACATTATCAATAATGGTACACTGGCCAAACCTACCAGAAGAATCGTAACGACAACATACATCCACTATGCAACTCCCTCTGAATCTGAGAGCAAGTACATTTCTACTGATATAGCTCCCAGACTTACAACGATGATAAGTAATTTTTGAAATATTTTCAGAATTTGATATGTAGTTTTTCGCTTACACCAACTATCAGTCGATTTATTTTCCAACTTTTTATCATATAAATAATTCTTAAATATTTCCCTCTTTATTCCCCTTCACTTTTTCCATTTTAAATATGTATATCTTGTTTATTCTCTAGTTTTCATCTATGTAATTTATTGAAACCTTTACAACATCACTAAAGAATTTAATAATCTCTTTTTCTTTTCTCGGTTCTATATATAAATAATGGTCATCTAACTGCTGTATTTCACTTTTTCCCTCTACTTGCTTTGAAATATAAGCAGAAATCTTAAGATAACCAAACTGACTACTAAACTCCAATGCACGTACACTGGCCGTACTCATCTTATATATCACGTGTTCCCATTTTTTTCTATTAAGACTCAACTGAGTATAATATAACACTATCTGTTGCTCTGTAATTTTTCCATTTACCATAGCATCTTCAAAGTGAACTGTATTTTTTGCGCTATTATTAAATATGGCACGAAATATTGTAAGGATAATCATCGGCTGAAGGAAGCCTAGTAAAATTGGCCAATCACCCATAAGTAATGCTAATAAACCAAATATTCCAGAAGCAGCTACACATATCCAATAACCTATATTTAATATCAGCTTCCAAATTTTCTTTCCCATAGATGGTGCATAGTATACTTTTGTTCTCATTTCAAATGAATTGTTCATAAAATTTCTCCCCTTTTATAAAGTGTGGCGAAGAAATTATCTTCGCCACAATAAATTAAATTTAGCCTTTAAAAGCATTTGAAATTTCTGTATCTGCTGTTTCAAGTGCATCTGCCGCACCTGTCAACTGTGATGCAATACCATTAATAACGTCTGGTAATGTTTCATTCATAATTGGATACATATCATTTTCAAAACTCTCTACAAAAGTGCTCTGTGCAGATCCTTCCCAGTTTCCTGTCACCTCATCAATCTTGCTCTTTAATGATGTAACTTCTGCACTAATTGCTTCTAATCTGTCTCCTAAATATGTTGCTGCATCTCTTAATTCCTGTGGTGTAATTTTAATTGTTGACATATTTTTTCTCCTTTTCATTATACTATCCTTTGAATGCGTTTGCAACCTCTGCATCTGCTGTTTCTATTGCATCTGCCGCACCTGTTAACTGTGATGCAATACCATTAATAACGTCTGGTAATGTTTCATTCATAATTGGATACATATCATTTTCAAATGTTTCTACAAAAGTACTCTGTGCGGATCCTTCCCAGTTTCCTGTCACCTCATCAATCTTACTTTTTAATGATGTAACTTCTGCACTAATTGCTTCTAATCTGTCTCCTAAATATGTTGCTGCATCTCTTAATTCCTGTGGTGTAATTTTAATTGTTGACATATGTATTCACCTCCCTCCTTTTACTTTATATGTATAAGCCTAAATGGCACATATAACTAATTTTTAACATTCGCCTGCATCTTTTAATCTGATTTTATCTGCCATCGTATAGACACTGTCATACTCAGTTTTACACTGTGCTAAATTATTGCCCATGTATTCAATAACGGCAGCATAGTCTCCTACATTCTCATACCAATCTTCCTCAAATTTTGCAAAAAATGCTGCTCCTGCTTCAGTGTCCCACCCGCTTTTTAAATCATCCAATGCTTTTTTTAAATTATCACGCAATGTTTTCATATCTGAGGCATCACTTAAATATGCATTACTTGCTTCTAGCATTTTATCTGTATCAAATTTTAAATCTGATTCTGCCATCTCATCACCCCTACTGTTTATTGAATGCTAACTCAGTCATAATCCCACCAATTTCTGTTACATTTTCTTTTTCCTTTTTCGCTTCATCCACTCGTCCCAAATCTTCTAAAATCATTGCACGTAATGTATGTATTTCTGCCATACTTCCTGCGACTTTAACAAGATAATCTACCAGTTCTAAAGCCTTTTCAAATTCGCCTATTTCTCGCAACGACATAATTCGGAAAACATAACTTTCCATATTTCCCGGATTTTTTAACGAAACACTTCTACACACTGAAATTGAATCCTTAAATAATTTTTGTGCTTCTTCCTCATTACCCAATTTCTTAATAGCTAATGCTTCGTAGTAATGAGCTGCGAGAGAATATTTATTCTCCTTTTCAAGTCTTTTTAATTTATTTGCACATTCAATTACTTTTTCATATTGTTCAACAGTAAAATAACAATTCATAAGTAAATAACTAGCCTCTGCATCTAAATACGGGCTTTCACTAGTTTCTGAAATTTTTTGGACATTCTCTAAGCTCTCAATTGTTTTTTCTACATTTTCTGTAAAAGCGTATGCTCTTGCCTTTTCCATATGTATACTTCTTTGAATTTCTTCGCCTGTTTCATAATTGGTTTCTACAAATTCTAAATATTGAATGGCATCTTCATACTCCTCTTTTGAAATCATTAGTGATGCTTTATCAATTGCAAATCTTGTATCATTGGGAAAAAGATTCATTGCATGCTCAATGATTTCTAATGCTTCTTCATACTTTTTCAATTCAATCAAAGTCAAAATCATCAAATGATATCCTTCAAAGGCATCTGGATTAGAAGAAATTAATTCATTCAAATCTTTTAACGCTTCTTTTAATTTTCCTTTTGTGATTAACAAACGCACTTTTCTAATTCTAATTTCTGTCCGATTAGGGTCTTTATAAATCGCCTTCGCATAATTTCTTAATGCTAATTCTACTTCCCCATCTTCCTCAAATAACATGCCTAAGCTATAGAAAACTTGTGCATCATCAAAGCCATTGGCAATCGCATTGTTAAATAATTCAATACAACCTTCTTTATTATCTAAAAAGAGTTCCACACAGCCCAAGTGGTAATATACAATGCCATTTTGACGATTTATTTTAAGAGATTTTTCAAATTCTTTTTTAGCACTTTCATAATCTCCAATATTTGCATAGCACAAACCTTTTTTCACATACACATCTGCTGAAAAACGTTCTTCTTTTTCTGCTTTATCCAAATAAATCAATGCTTCTTTATACTCATCTTGTCCCATTAGTACTATTGCTTGATTAATGTATTCTTGTAAATTTTGATTTTCCATTATTTACGCTCCTTCTAACTTATATGGTCTCAAATCTATATTCAAATCACAGCTCCTGCTGGGTTTTTTATAGTATTCTCGCTAAAGTTTTCTATTTTCTGGTATACTCCACTAGGCATATGGTCAAAACCGATTGTCTCTCCAACTAATTTGGGAATCCCTGTCTTCTTTACAATTTTTCCCATTTTAGATGACTCAAATACTCTTGTTGATATTTCTTTTGTAGCATCGAACTCACCAAGTACTAAACTTTCGACAGTATTCTTACTTCGTTCGATACTCTTTCCAAATCCTTTGAGAAAATCTTTTCTATGCTCCCAAGCAATACCTTCTGCAAAACTACCAGTCATATCGTTATATTTCAAATTATATCTCAATGTGTCTTTAAACCCTTGTAGATTAATATTATAATGATTCATACCATTTTTAATAGAATTCCATGTAAATTGCGTTTTAACCACACTATTAGCATCTGCATCCAATACCCATTTAGTTCCAGTTGGTTTTCCCCAAATGTTATAGTCAAGCACTTCTTTATATTTATACTCTTTAAAATATGATATTGGTCCTGTATCTTTATTAAACAGATGCTTTATTTTATCTTTAGTTTTGTTAAAATTGTTTCCAATATCTTTAATCGACGCTCCAAGCGTCACAACATCACAAACTATCTCTGCTGTATCTATTAAGCCTGCAGCTATATTTATAACCCTATTCCAACCACCACTACCTGTATTCCATTGTCTAAGTACATCAGATAATTTATCTTGTCCCCCATATATTTTTGCCCATGTCGGATCACCATTACTAATGCTAATCGCTGCCGCAATAGATGTTCCTAAATTAGCAAATGCATTGATCACTGCAATTGCTGCACCTATACATTCAAATATTGCTACAATTGTAGAAAGTGGAAAAGATGCTATAAAAATTACAATTGCTGCAATTGTTCCTATTACAGCTAAAACAACAAGTGCAATTTCTTTCCCACCTTCGCAATTCCACCAATACTCAATATCTGCAAAAAGGTCAGATATGGCAGTATCTATTTTAGATAATTGATTACAAATCCAATCAAACCATTCGCAATCGGCTCGTAATTCTGCAAGCCATGACCAGTCCTCCGTAGATACTAAATGCTGATAATCTTCGTAAAAATCAGTTTGATTATTGAGTAATATTGTAACCACGCCATCATCCGTCACTTGTGCATGATTTAACAATGTAGCAAATTGTGTTGCCAAATCCTGATAAGTGGCTGCTTTTGCACTTAACTCATTCTTTTTTTCTATCAAATATTCCTCTGCCGTATCCAAATATACCGAAGTGCCTCCTTCTATGTTTGCAAATTTGTTAATGGCATTGGTTTGCATATCCTGCTGATATGTATTAAGACTACTGATTAAATCTGATAATTCTGCAGCTATATCCTCAAATCTTTCATAATCAAAAACTATACTTGCCATCTTATACCCCCTTAAACACCTTCTTAAGTGTCATTGCTGCACTCTCTGCTAATTTTCTTTTTTCTTCTTCTTTTCGCTTTCGTTCTTCTTCTGCTAACCTTAATTTTTCGCTATTTATTTCTCTTTGTTTATTACTGATATTTTGATTAACTTTTGCTAAATCAACACCTAGGCTGTCGATTTTTGCATTTGTATTATTAAGTTCCGTAGTCAAATTTGCTACTGCACTTGACACCTTAACATCTTGTTCACTATTTTTCTCAAAATCACTATAAATTTGTTCTTCAACCGCCCCCGGACAACTTGTCCCTGTTATAGCAAGATTTATACTTCCACTCGCTATTGATGCCTGTATATTTGCCTCACAATATTCATTGTCTACAATATTCTTTAAACTGTTTATTAAATCTGTAATATCTGCACTTCTGTTTTTATATAGACTAATCTGAGACTCTATTCCTGCTTTTTGATTATTTAAGGCCGACAATTGATTTTGTAGAGCACTAAGATAACTCATCTGTGTTTCCTCCTATTATTGCATTGTAAATGCTTTAGCAGTTTCCTCATCTGCTTGCGTATATGCTGCCGATGCTTCTACCAGTAAATCATATAATTCGTACATAATATCCGAAATATCTTCTAATTGTTGATACAGATTTAAATAGTCTGTTTCAAACTGTTGTCTGCCCTTTCCTCTCCATGTTTCAAACAATGCTGTACTTGTCTTTTCCACGTTTGTTCTAATGGTATTATAGGTCTCAATTCCATTACTAAAAACGGTTATGGCATCTACGAGTGTTTGTCCATCTAACTTATTAACATATCCTGTATTTTCTTCACTCATCTTCACTCCTCCTTCATGTGAATAATTTTCTGTTTCTCAATGCCTTTATCTGTGATTAAATATGCATCTCCTCTTTCTACTGGCTTTTTGAATTTGCGTAATGTATTTGCATTAATGTCTATTAGTTTCAAATTACTTAAATCCTCCATAGCAAAAAGATACTTATACTCTTTCACTGCTTTAAGCATTTCAGTTGCACCATATGCAATACTTGTATTTTCAATATTTGCAAATAGAAAACAAATCTTCATATTGTGATAATTTTTTAAAATACGTTTATACATCTCTACCGTAGCTTTGCTTATACCATCCGGGGAATATATTTCATTATTTTGTATAATAAATAAAATCAATGGCTCATTATCAATTACCTCTATTCCTGCATCTTGAACCATCTGCAAACGTTGCTTCAACTCCTCCTCAATCTCTAATAATATTTCTTCAAATTCACTAAGATTAACCGAATACTTTTCTACAATTCCATATGTTGATATACCTTGTAACTGTTTTTCGTAATCATCAATAATATAGACTTTTGATGCAATATCAAATACTTGTCTTTGCAAATAAGAAACAATAAGTTTTACAAGATTTGTTTTGCCAAATTTTTCTTTTCCTGTAATACCAATCGTATTGGCTTTTAGCAAATCAACTGTGCAAAATTCAACAGTATCATAATCAATACCTGTCGGAACCTTTAAACCATTTTCAAGAAGCTGCATTGCATTTTCTTTTATATAATCCATATCCAAATTTTGAGGCACTTCTGGTATTCTCTTTGCTTTGACTTTTCCTGTTTTTAAATTTGTCTCTACAACAAATTCCTTAATTTTATTAACTCTTTCGATTTCCTTTGTACCTTCAAAAGCAAGATATGTCTGATATTCATATATTAGTTTATTAATTGTTAATAGACCGCGTCCTGGTACATTTTTAGGCTCCATACGACATCTATCTAATACAGTTCCATATTCATCTCTTTGATTACAATACATACATATTCTATTTGAAAAATTACTCATATATTTATAGCTAATACCATTCGTCTGCATAGCCGTAATAATCAGAGTGATACCTACAGCTACACCTTCCCTACAAATATTCAGAATATCTTCTTCATATTCTGAATATAATTCTTTTAGTGCTATAAAATTATCCACCATTATAACAATGTGTGGCATATCCGTATTCCCTGCTTCTTTATATGATGAAAAAGAAGTAATTCCGATTTTAGAAAAAATTTCTTTTCTTACTTTCATTTCTGTACGTATCAATCGTATAAAATTCTTCATTTTTTCATCATCTGTCGCGACTACCACTCCCCCTACGTGATTCAATTCATCAAATACTTTCAACGCCATAGAACCAAAATCTAAAATATACATATTAATTTCACTTGGTTTATATAAACTTGATAACCCTCTGATAATTGTCTGTAAAAGATTTGTTTTACCATACTGCGAAGAACCAATTATTACAGTATTACCCTCTGATATATTTAGCGTTACTTCCTTCTGCAACTGATTATCAGGATCATCATAAATTCCAAGTGGTATAATTGTATTAATACTATCGTATGTATTCGTTGCCTCTGAATAATTAATCATATCTCTTAATGGTGGCAAACAAATTCCTGGTAGAGACATAATATTATGGTTTCTGCAATAGGCTGCAACATATTCTACTATCGCATTCAACTGTGTTTCTGCATTATCATCACTTTTTTGTTTTTGTTTCGAATAAACTACTGTTCGTTTTCCTGATAATTCAAGTTGATTTATCACAAAAGATTTCTGAGATTTTGTATCATCAACATTACTCGGTGCTCCACTATACGCAGATTGAAACAAATCAAATATTTCATTATTTCCAACTTGAAGATATGCTCGTCCCGGCTCTTTAATTTCTGCTGCCAATGGCGTTTTTAGTACTTCGTTACTATCCTCTTTATTCTGTACTTTAAGACATAGCTTAAATTTAGAATTCGACCATATCTGTGCATCTACTACACCACTAGGTTTTTGTGTTGCTAATATCAAATGCACTCCCAAACTTCGTCCAATACGTGCCGCACTAATTAATTCTTTCATAAATTCTGGCTGATCCATCTTAAGTTCTGCAAACTCATCTACAATTAGAATTAAGTGTGGCAAAGGAATCTGTGTTTTACCCTGTCGAAACAATTTTATATAGGAATCTATATGATTTACTCCGTACTCAGCAAAAAGTGCCTGTCTTTTCTTCAACTCCGCTTTGATTGATAAAAGAGACCGATTAATTTCACGGCCATCAATATTCGTAATTGCACCTATAAGGTGTGGCAAATTTTTAAATTGATTTACCATTCCACCACCTTTAAAGTCTATTATTACGAAACCCACTTCATATGGATGAAAGATTGTTGCCATTGACAAAATATATGTCTGAATAATTTCCGACTTACCCGAACCTGTCGTGCCTGCTACCAATCCATGTGGGCCATGATGTTTTTCATTTAGATCTAAACAAACGACCTGATTTTTAGCTTTGACACCTAGGGGAGCCGCCATTGACTTATAGACCATAGAATTTGCCCAATTCTTCTCTAAATCTATATCCTCAACACTTAAAATATTGAGCAATTCAAATAGCGTTATATTCTTGGTTAATGAACCTTCCAAGCTTACTTCTTCACAATATACTGGTGAAAGTTTATTAACCACTTTAGCTGCTACTCCATCTTTTATCGTTGTATATGTAAACGTCCTTTCCTGTGTATAATCACTTGCTAAAACAACTTTTCCTTGTTCGTGATTTTCCAAGTGAACTATACTAGAGCATCCATTAGGTAAAAATTCTTCATACTCATCAAAAAAAATAAAATGTACTCGCAAGCTGGCTGCCTTATCAATATATCTAGAAATAGGGTGTCTTTTCAGTCCCACATCATCATATACAAATATAACGATATCCTGATTAACATTATCTTCTGCATCCCTACGCGATAACTCTTTATAAAGGTATTCAAATAGTAAATTTTTACTATCCACATCACAAACAATATTACGAATGCCCATCTGTTCATTTTGTAAATGTGGCAATAAACGTATCCACCGAAACTGTTCACTTCTTGTCTCGTCAATAATTAGAAACATCTTTAAATCGGTATAATAATGTCTTATAGCTAAATCCAGTATTATCGTTTTTAATAAACCATATAGATAATATCTTTCTCCTACGATACCCATTGCGTTAATATACTTTAAACCAATCGTAATTGGTGTTTTATCAATGAATTTATATTTTTCAGCAATATTTATAGGAATATTAGCCATTTCATCCATTGCTTCGAACGTTTCTTGTTTCTTATACTCTATTTCTCTAATGGCCTTACTTCTTCCAGTTCCTAATCTGATTTCTAGGTAATCATCATCGTCTACTTCTCGATTAAATAAGTGCGGTGAAAACTCCTCCACAAGCCCTATTTCTTTATCTACACTATAAAAAGTATCTTCTAAAAGTTTGGCTTCCATTTTGCGACATTCTCTAATTTCGCCTTCTTTATTTTCAATGTACTGACCATATTTATTTTCTCTCTCAACTACATTCGCTTTATATTTCTTTCTATCGTTAACTATACCCACCACAGATGTAATAATGCCTAAACTCATAGTACATACACTCATCCATACGTATGCACCGCCAGAATTACTCATAATCCCACGCATAACAATGGTTAATGCCAACATCGCAAGTGCTGGTAATAATTTCATAATAATATTTCCACTTGGCTTCTGTGGTGCCGCTGGTGGGTCTAAAATTTCAATTTTTTCCGTAGGTAGTATTGATTTTATTCTTGTACTTCTATTAAATTTAGGATATTTATGATGACTTTTGCTATTTGTAACAGTAAAGGCTTTTAGTCCCCTAATTTCCAAATATTCTTTTTTGGATGTATACAATTTCCCACTTTTAAGGCAAAAACTAAAATCGGCAATGGATATAAAATCATTTTCCTCTAGTTTAGCTTCTGTACTATTTTTCTTTCCATTTAGATAAATACCATATTGAGTTGTATCTCTTTTTAAAAAGAATTCCCCATTTGACTGTTCTATTTCCAAGTTATCATTTCCAACAAAGATACTCTTTATATAAATCTGACAATCGTTAGTTCCTCCAATTTTAACTTTTGAGATTGAAGATATGTCTATCATTAAATCATATGCCTTTTCCTCATATTCGAAATCTAGTACAAACATCAGGTTAAATACAAAATTGTCAGAGTTTTGGTATCGAACTATTAAATCATCTCCATGCTCTAATTCCTTTGTAAAAAGTTTTCTTACATCTCCTGTTGACAAATAGATATTATCTGCACACACCACACTCCATCTTTCATCATTTCGTAGTAAGGTAAACTCTATTGCCTCGAAAAAAATATCTTTGCGTAATCTAATTTCACAATCTGAACCTGTTCCCACTTTTAATTCCTGCAAATTTGGAGCTAGTTCTATCTCCTTATAAATATTCTTGTTTGAAATGATAATCTTATATCTGCGTTCTGCCATACTTATCCCCTATTCCGTATAATGAATTACACTTCCATTGCGAATCCCAAATTCTGATAAAAGTCTGTTGCCCTTTAACAACGCAATCGGATTTTCTGCTTTCAAATAACAGTTTTTTATATCGTCTACATTTATCCCCAAATCATAAGCAGTATTCAAGGCTACTACCAATTCATTGGCAGAAATATCCAGTGGTACTTCCAAGTCCACGGTCTGATTTCTTTTATGGATATTGAATATAATGATTGCCTTATCTCGTTCCATATTTTTTCTCCTAAATAGCTAGAAATGCTACTTTTTGCATATCGCTTTCGCCAGCTAACCCTTCTACTTTCATCTTTTCATAGTGTGGGAAATGCCCTATGTATTCATTCACCGAAAATTTCATTTCCACATTTGGCGAAATTAATGCATTTTCGCTGTCTTTGTCAAAGTTATTACATAAGAAAATGTATTTGTCGTTTCCAATTCCATTAATATTATTTGCCAGCATATTTGTAGCAAATACGGAAGCACTGGTTTGGTTTGTTACCACAATTACTTTGTCGGCTATGTTGATTAAACTTGCCTTTTCTTCATCAAAAGTAGAGTCCGCATCAATAACAATGTAATCATATTCGCCGTATTTCTTTGCGGACAACGCAATTTTTTCATACACAGAATACTTAAGCCCCAAGGACATAATAGCTGCTTTAAAAGGCGGTAAATAGTGAAACCCTTCTTTTCGAATGGTATGTTTAATCTCCTGGTACACATTGGGTGATGGATTGGTAAGTCTGGCGTATACATCTGCCGGTGCAATAGGTGTACTATTATCCAGCATACGACCAAAAGTTTGTAACCGCTCAGCGTTGATATACAAAACCTTTTTATAGTTTTTCTGTAAACACCCACTAATGCCTAATGCCACGGTAGTTTTTCCCACTCCACCGCATACCGAATAAAGCAAAAGTACCTGGGGCTCTTTTTTTCCACTATTTTCAACCTTCAATGCCTCTGCACTTTTCCCTGTAATTTCATTAAAAATTTCTTTAATGCTTGTATATTTAAAAATTCGATTCACATTTAATTCCGCAGTCTGTTCTTCTCTTTGCTGCTCTGTCATTACAAAGATATTGCTGATATTATGCCTTTGTATTGAGCTATCATATAAGTCTTCTGCAATAATAAGAATTTCCGCGTGCTGTGGAGATGAAAAAAATTGACTCAAATATGCTTCACTTGTAATGATTTCTAAATCTATCTTTTCAAAAAATTCTTCCACTATCTTTTGTTGTAGTGGGAAAATGTAATTTACGTCCAAATCTGCAACAATAATCTTTGGTTTTGCCATATTTATTACCCTTCCTTATCCAACTACTACTTGAAAATCGCTATTTGCCAAACGGATAATGTCTCCATTCCCAACGGGACAAGGTATACCTGGCTGAATCTTTTTTCGGTTTACATAAGTTCCATTTGCACTACCTAAATCCGTAACAAAATAGCCTCCACTTACTTTACTGATTTCACAGTGTTTACGGCTTATCATATTGTTGAAAGAAAGGACTCCGTCCACTAAAGAAGGATTTTTTCCGAGAATAAATTTGTCCTTGGTAACATTAATTTCCACTCTGGAAGGTGCATTTAACGCAATAATTTTCAAAATCCCCTTCACTATCTGAGGATTTTGCTGAATTAGCGAATTTTGTGTCATCTCACTATGTACCATTGCATTCTGTGTCATAGTAGCACTACCGCTTACATAGCCTTTTAACTTGCCTAGAAGTGCCTCCAAGGCTATAGTTCCATCTGACAAATCTGCTACAAGCTGCATAGTCTTTGGTGATGACAACACCGCACTATCAGAAATTACCTTAATAAGCTCTGTACGAATCTCATTTTCAAAAATGCCATAGTCTCCATAAATACGTTCACTCAATGGCAAATACATTAAATGCACTTGATAGTTCGCCGGCTCAATATAGATGTTGTCCAATGAGATATCTATATTTTGACAAGCTAAAAATCCGTTGTTCTTCACTTCTATAATGTTGCTAAATAAGTTAGCAACAATGGTCATCAAACCTTCTCCGTCTAAAGTAGGCAACATTGTAGAAAGTGACTTATAAGCACCGGTCAAATAATATAACTGGATTTTTCCGTTATAGGTCATTTTCATACACTTCACAAAGCAGCCTTTTCCCTGACTTTGCAAAACCTTGTATTCTGTGGTCAAAAACATAGAATTTTCTGTCAAAATATAGGACAGATTTGAACCACATACCATTTTTGTAAGTAAATTCTTTTCTAAAAGAGCATTCATTTCCTACCTCTTACTGTTGCATTTCTCTTGTGTTACATCCTTTTCTTTCTTCTTGTAACAATAAGTAAACTGCCTGCTGCCACTATCACAGCTGTACCGATAATTGTTCCAAAAAGCAACGGTTTGTTGGCTGTAAAACGTACCAATACATTGGTAGATACTGTAATGGAGTTATGGAAAGCATAGGCACTTGTAAAAGTTTCAGAATCAGTATCCGTAATATTTCCTGCCATATCTTCCACAACAATTTGAACTTTTTGCTGACTTTTGCTTTCTTCCAAAACAAAACTACCGGAATAATTATTGCTGTCTGTACCAAAATCCGTTATTTCTTCTCCCAATGGTTTTCCGTCCACATAGACGTTGACAGACTTTAAACCAATCGTATCGTAAACATCATATTTTACTTCTACTTCCTGTGCATTGACGATAGTTTCCTCAAGTCCTACTACACTGGTAATTTCCGGAATGGTGTTATCCACACGAAAAACAATCAGCTTATCTTCATAATTATTATTTTCCGGTGTATTTCCGGTTTCATCCTCTGAGGAAATGGAAATTTTATATACTCCATCAGACGTAAAGTTTTCTTTATCAATGCGGTATTCATACTGAAACCAACCACTTTCTCCTATCTCTGTAGCACTTTCTGCCTCCGGATTCATTTCATATGCCACGTCCTCTAATGGCTTACCATCTTTGGTAATCTCAATATATATGGAATCCGTTACCAATCTATCTGCGTTATATTCTGTAATAATCAAATCTTCTGTAACACTATTTACATAAGCCCCACCATCTGCAACCAATTTTGCAAGGTAATCTTCATACTCATATACGGAACCAAATCGGTTTACAGTAAATACATTTACGACGTTGCTTTCATGTCCTGCTTTATCTGTAATGGTTACACTTAGGGTATAAATTCCATCATTTTCTATGGTTTTATCAAACTCATCAAAGGTTCCATGTCCACCAGTTTCATTGACTGACATATGACCACTGATAAATTGTTCTGTAACATCAATGTCCTTTTCTCCGTATCTTGTACGAGTTAAAAGAATTTCATAATCCTCAAAATTATCGTCTTCAAAGGAAATTTCAGGAATCACTTCATCCTGGTAGGCAAGTCCACTTTCTGTTTTTCCATTGATAGAAATAATAGGGTCCTCTATTACCGTATCAACAACCAATAAATCCGAAGTATATGTCTCCATCTTGTTGGTAGATTTATCTGTATAGTCAATGGTAATTGTATAATTTCCATCTTCAGCAAGTAAAATTGTGCCTATATGAATATCCGTGTGGTTTCCTTCCCACTGGGGCGTAACATCATAAGGAGTTCCCTCATCTTTAGTTACCATAACTTTGACATCTTCTGCGAAAAAATTTGCCTCCTCTATGGTAATGGTGGCAGTGACAGTTTCGTCATAGTACAAAATGCCTTCGTTTTCACTAACTGGGTCGTTATAAGAAACCGAAATAGTCGGAGAAATATTATCCACCACAAGACGCTTTGTTCCCTTAACGCCGCTACTTAAACCTGTTCGGTCTGTAGCTGTGAATTCCACATTTCCGTTAAACTGAGTCGTCGCACCAAGAGCTCCGCTTGGGATTTCAAATTTGGCTGTTGCTATTTTTCCGTTATTCGAATAGGCTATACTACTTTCCGGAATGGTCTGATTAATCAATTCTCCATTGATATTGCTGACATTTCCTGCCTTTACATAGCTATACGTCATAGTATTAATTCCACTAATATCATCTTCCGCAGTAATCGTGACCTGGGTTTTTGCATTATAAAAGCCAAAGGATACGGCCTCTAAAACCGTGTCAAGAATACTTGTACTATATTGAATATCCAAATTTTTCGGTGACGATTTATCCACCGTAAAACAATTATCCTTTGTTAAAATCATTGTATTTTTTGCTAAATCTTTACAAGTAATATCCAGCTTATAATTTGCCTCTCCAGTAAAGGAAATCTTTTTTACATATTGATTACCTTCCTGCTTCCATTCTGTTTGACTTATCAGTTGCGATTGGTCAAGGTTTCCTCCAGCCACGTCTTTTGCCGCAATCGATATTTCCGTATCCAGAATATCCAAATGCTCATCTTCTACGGTAATGGTTGCGACCTGAGCCGCATTCAAGTACTGACGGGAATTTCCTTCACTGTCTACCAACGTGTTTACAACATTTTTATTAGAATAACTAACCGTTAAAATTGGAACTTTCGTATCAATTCGTATTGTTTCTGATACATATCCTTCTTCCAGTTCATTTCCTGCCTCGTCTTTTCCAGCTACTGTAAAAGTAAAATCTCCATCATTTGTGTGGTCTTTGCCAGCCGGAATAGTAAATTTACCGGTATGCACATCTTTTACATTGGACCAATTCACGCTGGCATTATATGTTGTCCCATTTTCCTTTGTAACTGTTACCAAAATGTTTTGTGGAACAAAATTCTTTTCCGTAATAGTAATAGTACCTACAAAATTTTCGCTATAATATTGCATATCTTCTGTCTGACTTCCAGGCGTATTACAAGATACTTCCATAGTAGGTTGTATTGTATCTACCTTGACATCTGCATAGGAAATGCCATTTGTAATACCACCGCTATCTTTATGGCGCAAATATACATATCCACTTTTTTTATCATTTATTGAAACACTTTCTCCAAAGCTATCTAGCTCACAGGAATCTGAAATTGTATAAGAATTATCTGCCGGTTTCAAAGTAACATCGCTTATGTACCAGTCATTTTCTCCAATAGTTCCACTGGTTACATAGGGATTTTCCGGTGTTTCCATAAAAGAAATCTGTATACCGTAGGAAACCGTATCTTCATCATATCGATTGCTCCTAGATTTAACGGCTTTAACCTCTACAGTAACAACTCCATTATTTTTGTTCATAGCATCTACAAGGGTACTATAATCCTCTACCGTAATTTTTCCTGTGCTTTCTTCACAGGCTAAACCAATATCATTTTTATCAATGCTATATGTAATTGTTCCATTATCACGGGTATATTTTTTAGTGGCCTGCTTTGTTGAAACAACACCGGAATTTTCGCCTAGAGTATAGCTGATTCCTGCCTCATCAAAGCTCATAAAATCCCCATCAGCCTTCTTTTGCAAAAAAACAGTTAATGTATGCCTGATTTCGCACTCACTATAATTTTGATTGCCAGAAAGCTTAGCAACCACAGTAATTGTTCCTGCATCCTTAACGGTCAAAATTCCATTTTCATCTATCTGGGCGATATCTTTATCTTCTTCTGACTCAAATTCTAGCGAATAAGAAATTGTGCCACCTGCCAATTTAGTTTCATCTGTGGCTGAAAAATCAAAGGTTACATCTTCAAAGTTTCCCTGTATCGTTTTGTCAGATTGCTGTCCTGTAAAATGATTGAAAACTAAACTTTGATTCTGTTGTCCAATGATGGCCTTTAGACCAGTAAACTCTTTCAGTGCATAATTTTCTCTTTTTACTCTTACCTTAATTTCATATTCATTGGCATTTGTACCTACCGGCTTATCTTTGCTCCATTCTTCTGTGCCAACTTTATATTCCACTTCATCTGTTTCTAAAGTACCTTTTAGACTTACTAAAGTATGTTCTTTTTCGTCATAAATACCTTCATAAGTTTCGATTTCCACACCCTCAAGGTCTGCTTCTTCTATTTTGGCTGTAAACTCCTTATCATAGTCCAAGTAGTTTTCTCGTTCTATATGCACTGAAATCGTATACGTTCCTGCATCTGAAATCTTAGGAATTGTCGACTGTGCTTCTCCGCCATTTAATCGATATTCCACCACGTCACCTTCCAGGATTCCCTCTATACTTAGTGCATCTTTTTCTTCTTTGTCATATACTCCCTCATAGGCTGTAACAGTAAGATTCATTGTTTTAGCAAAAATCTCAGCTACTACCGTAGTTTCATATGGCTTATATCCTGTTCTTTCCACTTTAACCGTAAGTGAATATTGCCCTATTTTATCTATCATAGGCATAGTATTTGTTTCTTCTTCATCTGCCAACTGATAGGTAATTTTATCACCAGCTTGTTCTCCCAAAATGGTAGCTGCCTCATAACAACTTCCGTCATACTCTCTTTGTGTTGGTGTTACGACGAAATCTGTAATTTCCAGCAATTCATCATTATTTTCTTCGCCTGATTCATCGCCACTGTCATTACTTGGCTCCTCATTTTCTTCTTCTCCTGACTCTGCGGCGTATACTATGCCTTCTGGTAGTGGCAATAAATTAAAGATGATTGCAACAATCAAAAAGATAGGCAAAATCTTACCAAATAATTTTTTCTTTGTCTGTTTCATATGCTTTCTCCTTATGTACCTTAGCTTGTTGTCTCTATATAAATCCCCTTAAACAATAACTTCATTTGTATGTATAAGCATAATTTCATCAAGCATTACGAAATGATTTTTAGAAACGCCACTACCAGATACTTTGGCATCTGCAACAAGCAAGGTGGTTTCATTGTTTTCATTTATCAGTAACGAAGTTTCATTGTTTTCATATGCAAGTAAAGTCGTTTCGTTGTTTGTATCCGCCAATAATGTAGTGGCGTTGTTCTCATAGCTCAGCAAAGTGGTGGCATTAACTTCTTTTTTTCCTGCATTCTCACTATTCTGTCGCATCTTTGCAATGGATTTTCTTGCTGTGCGACCAGATAAATCCCCAATAACTGAAGGGATTTTAAACTTGAACCAGAAAAAAACGGCAAGTAAAAATGTAAGCCCTGCTACAATGAAAGAGATAATTGATATAATTGATAAAACCTGTGCCATACTTAATTTTTCTCCTTCACATTCAAATAAACTCGCGAAATTGCTTCGCTATATATTTCATAATTATCTACAATTTCCTTTTGCAGCTTCTGAGACTGTTCCTTTTGTACCGTTAAACTTTTTGCACTGTCATATACCTCTTTCAGCAGTGTCTGAACCGTTTCTTCCTCCACATTTACGGAAACCATACTGCTTCTTTGGTCGTATAAAAGCATAAACGTACCATTATACAGAGTTAACTGGTCATATGCACTGGCTTCCTGCACCGTTTCCAATGTTGCCTCTATGGTAGAAAAAAGTTCTTCATAACTTTCCTTTGATGCCTCCTCCACAGTTGCGGAACTCAAAATATATTTTTTGTAAAAGGAGCAAATCTGGTAGTAACAATCGGAAAGATTCTTTTCTTCAAAACCATCCGAAATTGTCGAATTTTCATAATTTGCGGCAAAAAAAGGGTGTGCCTTTTGTACTCTGTTAGAAAAACTAACCGTTCCATCTTCATTGGTATAGTAGTTAAAATACATCATACCGATTTTGTAATTTAACTGGGCAACCTCTGTGGTAGTCGTATCAAATCCATCTTTATTCGCATTATAAAGTGCCATAAATTCATCATTTTGGGTCTTACTAAATACCCCTTCATTTTCGTAGGCTTCTAAAATACACATATAAGCTCTTGTGTCATATGGATAAATTTCAATGGCTTCTTTATAACTTTCTATTTTTTCCTCATAGGAAGTAGATGCCATAACGGAAATCAGGTTGTCATATGTATTATTACTAACGCGTGTAGAAAAAAGATTACACACAATTCCTGTTATCAGCATCAAAGTCGAAACTCCTACCATTGCTACAAAGGAAGCTAACTTTCTTTTTTGCTTTTTCTTAAAATCTTTACTAATCAGTTCCGGATGTTCCAAGTCATACAATAAATCCGCACAGGTTTGATATCTGTTTTCTGCTGCCGGCTGCACACACTTATCAACAATAGATTCCAAGCCTTCAGAAATCTCTGGATTCCACTGTCTTACCGGGACATATGCCTCTCCGTTTCTTGGGTCAACCCCTGTCAATAAATGATGCATTGTCATGCCTAATGCAAAAATATCACTTCGTTGGTCTGTCTGTCCGCTATACTGTTCCGGTGGTGCATATCCCTTTGTTCCAAGCACCGTGGTATCTGCAAGGTTTTGTTCTTTGTATTCTCTGGCAATACCAAAATCAATGATTTTGATGTTACCTTCCGGCTTAAGCATAACGTTCGCCGGTTTCATATCGCGATAAATAATCGGTGGTTTTTGGGTATGCAAATAAGACAAAGCATCACAAAGTTGCTTTGCCCAGCCAATCACCAACTCCTCAGACTGAATGCCTTCCGTAGCCAATATTTTGTCTAAAGATTCCCCTTCTATGTAGTCCATAACAATGTAAATCGTTACACCATTATCAATAATATCTACAATTCGTGGCAAAGCAGGGTGGTCCAGTCTTTTCATCATATTTGCTTCTGCTAAAAGACTGTTGACTACGATATCATCATTTCTCCCACTGCCTTGTTTTCTAATTTCTTTTACTGCCCACTGTTTGTTTAAATGTTTATCCATTGCCAGATAAACAACAGACATACCACCTTTTCCTATCTCTTTTAATATTTCATATTTTCCGTCTATAACGGTTCCAATTTCAGTCATTTTTTTCCCCTCAATCCACTTTTATCAAAATTGCGGAAATGTTGTCTTTTTCCTGTCGTATTTTCACCTGCTCCATTAAATATCTGACCTTTTGATGCATCATTTCTTTATCATGCATTTGTTTTGCCTTTAAAGTTTCATATATTTCCTTTTCACTAATTTCATGTCGAAAACCATCAGAGCATAAAAGATAAGTTCCCTTTTGAGTCGTTCCATAAAAAACCTGTGGCTCTACCATTTTGGAAGCACCAATACACTGAAGCAGCATATTTCGTCTCTTATCCGTTTTTGCCATTTCCTTCGTGATAGTTCCCTTTTTTATTTCCCGTGCAATAAAGGTTTGGTCTTCAGTTAATTGCATTAGTTCCTTGCCAAGATGATAAATTCTTGTATCACCTACATGGGCCACAACATAAGAATCGTCCACAAACAATATCCCTGAGAATGTAGTACCTAGACTGGCTCCAATATCAATTCCATATTCCGAAATCTTTAAGTTTAAGTCTTTTAACATACATTCCCATTTACTGCCAATCGTTTGCATATCTAATGGATTAAGTTCTTTTTCCAATTCTTCATCGAACCATTGATTAAAGGCTCTGATGACTGTCGCACTTGCCAGTTCCCCCTTGGATAAGCCACCCATACCATCACATACAATCGCCATTAACACTTCTTGTTCCTGATAAATTGCGTGTTTGACAAGAACACTATCTTGATTGGTGTCCTTTGTTGTTCCAATATCCGTATCTGCTGTCACAATAAATCTCACGTCTTTTCTCCCCTATACCTTCTTTTTACCTATATATGAAATATAAATTCTTCATCTGCCAGTTTCAGTTTATTTCCATCAAAAATCTCCACTTCACACTGTGGCTGTAAAGGTTGTTCATTGATGTATGTTCTGTTTTTGGAATTTAAGTCTATTACAAAATAGGTTTGTCCCCTTGTTACAATATCTGCGTGACTTCTGCTAACCGCACTGTTATTCGTAACACAATAATCTACATAATTTTGTTCTTTTCCGATTCGGAAAACAGATTTATTGATTGAAATGTTTTCCCCCGTGGAAACCCTTTGAATTGATGGGAAACTGGCATAAGTGGACGTAGTGTAATCATTTGTAAGTAAAGCTGTTCCCTCATCATTCTCATTTAAAAGCCCAGTTGCTTCGTAATCTTCAAATAAAAGTCCGGTTGCCTCATCTTCTGCTAAAAGTCCGGTAGCTTCTTCCTCAAAATTACCTTGCGATACATTACTATAATGGTCATAGTAATCTTTAGGCTTGTCTGTCATAAAACCACTTTGTCCTACATTATTTTTCTTAATCGTATTTACAACCCCTCGTTCTTCCTTGGTGATATATTTTTCAATCATATCCGGGTTATATTCTTTTAAGTTTTTAATGTAATAAGTGAACTTTGAAATATAATCTGTATTCTCCGTACTGTCTGGAATCACAGAATAGATAATGCTTTCCATAAACTCAATCACATCATTTTCCTGTTTCTTCTGTAAAAGTGGTGCATACATAAACTGCATCTCTTTCGTAATTTCATTGATATACACATACTTTTTATCCAGTACCAGATTATGTAAGAATAAATTGTTATTTTCTATCTTCTGGGTTGCCACTACAATTTGCTCCATAATGAAGAAAAAATCATATTTAGATACAGGCTTTTTCAAGCGTTCCAAAAGGCTTATTCCTGTTGGACCTGAGTATTCTACCAAGTTCTTTTTGAGAACCTGAGGTTTCAAAAATCCTCGAAAAAACTTACGTGCAAAAAAATCCAGTTCTTTATCATTTAAGCACTCGCCTGATGAAAATTTTACTCTGACAAGCAAGCGGCAATCCTTTATTTTGGTCTTGAATTTCAAGGTTTATTTCCTCCTGTGTTTTCACAAATATGTAATAAAATATTTATTTTTTATTCATCATAAAATGTAAAAATTGCGGTATAATATAAATAGAAACAAAGATATTTTTTGTTCCCTATTTTTTGCGTAGAACTGTGAGTTCTATGTAGGTCAAATCCGGTCATAAATCGACCTATTTTGTCTTATTTTAGTCCAAAAAGATAGCAATGTCAATGTATAGGAAGCAATCCATTGACTTAAATGGGTATAAAAAAGCGGTTTTTTAAAGCTTTATGAGGGCAAATACAGATAATGGATGGTCGGCTAGAATGGTCAGATTTTTATGCACTATGTCAAAATTTTTCATTTTTCCGCAAACGTGTAGCAAAATTCACACATAGAAAAACGGAAAGTTATATGATTACCTAATGGAAAAAGTGACGTAGTGTAAATTTACCATGAAAGGAGTTTATGTTATGTCCAGAAAAGGGGAAAACATTCACAAGCGAAAAGATGGTCGCTGGGAAGGTCGCTATAAGAAAGGCCGAGATAATCAAGGTAAAATTATATATGGTTCTGTATATGGGAAAACCTATCGAGAAGTGAAAGAAAAAATCATTGCGATTATGGTCTCTGATGAACCGTATATTTCGGCAAAAAGTAAAGATAGAACCTTCTATGAAGTCTTAAATCTGTGGATGGAGAATAATAAAATTCGCTATAAGGGCGCGACAGAAAACAAATATCAATATTTGATAGATACACATATTATACCGGAATTGGGAAATGTAAGATTATCTCAACTAACGGCACCGGAAATCAATGCTTTTTTGCGACGAAAAATGGAAAGTGGTCGCTTAAACAGAGACGGTGGACTATCACCAAGTTATGTAAGAAGTATTATGCTGATAGTTAATGCAGCACTAAAATTTGCTTCCGATGAAAAGATGTGTATTCCTCTGAAAACACCTATCTACAAACCGACAATCGGTAAAAACGAAATCCCCATTTTGAAGTTAGAACAACAAAAGAAACTGGAAGATTATCTGGTCAGAAATCTTGATGTTACGAATATTGGAATTCTTCTTTCCTTGCATACAGGACTTAGAATCGGAGAAATCTGTGCATTATCGTGGAAAGATATAGATTTTACTAATCATATTATTCATGTAAGGCATACAATAGCCAGAGTCAAAAACAATGACCAATCAGACGCATCTTTTTCCAAATTAATTTTAGATACACCAAAAACAAGTGCATCTTTACGAGATATTCCTATTTCGTCCAAAATATTACCACTTTTAAAACAAATGAAAGAATTGTCTGTATCTGAGTTTGTTGTTTCAGATACAAGCGGATTTGTCAGTCCAAGAACTTATGATTATCGCTATCATAGAATTCTCAAGGAGTGTGACATTGAGGCAGTCAACTATCATGCCCTTAGGCATACTTTTGCTACTAGATGTATAGAAGCAGGAGTTGACGTGAAATCATTAAGTGAGATTTTAGGACACGCAAATGTAGGAATTACGCTAAACACATATGTGCATTCTTCAATGGAATTAAAGAGAAATCAGTTGGAAAAACTGACGGTTGCCTTAGGATAATATGACAAATAGCTTTGGGATAAGTTTTAAGGGTCAAAAAAATGGTAATTGTTTTTTGAAAAAGCCTCTATTTAGCGGAATATAAGAAATGTTGCATAGAACTCACAGTTCTACGCAAAAAATCACCCCATATGAAAGGTAAATGACCATTCATATGGGGTTTTTATATCTCATTATTTTTTTCCGTTCAAATCCATCTGTGCAGGATTATCTATAATTTCGCCCCTCTTACTAAATCTCGAACCGTGACAGGCACAATCAAAACTTTCTTCTTCTGCATTCCAATGAAGCTTACACCCCATATGTGCACAACGCCTGTCCTTTTTGGCAAAAGCTCCTGTCACAAGTCCCTTCACACTTTCCCATAAATCAATAAGAAAGTTTTTGATGCCTGCCCAAAGTAAAAATCTCTGTGGTGAAAACGTTTTTTCATAAATACTTCTTTCCTCGCAGATTTTACTACTTAAAATCATTGCTGACACCATTGCTTGGGTCATTCCCCACTTTTTAAAACCAGTTGCTACATACCAATAAGGCCTGAAAATAGAATATTTTCCTATAAAAGCCATTTCATCGTGTGGCATACAATCTTGAGCCGACCATGCAGTGATTTCCTTTTTTTCAGAAAAGTAACGTTCTTTTATATTCCTGAGAAATTCATACCCATATTTTGATTGCCCCTTTTCTCCATTATGACATAGACATTTTCCGGTTCTATGTGCCCCGCCGCCAAGCAATAGAATATCCTTCTCACTTCGCAAGGATAAACCATCTTCGTCCATACTGTAATACATACCATTTAATTCTTTATCATTTTGTAGTGCCACTACATAGCTTCTTTCCTGATGCTGTCTTAAAAAATAAAATCCTGGCACATTGGTAATCGGATAATGCGTTGCAAACACAATATTTTCCGCTATAATTGTGCCTTTATTTGTACGAATCTTGTGACCACTTACCGACAGCACTTTCGTATTTTCATAAACAACCAGTTTTTCTGCCAAATGTCGCACAAATTTCAATGGATGAAACTGTGCCTGATTTTCGAAGCAAACTGCACCACACACCTCGAAGGGTAGTTCATCTAAATTTTTTCCCTCTACATACTTTGCCTTGATACCAAGAGATTTTGCTGCCTCCGTCTCTTTTTGTAAAATTTCTATGTTGTTTTCGGAAGTGGTGTACAAATAGGCTGGTTTCTCACAAAAGTCACAGTCAATATTTTCTTCCTCAACGATTTGTTTATATAAAAAAATAGCTTCTTCATTTGCCATCGCATATGCCTTCGCTCTTTTTCTTCCCGCTTTCCGAATCATTTTCTCATAGCATAAGTCGTGTTGACTGGTAATTTTAGCCGTAGTGTTGCCAGTCTGTCCGCTGGCTATGGTTTTTGCCTCTACCACTATAACCTCCACACCTTTTTTCTGCAAAAAATAGGCGGTCAATAAGCCTGCTATTCCAGCACCTATTACCAGAGTATTGACCTCCATATTTTTAGGCAATGCGTTCTTATGTGGCAATTTTACATTATATTTCCAAATTGATTCCAATAAAAAAAATCCCCTTTCGGTTTTACTAATTCACTTTTCTAATTAGTTTTACCAAAAAGGGATATCTTTATTTATACTTCGTTTTCCACGCACCACTTGCATAAAATACAAGTGACATTATTGTTCCAATCGTCCAACCCACCGGCCAAGACAACCATATGCCCGTTGTTCCAAAAGGCACGGAAAATGCATAGCCTAAAACAACACGCAAAATTAAATCACTGAAAGTTGCCACCATAAATGCCTTCATTGCCCCTGCACCACGCAATACGCCGTCAGTTATCAGTTTAAGAGCAACAACAAAATAAAACGGTGCAACAATTTTTAAAAACAGCATACCTGTCTCTAATGCCAACGCTGTTTCTTCCTTGATAAATAGGTGAATCAAGAAACTGCCTCCAAAAAAGCATAAAAGAAATCCTGGTACGCCTACCAAAAATCCCATAAACCAGCCTTCTTTTAATCCCTTTTTTACGCGGTCTATTTTTCCTGCACCAATATTTTGAGCGGTAAAATTGGAAATGGCTGTTCCCATTGTTCCAAAACAGGTAATAATAAACGTATTAATTTTTATTGCTGCTGAGTAACCGGCAATCACCGAAGAACCATAGCCGTTAATCAATCTTTGAATAAAAATGTTACCTATGGATACGAAACTTTGCTGTAAAACACTTGGAATCGCAATTCCGCCAATTTTCTTCAGCATAGGAAAAGAAAACTTTTCTGATTTTTCCGTAGTTTCAACAGCTTTCACTCTTTTTTGTAAAGTGAGCAGAGCCAAAATAGAGGCAACACCCTGACAAATAAAGGTCGCCCACGCAACCCCTGCCACGTCCCAATGGAAGATTGCCACAAACACCCAGTCTAATAGCACATTTCC
Organism: Lachnospiraceae bacterium; assembly: GCA_045124055.1. Taxonomy (GTDB): domain Bacteria; phylum Bacillota; class Clostridia; order Lachnospirales; family Lachnospiraceae; genus CALZKI01. The sequence goes on along the minus strand of JBGVKZ010000017.1, from coordinate 11,444 downwards.
GACGGACGAACCAATTAGGAAATAAAGGGGAGTTTTAGAATCTCCAAGAGCCGTAAAAATACCAGTTACAACGTTATAGAAAAACAGGAAAACAAATCCGCCTGTATAAATTCTTAAGTATACATTGGCATCATAAAAAATGTTATCCGGCGTCTGAATAGCCCCTAACATAGAACCACTAAATGCTACACCTATAATTGTCAATAACACCGAAAGTACAAAAGAGGCAATCATAGTCGTGGATACTGCTGTTTTCATCTGACCATATCTCTTTGCACCAAAAAGCTGTGAAATAATAACCGCACAACCAGTGTTGCACCCCATAGCAATGCACATAAAAATCATCGTTATCGGATAAGACGCTCCAACTGCCGCCAAGGCATCTTCTCCGTTTGCCGAAAAATTACCAACAATAATACTATCTGCAATGTTATAAAGTTGCTGGAAAATCACACTAATAAACATAGGAAGAGTAAACTGCCAAACAACCTTTCGTACTTTCCCTTCCGTTAAATCCTTTACCACCTAAATCGCTTCCTTTGTTAAAATATTTTTCCCTCCAAAAAAATGAATCTCATTTCTACTCTTTTTGCTTATATGCCCAATATTTATTTACTATAAAATTGATTGGAACAATGGTCACAATATTGATGACTTTTGCAACCAACTCTCCCATCATCTGTGTGTCTATACTCCTAATTCCAATTCGATAAAACAGTTCCACTATCGACTGCATATAGTTACTAATGTGTAATACATCAATCCAAAGGAACAATAACACGATATCCAAAACAAATCCGCCCAAATAGGCAACATATGTCTTTATCAACACCTTCCACCAAACTCGAGGTTCCTCTCCGTCCTGATGTTTAAATACATATCTGTTTCCCCAGTAATATGCATTTAAAACGCTTATTACAAAACCCAGGAAACATGCCAAGGCATAATGCCCACCTAAACACACCACAATAATATATATAATTTCACTAATAAGTGTATTTAAGATTCCTACCAGTCCAAATTTTATGAATTGTATTAGTTTCTTCATATTCCTTCCATTCTATCTTTTATAAAATCTTACATAACTTCCATCTATCACTTCTGTATATCCAAATTCTTCTTCAATATATTTCATAATGTAGTTGTCAGAGGGTTCCATTAAAGTACCATACCAACAATCTACCACAATAACGTCAGGAGCTTTATCCGGATATATTTCCCAATATTCAATAAGCCTTTCATCATATGCCGTTGGGTCTACAATAGAATAGTGGCACACTTCTGATTCCTGAAACATATATGGTGTAGTACCTGCGGAAAAAATAAGATTGGTAACAATCATTACTTTCTCGTCTTCACCTATATATTGCTGAAATTCATCATAGTTTGTATTATATATATAAGCAAACATATAATCTGTCAAAATACCTGCTGCCGGACCATTTTTCATAATCCCGCCCGTATCAAATACAGAATTATAGTCTCTACCGCCTCTCACTGTATATCCCTTGCCGACAAGCACTGTGACACATATACCTAGCAAAAAAATCATAATCCATTTTTTCGCATTTACATAGGTCTGCTTTTCCCAGACAATTACCATCACAAGCCAACATAAAATTAAACCAAATCCACCATGTGGCAAAGCATTGTGTATGGGCAAATCGCTAATATATGCAACTGCAAATAATGAAACATAAAGCCCGATAATACCGGCAGCCAACATTTTTCTGGAATCTCCAAGGTCTTTCCATAACACTAACGGTATAAGACAAATAACCACTAAATAAAATTGTGGGTCTCCAAATGCCTTCTGCAAAACTATCCAGTAAAACATCTGCATCACTTCTGCCATACACATAGCAATGGTCAGAAATTGAAGTTTTTTCTCTGTCTTGTTTGTTACAACTTGTTTCTTTTTCTCTATTCTATTAATAAAGTAGTAAATACAAGCAGTCAATACCAAAAGCACCAGCAAGAAAATTACGCCACCGGTTACATTACTAATAATCCCGGCGAATTTTCCCTCTGTGGCACCCGATATTTCGTGAGTTAAATCAAAACTCAGTACGTTTCCCAAATTTCCGATAAACTCCTCTGGGGAAACGTTTCGCAAAATAGAGAAAAACCATAATACACCACATACTGCACAAGTACCGATGTATATCAAGCAATCTTTTATACGCTCTTTTTCTGAAACAATCCATATATAAACTAGAAATACCGGAAATAATAATAAGCAGGACGGATAGGCTAAAACTTCCAATGCCATTCCAATACCAGACAATATAAGCCAGAGCTTATTTTTTCTCTTTCCTTCCTTATTTGTTTTTATTACAGAATAATACTCCAGTAAAGCCAGTACCATAATACTGAAAAACCACACCTGCATATTGGCAAATTCCGGTATCTGTATTTGTTTTGGAACAAAATTAAAGTATGCGATTCCAAGTAAAAAGGCATATTCCTTTTTGGTCAGCTTCGCCATCACTTTATATCCCCATATTGCCAACAATGCCTGTATCACCGTGGTACAAACTCTCAAAAATATAACAACACCGGTGTAAGTTCCCGTTATCAAATGATAAAACCACATTAGGCCAATGCACATAAATGCAGAAGTCTGATGAGGCTCCCACATTTCTTTAAAAAGATGGTCACCTTGCAGATTTCGATAAGCCATCACAACCTGATATTCTTCATCTAATGTATAATCAAAAAGAATTATTTTTATTGTTGCTAAAATGCTGGCACACAACAAAACTCTTTTTATAATCTTCCATGTTTTTTCAGACATAGCTTCTCCTTTTGACTACTTTTTATAAATATCTTCATCTATAATAAATGGTGGTCTTGTTCTTGCCGCATCTAAGGCACGCCAAATGTACTCTCCTAAAACACCCAGCATCAATAAAATCAACCCTGCCGAGCAAAGAATAACGCACATCAATGAAGACCACCCCGCCATAGGTGTTCCTACCGTAAAATACTCTACCAAAACACTGATAAACAATAAAATGGCACATATGTTGAAGAAAATACCAACAAAGGTCATCATTCGTATAGGCACATAAGAAAAACTCATCATAGAGTCCACTACTAATTTTACCTTTTTACTTAATGTCCATCTTGATTTTCCCTTTTCTCTATTTTTTCGGTCGAAATAAACATAATCCGTTTGAAATCCTGCCCATAATACCTGTAAAGTCAGACTAGAGTTCTTTTCGTCCAAAAGTTGCAAGACTTCTATAACTTTTCTATCAATTAAATAGCAATCACAACCGCCCACCGGCATATTTTTATTAACAAATTTTCTCACCAAAGCATAATACAAATTCGCAAAGAAAACTTTTACCTTACTTTCATCTCTGGAACGACGCACCGCAAGAACAACCTTGTTGCCTTTTTTCCAGCTTTCATACATATCCAAAATTAATGTAGAATCTTCCTGCAAATCCGCCTGTTTAGTAACTGCACAATCTCCTGTGCATACAGATAATCCAGCAAGTAAAGCCGCGTGCTCCCCAAAATTTCTAGATAATTTTACCAAACGTACATTATCATCTAAAGCCTGTATCTGCCCCATAATTTCCCACGAATTATCTCCGGAGCCATCGTCCACAAATACCAATTCATATTCGCCGATTTTACCCAAAATTTTTTCTTTCATATCCTGATACAAATCCATCAATGTGTCAGAATTGTAATACACCGGAATGACAATCGATATTTTACTCATTGCTTTGTTCTCCATCTTTTCTTAATTCTTCTAAATATTCCTCATAATTCCTGATATATTCTTTGGCGTCATAATGTCTGCTTGCCAAAACCAATAATACCGAATCCTCCGAAAAATCATACATATCTTTCCAGAGCATCGATGAAAGATATAAGCCCATACGAGGTTTATTCAGCTCTATAACTTCACTTTCTTTTCCATTGTCTACTCTTACTTTACTAATACCGCTGACATTAACCAGTAAAAACTCCGTTTCGCGATTCGCATGCTGCCCTCTGATTACTTCTCTATCAGAACCATATATATAAAATACTCTCTTTATATCGAAAGGAATATCCATTCCTTCCCCTTCGATAACCACTAAGTTACCTCTTTCATCACCTAAGTCTACAAATTCAATCAGTTTATATTGCTCTTTTAATTGCATAACTTCTCCTAAAATTCATTCAACACACGAATCACTCTTTGTATCTCATCATTTGTCATACCATTATACATCGGTAAGGACAGAATTGTATCTGCATATTCTTCGGTTTTTGGATAATCACCTTTTTGAAATCCCAGATATTTATATGCCTCTGATAAATGCGGCGGAATGGGATAATGAATAATTGTACCAATGCCCTTTTCCTCTAGGTATTGTATCAATTCATCTCTTTTTTCACAACGAATTACAAATTGATGCCATACATGACTACATTTTTCTCGTACCTTGGGTAAAATAATTTTTTCATTCTTAATATTCTTTAAATATGTTTCAGCCAGTTGTCCTCTTTCTTCTGTCAACTCATTCAGATGAGACAATTTGACACGTAAGAGTCCGGCTTGTAGCTCGTCCAATCTGGAATTAGCTCCAACTACCATATTATAATATCTTTTTTCACTTCCATAGTTGCGATAGACCCTCATAGCCTTTGCAATTTCTTCGTCATCTGTCACAATAGCTCCTGCATCACCAAATGCTCCCAAGTTTTTTGAAGGATAAAAAGAGAAACAACCAATATCCCCAAATGTACCTGTCATCTGTCCATCATAGCAAGCCCCATGAGACTGTGCACAGTCTTCTACCAGTCTTAAATTGTACTTTTTACAAAGTTCTACAATCTTTTGCATATTGGACGCCTGTCCATACAAATGAACAACCAATATCGCTTTTGTCTTGGGTGTAATCAGAGCCTCTAATTGCTCCGTATCTATATTATAGTACTCGTCCGGTTCAATAAACACTGGTGTTGCATCGTTAATTGTCACACCCATTACACTGGCAATATATGTATTCGCCTGAACAATTACCTCATCACCTTTACCAATTCCCAAAACTTTAAAGGCAAGCCACAGTGCATCTAATCCACTAGCCAATCCGACACAGTGTTTTGCACCTGTATACTGAGCGAACTCCTCCTCGAAGGCTTTCACTTCCGGTCCTAAAACGTACCAACCACTTCGTAGTACCTCGATTGCTTTACTTTCCAATTCTTCCTGATACCGAAAAAAACCTTTATCCAGTCGATTCGGCATAATCTCTATTGCCATAGAGTCTTCCTCCTTTATTGGACATACAGTTTTATTATATCGTAGTCGTTATGTTTTTTCAATGCCAAGCACAAGTGTAGCCGCTTTAATTCCTATTTTCTGATACCGATTTTAGAGTAAAAAAAGAGCCGTGCACTATGTACCGACCTCCCAATCGTTAGATTTTAGGTCTAACTTTTGGGGGCGGTACAAATGCAAACAGCCCATAAATGCTTACTCTATTCTAATTTTGTCTACTCAAGGTCTGATTCAGCTCTGCGGTATCCTTACGAATCATTCTATAAATGAATAGCCATATCAGTGTATAGCCAAGCACGAAACATATCGTAAAAACAGCAAATGGCTTAAGTCCGGAAGCCAACCACCCATTTACAAAATAAATCATAATATAATCTAAATAGAGTACCACTGCATGTATCAAAATAGCATAAAGCAACGGCAATTCCTCTATCTGATAAACCATTGTAATACCTGCTGCAATAAATGCCATTAACGAAATAGTTAATATGGCACGAACAACTTCTCCTGCATCAAGACTGGATATGACACCCGTCTTCCACAGAATTCCATATACAATAGCTAAAACGATAGGTCCAAATCCCATAACAAAAACACCACGTTTTAGAAATTCTCCTATATATTTTTTCACGTTTCAATCCTCCTTTTAATATCGGCAAAGCATCGTCTGGAAACATAATCGGTATAGCCACACTTAAAAATTACGTCCACAGCACCATTAAACGATGTTTTAAATCTTACAATTCGACTTTTATTCGCAATTCCCGATTTATTGATTCGAATAAAATAGGAAGGTAACATTTCTTCCAGTTCACAAAGCCTGTGGTTAATACGATATTTCGCCCCCAGACTATCAATGGCAAAAGTCTTTCGGTCAATAACAGTAATGCATTCTATATCGGAAAAGGTCAGATTCGTTATTTCATCTTCCCTATATGCCATAATGCTGTCTTTTCCCTTATAGGTTAAAACAAGATTTTCAATTTGGTCCGTTAATTCACTTGGCTCATGAACGGTGGCGACAATTTCTTCGATTGCATCTTTATCAACAATGAGTTTGTATTTCATCTTTTTCCTCTTTCCAATATCCCAAATATCTTCTACTAATATTATAACATACAAGAAGACGAAAAAATTGGAATTTATTCTAATCGGTATTTTTTTATGACTATTCGGTAAATTATGCTAATAAGCTCCGCATAAAACTTCCTATAAAATAAAAATACCGGAAGAACAAAAATGTTCTCCCGGATTTTCTTATATTCTAAATGTGCCAATTCTACCAAGTAGTTTTTCGGATTCTTTTTCCAGTGCCTCGGCACTTTCTGCCACAGTACAACTACCTGTTGTAATATGATGTGTCTGCTGATTCAAGCCTTCTGCTGAACGTGCAATCTGTTCTGCTGCATATGCCTGACTTACTGAAATTTCTTCCATTTCTTTAGATACAATGTCGACTTTATCCACCAATTCTATCATCTGTTTTACTCTTTGACTGGTTTCTTTAACTTTTCCATATAAACCTTCAAAGGTATCCTTTGCCTCTGAAGCAACGTCCACATTTGTCTGTACTTCTGTTACACTTGTATTCATATGAGAAACAGCGTCGCTTACGGTGGTCTGAATTTCCTGAGTCAACTTAGAAATCTGGTCTGCTGCCAAACTGCTATCCGTGGCCAATTTCCCAATTTGTTCGGCAACCACAGAAAATCCGCGTCCCGCTTCCCCTGCTCGTGCCGCCTCAATAGATGCATTCAAAGACAGGAGATTGGTCTCCTCTGCAATATCCACAATCATATCTACCATATCGCTAATCTGCGTAACGGTTTCTCCAACTCTTTCCATCTGACCAGAAAGCATTGTAATGGCTGTATTGATGTTATCCATTCCGCTATGTACGCGAGTCATATCATCTTTACCACTTTGAGACATAACCACGCTTTCCTGCATCAATATCTCTGCTGCTTTTCCTTCTTCGTCTGCACGGGCAATTAATGCCGCCAACTGTTCCATCTGTAATTTCGCATCTTTAGCTGATTTGGAAAGCTGTTCTACCATTTGTTCAAGCATTTCCATTTCTTCTCCCTGCTTGTAAGATGCCGTTTTTAAGGAATCTGATACGTCTGTATTTTCTACGGACTGTTGTTTTAGCCAACTGGCGATATCACTAATTTCCGAAATAGTTCCTCGCATTTTTGTAATAAATAACTGCATATTGTGGCTCATTCGTCCGATTTCATCATGGCCTTTACTTTCGATGTTTTGTGAGAAGTCGCCGTCCGCAATATTGTCAATTACCTGAGTCATTTTTTTCACTGGTTTTACAATACTATTTACCATTTGGGAAATAACAAGAATCAGTACAACTGCTGCAACAACAGCAATACTTACCATAATGCCTTCCATTTTATGTAAATCTGCTAAAACCGTCTGTTCTTTTACATAGGTTACTAAATACCAATCTGTATTTTCCACTGGATTAAGGCATACAAGGTATGTTCCATCATTGCCTTTTACAGAAATCATCTCGGTATTTCCATTTTCCAGACTTTTTCCAATTTCCGTATATAAGGAGTCGATGCCTTCTCCATCTAAAGTAACTGCTAACATATCCTGGTCATTGTGAGCAATAATTGTCTGAGAATCTTTTGTTACTAAAAAGGCATCTTCCTGCTCCTGACTGGCAATCTCTGTAACCAATTCTGCTACATAGTCCAAATACACATCAGTTGCCAATACTCTGGTAGCTTTTTTATAGTCTACGTGTACTGAGGCACTTACGCATACTTGCCCTGTCAAAGAATCATAATATGGCTCACCAAAAGCTAGCGTCTCATTATCTTTACCATCTACATACCAGTCGCGTTCTGTCAGCACCCAATCGCTTCCCGGAACCCAGCCCGAGCCATCAAGATAAATTCCACTGTTATCTCCCATATATAAGCCATATGGATAAGCTGCGTTTTTATCCAATGTAGTTTCCAAATAGCTTAAGATAGCATCATCATCTGCAAACTTTCCTTCTTCAATGGTATCCTGATACACCTGTAATTCTCCGAAAATCTGGTTCGTCCAACTACTAATCTGCTCTGTATACACCTGCGATTTTGCCTGCAATTTTTCCTGTGATGTTTTTATCACCATATTTCTTGCCAGGGCAAAAAATGAAACAATCAATACTAACACAATCGGAATAATAATCCCTATCAATTTTAGTCTGATACTGATTCCCTTTTTCTTTGTCGTCTGCATAACCTTCTCCTATGTTTTCTCAAGTTTTCGTTGGAAATATTTTACCATTATCCTTGGGACTTGACAATTACCTGGTTATTGTTTTTAGCAAGATTAACAGACATTTAGCAAATAAAAACCAACCAAAGCTGATAAGTATGCCTTGCTTGGTTTGCTATCCGATGAAGTAGTAAATCGTGCCAAAGACTACCCCAATTATGCTCACGATTAAATTACTTTTCGTACTTTCCCAATTTGGCTTTCTAGCACCACCACGAATGCGTTCTATAAGATATGCAGTGTTCTCCCATAGTACTTTCAGTAACGGAAACACCACCATAAATACAGCCAAATCCATAAGGAATTTGTCTTTATGCAGGATGTTTTGTGTGAGCAACTTTGTTATTGCGAAAGATGCACCATAACCAAAAGCATCCAACAGTATCCGAATTTTATGTCCAAAATTAGATTTTGTTTTCTTCATAGACAAATAACACCCCCTACCACAAGAACAATTACGCCCAGAAATACCAAAGCGGCAATCAGTTCCATTGTTTTTACCTCCTGTTTTTTTCTAGTATCAAGTAAGCCACTGAAAGCTATCACCACACCCATACTGTAAATCCCCACTACAACATCAGGAATAGGCTGATTGCAAAACAGTAGTATCAGCATAATCAATCCTGTAATCAGTTGTCAAGCCAATTTTACCTGATACACTCAATTTACTCATCTGTTTCTATCTCCCATAAATGTTCTATATATTCATCTGTTGTGATAGAGAATCTGTTGAAATAGGCAATATTCTCAACATCATACACACCGGTATCTTCTGCATAAAAAGACACATAAATGATATGAAGGGTTTCAGGGTTATAAATCACCTTATCTATTTTTGCTGTGCCAACCTGTTCCAACCCGTCGTATTTGCTTGTTTCACCTTTTTTATAGGCATCTGCAAATATAATCTCCGTATATCCCTCACTGTAAAAGGTTTCTCTTTCCATATACGTATCGGTATACTGTTTTGCTTCTTCTATAAGTTCATTAAACTGTTCTTCTGACACGGTAATATCGAGAAAAATTTCATAACAAGTATCCATATAGTTGTATAACGTATAGGAATAAGTATTTATTGTATATTCGTCAATCCTCTCAGGTAAAAATGTCGGTGCAGTATGATATTTTTCCCATTCTCCATATTTTTCCGGCGAATTTTCTTGTATCGTACCCATTCCAAATATTCCCGAACAGCCCGCAAGTAAAATAGCCATACATATCAATATAAATAACATAACTTTCTTTTTCACAGAGAACACTTATGACTACCTCCTTTTTTTCTTCTTTTCGCGGCTACATTGTAACATACGAAAAGAAAATCTTGTTGATTTTTGATTATTCGGTCTATTTTAATGTTTCAACGGCAAAAAGGCATACCATTTTCAAATGATATGCCTTTCCTGATTCTTAATCCTATCCATTTTTTCTATTTTTATATACTGATAAAATTGTCTATTTAATTGTCGCATTTCGTCCGGTGCATTCATTGAATGCTGATACATGAACACATCCCCAAAATCACTTTTAAACACCAAAATTAAACCAATTTTCAATATCCAAGTCGGCAACAAACAAAACACATTCATCTTTCTTGGCGATAGAACAATTCCCAATTTATGTAACATCCGGAAGTTATGTTTTATTTGCATCGCTGTTTTCTGCATTACCTTATCTTCTTTCCATACCATTTGTGGATTTTCTGCCATATAATAGGCATCAGCTATAGGTACAACCATAGCAAGATGACACAATTGCCAGTTATGCATGTTTTTTACTATTTGATACGGAATTTTTGACTTCTCCATTATTTGTGATAAATTGTCCAAACGTTGTGTACGTTCTCCATTTATTTCAGCAAACGTTGTGGGTTGAATGATATATGGAGTAAGGGCCGCTTTTAGTATTCCATCCCGAAAACTTCCACCTGCTCCCGGGAAAGCAGGAATAATACGATCTTCTCCGCAGAGTTTTTCCCAATTCTTATATTCTTCAATAGTATTTACCATAGTAACTATATTCGGACTAATATTATGAGACAATTCTACTAAAGCAGTGTGCACCTGATTTTCTTTGACAGTTAAGAAAATAAAATCATAATGCTCTGTATTCTCTAAGCATTCAATAATTTTAACATTCGCTTTATGTATTTTCCCTTTTAATTCATAACATAACCCCTCTTTTTGTAAAAGTATTAATCTCTTGCCCCTTGCATATATAGTTGTATCGTATCCGGCTTTGCTAAATAAGACTGCATACCAACAACCAATTACACCTGCTCCATATATTAATAATCTCATATTACAATACCTACTCCATCTTCTTAAAAACAATACCACTAAAAGTCAAATAATATCCGCTATCTTCTTTTTTCAATTTTACCGCTTCTTTTGTCAGTCTGCCAAATCCCTGTAAAATCGCAAGGTCTTCACCAACCACTTTCAGGCAGTTGTTAAGCTTTACATTTAACGCTTCAATCTCCAACGTTAACGCGTCACCTTCCACCTTGAGCTGACATTTACACTTTAATTCCTTGAATTTTTCATCCGCAACTATATAATTACCACACGCCTCCCTAAAATGGACAGGAACATCCGTCTGTTCATACTTACATCCAATAATACTCTTTGTTTTATGATATTTACCAGCTCGCTCAATAATCATGATATCTTCGCCCAAATATGTTGCAGGTTTTAAACGCATCCCCTGAATGGAGCGTCTGAAAATTGATTAGAAACCAATCGAAGTTGGTGTAAACGATAAAGCAGCTTACATATTTTTATAAACTGCCCTATCGTTTGCACCAATTTCGATTTTTCTATAGTGAACAAAGTCGCGTCCGGATAGCCGATATGTATGGAGTTTC
>JBGVKZ010000016.1:0-53431 GCA_045124055.1 Lachnospiraceae bacterium | reverse complement strand
CCGGTGGATTGAGGGATTTGATAACAATGCCTCTTGCGATAATGATAATTTTTTGCATTCCTTTTTTTAAAACGACTACGCTTCCTAGTGGTAAATAGTCTATTTTTTCAAATTCTTTCATCTATTTTTCTCTCCTTTTTTCGTACGCAAATTCTGTCTTTTTTCTACAAAAAAATATAAAAATAACCGGAGCCTAGCCAGAACTCCGGTTTTGCTCTCATTTATTTACGCTTTACTTTTATATTAAATTCCCCTATATATTCTATTACACCAATTATTGTTCAGTCTCCCCTTTTAAAATAGTATATTGACTTTCTTCTTAACTGTCAATCTGAACACTGAAGGCGGTCTGACATTATACGTTCAGTTTCATATCGCCATACTTAATTAAGTTTGCCTTTCTCATAGCCTCAGAAATAATCCATGTGAGAAGTGCCGGTAATACAAAATGCATCAAAATGATTTCAAAAACAACAAATGCCGGAGAGCTTCCTTCGCTTACCATCGTCTGATAGGCGTTAATCTGTCCCACTAAGCCTGCTGTTCCCATACCGGAACCGGTTGCATTATTAGTCATTTTAAATACCATAGTGGAAATAGGTCCTAAAATAGCACTGGTAAGAATAACCGGTAACCAAATCAGCGGTTTTTTCACAATATTACTAATTTGAAGCATACTGGTTCCAAGTCCCTGAGCCAATAATCCATTTACTTTATTTTCTTTATAAGAGGCTACCGCAAAACCAATCATATTTGCACAACAACCAACGGTAGCTGCCCCTGCCGCAATACCATTTAATCCTAAAATAATGCCGAGAGCTGCTGAACTGATTGGCAAAGTTAATACCATACCCATAACGACAGATACAATAATACCCATTAAAAATGGTGCCTGTTCCGTTCCCCAGTTGATAACGCTTCCAAGCCAGTTCATAAAACTGGAAATTGGTGGTCCAATCAAAAGTCCTACGGCTGAACCTCCAATAATACAACAAAATGGTGTAATCAGAATATCTATTTTCGTCCTGCCGCTAACTAAACGTCCAATATAGATACAGACCATAGCCGCCAAGTATGCACCCAATGGTTCTCCAACTCCTGCAAATACCATAACACCTTCCGTCAAAACAGCTCCGGCAAGTATTTTGCTTGCAAATGCACCAACCATTCCGGCGGTAGCAGAAGATATAACAACTAATGGACTTGCATTCAATTTGGCTGCAACGGACGCACCAATTCCTGCCCCCGTAAGCACTGCTGCCACTTTTCCAATCATATACAGATAGTCCCCAAAGACTCCCGGAATAAATAAACCAATCTGCTGAATAATCGTTCCAATAATCAATGTGGCAAATAAGCCGGTTGCCATACCACTTAATCCATCAATAAAAAGTTCTTTTAAAAATTTCCCTAACCATTTCATAATTAAATAGCCTCTTTCTTCCTTCTATGCTTCTAAGGTCACTAATTAGCTTGCATTGTATCATATTCCTCTTTCAAAAAAAAGTCTAAAACTTTTATAAACTTTTTTCCTATTTCGACATTTTAACGCTTTACTTTTCTAAAGTACTGTGTTATTCTAATCGTGATATGGGAATATTTCCAATCAGTCATATTTTTATGGAGGTATCTTAAGATGAGCAAAGGTACAGTTAAATGGTTTAACAACCAGAAAGGTTACGGATTCATCACTGATGCAGAATCAGAAAAAGATGTATTCGTTCACTACTCAGGATTGAATATGGAAGGCTTCAAAACACTTGAAGAAGGTGCTTCTGTTGAATTCGATATCGTTGATGGTGACAAAGGTCCTCAGGCTGTTAACGTAACAAAGTTATAATTTTCATATTATAACACCTAATCCGTGAAACGATGTGCCTTTTTAAATATAAACTTAGCTTTTATTTAGAACTCGCAGTATTGTAAAACAGATTAAAAAAAATGGGCACACTATTTGATTAGTGTGCCCGTACTATTTCTATAATTTTTTCAAAATCCAATTCGCCGCCAAATAAATCTAAGGCACTACCCACTGTTACGTGAATATTTCCCTTTCCAAGTTTTGCCACCGTTTCAATGTCTTCATAAGTATGAATTCCACCTGCGTAAGTAATCGGAATTTTATCCCACTTTCCAAGATATGCAATTAACTTCGTGTCAATTCCCTGCTGTTTTCCTTCCACATCAACTGCATGAATAAGAAATTCACTACAATAGTTTGATAGTTTCTCTAAGGTATCATAATTCACTTCTACATCAGTAAATTTCTGCCATCTATCTGTAACAATATAGTATTTCCCGTCCCTTTTACGACAGCTTAAATCCAGTACAATATGGTCTTTTGAGACAGCCTCTAATAACTTTTTCAAATTTTCGTATTGAATTTTTCCCTCTTTGAAAACATAAGAAGTGACAATTACTTTATCTGCCCCGTTTTCTATATACTCTTTGGCATTTTCCGCAGTGATTCCGCCACCTACCTGAAGTGCCTTGGGGTAAGTTTTTATGGCAAGTAATGCCTGTTCCTTAGTTGCCTGGTAAAATTCGCTATCAAAAGCATTGAGCATAATAACATGTGCTCCTTTTAGTTCGGCTTCTTTATATAAATTAGCATAATATGATGCATCTTTTTTTGAAACAAAATTTTCCAGTGCTGTGTTCCCTTCATCCTTCAATGAACTCCCAACAATTTGCTTCACTGCACCATTGTGAATGTCTATACAAGGTCTAAATTGCATAAATAAAATTCCTTTTCACAGTTTTAAATTTGATTTTAAAGAAGATTTTTTAATTGTATCACATTTTCAACTTTTTCATAGTATATTTTTTATTTTGATGCACACACTACTTTTGAACGCATTGCAAAATGGTTCACACATTTTTCAGGAATAGAAGGAGTGTATATATGAAAATGACAAAAAAAACTGTTGTTACGCTTCTCATCGTTGCTATGTTATCTGTATTTACAGGTTGTAGTAGAAATGATGATAAAACAACTAACGACAAAACAAACACTACCATTGAAAACAACGAAACAAATGGTACAAACGGTACAAATGGCAATAACACTACCGTAACACCTGACAATCCTGTAAACAATAACAATGACGTCACAAACGATGATAACCTGAATCATAATAACGATTCCTTGATAGATGACACAGGTAATATCATTGATGACGCAGGAAATGTTATCGAAGACACAGGCGATGCGATTAATGATACAATCCATGATGTCACAAATGGGGTTACAGGTAACACAACACCAAATACAAACAATACAAATCCTAGTACAACTGTCAGATAATTTTGTATTGGGTAAAATGTAAGCCAGAGTTAATTTGGACTTCTATCCATTTTAACGCTGGCTCTTTTTTGCATAAATATTATATGGTTTTTTCCACTATCAAACCTTCTCGATATGCCTCTAACAAATCTTCTAACTGTGCAATACTGATTTTGATTTCTGTACCAATATCCGTATCTGCTACACGCTTTCTAAGCACATATTTTTCTACCGCTATATAATCCGAAATAATATCTGTTTCCTTGCGGATAGCCGCCTCTTTGGACTCAAACGCTTCGTGAGCTACAAGACGCATACCGTGCGAATTGGATACTAAGGTGTATCCTGCAATTCCGGTTTTCCCTTGATAAGCTTTCGAAAATCCACCATCAATAATCAACACTTTTCCGCCACATCGAATAGGGGATTCTCCTTTCTTTTGCTCCACTGGTACGTGCCCATTGACTATATGAGAATCTTCAGTGGTTAAACCAAATTCCTCTAAAATGCGACCAATGGTATTTTCATCATCTAAAAGGGAATAGTAGGTATTTTTCGTTTCTTTATGGGTTTCTTTATCTTCAATAAAATATCGCTCAAAAGTAGTCATTTTGTCTTTTCCAAAAACCGGAGAATTTGGGCTACACCAGATGTACCACAAAATATCCTGTCCGTTTTCCTTTTCACTACTTCCATAAGTACCATAAAAACCTTTTCTGGCGTGATGTTCCAACATATCATACAATGCCTTGCCACTGTATGACTGACCAAACAATTCTACTTTCTTAAATTCTCCATTTTCATCTAAGGGCACACAACCATGATACAACAAATTGGAATTGTAAGTTTTATATAGCCCGCCTCGTAAAAACATAAAACGCATATGCTTTTGCAGTTTTTCGCATTTTGTAAATGCCTGAACCAGTCTGTCTACTACGATTTCTTCCTCTTTTGACAATTTATAAGGGTCACGAGGGTCTATTGTCGGAAAATCCATATCCTTCATCGGATATTCTTTCCCTTCTACCCACACAGTTCCTTTTTCAAAGTCAATTTTATCCAGCAAAAGCCTATTTTCCATTTGAAATTCCGGACGTCTTTTGATAAGCTGTCCCTCCAATTTAAACTGAATAATAGAAATAGCCTTATGCATTTTCATATCCATTGGCAAATCATTGGTGTTATACTGCTCGTCAAATTTGATGTTAAAACAACTACAATCTGAATTTTCGTAGGTATTCATTGCAAAAGTTGCTAACGGAATCAAATTGATTCCATAGCCTTCTTCCAAAGTATCCAGATTGCCATATCTGGCAGCAATACGAATTACGTTGGCAATACAGGCGGCACTACCACTGGCCGCTCCCATCCAAACCACATCATGATTACCCCATTGCACATCCACAGAGTGATATTTACTAAGGGTATCCATAATAATATGTGGTCCTGGGCCTCTGTCGTAAATATCGCCTACAATATGCAAATGGTCGATAACCAATCTCTGTATCAGGTTACTAAGAGCGATGATAAATTCCGGTGCTCTGCCTATATGTATAATCGTATGAATAATTTCGTTGTAATAAGCCTCTTTGTTCTGGACTTCAGCTTTTTCGGTAATCAGTTCTTCAATAACATAAGCAAAATCTTTGGGCAAAGCTTTTCTAACTTTGGAACGGGTATATTTGGAAGAAACTCTTTTCGTAATTTGTACCAAACGATGCAAAGTAATTTTATAAAAATCGTCCAAATTATCTTCTTCTCTTATAGCAATATCCAGTTTTTCCTCCGGATAATAAATTAAAGTCGCAAGACTTCTTTTATCCCTATCACTCAATGTATTTCCAAATTCTTCATCTATTTTATTACGTACTGAGCCAGAACCATTTTTCAGGACATGGTTAAATTGCTCATTTTCTCCATGAATATCTGTCAAAAAATGTTCCGTTCCTTTTGGCAAGTTCAAAATTGCCTGTAAGTTGATAATTTCTGTACTTGCCGCTGCAATAGTTGGATATTGCTTTGCTAAACTTTTCAAAAATACCAATTCCGTATTGTTCATATGCCTCACCCGGTTCTTATACTTTTTGCTACATTCGTTTTTTTAATTAGCCGATTACGTGGCTCATATCATACATTCCAGCTTCTTTTCCAGCAAGGAATTTTGCTGCCTGAATTGCACCTTTTGCAAAAACGGCTTTGGAGTAAGCTCTGTGGTTAAAAGTAATCACTTCATCTTCTCCAGCAAAAATAACGTCGTGGTCGCCTACAATAGTACCGCCGCGAACTGCCGAAATACCGATTTCGTTGGTTTTTCTTTTTTCTCTGGTCTGGCTTCTATCATATACATATTCATAAGCATTATTTAATTCTTCATTGATAGAATCTGCAAGAGCCAAGGCTGTACCACTTGGTGCATCTACTTTCTGGTTGTGATGTTTTTCTACGATTTCGATGTCAAAACCTGCCGGTGCTAAAATAGCTGTTGCCTCTTTTACTAATTTTAAAAGCATATTTATGCCCAGTGACATATTAGCAGATTTTAATATAGCTACCTTCTTAGAAGCATCTGCCACTTTCTGAAGCTGTTCTTCTGTAAGACCTGTGGTACAAAGTACGCAAGGAACTTGTTTTTCCACACAATAATCCAAAAGATTATCTACTGCTTTTGCCGTAGAAAAATCGATAATTACATCTGCTTCTGTGGTACATTGTTTAATAGATGCATAGACTGGGAAAGGATTTTTTCCTTCATCATAGGCATCTACTCCAGCTACTATCTGTGCCTGTGTATCGTTTGCTAAAAGGTTCACAATGTTTTTTCCCATTTTTCCATTGCAACCGTGCATAATCACTTTAATCATACGTTATCTCCTTTATCTGTCTAATCACTTAAGTCAAAGCAAAGCTCTGCTTTACGAAAGTATTTTATCATAAGTTTTTCCTCAGTGCATCAATTTCTTCTTTTGTCGCAAGTTTTTTGGAAAAGGTACTGGCACTACCGGATAAAACGCCTTGCAAAAGAGCTTCCTGATAATCGCCGTTTTTTAAATAGCTCGCTAAAAAACCTGCCACCATAGAGTCCCCTGCACCGATGGAATTTTGTACTTTTCCGTGGGGTGCCATTTGCCAACGAACCTGTTCATCTTCGGTTACCAGTAAAGCTCCAGCAGCTCCTAAGGAAACTAAAACATTTTTTGCACCCATTTTCTGAACTCTGCTTGCCAAAGAAACCAATTCTTCTTTGTTTTCTACCTGAGTGTGAAACATTTCCTCTAGTTCCTTTTGATTGGGTTTTACTAAAAAAGGTTCACAGGAAAGTGTCTGTAAAAAAGCCTGGCCATTCGTATCTACCACTACTTTTACTTTTTTCTCTTTCAAAGAACTCATAAGGCGAGCATAAAAATCACTCTCAACGCCTTTTGGCAGACTTCCTGACAAAATCAGCACATCACCCTCTTTTAAGGCAGTTATTTTTTTAGATAATTCATCAATGGCATAATTATCTAGGGTAATGCCCTTGGCATTTAACTCCGTCTCTTCTCTCCCTAAGACCTTTACATTAATACGTGTGTCTCCATTTTTCAATCGTATTGGGTCATATTTTATGTCCCCATCTTCTAACATTTGAAGTAGCTTTTCGCCCGTAAAACCGCCAATCGTTAAAATCGCGGTATTTTCCATTCCAAGATTATGTAAAACCATAGAAACATTAATACCTTTTCCGCCTGGTAGCAGATAGGTGTTTTCACATCGGTTCATTGTCCCTTTTTGAAGGACAGGTACTTCCATAATATAGTCTAAAGATGGATTCAGTGTCAGTGTATATATCATATTTTCACCTGCTAACTTTTTCTAGGAATTAAAATACAGGCAGCACCCAATAGGTTCTGCCTGTTTCATATTTTTTCTTATTTTAAGATACCAAAATTTCTCATTTCTTTTTCAAGGCGAGCTGCATTTTCCGGTTCCATTTCTGTAAGTGGTCTTCTCATTGGTCCAAATTCCATACCCATTAAGTTAAGAGCTTTTTTTACTGGAATTGGATTTACTTCGCAGAACAAAGCGGAAATCAAATTCTGTGCTTTTAACTGAATTTCAAGACTACCCTGTAAATCCCCATCAAAGAACTTCTGGCATAAGTCATGTGTTTCCTGTGGTGCAACGTTGGATAATACGGAAATTACACCTTTTCCACCGAGTGCTAAAAGTGGCACTACCTGATTGTCATTACCCGAATATACATCAACACTACCTTTTGCCTGAGCCATAAGTTCAACGATGTGGTCGAAATTGCCGCTGGCTTCTTTTACACCTACAATATTTTCTACATCGTTACAAAGGCTTACGATAGTTTCTGGTTTCATAGAGCAACCTGTTCTACCTGGAATGTTATACAAAATAATCGGAATCTTTACAGAATCAGCAATCATTTTAAAGTGTTCATATAAACCTTTTTGTGTTGCTTTATTGTAATAAGGTGTTACTACTAAAAGACCATCTACACCGTATTTTTCTGCTTCTTTCGAAAGGTAGATAGCAGTTTCTGTGCAATTAGAACCTGTACCTGCGATAACTGGAATACGTCCTGCAACCTTTTCCACACAAAATTTAATGACTGCCAAATGTTCCTCATGGGTTAAGGTAGATGCTTCACCGGTTGTACCACAAACGATAATTGCATCTGTATGATTGGCAATCTGGAATTCAATTAATTTAGCAAAACTATCATAATTTACTTCTCCGTTGTCATAAAATGGTGTTGCTATTGCTACACCTGCACCTGTAAAAATAGCCATTGCTTTTATCCTCCTTAATGCTTTATCTTAAGCATAAACATTCTAAAACTTTGTGTTGTATCATATCACATTCCTGTTTTTTTGGCAACTTATATAAAGATAAAATTATTCTCTCATTTCGTCATCTTCGCCGTCTAATAGTTCTAATTTACTAACAGAGACTTCAAATGCAATTCTCTTTTCAATCTCTTCCTCGCCGACTTTTTTGACATATTCTCTACTTTGGATTCTGCCCCAGACAGCACATCTTGTTCCTACATGGAAACTGTTGGCAAATCTGGCATTTCTTCCCCAACAAATACATGGAATATAATCCGATTTACCATATGGACGATTTACCGCGATTAATAAATCTGCAATTTCTCTGCCCAGTGGAGTTTTTCTATAAACTGGTTCTTTACAAATGTAACCATCTAAGAAAATCTGGTTAGTCTGTGCACTTTCATCAATTTCTGATAAGAATGTAATTTCTCTTGCAAAAACGGAAAGTACTAGTTTGTTTTTGTGTTCCTCGTGTCTGTTGTAGGAACGGAATTGTCCTGTTACCGCAATACGATAGCCCTTGTAATCTGCTGTTACATCAATCAATCTTTCTGATACCATCAGTGGAATCAGGTCAGCAGAGCTACTAAGTCTGTCTACCATGATGTCTACCAT
The DNA here is from genome assembly GCA_045124055.1 of Lachnospiraceae bacterium. Classification (GTDB taxonomy): domain Bacteria; phylum Bacillota; class Clostridia; order Lachnospirales; family Lachnospiraceae; genus CALZKI01. Next base: position 44,692 of record JBGVKZ010000016.1, on the reverse strand, counting down.
GTAGAATCCCTCTCCAAAAATTTGGTGACTGAATTCAAAGTCACTCACGATAGTTCCCATTACGGAAACCTGGTTGTTTTCCATTACCTTTTCTGTCATTATTTTGTTCTCCCTTCTTACACTAAGAATTTCTTCCTGTAATACATATTTACTATATTGGATTTTTTTGCCAATGAATACTATTATTCGTCGTCAAATATCACCCTATATTGAATATTATCTCGATTATTCCCAAAATTTCAACATATTTTTTGGATATTTTGCTTATAAATAGTCAAAATTTGTTCCGAATACTGTATTTTTGTTATCTTGCAAGGGAAAAACACTGGTGCTATACTGTTTTCGTTTGTGAAAATATGTAATTTGTCGCCCTTTATGACGACCTTTGAAATGGAGAAATCTTATGAGACAGAAAAGAGAAGACATAAGAAACGTAGCAATTATTGCTCACGTTGACCACGGTAAAACAACCTTGGTGGATGAATTATTAAAACAAAGTGGTGTTTTCAGAGAGAATCAGGAAGTCGCTGAACGTGTTATGGACTCTAATGATATTGAAAGAGAACGTGGCATCACTATTCTTTCAAAAAACACGGCTGTTACTTATAAAAATACGAAAATCAACATTATTGATACTCCTGGACACGCTGACTTTGGCGGCGAAGTAGAACGTGTTTTGAAAATGGTAAATGGTGTTATCCTTGTAGTCGATGCCTTTGAAGGTGCTATGCCACAAACCAAATTCGTACTTCGTAAGGCTTTAGAATTGAAACTTCCGGTTATCGTCTGTATCAACAAAATTGACAGACCAGAAGCAAGACCAACTGAAGTTATCGACGAAGTATTAGAATTGTTTTTAGATTTGGAAGCTGACGATTCTCAGCTTGATTGTCCTTTCGTATTTGCTTCAGCAAAGGGCGGCTATGCTTCTTTAGATGCAAATACTCCTGGTACAGATATGGTACCATTATTTGAAACTATTTTAGATTATATTCCTGCACCGGAAGGTGACCCGGAAGCTGCTACACAGGTGCTTATCAGTACCATTGATTACAACGAATATGTTGGTCGAATTGGTGTTGGTAAAGTAGATAATGGCACGGTAGCGGTAAATCAGGAGGTAATGATTGCCAACTATTATGAACCAGAGAAACAGAAAAAAGTAAAAATCAGTAAATTATATGAGTTTGACGGACTAAATAAAGTCGAAGTAAAAGAAGCACACATTGGCTCTATTGTAGCCATTTCCGGTATTAGTGATATTCACATTGGTGACACCCTTTGTTCCGTAGACAAGGTAGACCCAATTCCTTTCCAGAAAATTTCTGAGCCTACGATTGCAATGCATTTTATCGTAAACGACTCTCCTCTTGCAGGACAGGAAGGAAAATATGTAACCAGCCGTCATTTACGTGACCGTTTATTTAAAGAATTGAATACCGATGTTTCCCTTCGTGTAGAAGAAACCGATACCACAGAAAGTTTCCGTGTATCTGGTCGTGGAGAACTTCATTTATCCGTTCTAATTGAAAATATGCGTCGTGAAGGGTTTGAATTTGCCGTAAGTAAAGCCGAAGTTTTGTATAAAACAGATGAAAATGGTAAGAAATTAGAACCAATGGAATTAGCATATATTGATGTGCCAGATGAATTTTCCGGTACAGTTATTGAAAAGTTGAGTCAACGAAAAGGCGAACTTCGCAGTATGGGTACAGCATCAGGCGGTTACACACGTCTTGAATTCTCCATCCCATCTCGCGGTCTCATTGGCTACCGTGGCGATTTTATGACGGATACAAAAGGAAATGGTATTATGAACACCATTTTTGATGGTTATGGTCCATACAAAGGAGATATCCAGTATAGAAAACAGGGTTCTTTAATTGCTTTTGAAGCTGGTGAAGCCGTAACCTATGGTCTTTTCAATGCTCAGGAACGTGGTACTCTCTTTATTGGTCCTGGCGAAAAGGTTTACTCTGGTATGGTTGTTGGTCAGAACGGCCGTGGCGAAGACATCGAGTTAAACGTTTGTAAGAAAAAACAGCTTACTAATACTCGTTCTTCCAGTGCAGACGAAGCCTTACGTTTATCACCACCAAAAATCTTAAGTTTGGAACAGGCACTTGATTTCATTGATACCGATGAGCTTTTGGAAGTTACTCCAGAAAATCTTCGTATTCGTAAAAAGATTTTAGACCCAACACTGAGAAAGAGAGCTTCTTTTAATAAGTAGAAAAAGTAAATATTTATACAAAAAGGCAATTTCAAACCACTGAAATTGCCTTTTTTATCGCATCTATTTTTCTACATTTTATTTACTTTAAAATAAGTCCCACAGGGCAATGGTCCGAACCATACACCTCTGTATAAATCTTGGCATCTTCCATTCTATCTTTCAGGCTTTCCGATACCATAAAGTAGTCGATACGCCAGCCTGCATTCTTGGCTCTGGCAGAAAAACGGTATGACCACCAGGAATAGATTCCTTCCATATCCGGATAAAAATATCGGAAACTATCTACCAATCCCTTTTCTTTTACTACTCTGAATTTTGCACGTTCTTCGTCTGTAAAACCAGCATTTTTACGGTTCGTCTTTGGATTTTTCAAGTCAATTTCTTCTGCTGCCACATTCAAATCCCCTGCATAAATTACAGGTTTTGTTTCTTCCAGCTTTTTTACATAGGCAAGGAAATCATCTTCCCATTTCATTCTATATGGAAGTCTTGCAAGTCCATCTTGAGAATTTGGTACATACACCGTGATGAAATAGAAATCTTCCATTTCCACAGTGATAACTCTGCCCTCTTTGTCGTGTTCCTCTATACCAATTCCATAGGAAACGCTAAGAGGCTCTTTTTTTGTAAAAATTGCTGTGCCAGAATATCCTTTTTTCTCCGCATAATTCCAATACTGATAATAACCTGGCAAATCTAAGTTGATCTGTCCTGCCTGTAACTTTGTTTCTTGCAGACAGAAAATATCCGCATCGGCTTCTTTAAAAAAATCTAAAAATCCTTTTTCTACACAAGCTCTAATACCATTTACGTTCCAAGAAATTAATTTCATATACTTTCTCCTACCCTTATCAGATATTTAAGGCTCTGGTTGCAATTTCAAAATAAATCAGCAATGACAAAGCATCTACAATAGTCGTAATAAAAGGACTCGCCATAACCGCCGGGTCAAAACCGATTTTTTTAGCAAGCATTGGAAGCATACAACCTACAATTTTTGCAATCAAAACTGTTAAGGCTAGTGATACACTAACCACCAGTGCAATGGATAAAGACACTTTATCAAATACCATTAATTTGGCAAAATTGGCAACTGCCAATGTCAAACCACATAAAATGGCTACTCCGGATTCTTTCCAAAGTACTCTAAACCAGTCTTTAAAGCGTAATTCATTTAAAGAAAGGCTACGAATGATGGCTACACTGGACTGACTACCTGCATTACCCCCTGCACCCATTAACATCGGCATATACGCAGATAAAATGACGCAACCGCTTAAAGCATTTTCAAAGGAAGTAATGATACTTCCTGTAAAAGTTGCTGATAACATCAAAAGAAGCAACCAGGGAATTCTATTTTTCCAGGTTTCAAAAATACCTGTTCTAAGATATGGCTTGTCTGATGGAGTAATCGCCGCCATCTTTTCCATATCTTCTGTAGCTTCTTCCTGCAAAATATCCACGATATCATCGACTGTGATAATACCAACTAATCGGTTTTCATTGTCAACCACCGGCATTGCCGTAAAGTCATATTTCTGAAATTGTCTTGCAACTTCTTCCTGGTCCATAAGCGTATTGACGGAAATAACATTTTCATGCATAATCTCCCCAATAATCGCATCCGGTGGACTTAATAATAAATAACGAAGTGCCACAGTACCAATTAACATTCTGGATTTATCCAAAACGTAACATATGTTAATTGTTTCACTATCCACGCCCTGTTTACGAATTCTCTCAATGGCTTCCTGTACCGTTAAATTTTCCTTTAAATCCAAAAATTCTACGGTCATAATACTACCCGCTGAATCCTCCGGGTATTGTAATAAATGGTTAATATCTCGTCTTACCTCCGGACTTGCATTGGCCAACAGTTTTTTTACAATGTTCGCCGGCATTTCTTCCAAAAGGTCTGTGGCATCATCTGCCATCAGGTTGTTGATGATTCCAGCAGCTTCCCTATCTGCCAAAGAAGTAATAATCATCTGCTGATTTTCCAATTCTAAATAAGAAAAAACGTCTGCCGCCATACTTTTTGGCAAAATACGGAAAACCTTCAATCTTTCTTCTTCGTCCAGATTTTCCAAAATTGCTGCAATATCTGCGTCATTTAATTCCGTAAGTGCCTGACGGAGACTGGTGTACTGCTTGTTCTCTAAAAGCTCTTTAATGCTTTCTAAATCTTTGATTTCGTCCATAGCAATTCTCCTTTAATTGTGATTTTTATGCTCCGCCCGGGGAGAGGATTATCTGTATTACTTATTAACCTGTGTTTCATAAAAACCACCACCTTTCAAATTGCTAATATTTCTTATTATTGTAAACCACTTTCACTTGAAACTATACTAGTCAGATTTCTCTTTGTCAACGAAATATAGTCTCTCTACAACAGAAATTTTTGCTCTGGCATTCGTAACTTCTGTCATTTTTTTAATCAAAGCTTTTTCCATACTTTCCGGAAATAGAATAGTAAATTCTACATTCTCACCATACTCAGAATTTTCAATAGGTATATTTTCCTGTCCTAATAAGTACTGAATTTTTCCTATATCTGTATAACCCACTTTGATAGAAAGCCTTGTGCCATAACACATAACACCTTTTTTACACTGACTAAGTCCCTCTTTTACCGCCTGAGTGTAAGCCCGCACAAGTCCCCCTGTACCAAGCAAAATTCCCCCAAAATATCGAGTTACAACTACCGCTACATTCCGAATCCCTTCCCCCATAAGTACTTCCAGCATCGGTCTTCCTGCAGTACCACTTGGTTCGCCATCATCGCTGCACCTTGTAAGTTCCGCCTTTTCTCCAATCACAAAAGCAGAGCAATTATGCCTTGCATCCCAATATTTCTTTTTCATTTCCTCAATAAACGCCGTTGCCTCTGCTTCAGAATGCACGATTCTAACATTTGCAATAAAACGAGACTTCTTCTCTACAATTTCTCCAACTCCATCAGAAAGCAGCACTCTGTAAGGTTCTTTTATCTGTTCCATAATCTATTTCTAAACTTTCTTAAGATTTTCCTAATTTTCCTTTAATATATTATCATAAGAAAGAATAAAAGTGTATGTAATTGTAAACAATTTCCAATATATCACAAAAAAACTTTATTTCGTTGTCCCAAAATGTTATAATGCACTTTAGTATTAGTAGTAGTTTGCCAAGGAGGCGTTATTTATGAAATATGGTAAAAAGGATGTGCGTAAGAAACAACGCGAACTGAACTCCCGCTCTACCAAATGGGGTAAAAAAGTCGCTATTACCATTATGCAAGTACTTTTAGTTATGATACTTATTGTTGGAATTATTGGAGCAAGTGCTGCTATTGGCGTTATGAAAGGTGTCATTGCCACTGCACCGGATATTAGTGATATCGACGTATCACCTTCCAACTTTTCTACCTTTGTCTATGACAATGAAGGAAATCAAATTTCCAAATTGGTAGCCGCCGATAGTAATCGTATTATGGTTAGTTCCGAACAAATACCTGAGCATTTAAAAAATGCTTTTGTTGCTATCGAAGACGAGCGTTTTTACAGTCATAATGGTATTGACATAAAGGGACTTATGCGTGCGGTGGTAGATGCCGTAAAAAATGGTTTCCAAGATATGCAGGGAGCCAGTACCATTACCCAGCAGCTCATTAAGAACAGTGTTTTCCCGAACTTTATTAACGAAGATGGTCTTTTAGATTCTTTAAAACGTAAAATTCAGGAGCAGTATCTTGCCATTGAGCTGGAAAAAGTAATGGATAAGGACACCATTTTAGTCAACTATTTAAATACCATTAACTTAGGACAGAATACTTTGGGAGTTCAGGCGGCTTCCCTTCGTTACTTTGATAAGGATGTCAGCGAGCTGACCATTTCAGAAAGTGCCGTTATTGCTGCCATTACCCAGAATCCTACCAAATATAATCCTATTTCCAAACCGGAAAAAAATGCAGAAAGACGTGCCATTGTACTGAAAAATATGAAGGAACAGGGTATGATTTCTCAGGAAGAATACGATACTGCAATAGCAGATGATGTATATTCCCGTATTCAGAATATAAACTCCGAAATCAGTAGTGACAACGTTAACTCCTATTTTGTAGATGCTTTGACAGACCAGTTATATGAAGATTTGTTGGAAGCAGGTTATACAGAAAATCAAGCCTACAAGCTGATTTATAGTGGTGGTTTATCCATTTATTCTACAATGGATTCTTCCATTCAGTCGATTGTAGATGATGTATATACCGATGAAGAAAACTTCCCGGAAAACATCAAATGGGAACTCTCCTACGCCTTAACCATTGAAAAAGCCAATGGCGACTTAGAAAACCACAGCAGTGAAATGTTTAGAACTTATTTTAAACAATTTGATAAAAACTTTAATATGCTCTACTCCACTCAGGACGAAGCATACGAGGCCATTGCCGAATATCAGTTGGAGGTTTTGGAAGAAGGCGATGAAGTATTTGCCGAAAGCGTTTCTCTTGTAGCACAACCTCAGGTTTCCATCACAATTCAAGACCAGTATACCGGTTATGTTGTGGCTATGTATGGCGGCCGTGGTGAGAAAACAGCCAGCAAGACCTTAAATCGTGCTACCGATTCTGTGCGTCAGCCTGGTTCAACATTTAAAGTTTTATCAACCTATGCACCGGCTCTTGACTGTTATGGAATGACTTTAGCAAATGTCTATAACGATGCACCTTTCTGGTACACCAGTTTAGACCCAAAAGTCGTAAAAAATGCGGATAATAAATATAGGGGACTAACTACTTTCCGTCAAGGTATCGTAAGTTCTATTAACGTTATAGCTGTAAAAACGCTGACAGAAATTACTCCACAACTTGGATATGATTATCTGGAACAGTTTGGTTTTACCACCTTAGTAGAACATCGTGAAGTTAATGGAAAAGTTTATTCCGACATTCAGCAATCTACTGCCCTAGGTGGTTTAACAGATGGTGTTTCAAACTTTGAATTAAATGCAGCTTACGCAGCGATTGCCAACGAAGGAGTCTATAACGAACCAACTCTTTATACAAAGGTATTAGACCACGATGGCAACGTCATTATTGATAAAACAGTAACTGACTCACACAGAGTCTTAAAAGAATCTACAGCTTTCCTTCTAACCAGTGCTATGACAGATGTTGTAAATCATGGTACAGGTACAAGATGTAAGTTGAGCAATATGATTGTAGCTGGTAAAACAGGTACTACTTCTGACTATAATGATGTATGGTTTGCAGGCTTTACTCCATACTATACAGCTACTACTTGGGCTGGATATGATAACAACACAAAGCTTTCCGGAACTGCCGAAAAGAACCTTGCAAAAACCCTTTGGCAGAAAGTTATGAGTCAGGTACACGAAGGTCTGGAAAATAGACCATTCTATGTTCCAGACAACATTGTAACCGCTACCGTTTGTTCAAAATCCGGTAAATTACCGATTGCCGGTTTGTGTGATGCTACATTGACTACGGAATATTTTGAAGAAGGTACCGTTCCAACGCAAACTTGTGATGTACATTATGTTGGAAAGGTTTGTGCTTACGATATGTTACCTGCTTGCGAAGGCTGTCCTTTTGCCGTAGATGGACTCCTTACACTGACTCCAATCGAAGGTGAAGCATTACAGTTTGGTAATCTTCCACGAGATGAAGCTGGTAATGTGATAGAAGGTGCTACTACTCAAACCTCAAATACTTGTCAGCACAATGCAACATTTATGGCAGACCCAAATTCTTATACCATTATTCAGCAACAATGGGCAGAATTGGAAGCAAGAAATGCCGCAGCAGCTCAGCAACAGGCGGCTCAATAAATACAAAGAAAATCCCGGCTCAATGAACCGGGATTTTCTTTTTGTAATCTTTCCAATTACTTATTATCTTTAATAAAATCAATCTGTTTTTGCAACTCGTCAATTTTCTTCTGTGTATTTCTGATTTCCTGAATCAAATCTGCATATTCCGGGTCTGGATTCAAAGCATTATTTGAATAGTAAATCTTTCCAATCTGAGAATAATCTTTTTTAATTACTGCATTGCAAGTATTTATCTGGCTTTTCAAATCTGCTACGGCAACCATATCCTTTGCCTTTTCAGAAACATTTTTACCAGTTTCATATACTTTTTCTCCAAACTTTTCAAAAAAATCCATTTAGTTATTCCCTTTCTATTCTATGCTTTTTTACCAAAGACAGCGATAGAAACGCCCTCTACACTGACAGTATCTTTTGCTACATTTTTTCCTGCAAATAAGCCATTTTGTTTCCAGAGCATTGAAGACTCTTTGTCAATCAGTTTCTGCCATTTTCCTTCTGGTAATGTAATTTCATAAGGGGTCTCATTGCGATTATATACAACAATAATAGAATCCCATTTATCCTTATGGTTATGCACGTTATTCATTTCATAAGCTACCACACCATCTTTGGTACAGATAGGATAAATAAAGTTTAATTCATACATACTCCTATCATTCAATGCTGCAAAATTCTGTCTGAAAGCGATGAGGCCTTTGTAATATTCCACCAATTCGCTATATTCTTTGCATCTGTTCCAATCCAGTTTATTGATATCCGGAGAAGAAATATAACTATTTTCATCACCGAGCTTTGTTCTACCAAATTCTTCACCTGCCTGGAAAAATGGTGTACCTTTTAAAGTCATCACAATTCCTGCTACTAATTTATTTGCTGCCAATACTTTTTCATCTTTTGCAGTAAAGTCCACTTCGTCCTGTAATGTGATAGCTAGCTTATCCCATAAAGTATAATTATCATGAGCGGATACATAGCTGATAATCTGAGATGGTGTTTTTGGTCTAAATTCACTATGACCACCATCACACCACGCAAATACAGAAGACATTACTTCTTCTTCCAAGCCCTCTGCACCATTTACAAAACCTGGTTCTTTTGCTTCAAATACACTACCCTTTATAGCATCTCTTGTGGAATCACAGAAAATAGCAATATTGTCGTCTAATAAATCTATATGTTTTTTCAGAGCTGGCGTAAACCCTTCTTCCATCGGAGAATCTGATGCTATCCACGGTTCTCCGTACATCAAAATATGCTTACCTTTTGGAAGTTTATTCAAGGCGTCTCTTATCATATTCATCGTTTCTACATCGTGTAATCCCATTAAGTCAAAACGGAAACCGTCAATATGATATTCCTTTGCCCAATAGACTACCGACTGAATCATAAACTGACGATACATAAATCTTTCACTGGCAGTTTCATTGCCACAGGCAGAACCATCTGACATACTTCCATCTTCATTTTGTCTATAATAATAATATGGTGCTAGAGCCTGGAAAGAAGTGTCTTTACAGAAAGTATGGTTGTATACCACGTCCATAACTACGGCAATTCCTGCCTTATGTAACGCCTGCACCATTTCCTTAAATTCTTTAATTCTCACTTCGCCGCGGTAAGCGTCAGTAGAATAAGACCCCTCTGGTACATTATAATTCATTGGGTCATAACCCCAGTTAAACTGTTTATTATCGCCAATTTCATCAATCGAACCAAAATCGTAAGAAGGTAGCAAATGTACATGCGTAATGCCCAAATCCTTCAAATAGGCTACCCCTGTTTTCACTTTGCCATTATTATCCAATGTTGTATTCTGTTCTGTAAATGCTAAATACTTTCCTCTATGTTCTTCCGAAACACCAGAATGTTCATCATAAGAAAAATCCTTTACGTGCAATTCATAAATGGCAGTATTTTTGTTCTTCTGATACCAAGCAGCATCTTTATCAAAGCCCTTTGGATTGGTACTTTCCATATCCAAAACCATACCACGTCTTCCGTTCGCACCACAGGCTTTGGCATATGGGTCGATACACTCTACCTTTTCTTCTCCTCTAATCACCACATAGGAGTAGTAAACACCATTCAAATCACCTTCTACGGTTACACTCCAAAAGCCATTTTCCTTTTTTTCAAAGTCATATGCACCCTTATCGGCTGCCCCTTCTTCGTGGTCTAATCCTGTGGCATGTAAATACAGACAAATTCTGTCTGCGTCCGGTGACCATACTTTAAACGTGGTGGCTTCCTTTGTATATGTAACACCCAAATCGTCACACGACTCCTCATATTCACTACGGAATTCTTTTGATTCATACCATTCTTTGTACTGGAATTCTGTCATATTTTCCTCCATCTCGAAGCATTAATTTTTTTTCATTTTATTATGTTGTTCATTGAGCCAATTTCTTGCCATTTCGACCCCTTCTTTTGTCAAGGGAACTTCTGTTGTAATTTTTTGTTCCTCCGGCGTCTTTGCATAACAATATGGCTCTGGCCAGGCAGTAACTAAAATTACGTCACCTTTCTTTTTCAACATATAACGCATACCTGCGTCACTACCTGTTAATTCTTCTTTTTTGATGTAATTTAAATGATTAAATTCTTCTGCTCTAATCATAAAAAACTCACCCTTACTTTCTATTTTATCGGAAAATTATTGGCTTTTCAATATAATCATATTGATTTCCGGTGGATTGAAAATTCTCGGAATTTCCACCGAATTTCCAATTCCTCTGCCAATAATCATAGAGGTACTATCCTGTTCCAAAAGTCCATTTGTATATTCTGGAAAAAACCCTTGTCCTGGGGCATACAAACCACCAATAAATGGCAATCTCACCTGTCCACCGTGGGCGTGCCCTGTTAAAAGTAAATCCACGTCGTACTTAACATATTCCTTGAAGTATTCTGGTCTATGTGACAACACAATAGTATAGAAATTTTCCTCTTTTAGACTCACAACCTCTGTCATCATGGCGTTAATTCTCTCAGAATGCGTATCATATTCTACATAATCACTGTCCTTGTACAGCGTCGCCGGGTCCTGAATGCCCAGCAAGTATATACTTTCTTCATCTTTGGAAATTTCTACGCCAGTATTATTTAAAAAAATAACACCCATATCCTCCATTGCCACTTTAAAAGGATTATTATCCACATCATCAAGTAATACCATTTCGTGATTTCCATAGACAAAATACACATAATACTTTTCCGTCAGTCGTTTTACAAAATCTAGTGTATCCTGCCCGGGCATTTTATCACTGACTCCGGTCTCCAAATCATTTTGTTCCTGGGTATAATATTTAGAATCGACTAAATCCCCAGTGATAACTACGGCATCTGGATTCTGCTCAGTGATTTTTGCATACAAATAATCTGCCTGGTCCACACTTCTAATAGAATGGACGTCGGTTACTTGTGCAATGCGATATCCATCAAAAGCCTCTGGTATTTTTTCATCCTCTATCTCATATACAGTGACAAAAATCTGCTGATTTAACAGGTGATTTCCCAGAAAGAGAAGTCCTATTAGACACATCAAAAGGAAAAAAACTTTTAAGCCTTTTCCCTTCCTTTTTCTTGTTCTATCTCTATTTTTACTATTTTTACTCATTCATTGCTCCTAAATTACAAAAGCTTCTACATTCGATTGAAATACATTATTATTATATGCCAACTCCAGCTCTTTCACAAGCAATTTCCAACTCCATAGAGAATAATCGATAAATGTCGAAAGAATGTGTTTGTATTTTATAGAGGGGTATTTTACCATAATACTATGAGTTTTACTGTATAAAGGGGATTAATGAATGAATTACGAAGCATATACACTTGATATATTGCAAAAGCTTGACGTTCACAAGTCGTATAAAGGTTGCGAGTACATTGTATCCAGCATTTGTTATATTCAAGAAAATGGAAAATATTTTACGCCCGTATCAAAAACCCTTTATGCCAATGTTGCAAAAAAGCATCAAACTAGCAGCACGTGTATTGAAAAAGACATTCGAAATGTCATTAAACGTATTTGGAGTATCACAGAAAACAAAGACCTGATTCGCACTATATTTGGCGAATACAACGTAGACCAAAAGCCGGGCAATATGGAATTTATCGCACTGTTATATAATTATGTGAAATACGAAATGGATTATAGGAATAAATATAATTCAAAAAAAATTTAGACCTATTTTATATGCTTCAAAATAAAAAACCCTTGAAAAATCAAGGGTTTTTTAAGCTGATAACGGGAATCGAACCCGTGACCTCCGCACTACCAATGCGACGCACTACCGACTGTGCTATATCAGCAAATATGAGAAAGCTTTGTCACTCACGAAGCTTATTGTATCAAAGCCTTCCTACTTTGTCAATCAATTCAATTCATCAAAAATCATCTAATTTATGATTCTTTCTGTATTACTTTTTTTAATTTATTTTTGATTCTTTGTAAGGCATTATCTGTGGACTTTTCATCTCTACCTAAAACTTTTGCAATTTGACCGTATTTCATACCGGTTATATAAAGGTCAAATACCTGTTTTTCAAAACTACTAAGTTCTTTCGCTACCAGATTCTCTATTTGCTCCACATTTTCTCTGTCAATTAAGAGAGTCTCCGGATTACTGATTTCTCCTGCAGAAAGTAAATCCATTAAAATCGGTTTTCCATCATTGGTATCCGTGGTGCTACTGGTATAGAGCGAAATGTAGTTATTTAAAGGGGTATGCTTTTCCCTTTGGGAAGCCTCAATGGCATTATACATTTTTCGGCTGATACAAAGGTCTGCAAATGTATAAAAACTGGCATCTCGTCCGCTGTCGTAATCTTTGATAGCTCGAAATAAGCCAATCATACCTTCTTGAATCAAATCCTGCTCCTCTGCCCCTAAAATATACATATTTCTTGCGTGTTTTCTGACAAGATTTTTATACTTATCCATAATGTAATCCATAATAGCTTCTTCCCCATCTCGTAGGCGAAGAAGCAATTCTTCATCTGTAAAGGTGCTATAATCGTACATTTTTATCTCCTATCTATCACCACGACTCTATATTCATTCGCTCATACGTTGTCTCACGATTTCATAAGCAAGTACGCCTGCTGCCACAGAAGCATTCAAGGAATCAATATCGCCCTTCATTGGAATAGATGCTACAAAATCACATTTTTCCTTTACCAATCGACTGACTCCATCGCCTTCATTTCCAATCACAAGCCCAATAGGTCCTTTTAAATCCAAGTTATACATTGTGGTACCGCCCATATCCGCACACACAAACCAAAGTCCCTCTTTTTTCAAATCTTCGATGGTTTTACCTATATTAGTTACTTTTGCTACTGGTGTATAATTTAAAGCTCCCGCAGAAGTTTTAGCAACCGTGGCTGTTAAGCCTACAGCTCTATTTTTCGGAATGATTACACCATGGGCTCCTGCCTGATTGGCAGTTCTGATAATCGCACCCAAGTTGTGTGGGTCTTCGATTCCATCTAGTATAATAAGAAATGGAGGTTCATTTTTCTCTCTGGCAAGAGCTAACATATCCTCTACTTCGGCATATTCGTAAGCTGCTGCATAGGCGATAACACCCTGATGTTTACCAGTCTCACTCATCTGGTCCAAACGCTCTTTTGACACAAATTTTATCATTGTGTCGTGTTTTTTTGCCTCTCTTTTAATGGTCATAATGGGACCTTCCGTTGCACCATCTAAAATAAAAATTTTGTCAATGGGCTTACCGGAACGATATGCCTCGATAACTGCATTTTTTCCTTCTATTGTAAATTCCTGATATCTCATAACTTTCTCCATTTCACCTAGGGATACTTTCCTTTGAAACAATTTTTCTTTTACCGATTAAATCTTAGCACCTATGCGATTTAAACCTTCTTTTACCAGATAAAGTACCCTATCCATCTGGTCGTTTAAATACAAATATCCAAGAAGTGCCTCAAAGCCGGTTGCTTTACGATAGTCTCCTATACTGGCATTTTTTGCAGTGGAATACGATTTGGCATTGCGACCTCTCCTATAAATATCTTCTTCTTCAAAAGTGAGTAAATCCTGAATACTTTCCACTAATTCTTTTTGAGCTTTCGCGTTTACCAAATAACTTTTTTTCTTATGAAGACCTTGTGGTGCACGATTTCCACGTTCCACCACAACGGTTCTTATAATAATATCATAAACACAATCGCCTAAAAAGGCTAAAGTAAGTGGCGAATATGTCCTAATATCCACATCTTCACACGCAAACTCTTGTTTAATTTTGGCCAGTAAATTTATGCTTTCGTCCATTCTACGCCCTCGCGAGTATCTTTAATCACAATACCTTTTTGTAACAATTCTTCTCTAATAGCATCTGCCAGAGCAAAGTTCTTTTCTTTTTTCGCAGCTTTTCTTTCCTCTATTTTGGCAAGTACATATGCTTCTAACTCTGGGTCTACACCTGTTTCTTCCTTTTCTTCTACTTTCAAAAGATCTAGACCTAATACTTCATCATAGCTACCAATAATGGCTCTCTTAGTTGAGCCGTTGATATCGGCTTTTAAAACATCATATAAAAGAGTGATACCCATAGAAGTATTAACATCATTTCCAACAGCTTCTACAAATTTGTCTTTCCACTCTTTTACCTGTGTTTCATCTACATTACCTTCTTCTTTGATATCGGCAATACGTTTTTTCAGTTTCATATAGGTACCTGCTGCCTGGTCCAGTGCTTCATAAGAAAATACTAATGGTTTTCTGTAATGAGACTGTAAGCAGAAAAGTCTGTATGCGAGCGGATTGTAACCCTTTTCTTCCAGGAGGGTAACAGTTAAAAATTCACCTTTGGATTTACTCATTTTTCCTGACTGGTCATTTAGGTGATGTACATGGAACCAATAATTACACCATTTATGTCCCAGATACGCTTCACTTTGAGCAATTTCATTGGTGTGGTGTGGGAACATATTATCTACACCACCACAGTGAATATCCATATATTCGCCAAGATGTTTCATACTGATACAAGAACATTCAATATGCCAGCCCGGATAACCAACACCCCATGGGCTATCCCATTTGAGTGCCTGGTCTTCAAATTTTGATTTAGTAAACCAGAGAACGAAATCGTTTTTATTTCTTTTATTTTCATCTTCTGTTACATCATCACGAACGCCTACTAAAAGTTCTTCTTCGTTTTGATTACCAAAAACATAATAATTGTCTAATTTTGAAGTATCAAAATAAATATTTTCACCAGCCTTATAGGCATAGCCTTTTTCAAGAAGTTTTTCAATCATTTCAATAAAATTGTCAATACAATTTGTTGCAGGCTCTACTACGTCTGGTGTTTTGATGTTGAGTTTTGCACAGTCTGAGAAAAACGCATCGGTATAAAATTTTGCAATTTCCATAACGGTTTTATGTTCTCTTTTTGCACCTTTTAACATTTTATCTTCTCCTGTATCTGCGTCAGAAGACAAATGTCCTACATCAGTAATATTCATAACACGTTTTACATCAAAGTCTGCGTAACGAAGTGTTTTTTCCAAAACATCTTCCATAATATAACTTCTTAAATTTCCAATGTGTGCAAAATGATATACAGTAGGTCCGCAAGTATACATATTGACTTTTCCAGGTACATTTGGCACAAATTCTTCCACTTTTTTTGTTAATGTGTTGTAAAGTTTCATATCTGTTTTTCCTCCATATGATAGCGTTCGCGTAAGCAAATGCCTTCTACTACTTTTGTTTCAATAATTTGATTTCTTCTTCCAGTTCTATGAGTTTATTGGTAAGTGCGGTATTACTCTGTTGCAACAAGGAAATATCCTCTTTTACCGGGTCAGGCAAATGTACCTGGTCCATATCCTCTCTTGGAAGGGTTACATTGTTGCGTTTTACCACACGTCCCGGAATACCGACTACGGTAGAGTTTGGAGGGACCTCCTCCAACACTACACTTCCGGCTCCAATTTTTGAGTTGGCACCAATCGTGAAAGAGCCTAATACTTTTGCCCCCGCACTAATCATTACATTATCTTCAATGGTTGGGTGACGTTTTCCCTGTTCTTTTCCAGTACCGCCTAAGGTAACTCCCTGATATAAAGTAACGTTATCACCTATAACCGTTGTCTCCCCTATAATTACACCATTTCCGTGGTCAATAAAAAATCCTTTTCCTATGGTTGCACCAGGGTGAATTTCTATTCCGGTCTTTCTCACTGCTCTCTGGGAAATCCATCTTGCCAGAAAATAGTGCTTTTTCTGATATAATTTGTGTGCCATTCTGTAATGAACCATTACTTTAAAGCTTGGATATAAAAAAACTTCCATAGAAGAATGAATGGCTGGATCACGTTCTTTGATAATGGTAATTTCTTCTTTTATATTTTTGATAAATCCCATATCTTTACCTCATATTTTTGCCTGAGTCCACTCTTTCATTTTAATGCCTTGATAATGTCACAAGGTACTTTTTTTGCCCAGTGAAACTCTTTTTCTATTATAATATGAAAAAATCTCTTACAGGTAAATACTACCTGTAAGAGACGAATATACTCCGCGGTTCCACTCTTTTAAAAAACAAATGTTTTCCACTCTATGCGTGTAACGAACGCCTACGAATCTATATACTTATTTTGCCCATCAGCAGAATGTGTTCCATAGACCAGCTCACGAATGCACTTCCATCAATGTCCTATCAAAAACGCTTTCAGCCAGTGACGTTTTCTCTCTGAGATGCTCCAAGTGATGTACTCTTTTCGGTCAACGCTTTTTATAATCTGATATTTCTTATCTAGAACTAGAATAGGTGAAACTACTTTATTTGTCAAGTAAAGTTTCCTATCTAGTCAATACCTTTTAAAGCTTCTACCATATCAATATGGCGATTTTTACGTGCTATCAGCCAACCAACGATTACAGATACTCCAAAGGTTACCAAAATGCTCACTGAAATGGTTAAAATTCCAACGGTAAGTTTTAACTCGTACTCATCTCCTAAAGTAATCAGTAATATCTTCAATACGCCTATTCCCATAGGTAATCCTAAAATCACACCAATAACAGTCAACCACACATTCTGCCCAATTAACAATTTTCCAATGTGTTTGTCTTTAAAGCCTACTACTTTTAAGGTGGCAAGTTCTCTGTAACGCTCAACATAACTCATTTTTCCTAAGTTATATAAAACAATCATTCCCAAAATAACAGCCGCCAAAACTAGAACCATAACCATAGTATTCATAATATCCATAAAACTATCGTAGGAATCTATAATATTTTGTTTGGATTGTTTTCCTTCGATGTATGGAGAATTTTCGATTTCCTCTATTTTTTTGTCAGTATAAATGCAATCAATCGTATACGGAATCCCAATTTTCTGGGCATAAGTATCTGTCATTACAATGTTTTCTGTCATAACAGAACGCAAAACACCGGCTACCTTCACGGAATAGGTTTCATCACTTCCATATGGTGAAAATTCAATCCTATCGCCCACCTGAATATCCTCTGCCAGACGAATACAGATGTATGCACCCTCATCAGAAATTTCCTCATAGCCACTATTTTCCTTCAAAAAGCGTATTTTGTCTTTGGTCACGTTGTATATTTCCAAAGTCACAGCCTCTCCATTAAGACTAACGCTACTGCTGGAACTAAAATCACCATCTACCTCTTTCGCAAGAGCTATGGCATCTTCGTTAGAAATGGTTTCTACCAGATTGATTTTTGTTTCGTAATTATTGACATCTTCATTTAATAATTTCATAAATCCGGCCATTGTATCTTTCATACCAAGACCGCCTACCAGTAAAAGCATACAGCCAACGATACCCAAAAGGGTCATTGAGGTTCTTGCTTTATGTCTTAAAATATCACGGCAATTCCATTTTGTTCCAAAGGATAGTCTATTCCAAAAACTTGTTTTTTCCCAAAAGGTCTGTTTCATTTTTTTAGGCACATATGGCTTCAAGGAATCTATGGCATTCCCTTTTAACATTTGCTTTACTGAAAGAAAACCAATCAGTGTGAGTAATAAAATCATAAACACAATTACCACATAACAAAACCAAGGCATATGCAGCTTCCAGTCTGGCATATCAAAGTAGGTACTCATCATGCCACTAGGACTTACAATAATTGAGGCAATACCATAGCCTAACAAAACTCCAAGAAGTGAACCGACAACTCCAATAAAAAATCCATAGGAGGTATAGTGACGGATAATTCTTTTGTCTTGAAATCCCAACGCCTTAAGTGTACCGATTTGTGTTTTTTCATTAATTGTAATACGATGCATCGTCGTTACCATCGTCAAAATGGCTATGAGTAAAAATAGTATGGGCAGAATTGTCCCCATAGTCTTTCCTTCCTCAGTTTCACTTTGTGCTGATGCATAAGCAAGATGTTCTTCTTTTGACAAAACAAGGGTTGTTTTTCCTAAAACCTCTTTTATCAGATTTTCCATATCTGTCTTTTCTAAATCTGATAGAATATTGATTTGTGGATAGTATTCCACACCCAATTTATCAAAAAAAACCTCTGGAGAAATATATGCGTATCCAAACATCTCATAATACGGCATTAACTGGTTGTCATCTGCCACACAAACCAGATATTCACCACTTTTGATAAAACCAACCACTTCACTTTCTAATTCCAAATCACGATAGGTCAGGGTAATGCTGTCGCCAATTTTTATATCATTTTTCGTCGCAAATTTGTCCGAAAGCCAGATGCCGTCTGTCTGTTTATCATAGTTTGCTCCTTCCATAAGCATCATTTTTGACACTTTATGATTTTCTACCACATTTAATTCCAAAGCTTTTTTTGTATCTTTTATACCTACATTCATTGTAAAAAATCTATCCGCTTCTAAAATACCTTCTGTATTGCAAATAATTTCTACATCTTCTTTTGAAAATCCTTCTTCTGAAAAAATGCGGTAATCTGCGTAAGCTGTATCTTCAAAAAAGGCTGTAGTATCCTCCTGCAAGCTATACCATTCCACATGAAATCCAACAAATATGCCAACACCAATGGCTATCATAATAATCATAGAAAGAAACTGTGTCTTATATTTCCAAATAGTTCTCAATAATTTTTTACCCAACATATTACCACTCCACTTCTTCCACAGATAGTGGATTATCCTGCTGCATACAAGCTTCTATTTTTCCATTTTTCACAGTTACGATTGTATCTGCCATTTTGGCGATATTTTGATTATGCGTGACAATGATAATGGTTTTTCCATAATTCTTTGCCATTGAGAGCAATAATCTTAAAACTAAAACTCCGGTTTCTGAATCCAAGGCCCCTGTTGGTTCATCACAGAGTAAAATTTCCGGATTTTTTGCAATAGCTCTTGCAATCGAGACTCTCTGCTGTTCTCCACCAGATAACTCTACCGGGAAATTATGAATATGGTCAAAAAGTCCCACTTCTTTTATCATTTGCATAACATCTAGTGCGTTTGGTGCAATTTCTTTAATAAGTGCTACATTTTCATAAACAGTTAATGTGGGAATTAAATTGTAGGACTGAAAAACGAAGCCTACCGTAGATGCACGATACTCAGCCAGTTCGTCATTACTGAGTGTAGAAATGTCTTTTCCATTTACCAGAATTGTTCCACTTGTTGGACTATCTAATCCACCAAGCATATTTAATAGTGTGCTCTTTCCAGCTCCACTTGGACCTAAAACTACAATAAATTTTCCTTTTTCCAACTCCAAATTGACCCCATCTAATGCTCTTTGTTCATGTTCCCCATTGCGATAAACACGAGAAACATTTTTTAATTCTACCACCTTCATTTTATTGTCTCCTTCCTCACTGATAGCAAACGATACACCTTGATGCATCGATTTTGCTTTTCGAAAGGTTAGTCATCGCTAACCGTTTGTAATATTAATATAGTTAGTTTACTCTAACTTGTCAAGGAAATTTTTTCCAGATTAGGAAAAGATAATGCCAACAGAGTTTTTTGCTTCCATTTCTATGACTCTGTCACCAATTTTCCACAGATATGTTCTACGGTAAGTTCTAAAAGAACAGTTTGTTTTGCATATTTTTCGATTTCTTCTTGAATATGTGAATCGTCCCCGGTAAATTTATGGCTCAGTTTTGTGGATATGTCGATAATTTTATCCAAATCATCGACTAACTCCATTTTTCCAAAAACAACCACACTTTTCATTTTTAATGCCCAGTTTCCATCTTCACAATACCCCTCTTTTTTCTTTTTTTAGTAGCTCTATGCATTCTTCCATAGAAATTTGTCTCTTTTGTCTTGCCAAATCTCTAGACATCTATTGCTCCTATATATTTTGTCATTGCATCTACTAAATAGTTGATATTTTCTTCCCTACATTTCGTATCAAAAGGAGTATGGATTCTAGCCACATATCTGCCAACCAAAGATTTACGGACAGCACAAACACCCACACCTTTCTTAAAATGCATCTGGTCTGAAGCAAACATCATTGGTTTTATATGTTTTATTAAAAGTTTTACATCATGTTCTTTTACAGATTCCTGTAAAACAGCAAGTAACTGTGTATATTTTTCATCTTTTCTCGCCTTATGCTTAGACAAAAATACAACTTCTTTGCCATCTCCTACACAGTCAAAATTATAGACTAATTTTCCCTTTACTGCCTGTTTATGTTTTTTATAAAAGAACTCAGAACCAAATAGGCCCTTTTCTTCATTATCAAAATACACCACACAAACCTTACTTCTTGCTTCCTTAGGTAATGCTTCTAAAATTCGTGTAATGGTTATCACGCCGGAGGTATTATCATTTGCAGTATGCTTATTCTTATACCCAAACATCATATGAATCATCAGTGCAATTAACAAAATCAGATATGTAGAATATTCATCTAATAGATGATTGGTAAGTAATGACAATATCACTGCCAAAACAGCTGGAATAGTTAACAGTAATAATGCCAGTCCTAATTGTACCACAATGAATATCACCGGGTTTGTGGGTGACATAAGATTTGGAAAAGGAAGCACAGCACAAGTATCATAGTGTGCTCCCAATAAAATCTGGGCAGTTTCAGGATTACCTACAACAATGTTACGGCTTTTCAATATTCCTATACCTTTTTCTTCAATTTTGATGTCGTTTTCTTGGGAATAACCTGCTTTTTCTAAACGCGTTTTTATATATTCTATAAATCTTGTTTTTTCTTTGTTTGTTTTACGAACCTCGTATTGTTCTAAAATTGTGTCCACCCTATAATTCTCCTGTTACAAAATTAATCGATACACCGCTTTACACTATGCTTTTTTACACCCTTGGCATCCTTCGCAGCCATTTTTTGACATACTTTCATTTCCTACTTCCATAGTGCAAAAATCAATAGGGCTGTTTAATAGGCAAATTGCCTGAGCCGAAATTCCTTCGCCATTCCCTGTAAAACCAAGACCTTCCTCAGTGGTTGCCTTCACATTCACTTGTTCTATATCAATACCTAACGCATCTGCAATATTCTGTCGCATGGCATCTATATGAGGTCGCATTTTAGGTGCTTGGGCAATAATTGTAGCATCAATATTTTCAATCAGAAAGCATTTTTCCTCCAGCAGCTCTCCTACCTTCTTTAGCAAAATCAGGCTGGAAATTCCTTTATATTGCATATCTGTATCTGGAAAATGTTTTCCTATATCTCCAAGTGCTGCTGCACCTAAAAGTGCATCGGAGATTGCGTGTAAAAGCACATCTGCATCTGAATGTCCAAGGAGTCCTTTTTCATATGGAATTTTCACTCCACCTATTATCATATCTCTGCCTTCTACCACTCTATGCACATCGTAACCCATTCCGATTCTCATCTGACCTACCTCTTTTTCCCATATTTTTTAACATTTTATCAAACTCACAAAATAATATCCATAGAAAGTAACAATTTTATGCAAATTTTCCTTGTGATTTTTCAATTTTTCTATATAATAAATAAAGGAACAAAAGGAGGAGACAACTTATGCCAAAAAGAACAGATATTAATAAAATACTTATCATTGGTTCTGGTCCAATCATTATCGGACAGGCTTGTGAATTCGACTATTCTGGTACTCAGGCTTGTAAAGCCCTTCGTAAATTAGGTTACGAAATCGTACTTGTGAATTCAAACCCTGCTACTATTATGACAGACCCTGAAACAGCAGATGTAACTTACATTGAACCATTGAATGTAGAAAGATTGGAACAAATTATTGCCAAGGAACGTCCTGATGCATTACTTCCTAACTTAGGTGGTCAGTCAGCTCTGAATCTTTGTGCTGAATTAAATAGCACTGGAATTCTTGACAAATACAACGTTCAGGTTATCGGTGTTCAGGTTGATGCCATTGAACGTGGTGAAGACCGTATTGAATTTAAGAAAGCTATGAATGCTCTTGGCATTGAAATGGCACGTAGTGAAGTTGCTTACTCAGTAGAAGAAGCTCTTGCTATTGCTGATAAATTAGGTTATCCGGTAGTTCTTCGTCCAGCCTATACAATGGGTGGTGCAGGCGGAGGCCTTGTATATAATAAGGAAGAACTTAGTACAGTTTGTGCCCGTGGTTTACAGGCAAGTTTAGTAGGCCAGGTACTTGTTGAAGAATCTATTTTAGGTTGGGAAGAATTGGAAGTAGAAGTGGTTCGTGACGCAGACAATAATATGATTACTGTTTGTTTCATTGAAAACATTGACCCACTTGGTGTTCATACAGGTGACTCCTTCTGTGCAGCACCTATGCTTACTATTTCTCAGGAAGTACAAGACCGTTTGAAAGAACAGGCATTTAGAATTGTTGAATCTGTCGAAGTTATCGGTGGTACAAATGTGCAGTTTGCACATGACCCAGTGTCAGACCGTATTATCGTTATCGAAATCAATCCTCGTACTTCTCGTTCATCAGCTCTTGCTTCTAAAGCAACAGGTTTCCCTATCGCTTTAGTATCTGCAATGCTTGCTGCTGGACTTACATTAAAAGATATTCCATGTGGAAAATATGGCACTCTTGATAAATACGTTCCAGATGGAGATTACGTAGTTATCAAATTTGCTCGTTGGGCCTTTGAAAAATTCAAAGGTGTTGAAGATAAGTTAGGTACTCAGATGCGTGCCGTTGGTGAAGTTATGAGTATCGGTAAAACTTATAAAGAAGCTTTCCAGAAAGCTATCAGAAGTTTGGAAACAGGTCGTTATGGTTTAGGCTATGCAAAGAACTTTAACTCTCTTGATAAAAAACAATTATTAAAGCTTTTAGGAACAGCTTCCAGTGAACGTCATTTCATTATGTATGAAGCCTTAAGAAAAGGGGCTACTGTTGATGAAATTTACGAAATCACAAAAGTAAAACACTACTTCATCGAACAGATGAAAGAATTGGTAGAAGAAGAAGAAAACCTTTTAAAATCAAAAGGCTCTCTGCCAGCCGATGAATCATTAATTCAGGCTAAGAAAAATGGTTTCTCTGATAAATACTTAAGCCAGCTTCTTGAAGTTTCAGAAGACGATATCCGTAACAAACGTTTAAGTCTTGGCTTAGAAGAAGCTTGGGAAGGTGTTCACGTAAGCGGTACACAGGATAGTGCATACTACTACTCTACTTATAACGCTGAAGATAAGAATCCTATTTCTAATGAAAAACCAAAGATTATGATTCTTGGCGGTGGTCCAAACCGTATCGGTCAGGGTATCGAATTCGACTATTGTTGTGTTCACGCTGCTTTAGCTCTTAAAAAGCTCGGATTTGAAACAATTATCGTTAACTGTAACCCAGAAACAGTTTCTACGGACTACGATACTTCAGACAAATTATACTTTGAACCACTTACTTTAGAAGATGTTCTTAGTATTTATAATAAAGAAAAACCTCTTGGTGTCATTGCACAGTTCGGCGGTCAGACTCCACTGAACTTAGCATCAGACTTAGAGAAAAACGGAGTAAAAATTCTTGGTACTTCTCCTTCTGTTATCGACTTGGCTGAAGACCGTGATTTATTCCGTGCAATGATGGAAAAATTAGAAATTCCTATGCCAGAATCTGGAATGGCTGTCAATGTAACTGAAGCGATTGAAATTGCAAACCGCATTGGTTATCCGGTAATGGTTCGTCCTTCTTATGTACTTGGTGGACGTGGTATGGAAGTTGTATATGATGAAGAAAGTCTGGAAGGCTATATGAACGCTGCTGTCGGTGTTACACCAGACCGCCCAATTCTTATCGACCGTTTCTTAAATCACGCTTTGGAATGCGAAGCAGACGCTATCAGCGATGGTACACACGCTTTTGTTCCAGCGGTTATGGAACACATTGAATTGGCCGGCGTTCACTCAGGTGACTCCGCTTGTATTATTCCATCTCTACACATTACAGAAGAAAATGTTAAAACAATTAAAGAATATACAAGAAAAATTGCAGAAGAAATGCATGTAAAAGGTCTTATGAATATGCAGTATGCGATTGAAAATGGCAAAGTATATGTATTAGAAGCTAATCCAAGAGCTTCCCGTACAGTACCACTTGTTTCAAAAGTATGTAATATTCGTATGGTTCCACTTGCAACAGATATTATTACATCTGAAATTACAAATAGACCATCTCCTGTTCCATCTTTAAAAGAGCAGGAAATTCCAAATTACGGTGTAAAAGAAGCGGTATTCCCATTCAATATGTTCCAGGAAGTAGACCCTATCCTTGGACCAGAAATGCGTTCTACCGGCGAAGTTTTAGGACTTTCTGCTTCTTATGGTGAAGCTTTCTACAAAGCCCAGGAAGCAACGCAGTCTAAACTTCCATTAGAAGGAACAGTACTTATTTCTGTAAACAAAAAAGATAAAGCTGAAGTTGTCCCAATTGCTAAAGGCTTTGCTGAAAACGGATTTAATATTGTTGCCACAGGTTCTACCTGCGATTTAATCAATGCTGCCGGCATTGAAGCTAAGAAAGTGAAAAAACTTTCTGAAGGAAGACCAAATATCCTTGATATGATTGCAAACGATGAGATTCAGTTGATTATCAACTCTCCTGCCGGAAAAGATGCTTTGAGTGATGATAGTTACCTTCGTAAAGCAGCTATTAAAGGAAAAATTCCTTATATGACTACTATGGCTGCTGCAAAAGCAACTGTTGATGGTATTCACTATGTAAAAGAACATGGCACTGGCGAAGTGAAATCACTTCAGCAGTTACACAGTGAAATTCACGATAAATAAGGATATATTAACTCACACACATTATTGAAAGAAGGATCTATAAATGGAAAGAAAAGTTGGTACAGTATCAAGAGGTATCCGTGGCCCTATCATTAGACAGGGTGACAATTTAGTTGACATTGCGGTAAACAGTGTTATGGAAGCTGCCGAAAGCGAAGGATTCTCTTTAAGAGACAGAGATGTAATTGCTTTAACAGAATCTATTGTTGCTCGTTCACAGGGAAACTACGCAACTGTTGAAGACATTGCTGCTGATGTAAAAAACAAACTCGGTGGCGAAACGATTGGTGTAATTTTCCCAATCTTATCCCGTAACCGTTTTGCTATCTGCTTAAAAGGTATTGCAATGGGTGCGAAAAAAGTAGTTTTAATGTTAAGCTACCCAAGTGATGAAGTAGGTAATGCTCTTTTAACTTATGACCAGCTTGACGAAGCAGGAATCAACCCATACACAGATGTTTTAACTTTGGGAAAATATCGTGAATTATTCGGTGAAAACAAACACGAATTTACAGGCGTTGATTATGTTGACTACTATGCTAACATTATTAAAGATGCCGGTGCTGAAGTTGAAATTATCTTTGCCAACCAGGCAAAAACAATTTTAAACTACACAGACTGTGTATTAACTTGTGATATTCATACAAGAGTAAGAACAAAGCGTATTTTAAAAGAAAACGGTGCAAAAGTTGTTTGTGGTCTTGATGATATTATGACAAGTAGCGTAAATGGAAGCGGCTACAATGCAAAATATGGTTTACTTGGTTCAAACAAATCCACAGAAGACCAGATTAAATTATTCCCTAGAGAATGTCAGGATTTAGTAGAAGGCATTCAGTCTGAAATCTTAAAATTAACAGGAAAACATGTTGAAGTTATGGTTTATGGCGATGGTGCTTTTAAAGACCCACAGGGTAAAATCTGGGAATTAGCTGACCCAGTTGTATCCCCTGCTTTCACAAGCGGATTAGTTGGTACACCAAACGAATTAAAATTGAAATACTTAGCAGATAATGACTTCAAGAATTTAAGCGGTGCTGAATTAAAAGAAGCTATTTCTAAGAGTATTAAGGAAAAAGATAGTAACTTGGTTGGTAATATGGCATCTCAGGGAACAACTCCAAGACAGCTTACAGACTTGATTGGTTCCTTATGTGACTTGACAAGTGGTTCTGGTGATAAAGGTACACCAATCATCTTAATTCAGGGTTATTTTGATAACTATACAGACTAATTTAGTAAATTAACGAAATGGGATAGCACACTTTTAGAGTGTACTATCCCATTCTTATTTGTGTCACCTCGCAAATTTTTAATCGTCATGATAATTTTCATAATAATTTTGCAATTTGGTAATATTAAGTTCAATGCTTTCTGATACATCTAACTCCAGCACTTCTAACGGCATCTGATATACTTCCTTATAACTGTATGTTTTCGCAGGTGTCTGATATTGTAAAATCCCATTTACTGTACTTATGAGCATCCTGGCACTTTCTAAATATTGATTCACATCCTCTGCAAAAGCTTGCATTTCTTTCTTTGGAATTACCGTTTCTGCATCAATATCTTCATTATCAGGATGTATCAGAAAATTCACATTACCACCAGATAACTCCACTTCGCTGCCATCTTCATTCAGATAAAACAAACGATATGCATACTCCCCTCTCTCCTGCATTACTACCGGTAAATACTCAAGTAAACATACTCCTTCTTTTGTCCATACAATATAATAAGAATTCCACCCGGCTCTTGCAAGTCCCAGTTCGTTCTGCCACAAAACATTCCCATCGACATCTGTCACCTTTAAATACGCTGGTGCCTGACTATCTGACTGAATTCCATTAAAATCCACCACAATATATTCATCTTTTCCATCATGAGTAATATCTAAAGGCTCCATATAATATGCCCCTGTAAAAAGCTGTAGACTCGTATCTCCAAATGTCTCATAAGTTGTCGTATCAAAAATTTCATAATCAGTCCGATTTCCGTTCATATCCTCGCAAACAAAACACAAATCTTGAAGCAGACCACTTCCACTTTCCAAATACAGATAACTTCCGTCTGACATCTGAATACATTCCTTAGTCCTAAAAACAGTTGTATCCTTTATAACACACTCGTCCGTTAGTAAAAAATCATCAAATGCATCTACGTCAATCGGACCATAAAGACAATAACTTAAATTAGTAAAATCACATTCATAAATAGTAATCATATCGCCTTCCACATCATGAACGCAGGCTTCCAAATTTTGTGCATCTACTTCCACTTTAAAAATATCATGAAAGCTGATTTTCATACTTACTTCATTAAGCCCTCTATCGTACAAATAAAATCGTTCTGCCGTATGAAAAACTATGTACTTTTCATCTGCATAATCCAAAAATGGTCCATTTTCTCCACATATTTCCATATCTGTAATAGAAGGTGTCTCCTCCGACTGCTGAACATCCTCGTCATATATCGCCGGATTTCCTTCACACACGGCAATCTGTGCTGCTATAAACAAAATAGCTTTCTTGGGTGACACAACCTCATAAGAAAACGAAGGTTTTACTCCATCATCACACCAAATTGTCTCCATTTTTTCATCAAAATTATACGTAGCACCTCCTTCTATCTGAATAACCACGTCTGCCGGTCTGTCCTCTGAACGACTTCTGTCTTTGGACTCTTCATATAACTCCAGTTCTTCTAAAAAAATCCGAAACGTATCATAAAAGCTCTCATCAAAAGCATATTCCTCACCTTCATAAATTACGATGACACCCCTTTGTTTGCCTTCAACCGGTGGTCGCATAAGCTCATCATGATTATCTAAAAATCTTATATCTGCCATTGTTCTTACCTTGTCAATAGGCTTTGTCAAGAAAACCACTGCAACAAAGAGAATCAAAAAAGCAGCAATTACTGCCAATACCCTGAAAGTTTTTTTGTACTTTAATACATTTTTAATTCTTGACTTTACGTTACCCTCACCAAAGGCAACAGGTATAAAAAGATTTCGTTTTTTTACAGATAGCTTTAACAAGGCTGTGGCATATTCCTTGCGTGTTTGTAAACCAATTCTTTGGACAGTTTCTTCATCGCATGCCATTTCCATATCCTTTGCCATCATATGAAAAGCGAACCATACAAACGGATTAAACCAGTGTATTCCCGTAATAACAAAGGCCAAAATTTTTTTAATCGGGTCCTTTCTACGAATATGCGTTTTTTCATGTTCTACCACATAATATTCATCTTCTATTGTTAAATTATATGGCAGATAAATTTTCGGTGAAAATACACCAAATACAAAAGGCTCTTTGATATCATCTGCAACATATACATTTTCCTTTAATAAAAGACTACAAACCAATTTCTTTTTTAATTTAAGACTGCCTACAACACCATACATTAAAAAAATAATGATTCCTAAAAGCCATATAGTAAACAGTCCCCAAATAAATATGTCCCAAGTAGTAACACCTGTCAAAATATTCTGGCTACCAGAAGGAATACTCACCCTATTACTACTACTTACCTTATCTTCCAATGTTGGTGGTGCATAGTGGTTATCTATCATTTCCTGCATAACCAAAGATTCCTTTTCTTCCTGTACCAAATCCTCTGCCATATAAGACATTGTATTAACAGTTCTTTCTATTTTCGCTTGGCCAGCCTGCGTGATTTGCCAAAAACTAAAGGGCGTCTTGATTCCCCATGGCAAAATCATAGCTATATATGGAATTATCCATAAAAGATTAGTATATTTTTTTGCAATATGTATTTTAGAAAAGAAAAATCGGAGCAAAAGCACCACAAAAATAATAATTGTTGCCTGTATACTCATTGTTCCTAACTGTAATAAAAATTGTGTCATAATGATTATTTGCTCCTTTCAATTAATTTTTTCAATTCCTCTACCTCCTCATCCCTTAAATTACGCTTTGATGTAAAGGCAGCAATAAATGAAGGCAGAGAACCTTGAAACGTTTCCTCTATAAATTGTTGGCTTTTATTAGATAGAAATTCCATTTTTGAAACCACCGAACGAACCATTCCGTCTTCATTTTTAAAGAGTCCTCTATCGCAAACTCTACGCAATATGGTATACGTCGTTGACTTTTTCCATTGTAAAATATCTTCGCATAACTTTACTAATTGTCCGGAGCTAAGCGGCTCATTTTCCCAAATAATTTCTGCAAATCTCATTTCAACTTCACCTAATTTATATTCAATCATTCTCTTTCCTCCATAAATTCCTCTATTCTGTAAACTAATATGCATCAAAAAAATCGGTTTACTACTTGTAGACCCATTTCTATTTTTAGTCTACTCCGAGTAAACCGAGTTGTCAATTACTAATTGATATTTTGATAATTTATCTGTTGCTCTTTTATCAGTTCATAGGAAATCAGTTTTTCTCCATCCAAATTTTCTCTATGCATATCGATGGCATTGATTTGAGCATTCTCATATGTGGTATAATAATAAATTCCCTTATCTGTATTCATACAGGAGGAATATACTGTTTTTTCATACAAATCGTTGCCCATTTTTACGCAGCCTTTTTGCTGATACACAGAATTGAGAATGTGGAAAAACTGGCTCACACTCTCTTTTTCACTCTCACCTGAAACAGAGTTTAGTGTAGTGAAGGCTGCCCTTACAAACCTGGAAGCAGAGGACAAATCTCCTGGGAGCCCCAAAGAACCCATACCTCTGCTATATTGACTTAGCGGAAGTTTTTCAGAAAAATGATTTTGAGGCATTTCCGTCGTCAAACTCATATAATTATTTAAGTTCGTAGTATGATATAAAAATGGTGGGTTATTCGTCAATACATTTACCGGATTATCATAGACCATAAGCCCTGTTGTCATAGGTTCTAGGACAATGCTGCGTTTTCTATCTGAAACCATAAAATGAAGTGGTGAAACCGGTAATTCTTCACAAAAATTCTGATTTGTAATATTGACTTTTCCTAAGAGCTCCATAACTTCATCTACACTCTCACACTGGCATAAAAGCCATGGAATCAGTTCATAACTGGCTATGTTTATTCTACCTTCCATAACAGCATGATAGGTTGCATTATTGGGAAAATTGAGTGCTGCCACACTTAAGCCTTTTTCATTGGTAGCATCATAATAAAGAGGATATGACTTTACCACATAAGCCATTCCTATGATTGCATAGTGCATCATTTTATCGCTCTTTGGTGTCATATCCTCTGTATTTCTAAAACGAAATGGATAGTTTCTTGGAGTAATGGTCACTGTTTCATGATAAGAAAACTCCAAGTCCATATTCCTGCCAAAATAATGATCTTTTGTCTTATACGATACAGCTGTACACATAATCGTAATCCTCCACAATCATCTTTTTACGCTTCTGTCCGTATTTATTATTCTCATTATTGGCAGTTTTATTCTACGTTTTTCCTATTGTGTATTTTATCGGTTACTGATTGTAAGTTCCGAGCGAATACCTGAAACACTGATAATGCATTCTCCGTTTTCTCCAAGGTTTTCCTCACTTCTTACACCATCTTTGATATAGTAAACCTTAGATTTTCTTCCCTTATTCAAAACAGTATATTTACTGATATCTGCTACTCGGATTAAAGTTTTTGCTCCCCATTGGTTTATATCGACTTTACTACAAATTCCGTCTATCATCATTTCGTAGTCTGTTTTCCCTGTAAATTCCAGACTTCCTTCTACGTCTCTAATATATATCAAATCTGCTGCTCCGTCGTATTCTAAACATTTCATTTTTAAATTTTCTATGTAAAGTTCTTTTACAGATGCATCAATTTCACAGTGTTCTGTAAAATTCTTAGGAAGTAAAATTTGAATATCCAGTGAATTTTCTGCTTCCATTTTGCTAGCAGATTTTTGATTTTGACATTCAATATCCAAACGATTCTTCCTTTCATCAATTTTTACTTTATAGCGTGCATCCAGATTATCCCAGACCTCTGACTGAAGCTTTATGCGAACCTTCTCCTCATCGAAGGTAGTTATACATATTTTTCTGGCATTCCCTATCCGAATATCAAAATGCTTATCATAGTCAATGTCATAGACTGTTTCACTTACAAAAACTTCTTCATTTGTTTCTACTTCAATGGTCCTTTGAAGCACTAATTCATCCAGTGTTACCTTAAAAATTTCTGCCAGAATAATCATATTTTCTACATCTGGAAGTCCTCTGTTAGTTTCCCACTTCGTAATTGCCTGTCTGGAAACACCAATTTTTTCTGCTAGTTGTTCCTGTGATAATCCCTGATTTGCTCTAATTTGTTTCAATTTATCTCCAAAATTCATCTCTAATTCTCCTTAATTAATGCATAAGCTGAAATCTTCTTTATTGGTCTTGTTAAAAATATACTTATAACAAAGCTTGCCAGTATTTGTATCAAAGCAAAAATCATCAAAAAGGATAGTGATACCTCCATATTGTTTTTCATGGCACCTATTGAACTAAAAATAAATGCAATCATTTGAGGTACATAGATTAATCCTAAAACAGATGATATCAATACTGCCAAGACAGAAGATGGAAGGAAGCTTCCTATCATCTGTAACATCAGTTGTCCGTTGGAATATCCTATTGCCTTATAAATACCTAATTCCCTTTTTCTCTGTACTAACAACGTCTTTATTACAATATATAAAACAAACAGTACAATCAATATCGTTAAAACAAAGATAACACTTACCAAAATAGATGTAATTCCCGAATACATTTCACGGGTTGTTTCCGTCATTTGCTGGTAGTTTACCTGATTTACAATCTGTTCTCCATACTGATTCTCAATATCTTCGATGACCAGTTTGGCATCCGTTTTTTCTGTCAAGTACACATACAAGGACGGCTCTAGCTTCTGCGTAAGAAGTGCTTCATATCCTTCCAAGGACAATTCACACACATTTCCTTGATAGTTTACACTCTGAATAAAACCTGTAATCTCATATATACTGGATTTTTCACCATTAATAATCTCGATAGAATCTCCGATTTCGTACATTCCCTCAAAGGAACTTCCCAATGCAATCTCATTCTTCTTTTCAGGATTATCTCCCAAATAACATAAATCATTTGATACTTGACTAAAATCCTTGCACGCAAAAACCGTAACCGAAGTATCGTCGATATTTAAAGTTCCAACTGTATATTGTAGTACTTTATCCACTTCAGAAAGTGATTGTAACTCTTTTGCCAGGTTTTCTCCCGATTCAGCCTCTGGATATATCATAATCTGAGGCATCTCTTCTGATAGTGTGGAAAGAAAGTTGTTTGGTTTCACAATAACATTATAGAACATTGTACTTGCAAATGCTATTAGTATTGTCAATGCGAAAGAAACACTAAACAGTAACACATTCTGTTTTCCACTAGAAAGCATCTGTTTCATCACAAGTAAAACCTTTGTATTCCCTTTTGTACTTTCCAGTGGAATATGATTTTTCTTCGCTTTCTTTTCTTCTCCATTTCCTCTAATTGCATTAATTGGTCGAAGTTTTTTTATACGTCTTGCTGCTGTATAGGTGAAAAGCAGCACGATACACTCCAGGATTAACACGACACATAACAGTGCCTTGCTATCAAACAATAAGTGAAAGGAAAAGCCCGCCTGCAAAGTCAGAACCTCTGATAACACGGGCAAAATTCCATAGGAAAGAAGCACGCCTAATATGGTTGCCAACAATGTCACTGTAAGATATGGCATAACTACACTTGCAATTATCATATTGCCTGTATAGCCCAAAGCCTTTAATATTCCCATATTTACCATATCTTCCTCAATCGAATTACTAATACGAAACTTACACAAAAATACACTTACAAGTAAAATTATCATGGCAAATGCCACCAAAACTAAAATCAACAGATTACAAACCATCGTACGAGTATCTTTTGTAGAATTTTTTTCAATACCTGTAAGCATAGTAATGTCTTTATCTTCTAGGAACTGACTAATTTCAGAATAAAGAAATTCTGCATCTACATCTTCCTCTGCCAAAATAGAATATTCAATCACCTTATTTGCTTCGTACTCTTTTGCAAAATCTTCAAAAACATTCTCTGGAAGATACGCACCCATAAGCCCCTTTCCATAGTTACCATATTGCATCTCCTCCACGACTCCACTCACAGCAAAGGTATGCTTTTCGTCGCCTATTTCGTAAACAATTTCATCGTTTAATCCAAATTCACCAAAACTTGAAACATATAAGGGAAGATATATTGTTTTCTCTGTCCATTGGCTGTTTTCTTCTTTGATATCCAGTTGATTCATATTCCTTGTTTCATCTAAATTGTAAAATAGGGTGTTCATAGAAAAATCTGTTTCACGAAAATCCTTTACTACTGTTTCTACAAATATAGCTTCCCTGCATTCCACTTTTGCAACACCTTCTACTTTTTCCATTTCCTCATAGAGTGTAGATGTATCCTGCATTTTGGGAATACAAACATTTACTGTAGCCGTATCCAGTTCTTCAAACTTTTTATCGTAGGCTTTATCCACCTGAAATACTAAGACAAATGCCAAATTCAGCATTATGGCAGTAATAAAAATCACTAGGCCAAAAGATAAGAAAGAACCCCTATCCTTCTTTAAATTATACAGAAACTGTGATTGAATCATCTTCATAATTACCACCCCATTTCCGTTAAGAAATTATCCAATTTCTTTTCTCTTTCTTTGTTTGCTGCCTGATAATTATCCAGTCTGCAATCGCCGAAAATCTGTCCGTCTTTTATATATAAAACACGGTTTCCACGTAGGGCTGTTTTCTTGTCATGGGTAACCATAATAATACTCTGTCCTTCTTCATGAAGTTTGGTAAATACATTCAGTACAGCTTCTGAATTATGAGAATTAAGTGCTCCCGTAGGTTCATCTGCAAACACAACGGCCGGATGATTAATAACGGCTCTAACAATACCTGCTCTCTGTGCCTCGCCACCTGAAACCTGAGATGAAAATTTCTTTTGTGTTATGGCTGGAATATTTACCAGTTCAAACAATTCCTTAGCTCTGCTGATTACTTGTTTTTTATTGTTGTTCACTAGGGCTCCTGCTGTAAGAACATTATCCATAAGACTCATTTTCTCCAACAAGTATATCTGTTGAAAAACAAAACCACAATTTTGTCTTCTGAACACTGCTAATTCATCATCATTATATTTTGTAATTTCCCTATCTAAAAAAGTAATATTTCCTGCCGTAGGTCTGTCCATACCCGACAGGGAATACATCAATGTGGATTTTCCCGCTCCAGATGCACCCATTACAACGGTAAAATCACCCTTATAAATATCAAGTGAAAGATTCTCATAAATTTTCTGCTTCGTTTCTCCTGTACCAAATTCTTTTCTTAAATTTTTTGCTGAAATTAGAATTTTTTTATTTGTTTCCATTGTCTACCTCCTAAGTGACCTCTTGACTTGTTAGCCTCATTTTATTTTGTAATCCAAATAGCAACCACCAACACCTGTTTACATACAAAAAAAGAACGCTACTTACCGTAGCATTCTTTAAAAATGCAGCCAAATATGTAGATTTCAGCATTACTAATGCTTACTTTCTATTATTTAGACTTTTCTTATTAAAATAAAAAAGAACTTGCATTGTGAAACCTTATTTCATCAATTCATCTGTCAAACGAATCACTTCAGGGGCGATTTTCTCACGCTCTTTTTTTATAACATAGTTATATACAGGATAAGCAAGACAAATAAGAACAATACCAATCAATCCAACGATAATACCAATCAGCATTCCCATATTCTGATATGAACCGAGTATCTCACTTAAGTTTGACATAGCAAGGCTCATACCTACGCCCAGAAAAAGTACACCAAAAATACCGAGAATAAGTGCTGCCATTGTTGCTTTTTGAGTAACACCTGCGTCAAGTCTTCGCAAGAGTTCCATTTTATCTTCTTCGGGTACAGCATACTTTTTGCGTATATTCTTGATTTCTTCCTGCTCTTTTGCAGAATAGGTAAACTTAAATGTTTCTTTTTCGTTATTCTCCATTTTTCTTCAGTCTCCTCACTTGTTTTATCTCTTTTGTGGAGCGAACAATTATGTAAATTGCCATTGTAATTACAACCACGCTGACACCGGCTCCAGTTAGAGCAATCATAATTCTTTGATTTTCAGGTGACATTTCTTCACCAAATTGCGAGAACATTGCAGTTTCAAGCGACAGCATAGAAACCAGTGCTGCTGCCATTTTGATAACCTTTGAAGTGGAAAGGATAGGGTTATCATACTTTCTATACTGAATCAGGTCAATAATGGCGGTAGTCGTTACATAGAAGGTATACATCGCCATAACATAAATCAAAATACCATTATAGTGGAATCCTCTGTTGCGATAAAGAATCATCAGTACCGCACCCGATAATACCAGGTTGAGTGTTGTCAGAATGATAGCACAGAGTCTTGAACGCTCAAGCTCCATCAGCCGTTTTTCTCCGAGCTTATTCTTATTTATATACCTTACCAATAGGAAACGCATTATAGCAAGCCAGGCTTTCTGCTTTGCTGCCACACTGATAAGCACAAAAATTGAAATGAATACAAACATTAGGAAGATTTTTGCAAGCATACACATTACAATGTTTTCTGCCGTTAGGCTACCGAGGTCAAAGGACAATCCAGAAATTGCACCACCAAGCATAGCACCTACAAAGTACAAAATCAGCATAATAGTTCCACAGACAAAACCTGCCAACATTTTGGAGATTACATAGTCACCTTTTTTAGAGCGGACAGTAAAAAGATTTTTTGCATATCCACTTCTGAAATCCTCTGAAATAAAGAGGCAGATAAAAACAGCAACTCCCATAAACACCATATTGATGTTACACATGCTAAGTACATCCATACCCCCTGCCGATTCCGCTCCAGGAAGTGTACCAATAGACTGCCACGCATTTTCAGGACCGTGTATTATGGTTTCAACTCCTGTCTGGGGATTAACCGATACGCTGCCGTCCATCATCGTCAACATTACCATCATAATAATGGGCACAACAAGGGCACAAGCAAGCAGAATATAAAAAAGTTTGGATTTGAACATCCTTTTGAAGTCTACCTTCAGTATGCTCTTTACACGCTTTCCAAAGCTTTTTCTTTCAAATTTCACTTCGTTTTCCATTCCTATTTGCCTCCCTTCATAATGTCTATATAATATTCTTCAAGACTTATTTTATCAGTCATAATTTCTGTAACACAGATTCCGTTCTCATAAAGATAAGTAACAAATTCCTCCGGCGTTGTCGAATCATAAACGCGAATGTAACCGGCTTCATCTTCTTCTACCCGGGAATATTTGCAGCCAAGAAGCATTTTACTTCTGTTCATATCGCCATTCTGCAACGCCACGTAGGTACGGCAGCTTGCATTCAGTTCATCTGCGGTCATCTCGCAAATCATTCTTCCGTGACGGATAATGCCGTAGTGGGTTGCCACCTTTTGCAGCTCGCCAAGCAAGTGAGAAGATACAATAATACTACGCTTGCCATCGCTTACTACATCCAAGAATACCTCTCGCATAATTCTCATACCATCTGCATCCAAGCCGTTCAAAGGTTCATCTAAAACAAGTAACGTAGGATTACCCAGCAAAGCCATCGCAATGCCGACTCTCTGTTTCATACCAAGGGAGCAATTTTTATATTTATTACCTGCTGCCCCCTCCATACGCACGGTTTTAAGAACCTTAATTACTTCTTTTTCCGCATTAGAGATGCCAAGATTCGCTGCTTGAAGCATCATATTGTCAAAGACGGTAAGACCCGGAAAACAACCTGGAGCTTCAATTAGAACGCCAATCCCTTCGCGTACTGCCTGGTCGGTGTAATCCCTGCCATAGAGTTTGATGGAACCACTGCTTGTAGGAATAAGACCGCAAATCATTTTTTCTGTGGTGGATTTACCCGAACCATTCTCACCGATAAAGCCGTAAATCGCACCCATTGGTACAGTCATTTCAAGACCGCATACGGCCTGTTTGGGACCGAAATTTTTAGAAAGATTTTTAATTTCTACTGCATTCATTTTTCGCCCTCCTTTAATAGACATCACTCTTAGAAAGTATTTTAGTGCCGAGGATGTTATAGAAAAGTGTCCACGCCACAGAAACAACAATGCAAATAAGCAACGTTCCCATATTGCTTGTCAGACAAGCATTGACCGACGAGCCATAAAGGAAAATATTAAGGAAGCTTGTCGGAATAGAAAGGTTTCGGGCAATAGCTGCTACGCCGATAATGAGAATACCCGTTCCAAAGAAAAAACTCGATGCAATGGAAATACCAAAGTATCTTCTGAAAATAATATTAAGGAAGGTATAAAGGCTCGCCCACCCAAGACTCATAATCATTTTTCCAAGAATTGCAATGATAAGCGAACCGACATTTACGCTAGTTTCATATCCCACAAGCAAGCCGCCTATCGTACCACCAAGCAGGTATATAACGCACATACACGCCATTGCAAAGGCACAAACGAGAGTTTTGGAAATCATATAATCCTGCTTCTTGGCGTGGGTGGTAAAGAGCTGCTTTACATATCCACTCTTATAATCATGTCCTATGAAGATGGATACCATAATACCGCCGAAAATAAACACCATATTCATATTGGCGTAGTCGGATATACTGCCTACTACATACAAAGAATCT
This sequence comes from Lachnospiraceae bacterium, assembly GCA_045124055.1. Classification (GTDB taxonomy): domain Bacteria; phylum Bacillota; class Clostridia; order Lachnospirales; family Lachnospiraceae; genus CALZKI01. The sequence continues at coordinate 6,687 of JBGVKZ010000016.1, read as the reverse complement.
GAAGCGGCAATAATCTGCCATACATTCGAATATAACGGCTCCATTGTATTACCATTTGCATCAGGCATCATTGTCATAGCTGAAACAAGAGCGGGAATGATGGCTGCAACAGCAAGGAAGATATAAAACATAGGCGTATGGAACAAACGATAAAAATCTACTCCAAGCATTCCTTTAATTCTCTGCGTAAAGCTTGGAGATTCAAATTTTAACTCACAGGTATTGTTCATCTTATTCTTCCTCCTTCTTTGACATCAGTTCAATGTAGTATTCTTCAAGACCTATTTTGTTTTTCTTAATTTCACTCACAATATGACCATTTTTCATTAAGTAATCTACAATAGTTGCCGTATCGTCTATATCGTACACACGAATATATCCTTCTTCCTCTCGAACGTCGGTAAATTTATTTCTAAGAATGCTTTTGGCCCCTATGGTATCCTTTGTTTTAAGCGATACGAAAACCTGTGCACTAGAGTCCATTTCCTTAGCCGAAAGCTCCATAATCATCTTTCCCTGACGGATAATGCCGTAATGGGTGGCAATCTTTTCAAGTTCTCCAAGAATATGGGAGGAAATGAGAACGGTACAACCGTACTTCTGCGTAATATCTACAAGAATCTCACGCATAATTCTCATACCATCCGTGTCAAGTCCGTTAATAGGCTCGTCCAGAATCAACAAGGCAGGATTTCCGAGAAGTGCCATCGCAATACCGATACGCTGCTTCATACCAAGAGAACAGCTTTTGAACTTGATGTTTGCAGAATCTTCCATACGCACGATTTCAAGCACACGATGAATTTCATTGTCGGCATTTGGAATACCGAGATTGATGCACTGCATCATAAGGTTCTGATATACGCTGGAACCAGGGAAACAGCCTGCATTTTCAATCAATGCCCCCACACGTACTCTGACACCAGGATCGGTATATTTTCTGCCAAATAAGTTCAACTGACCTTCATCCGGCACAAGATGCCCGCACAAAAGTTTCATAGTTGTGGATTTGCCACTGCCATTTTCACCGATAAAGCCATATATTGCCCCAACGGGTACAGTCATATTCAAATGGTCCACAGCGTACATACCGCGAAAGCTTTTTGATAAATTTCTGATTTCAATAGCATTCATTTTACGCTTTCTCCTTCTTTTAATTTTTACAACATAGGTGCAAATATTCTTACAACGGAACGAATGAACCGTTGCAGTAGATTTGTTTTTAACATTTCCGGTGTAACCTCAATACTCTTAGTTAGTGTATCTTCCATATCAGCTTTTAGAGAATTGACAGCATCGCATTTATACATCCAAACACCGTTTTCAAAGTGATGAACTAAACTACGATAGTCAAGATTAATCGTACCAATCATCGCATACACATCATCTACAAGATAACTCTTTGCGTGTATAAAGCCGGGTTCATATTCATATATCTTAACGCCCGCTGCCATCAATCTATGATAGAAACTCTGGGTCATACCAAAGACCAATTTTTTATCGGGAATATGCGGAACAATGATACGAACATCCACACCACGCAGTGCAGCATTCTCAATATCAGTGCATAGATCATTATCAATGATAAGGTAAGGCGTGGTCATCCATGCATAACGAGTGGCACTGGATAACATATTCTGTATGACGCTTTTACCGACTCTATGCTCATATATAGGATGTGGACCGTCTCCAAACGGAATGATATAACCTGGTTCGACAATATCTGCTTGTGCAGGATACAATTCATTCTGTGCAATGAACATTTCCTTTTCATTGATACCATAATCCACAAGAAACAACTTTGTCAGTTCCCATACTGCTTCGCCTTCTAAGCGGATAGCGGTATCCTTCCAATGTCCGTGTTTTTCAAATTCATTGATATATTCATCAGCAATATTGATACCACCGGTGTATCCGATTTTACCATCAACTACCAATATCTTACGGTGACTACGGTTATTAAACTCGCTGTCGGCATTGCCTCTCAGTCTTGAAAATGGAATAGCGTCAATACCGTATGACTCTAAAATCGTACAGTAATTACCGGGCAAGGTCATCATACAACCGATGTCATCATACAAAATCTTAACTTCAACACCTTCAGCGGCTTTTTGTCTCAGAATATCTAAAATAGAGTTCCAGAACTTGCCTTCTTCAATGATAAAGTATTCCATATAGATGAAATGTTCCGCTGCTTCAAGATCCGGCAGCATTCGTCGAAACATATCCTCACCAAGAGGAAAATACTCCTGCTTTGTATCCGTAAACAAATGGGTTTCCGCAATATCGCAGAGCATCTTTGCCTGTGCTGCTGCCGCAGGATTTTCTACCCGTAGCTGGTCAAATAATTTGCTGTCATTCTGCTTGTAAGACTGCTTTTTCAAATTTCCCAAACGCTTAATAAATTTCTTCTGCAAAGTTCGCGAGTAGAACATAAAGTACAGCATAAATCCCGCAATGGGTACAACCAGTACAAAAAGCAGCCAGGGAACTTTATAATCGGGGTTATCATCTGAGGCGATAATACGAATTACACAGGCAATCGTCGTTGCCCAAGCTGCAAGATAAAAATACGGGACATAATAGCACAAAGCAATTACAATACCGATAACGGTAAGCACTTCAAACAGCGTGATAAGCACAGCGAGAATATATCGAAACGGAATATAGTTGATTTCACGCTGTACTTTCTTTTTATTTACATTGTAAGTAATTGTTTTCTTCATATCACACCTCAAAAAGAGTTACAAGTAAGACACAGATTTCATAGATCTTACTTGTATTTACAATTTATTTTTTCGCTGCTTCGCAACGTTCGTTTGCTTCATTAGTCTTTGCCTTTGCTTTTGCAATCTGTGCATCTCGTTTTTCCTGAGCTTTTGCAGCTCTTTCAGCCGGAGTCATATGAGCATCATCCCAACTTTTCTTGGCATCAGCCTTTGCCTTTGCAAAAGTGTTGTGTCCCTTGTTCTCCTCGAAATTAGCTTTAGATTCTGCCTTTACTTGTTCAAACTGGGCCTTATCAACCTGGTGCTGTGCTTTTGCACTTTCCTTCATTTCCCGAAACGCTTTCTTAAAAAATTCTGCCATTGTAGTTCACCTTAACCTTTCTAGATTTTGTGACTTCATTATATCTTTCAGTTGTTTGCAATTTTTTTAAGAAATGTTTCTGTTTTGTTAAATAAGGGAATTTTTCCTTGAAAAATAAGGATTTTGGGATATTTGATTGATGGATTACACCACTTTGGCACCAATCCACGAAAGGTATGAGACGTGTAAGGTCAGACAATATCAGCCAATGGGTGCTGTCACACATAAGGATGATGTTGTCTGGGCTTATAGGGCGACGCCCGTGACTGAGTATGCGTTCGTATGCGAAGTCCACGTCTCACGCCTCCCTCCATTCTCAAACTTGCTCATTTTAGATATGAGTATAAACCCGCTGATATGCAAATAAGAAAGGCTCTGATTCCTACCTTTCAATAGAAACCAGAGCCTATCGCTCCTTTAACAGCCCAGCACATCAGCCCCTGCTGCAAACATATTCAATAGTACTATAATCCACTTAAAAACTGAAATTTTCTCACTCTTTTCGATAAAAAGCCAATGTCAATTTATCATTAATTATTTCTGTTTTTCCAGTCTGTCGATATCCCAATTTTTCATATAAATAACAATTTCCTTTTTCCTGCAATATGGTGTCTAGTTCCCAATCTGAATTACCGTGAATTTCTTCAACTAATTGTATTGCTTTTTGTGCGTATCCTTTATTCCTATACTTGTTTATTATGAAGATTGGAGATATCCTTTTTGCTTTTGCTACTTCTTTCTTATCAACAACACGTATTGCACCTACTGTTATATTATCCAGTTCAATAAAATAGTAATATGTATACGGCTGATTCAATCGTATCTGAATTTTATCCAGATTTTCTGTTGCAGGGCTGGTTTCTGTATCTTGATATTTTTTATATAAATCTTGAAATGCTTCAACCTGCATCTTCCATAATTTTTCTGCATCTTGAATGCCTATCCTAACTAATTTCAATTCCATTTATATCATATCCTCCGTCAAACTCTTATTTTACGGTCTAAATTTGGTTCTCACCAAACCAAGTCGTATTTTTTTTCTATTTTACGGTCAACAAAGACAACTTACCAAATCAACCGTAATTCATATGTAATTGTTACGGTTGAAATAAACACAACCTCTATATTAACTGTAATCCATTAGGATTTAGCTGATATATTTTATCACACACCTCTTCAATATACTTTCTATCGTGAGAAATGCTAATGACAGCCCCCGGAAATTCCCGAAGCATTTTTCTTATTATCGGGCCGGATAATGGTGAAAAATTTCTTGTAGGCTCATCCAGAATAAGAACATTGGCACCACTTAAACTCATCCTCAAAAGAAGCACTTTCGCCTTTTGTCCACCGGATAGCTCCCGAATAGGATGCTCCATTTCATCCAGTGTGTATTTAAGGGAGCCAAGGTATGTTCTAATTCTTGTCCGTTCTTCTTTATCTCCTGTTTTATCAAGGTAATCAACCGGTGTAACATCCAAATCCAGCAAGTCTTCATAATTTTGAGGCATATATTCTGCTTTAATATCATTCCGCTTTATAAATTCTTCCGCCATCTTTTTTAGAAGGGTCGTTTTTCCTGCCCCGTTGGCTCCTATAATACAGATTTTCTCTGCTCCTTTTATTTTCAGATAAATTCCTTCTGCCAAAATTCTTTCGCCATCCGGAGTCATAAGCTTTGAAAGTTCATATTCTATGACCGTTTTCCCTGCAGGAATGTATGAGTTTTTATCTCCTAATTTGAAAAAGATTGCTTCTTCCTGCTCCGGCATTTGAGTCATATTTTCATCTTCTTTTTTAAATCTTCGTCCCATAGCCTTAACTGTATGCATTTTGTCCTTCAAATTTTTGGCCACGGACGGAGCTTGTCTGGTACAATTTCCTAATGCACTTTGCACACTCTGCATCACTTTTTGATATTTTTCATCCCGAATCTTTTTCTCCCTACGATCACTTAGTGCCCTCTGTTCTTGGAGCTCGAATTTATGAAGCCGTTCCTCCACATAGTTTCTATAAGGAAGCTTTGCCACGGTATATCTCGCTTTTGTTTTTCGCATAATCTGTTCGATATGTATTACCATATTGGCGGTACGCTCTATCAATGTTTCATCGTGTGAAATAAAAAGCACAATATGCTTCCAGTCATTTATGGTTTTTTCCAGTAATGTAAGCGTCGCAATGTCAATATCATTTGAAGGTTCGTCCAACAACAACACGGAAACATCGCGAATAAAAAGCCGCATAAGTTGTGCCTTGACTTTTTCGCCTCCTGAAAGACTCCCCATCATCTGGCTACTGTAGAAAAAATCATTCTTTATTCCAAATTTTCCCGCAATAACAGACAGTTCCTTTGGCGTTTTCTCCCAGAATATTTCTTCCTCAGAAAAATATTCGTATATAGTTTTTTTCTTATCTTCATCGGGCATCTCCTGTGGAAGATAACCAAGACGTTCGTTCCCCATTACCCTTTCCCCATCCGCTTCTATATAGTTTTCTATAAGTGCCGGATTGTATATCCACTTCATTAATGTTGATTTTCCGTTCCCTTCTTCTCCAATGATAACTGCCTTATCTCCATCATTTAGCACAAGGTTGAAATCATTAAGAATTACTCTCAGGTCTTTTTTATGTGTTAAATTTAATTTCTTTATCTGTAACATAAAAGTTCCTCCTTTTCGAAACACGAGTCAATTATTTTTTTGAACACAAAAACGAGTCTTTTTTGCATACGCAAAAATAGACTCGCTAAATAGACCTTTATTTCTTTTCCCAAGGGAAAACAAAGGAAATGCCTCTTGCGATAATCCAACTTAAGCGTACACAAAAATAAACCTATTTCTACAGGTTCAACAACCATATGTGTCTTACTTAAATCAAATTATCTATTAATCATTTCCTCACCTTACACGAAATGTGCCTTCCTTTTTTCTAATGCCAATACTATCATACTGTTTTTTTTGTGTCAATAGATTCCACCCTTATAGAAGTGCAACTTCAAATTCATCTAACACTTTGCATTTTTATAAGAAATCAGTATATGTGCAGGTGCAAATAATATTGATGCTACAATCAATAATACAGACCTACTCATAACTCCACTGAATATGAAAATTACTGATGGAATAATAGACAACGCCAATGCTTTAAAAACCGTGTTTTTTCTAAAACAGATAATCCATATCACACAATAAACTATGATTAAGACGCTATTTGCTATAAGATACATCGCAAAAGCTTCATCAGACCACCAACCAAACCAGGTTCCAGGGATATTGACAACCATGAATCCAAAACATCCAAATCTTCCTATCTGTTCTACAATTTCAATGCCTTTATTATTCCACTTATTTTCAAAACCATCTCTGCACTTTAATGCATAAATAATATTGGGCACCATTATTACAACTATAAATATTGCACCAAAAATGTTTATCCATTCCATCATATTCTCTACACCAACTTCAAATTGAACAAAATCGCTGCGCGATGGCCTGCCAAGGCTGTGGCACAGTTTTTGCTTTTCAAAAGCAGTAGACATCTGCCTACATAAGAAGTATTGTTAAATCACCACAAAATAACAATCAACAAAGGTCAAAT